>NZ_JBHZAC010000005.1:423345-751482 GCF_042753865.1 Nocardia sp. NPDC059240 | reverse complement strand
GCAGGTCCGACCCTAGAAAAAACAGGGTCTGACCTGCCCGTTTTCAGCGGAAGCGGAGGGATTTGAACCCCCGGTTGGTTTCCCAACGCTCGCTTTCAAGGCGAGTGCATTCGGCCGCTCTGCCACGCTTCCAGGCGATCAGATATTAACTGATGGCGTGTGCGGTCGGCCTCCCACTTCCGGGCAGGGGGCGCGGGTCAATCCAGATCGGCGGTCGGGCGGGTGGTGGCGCGCTGGTCGGCGGCCTGGTTCACCAGGTCCAGGGCGGCGGCGACGGCGGCCAGTTGCTGGGGTGTGAGCAGGTCCACGAAGAAGCGGCGGACGGCGGCGACGTGGCCGGGGGCGGCGGCGCGTAGTCGGCGCAGGCCCTCGTCGGTGAGCTGGGCCAGGACGCCGCGGCCGTCGTCCTCACAGGCGATGCGGCGGACCATCTGCTGGGCTTCCATGCGCCGGATCTGGTGGGTGAGGCGGCTGCGGGAGGAGAGCACGCCGTCGGCGAGATCGCTCATGCGCAGCGAACGGCCCGGCGCCTCGGACAGTTTCACCAGGATGCGGTAGTCGGCGAAGGACAGATCGGCGTCGCGTTGCAACTGACGGTTGAGATCGGTCATCAGGCGCTGACTGCCGTCCATGTAGGCCCGCCACGCGCGCTGTTGTTCCGGGGTGAGCCATTTCGCTTCTGCCGCCGCGCGGCCGTTGCCGTCGGCCGTCCCGCGTGTGCCCTCGGCTGCCCCGTGCTCTGTGTAGTGACGGTGTTTGATCGCCCCTCCTCGGCTCGATGGCCCGGACAGTCCACACAACCAGGCCACGACAGTGCCCTCACCAGCAGTGTTCCTCCGCGCCGCGGACCTCAAACGCGATACGAGGAGATCATGGTGCGGCTCAGGTCGTGTGGGCCGGTACAACCCGAAAGTCCCATGGCCGCATCGAAATCCGCGAGCAGGCAGCGCAGCGCGTGGCGTACGCCGTCGGCGCCGGCCAGGCCCAGCCCGTACACCCAGGGGCGGCCGTAGAGCACCGCCTTCGCGCCCAGCGAGAGCGCGATCATGACATCGGAGCCGCTGCGAATTCCGGAGTCGAACAGCACATCCGCGCGATCCCCGACGGTGGCGACAATGGTCGGCAGGGCATCCAGCGCGCCGATCGCGCCGTCCACCTGACGGCCGCCGTGATTGCTCACCACCACCGCGTCCGCGCCCGCGTCCACCACCTGGCGGGCATCGTCGGGGTGCAGTACGCCCTTCACGGCGATGGGCAGTTCGGTCCAGTCCCGCAGGCGGGCGATATCGGCCGGGCGCAGCGCGTGATTGCCGAACAGTCCCATCCAGGTGAGGATGGCGGCGCGCATGGCCTCCTCGCTCTCCTCGGGCGGGGCGGTGAGCTTGGCGCGGAAGACGGGATCCGACAGGTAGTTGGCGATGCCCTGACCGCGCAGGAACGGCAGGTGGCCCAGCGCCAGATCACGCGGCCGCCAGCCCAGACTCGGGGTGTCGGCGGTGACGACAATGGCCTTGGCTCCGGCCTTTTCGGCGCGCTCGACGAAGGAGCGGGCCAGCTCCATGTCATTGGGCCAGTACAGCTGATACCACCAGGCGCCGGCCCGCTCACCGACCTCCTCGATGGTGGAGGAGGCGGCGGTGGACAGCACCATGCCGATGCCCAGTTCCTTGGTCACCTCGGCGACCAGTGTCTCGCCGCGCTCGTGCAGCAGGCCGAGCACGCCCACCGGTGCGGTGAGAATCGGTGCGGCCAAATGGGTTCCGAGCACCTCGACGGTGTGATCGCGGGCCCCGGGACCGCTCGCGCCGCGCAGCACGCGCGGCAGCAGCCGGTATTTTTCGAAGGCGGCGAGATTGGCGTGCGCGGTGCGTTCGGTGGACGCACTGCCCGCCACATAGGCGAAGGCCGCCGGATCCAGTACTTCCCGAGCCTTCTCTTCCAGCCCCGCCGCCGTCATGGGTAGCGCCGGGACGATGCCCGCCAGGCCGGAGAGATAGATCTCGTTCTGGAAATCGACGAAACTGCTCATAGCCGGGAACGCTAGTACCTCGCACCCCCGCGCGGAGAGGGTCGAAGTTACTTTCCCGGAGCGTAACTTTCGAGTCCGGAAATATCCGACTCGGTCAGCGCTTGCGCACGCGGACCAGGGCTCGGGGCGCGTCCTCCGCGATAAAGCCGGACATCGCCATTGCCGCCAGGACGACCATGCCGCCGAGGGCGGCCAGGGTGGTGATCATGGAATCTCCTTTCGAATGCCTCCACCTACGGTGACGGGTGAAGCTGAGCGGACGCTGTGCCCATCCCGAGATGTTCCCGTGCCCGCACCGAGGAGTGCCTGACACTAAACGGTGAGCTCCGGTCGTACGCTCGTTTTCATGTATGCGGTGACACTCGACGGTTTCGGTGGGCCAGAGGTCATGAAGTGGGCGCAGGTGGACGACCTGCCCGCGCCCGGACCGGGCGAAGTGGCGATCGATGTGGTGGCCGCGGGGGTGAATCGCGCGGACCTGCTGCAACGGCAGGGTTTCTACCCGCCGCCACCCGGGGCCAGCGAGACCCTGGGCCTGGAGGTGTCCGGGGTGGTCGCGGAAGTCGGTGCCGGGGTGCGGGATTGGCGGGCCGGGGACAAGGTGTGCGCACTGCTGTCCGGCGGCGGGTACGCCGAGCGGGTGAACGCGCCCGCCACCCAGGTGCTGCCGGTGCCGGAGGGACTGGATGTGGCCGCGGCGGCCGCGCTGCCCGAGGTGGCGGCGACGGTGTGGTCCAACCTGGTGATGACCGCGGGGTTGCACAGCGGGCAGTTGCTGCTGATTCACGGCGGCGGCAGCGGGATCGGCACGCACGCCATCCAGGTGGCGCGGGCGCTGGGCGCGCGGGTGGCGGTCACCGCGGGTTCGCAGTTCAAGCTGGATCGGTGCCGGGAATTGGGTGCGACGGTGCTGATCAATTACCGCGAGCATGATTTCGTGACCACGCTGCACAGCGAATATCCCGGCGCGGACATCATTCTCGACGTCATGGGCGCGGCGTATTTGGAACGCAATGTCGAGGCGCTCGCCGAGGACGGGCATCTGGTGGTGATCGGCATGCAGGGTGGGGTGAAAGCGGAATTGAATCTCGGTGCGCTGCTTGGCAAGCGGGGTTCCATTCACGCCACCAATCTGCGACGGCGGCCCGAGCACGGGCGCGGGTCGAAGGCGGAGATCATCACCGAGCTGCGGCGACACCTGTGGCCGCTGATCTCGGACGGCACCGTGGTGCCCGTGGTGTCGGCGGAGATCGCCGTCACCGATGCCGCCGAAGCGCATCGCCTGCTGGACTCCGACGAGAGCGTCGGCAAGGTGATCCTGCAGATCCGCGAGCTCTAGGTGTCCAGGGCCGCCAGCGCGCGGCCCAGCTGCTCGATCTCGAATCTCGTTGTGTAGGGCGCGAGTCCGATGGTCACGGCGCCGCCTTCGTCATTGACGCCCAGCGCGTCGAGGAGGCGGCTGCCGCCGTGCGAGCCGCTCAGCGTGCCGATGCGGGCGTCGGCCAGCTTGGCCGAGACCTTCTCCGCCTGCATCCCCGAGATGGTGAAGCTCACCGTGGGGATGCGGGTGGAGGCGCGGCCGATGACGGTCAGGTTGGGGATGGTGTCCAGCACCGCCATCAACTGCTCGAAGAGCGAATCGTGGTAGTCCTGCAGCGAAGTGATCGACATTTCCAGGCGTTCGCGCCGGGTGCCCTTGGCGCGTTCGTCGAGCGAGGCCAGGTAGTCGATGGAGGTGGCGAGCCCGGCCAGCAGCGCGTACTGGTGACCGCCCACCTCGAGCCGTTCCGCGCCCTTGGCATAGGGATTGAGCGACATGGACGGAATCCGGTCCAGGAACGCGGGATCGCGGAAGACCAGCGCGCCGATCTGCGGGCCGCCCCAGGCGGGGGCGCTGAGCGCGATCACGTCGGCATTGAGTTCGTCGATGTCGATGAGCGCGTAGGGCGCGGCACCGAAGCAGTCGGCGACCAGCAGCCCGCCGACCTCGTGCACCCGGTCGGCCGCCACCCGGACCGCGGGCGCGGAACCGACGATGGGTGAGGCGGCGGTCAGGGCGACCAGCCGGGCGGTGGGCCCGATGAGTTCCTCGAACTGCCAGGCCGGCATCTCGCAGGTCTCGATCTCCACCTCGGCCCAGCGCACGTGTGCGCCATAGCGATTCGCGATGCGCAGCCACGGGGCGACATTGGCCTCGTCGTCCAGGCGCGACAGCACGATCCCGGTGCCCAGGCCCAGTCGGGAGCTCAGCGATTCGGCCAGCCAGGCCAGCAGGACCGCGCGGTCCGGTCCGAGTACGACGCCCGCCGGGTCCCCGCCGACCAGATCGGCGACGGCCTCGCGGGCGGCCTCCAGAATCGCGGCACTGCGCTGCGCGGCGCCATGCCGATTGGTGTGCGAGAAGGCGGAGGTCCGGAAACCCGTTGAGACGGCCCGGGATACCGCATCCGGAACCAGCATGCCCGCCTGCGGGTCCAGGTGGATCCAGCCGTCGCCCAGGGACGGTATGAGGCCCCGCACCCGTGCGACGTCGTAAGTCATGCTGGCCACTCTAAAGGGAGAGGGCACAACTGGGTAACGGTAGGGATGGAAGTACTGGGACGACCTGCATCTACCGCGCAAACCGGACGGACTGTATTGGTCTGGCCTACCCACGGCTTCGCTTCGGGCCCGCCGGGAGTTACACCGTGGCTCCCCGAATGCTTGCAATGTGGCTCCCGAATGCTTGCGAAGTGGGGTGGCGCTTAGCGGGTTCGGGCGGGATTCGGCAGGATGGGGGGATGACGCAATCGGATGGGGTTCCGGAATCCATCGTCGTGATCGGACCCGAGGGCAAGCCGCTGTTCATCCCGGCGGCGGCGCAGATCGGCGGCGAGCCGGTGGAGATCACCGGACAGTTTGTCGGCGAACACGATTCGGGCGATTCGGATGAGGCTCGGGATCGGGAGTCGCTGGCCGACATGGTGGAGCAGCCCGCCAAGGTCATGCGCATCGGCACCATGATCAAGCAACTACTCGAAGAGGTCCGGCACGCGCCGCTCGACGACGCCTCCCGCACCCGGCTGCGCGAGATCCACCGCACCTCCATCCGCGAACTGGAAACCGGGCTGGCACCCGAACTCCGCGAAGAGCTCGAGCGGCTGGCGCTGCCCTTCACCGACGACACCATCCCGTCGGACGCGGAACTGCGAATCGCCCAGGCGCAATTGGTGGGCTGGCTCGAGGGTCTGTTCCACGGCATCCAGACCGCCCTGTTCGCCCAGCAGATGGCGGCCCGCGCCCAACTCGAGCAGATGCGCCAAGCCCTGCCCCCGGGTGCGAGCAGCAGCGGCGACCCGCGCGGCGGCCAGGGCTCCGGCGGCGGTCAATACCTCTGAGCAGTGCGTAGAGACACAGCCTGCCGCAGATATGTCGGGGTCGGCGGCAGGTTCTCGTCGCAAAGGAACAGCTATTAGATAAGGTCGGGTGCTGTGCCTGCTGCTGCTCCCCCCGACTCGGTCGAGGCCGAGGCGACCCTGGACAATTCTCCAGTGCCGCTAGTGTCGGACTCCCAGACGTTCCGTCGCGCCTTCAAGGACTTCCGCGACGGATTCTCGCAGCGCGAGCTGTGGCTATCGCTCGGTTGGCAGGACATCAAGCAGCGCTACCGCCGATCGGTACTCGGGCCGTTCTGGATCACCATCGCGACCGGCGTGCAAGCCGCGGCCATGGGGTTCCTTTACGCCACCCTGTTCCATCAGCCGCTGCACACTTATCTGCCCTATGTGACGGTCGGCCTGATCGTCTGGAATGTGATCAATGCCAGCATTCTCGAGGGCTCCGATGTCTTCATCGCCAATGAGGGCCTGATCAAACAGCTGCCGTCGGCACTGAGCGTGCACGTGTATCGCCTGGTGTGGCGGCAGTTCCTGTTCTTCGCGCACAACCTGGTGATCTATCTGGTCATGCTGGTGGGCTTCGGGGTCTGGCGGGATCTGCACTGGACGGCGATCCTGGCGATTCCGGGCATCCTGCTGCTGTTCGCCAACGCCATGTGGGTGAGCATCGCGTTCGGCATCTTCAGCACCCGCTACCGCGATATCGCGCCGATCCTCGGCAGCATGACGCTCATGCTGTTCGTGCTGACGCCGGTCATGTGGAGCACCAAGTCGCTGCACGAACAGGGCGGCGCGGTGAGCGAACGCGCCCGGCTGGTCGAACTGGTTCCGACCTACCATTACCTGGAGATCGTGCGCGCGCCCCTGCTGGGCGAGCCGCAGCCGGTGCTGTCCTGGATCGTGGTGCTGGCCATCACCGTGGTCGGCTGGGCCGTCGCGATCCTGGCAATGAAGCAGTTCCGTTCCCGCGTCCCCTACTGGGTGTGAAGGCTCAATGACCGACCATGTGAGTATCGAAACCCAGAACGCGTGGGTCGAGTTCCCGATCTTCGACGCCAAGTCCCGTTCGCTGAAGAAGGCGTTCATGGGCAAGGCGGGCGGCGCGATCGGACGCAATCAGTCCGATGTCGTCGTGATCGAGGCGCTGCGGGATATCAACCTCTCGCTCAAGGAGGGCGACCGCGTCGGCCTGGTCGGCCACAACGGTGCGGGCAAATCGACGCTGCTGCGCCTGCTTTCGGGCATTTACGAACCGACCCGCGGCTCCTCGCGCATTCGCGGCCGCGTCGCGCCGGTCTTCGATCTCGGTGTCGGCATGGATCCGGAGATTTCCGGGTACGACAACATCATCATTCGCGGCTTGTTCCTCGGGCAGACCCGCAAGCAGATGCTCGCCAAGATCGACGAGATCGCCGAATTCACCGAACTGGGTGAGTATTTGGCGATGCCGCTGCGCACCTACTCCACGGGTATGCGAGTGCGGCTGGCGATGGGCGTGGTGACCTCCATCGATCCGGAGATCCTGCTGCTCGATGAGGGCATCGGCGCGGTGGACGCGGAGTTCATGAAGAAGGCGCGGATCCGGCTGCAGCAACTGGTGTCCCGCTCCGGAATTCTGGTATTCGCCTCGCATTCCAACGAATTCCTGGCGCAACTGTGTGATTCCGCTCTCTGGATCGACCACGGCAACGTGCGGATGCACGGTGGAATCGAAGAAGTCGTGCGAGCCTACGAGGGCCCCGAGGCGGGTGATCACGTGGCGCAGGTGCTGCGGGATCTGGAACGTGAACCGGAACGGAATCCCGTATGAGTGAGCAGTCCACGCCCGTCTATGGCGACGATGCGCGCATTGTCGCCATCGTGGTCACGCACAAACGCCGGGAATTGCTGGCCGAGTCGCTGAAGGTGCTCGCGAGCCAGACCCGTCCCCTCGACCATTTGATCGTGGTGGACAACGGCAATGAGGCCGAAGTCGGTGAGCTGGTGAAGCAGCAGCCGATGGAGACCACCTACCTGGGTTCGGAACACAACCTGGGCGGGGCGGGCGGCTTCGCGCTCGGCATGCTGCACGCGCTGACCATGGGTGCGGACTGGGTGTGGCTGGCCGACGACGACGGGCGGCCCGAGGGGCCGGAAGTGCTTGCCACGCTGTTCGATTGCGCCAAGCGGCACAGCCTGGTCGAGGTGTCGCCGGTGGTCGCGGATATCGACGATCCCGACCGGCTGGCCTTCCCGCTGCGCCGGGGCGTGGTGTGGCGGCGGCTGCGCTCGGAACTCGGCGACGAGGACTTCCTGCCCGGTATCGCCTCGCTGTTCAATGGCGCGCTGGTGTCCGCGGAGGCGGTGGACAAGATCGGCGTGCCGGACCTGCGGCTGTTCGTGCGCGGCGACGAGGTCGAGGTGCATCGCCGTCTGGTGCGATCGGGGCTGCCGTTCGGCACCTGTCTGCAGACCGCCTACCTGCACCCCAACGGTTCCGCCGAGTTCAAGCCGATCCTGGGCGGGCGCATGCACACCCAGTACCCGGACGATCCGGTCAAGCGGCACTTCACGTATCGCAATCGCGGGTATTTGATGGCCCAGCCGGGCATGCGGAAACTGTTGCCGCAGGAAGTCGCCCGATTCGGGTGGTTCTTCCTGGTTCAGCAGAAGGATCCGGCCGGGCTCATGGAGTGGCTACGCCTGCAGCGGATGGGCCGTCGAGAACAATTCGACAAGCCCAAATCCTGACGCTGGAAAATACGTTGCGCGAACCGGGGACAGCCTGACAAGGTTGTCCCCGTTCTTGTTGGGCGCAGTCACCTCGGTGACGGCATGAGGAGAGATGGGAGGTGGAGTTACGTGACGACGGCAGTGCGGATTGCTGTGCCCGCGCTATGGCGCGCGGCCCGCGTATCCACCTCGAATTCTTCTCGCTGAGTCCGTGATTCGGGCTCGGCCCGTCAAAGGACTCCACATGTCTTCGGTCGACTTCGACCTGCTCAACCCCTACGGTTGGAACTCCACCCTCGCCGCCGACTATCTGCCGCTGCTGGGTGACGATCTGATTCCGGCCCGCGTGATCCGCATGGATCGCAGCGAATGCGATATCGCCGCACCGCTTCCCACCGCCGACTTTCAGAGCCGATTCAGCGCTGCGGTCGTCCGCGCCCAGCTCCCCCGCTCGGATTCCGAGATCAGCGGACTGTGCACGGGTGACTGGGTGGCCATCGATCGTGGCCGCACCGTGCGTGCGCTGCTGCCGCGTCGCACCGCCATCGTCCGGGCCGCCGTGTCCGGGCAACCCGATGCCCGAGCCAAATCCGCGCACCAGGTGCTGGCGGCCAATGTCGACACCGTGCTGGTGTGCTCGCCTGCCGACGGGGATATCGATCTCGGGCGCATCGAGCGATTGCTCGCGCTGGCCTGGGAATCCGGTGCGCAACCCACCGTGGTCCTCACCAAAGCCGATCTGGCGCACGATATTCCGATCGAGGCCGTCCGGGCCGCCGCGCCCGGCGTCACCGTGCTGGCGGTGAGCGCCGACAACGGTGTCGGGATGGATGTGCTGACCTCGTTGCTCTACGGCACCGTCGCACTGATCGGGCCTTCCGGCGCAGGCAAATCCACCCTCGCCAATGCCCTGCTCGGTGCGGAAGTGTTCGCCACCAACGCGGTTCGCGAGGGTGACAAGCGCGGCCGCCACACCACTGTGCATCGGGAGCTGCGTCCGCTGCCCGGCGGCGGCACCCTCATCGACACGCCGGGCTTGCGCTCGGTGGGTCTCTGGGATGCCGCCGAGGGTATCGGCCGTGCCTTCAGCGATGTCGAATCGCTGTCCGCGCACTGCCGTTTCGCCGACTGCGCGCACGAGTCCGAGCCGGGGTGCGCGGTCCTCGAGGCCATCGAGGCGGGTGCGCTGCCGCAGCGCCGCCTCGACAGTTACCGCAAGCTCAATCGCGAGAACGACTGGCTGGCCTCTCGCACGGATGCCCGTGCGCGGGCCGACCGCAGCAAGGTGTGGAAGCAGATCAACAAGGATCAGCGCCGCATGTACAAGGAGCGCGGCGGCAAGCAGCGCTGATCAACTACCTAGGGTGGTGGGATGACCACCGCCCCGCATCGTCCGGCCACGGCACCCACCGTGGCCGGACGGCCGCGCGGCAGACTGCGGTCGCTGTCGGGCAGCATCGGGTATCTGCTGGTCGGCGGGCTCACCGGGATGGTGGCGACCTTGGCCCTGATGGGTTTGGTGCTGGTGGCGGCCACCTCCGTGATCGGCGTGGGCATTCCGGCGATTCCCGAGTATCTGCGGCTGATCCGGCCGCTGGCCGGGTTCGAGCGGCGGCGAGCCGGGAAGCGGCTGGGTACGCCGATCACGATGACCTATGCGCCGATCACCGGTGGGCTGTGGCAGCGGTTGACGACCGCCCTCCGGGATCCGGCCAACGGACGGACCGTCGCATGGATGGTGCTGCACGGGGTACCCGGAGTCTTTGTCGCGGTGTTCGCGATCGGACTGCCCTTCGGGGTGCTGAATCAGCTGGCGATTCCGGCGTATTGGCAGCTGGTGCGGGTCGACAACTTCGGCTTCGTGGTCGATTCCTGGACGCTCGCGGGAGTCAGTGCACTGATCGCGATTCCCTTGGCGGTCCTGACCCTGCAATTGCCGATCGTGGCCCGCTGGCAGGCACTGCTGGCGAGAACGCTGCTCGGTCCGCCGTCCGGGACCGCATTGGCGGTGCGGGTGGCGGAGCTGACCGCGACGCGGGCGGCGGCGCTGGACGCGCACGGGGCCGAACTGCGGCGCATCGAACGGGATCTGCACGACGGGGCGCAGGCGCGGATCGCGGCGGTGATCCTGCAACTCGGAGTGGCCGGGCAACTGCGGCAACGGGATCCGGACGCGGCGGACGAACTGGTCCGCAAGGCCCAGGACACCGCCGAGGCCGCACTCACCGAACTGCGGGCCGTGGTGCGCGATATCTATCCGCCGGTGCTGGCGGATCGTGGTCTGGCAAGCGCCATTTCGGCGTTGGCCGCCCGGTCGCCGATCCCCTGCGAACTCGATATCGACGGGGGTGCTCCGGCGAACGCCGAGCCCGCCGGCATCGGGCGACGACCCGCGGCGGTCGAGGCGGCCGCCTACTTCGTCATCGCGGAGGCGCTGACCAATGCCACCAAACACTCCGGGGCCCAGCGCCTTCGGGTCGGTCTCGGCGGTACGGCCGAGCTGCTGATCGTCGAGATCCACGATGACGGGGTCGGTGGCGCGGCCGAGAGCGAGGGCGGCGGGCTGGCCGGGATCCGGCGGCGGGCCGAGGCGTTGGACGGGCGGATGGTACTGAGCAGCCCGGCGGGCGGACCTACCGTGGTGCGGGTGGAGTTGCCGTGTGGCTCATGAGGGAACGGTGAATAAGGTGTGGGCGCAATGCGTGTGGTGATCGCCGAGGACGACGCACTGCTGCGGGAAGGTCTGGCGCTGCTGCTGCAGACCGCCGGTATCGAGGTGGTCGCCGCCGTCGACAATGCCGACGATTTCCTGCGGGTGGTCACCGCCGATCGGCCCGACGCGGTGGTGGTGGATGTGCGGATGCCGCCCACCAACACCGACGACGGGTTGCGGGCGGCAGTGCGCGCCAGGCAGATTCATCCGGGACTGCCGGTCCTGGTGCTCTCGGCGTGGGTCGAGGACAGTTACGCGTCCGAACTGCTCGGCGACGGGGCGGGCGGGATCGGGTATCTGCTCAAGGAGCGGGTCGGGCGGGTGGACCGGTTCCTGGAATCACTGCGCCGGGTCGCCGAGGGCGGGACCGCCATGGATCCGGAGGTGATCGCCCAACTGCTGGTGCGGCGCAAGACCGATGATCCGCTGGCGGCGCTGACCCCACGCGAGCGCGAGGTGCTGGCCTTGATGGCCGAGGGGCTCGACAACGGCACCATTGCCGAGCGCCTCGTGGTCTCCGAAGGGGCCGTGCTCAAACACATTCGGAGCATCTTCGCCAAACTGGGCCTTTTCGCCGACGAGGTCGGGCATCGACGGGTGCTGGCGGTGCTCGCCTACCTGAATGCCGGTTGATCAGTCACGACAGGTGACATCGGCGGCGGGCAACGACCCGTCCCGGAGATAGGTGTTCACCGCGCCGTAGACGCAGGTGTTCGGGTAGCGGCCGAAGATGGAGTGGATGGCCACATCCTGCAGGGTCACCATGCGCGAAGCGGTCAGCGCGCGGTGCATGACCAGCGCGCCGCTGTACGCGGTGCGGGTGTCCCCGGTCGCCTGGACGATGAGCGTGGGCACGGAATTGCCGATGACCGTGGGCGATTCGACCGGTGGAGCCCAGAACGCGCAGGGCGTGATGTTCTCGGCGAGGGCCCCGAAAACCGGCTCGGTGGTGCGGGCCGCCTCCAGATTGCGGCGGTACCAGGCCGGATCGCGAGGCACCCCGGCATCACCGCACAGCACGGCCATCTGCGGGGACAGGTCGTGAGGCCGCGCGCGCAGGATGATGGCCAGCTTGCCCGCCAAGTCCTCGTCCGGCTGCACAGGCGTACCGGCGGCGGCATCGGCGAGTTCCCGCATCTGCTGCGCGGCCAGGGCATAGCCGTGCGGTGAGTCGAACGGGATGTAGAGCACCATCGGCAGGGTGTGCGCGTCGACGTCGAAATCGCCGATTCGGATGGGTCGCTCGGCCGCCCGGGCGATCAGCTGCTCGATGGTGGCACGCACCTCCGGTCCCGTTGCGCCGAGCCGGTATTCGTCCGAGCGCGCGGCCACCCAGACGGCCCAGGCGTCCAAGGCCGCCTCATTGGGCGCGCCCATCAGTTGGACCATGCCCGACGCGCCGTACCGTTCCGGATCCACGCTGCCGTCCAGCACGAACCGATCGGAGCGCTCGGGGAACATCTGGGCGTAGACCGCGCCCAGGTAGGTCCCGTACGAGGTGCCCAGGTAGCTGATCTGCCGCTCCCCCAGCGCTTCTCGAATGACATCCATGTCTCGGGCGGTATTGCGGGTGGTGATGTACGGCAGCCGATCTCCCTCGGCCGTGGCGCAGCGATCCGCCAGATCCCGCTGGGTGGCTTCGGATTCGGCGAAACCCTTGGCGTCCACGCCCGCGAATTGCAGCCCGAATCCGGTCGGCCAGTGGCAGTTCACCGGCGTGGAGCGGCCTACTCCTCGGGGATCCATACCGATCAGGTCGTAGCGTGCGCGCACATCGGCTGTCATCGCCTTGCTGGTGTCGACGAAATAGTCCAGGCCCGCGCCGCCGGGGCCGCCGGGATTGGACAGCATGACGCCGTGCCGCTGCGCGGGATCGGTGGCCGGGATGCGGGAAATGGCGACGGTGAGCGTACGGCCCTGCGGCTGTGTGTAATCCAGCGGCACGGTGACCTCGGCGCAGCGCGCGCCGGCGTCGTCGAGTTCCGGTTCGGCGCAGGACTTCCAGTCGAGGCGCTGATGGTAGTAGCGGTCCAGGGATTCGGCGCGTCCGGTGTCGGATCGTTCGGTGACCGCGGCCGTGCCGACCGCCGCCGCGGCCAGGCCGGTGACCACCAGCGCGGTCAGTCCCTTACGGCTGCGGGCGATCTCACGAAATCGCACTGCGGTTCCTTTCATGAGCAGAAGGCGGTGTCGAAAACCTTGACCACGGCTTCGTCGGTGGCCTTGTCGACCGGGAGCTGATTGACGGTCAGCACCACCGCGGTGCCGTCGGCGGCCACGCCGGTGTGCGTACCGAAGCCGGGGATGCTGCCTCCGTGGCCCCACACTTGCGCTCCGCACGAGATCGCCTGGTGGATCAGGCCGAGCCCGTAGCCGGAACCGGGCTGGCCGCGATCCCACGGGACGGTCTGCTTCATCTGGTCCAGCAGTGCGGCGGGCAGCAGTTTGCCACCGAGCAGCGCGGTGAAGAAGCGGTTCAGGTCGGACGGCGTGGCGATCATCGCGCCCGCGGCATCGGCCCAGGACGGGTCCAGGTCGGTGAAATCGACTCGCTGCCCGGCGGTTTCCTGATATCCGCGCGCATGCGGTCCCCGGATGCCGGTCTCGCGGGAGTCCGGGAAGTAAGTGTCGCGCAGGCCCAGCGGTGTCAGGATGCGACTGCCGATCTCCGCCGCCACCGGGCGACCGGTCACCTGCTGGACGAGCATGCCGAGCAAGACGTAGTTGGTGTTGGTGTAGACCGAGCGCGCACCGGGCTCGAAGCGCGGCGGCGAGGACATGGCGAAGTCCACGAGTTGTGCGGGTTCGTAATGACCCCAGCGAATTTCCTCGGCATCGGCCTTCAACTGCCGGGAGCCGGGTTCCGGGGTCAGCGAGGGATCGCCACCCGCCAGATAGTCGGGCAGGCCGCTGGTGTGCTGCAGCAGCTGGCGGACGGTGACGCGGTTGCCGTCATTGCCGTTGCCGTGCACCACACCCGGTAGGTAGCGCTCGATCGGGGCGTCGAGTTCGACCCGGCCCTCACCGACCAGCTGCAGCACCACGGTGGCGACGAAGGTCTTGGTATTGCTGCCGATCCGGACGCGGCCATCCTCGGGCATGGGTGCGCCGGTGCTCAGGTCGCCTTTACCGGCGGTGAGGACGTGGTGGCCCCGCGGACCGTCGATCACGACCTGTGCGCCCGGAAACCCGGCCCGGATGAGGCCGTCGAGAGCCTGGGTGACGGTGGCGTAGAGCTCCTTGCGGGCGGGTTCGCCGCGCCCGGAGTCGGTGCCGCATGCCTGGGCCGCGAGTACGGCCACCACCCCGATACCGGCCAGCACGACCCGGCCACGCGGCCGCCGCATTGCGCTCATGGAAGAGATTCCTCCTGTTCGGGCCGGTTTTTCCGGCCGATTCGAGCCTAGGAACGCGGCCGGTCGCCGCCCATGCCCCGCGCACCCGAATCGAGGTGGTGCCAGCGCTACCCCTATGCACCTTGTTGCATATCGGGCATTTCGCGCCTACTGTCCGAAGTGAGAGAAATTCCGCCCCGCTCGATCACCGAGACGCGGATGATCGAACCCGGGGGCGACACAACAGCAGACGGGAGCGGGACCCATGACCGATGCAGCCAAGCCGCTGGCGGGCCGGACCATGATCATGTCGGGTGGCAGTCGCGGAATCGGGCTCGAGATCGCCAAGCGGGCGGCGGCCGACGGCGCGAACATCACCCTGATCGCGAAAACCGATGCGCCACACCCGAAATTGCCGGGCACCATTCACACCGCCGGGGCCGAACTGGAGGCGGCGGGCGGCACGGTGCTGAAATACCTCGGCGACGTGCGGGATGACGAGGCGGTCGCGGACGCGGTACAGCAGACCGTGGCGCGCTTCGGCGGCATCGACATGGTGGTGAACAATGCCTCCGCCATCGACATCTCCCCCACCGAGATCCTGTCCATGAAGAAGTACGACCTCATGCAGGACATCAACTGCCGCGGCAGCTTCCTGCTGTCCAAGCTCAGCATTCCGGCCCTGAAGGAATCCGCGCAGGCCGGGCGCAATCCGCACATCCTCACCCTGTCGCCGCCGCTGAACCTGGACCCGAAGTGGGCGGGCATGGCGCTGGGCTACACCATCGCCAAGTACGGAATGTCGCTCACCACACTGGGTTTGAGCGAGGAGCTGCGCAAGTACGGGATCGGCGTGAACTCGCTGTGGCCGCGCACCACCATCGCGACGGCGGCGGTCAAGAACCTGCTCGGCGGCGAGGAGATGATCTCCACCTCCCGTACCCCCGACATCTACGCCGACGCCGCCTACCTGGTCCTGACCTCACCGGCCAAGGACACCACCGGCAACTTCTTCATCGACGACGATGTCCTTGCCGCACACGGCATCACGGATCTCGACAAGTACCGGGTGGTGCCCGGCGACGGACCGCTCACCACCGACCTGTTCCTCTGACAAGGGCGGCCTATGCCGGATGCACGGCCATGACGGCGATGCGGCGCAACATATCCCGCACCACCAGGCGGTGCATCCGGCTGTCGATGACCAGTGCGCGATAGATCCGGCCGTGGATGCCGGGGAAGGCGGCGTGACTGATGGCGGTGAGGCGGGTGTGGGCGGGATCTGCCTCGTCGAGCCGGAAGGTCAGGGCGTAGCGGGAGAACCAGTGCTGACCCTTCATGGCCAAGAGGCTCGGCGGGTCGGCCTCGTCGAGCTCGAATCCCCGGGGCAGTGTGTTGAGATCGTCAGGGTTCTTGCAGGTCGTGCGCAGTAGGGCGGCCCATGTCTGCGCGCGGTCGGCATTGATTACCCTGGAATGCTCATCGATATAGGGCAAACGCTCCATATAGAAGGAACGTACTAGTTCATGGCGCCTCCCCGCAAGCACGACACCGATGTGATCCTCGACGCGGCCCGCGCGCTGGTGCTGCGCGAGGGTCCCCGCGCGGCCGGCGTGGCCGCGATCGCCGCGGCCAGCGGCGCACCCGTGGGCACGCTGTATCACCGCTTCGGCAATCGCAACGGGGTGCTCATCGAAGCCTGGATCCGGGCCTTGGATCGCTTCCAATCCCGCGTGCTGGCCGCCGCCGAGGCCGACGATCCGATCGAAGCGGCCGTGGCCATGACGGCGGGCGCGGTCGCCTTCGGCCGCGAATGCCTCGAAGACGCCAAGCTGCTGCTCGAGCTGCGGCCCAGCGACCTGGTCGACGGCGCACCCGACACCGAGTTCCGGGATCGCCTGGCGCGCATGAACGAACCCCTGTTCGCGCTGCTGCACCGCATCGCGACCGGCGTCTACGGGGCCGACGGCGAACGCGAGATCGACGCCGTCAGCCGGGCCGTGGTGGATCTTCCCTACGCCGCGCTGCGCCGCCACTCCCACGCCGCCGAACTCCCGGCCTGGTTGGAAGACGACCTGGCGATCGCCGCCCGCACCCTGCTCACCACCCGCTGAAACGAAACACGGCCCACTGAAACGAAACATGGCCCGGGACAGGATGTCCCGGGCCATGTTCAGGCGATTACCGTGCGTTCTGGTCGATTCCGTAGAGGCGTTCCCAGTTCTCGCGGCTGGTCAGTTCCGGCATGGCGGCGCGCCAGCGGTTCTGCAGGTCGGGCAATTCCTTGCGGAGCTGCTTGAGCACGCGGTAGGCGCGCAGCAGCAGGCGGCGGGCGGTCGCCTTGTCACGCACGCGGACTCGGACACCGGACTGCGACGCATCGGTGACCACCACGTGGTTGAACAGGCCGACGTGCCACCAGTGCGCGTCCTCGCGGGTGATCGCGACCGGGCCGGGGATGACGCGGCCGGTCCACTGGTTGAGGGCGCGCTTGTAGAGCACCAGCAGCGGGTGGCTGGGCTCCCCGCCCGCGCGGCGAACGTGCAGGTGCGCGTTGGGAACCGGCGAGGTGGCGGCGGGATGCTTGGCCGTCTCGGGATAGTCCGAGCGCGAGCCGCGGGCCTTGGCCAGCGCCTCGATGCCGCCGTCGCGCAGCGTCTCCGGACCCTTCAGGTAGTCCTCGATGCCCTGCAGGGTGGTGTGCGCCAGGCCGTACTGCATGCCGACCAGGTATTCGCCGATCTCCCGGAACAGCTGGCGGGTAATGGTTTTCCCGTCCAGGTTGTGGTGCAGCGAGGACACGATGAGCGAGTTGCGCGAGGAGAAGTAGCGCGCCCAGTCGTCGAAGTCCTTCCAGTAGAAGTCGGCGTGCCAGACCGCGGCATTGGGGAGGGTGACGGTGACGAAACCGTTCTCCCGCGCGCGCAGGCCGTATTCCACGTCGTCCCACTGGAAGAAGATCGGCACCGGCAGCCCGATCTTCTTGACCACCTCGGCCGGGATCAGGCAGGTCCACCAGGCCTGGTAGCCGGCGTCGACCCGGCGTTCCTGATGCTTCTTGAGCATGGAGGTGTTGCGCAGTGCCTTGGCGACCTTCTGGCCGTGGCGCAGCTTGCCCAGATTCGTCTCTTCCGCACCGACATTGAGGTAGTCGGGGTTGAACAGGAACAGCATCTGCGCGCCCACCAGGGTGGGTTCCACGGTCAGATTGGCGAAGGCGTTGAGCCGCAGCACGGTTTCGGGCTCGCACAGGATGTCGTCGTCCATGAGGATGACGTCGGCGTGCTCGTTGGCGCCGGACACCTCGTAGAGGCCGCGCGTGAAACCGCCCGCACCACCGAGATTCGGCTGCCGGATGTAGCGCAGCTTGTCACCGAACTTCGGCTGGGTCTCGGTGAACAGGGCCTGATCCTGCACCAGGTCGGTGCCCTGGTCGACCACGTACACCGCGTCGATGAGCGACAGCACGGTCGCGTCCGAGGCCAGCGCCGCAACGGTATTGGCGCAGTCCTGCGCGCGGTTGAAGGTGCAGATGGCGATGGCCACCGGGCGCACGTGCTCGGGGGCGGCCGCGGTCCACGCCAGATCGGTGATCACGGCGTCACCACCGAGCGCCTCGATCTCGAGCCAGATCGCGCCACCGTCGATGTACATGTCCAGCGGCGCGTTCAGCACCACCCGACCGGTCTCCTCGACCACGGCGGTGTCGACCACGCGACGGTGCCCGGCGATATCGGAGGCGGCCAGCCGCACCCGCACCTTGCCGGTCACCTCGAGGGTCATGCCCACCTCGACGGCCGTGACCTTGGTCCAGCGCTGCCAGTAGGCGGCGGCGAAGCGACCGAAGTAGGTGTTGGTGTGGACCGACGCGCCCTTCTCCAGACGTAGCAGCTGCCGTTCCCGGGTGACCTTGCCCTTGGCGACCGCGTACAGGTCGTCACTGATCTTCGGCGCGGGACCCATGAAGATCCCGCGCGCCAACACCAGCCGTTCCGGCGCGGCGTGGTCGGCACGCAGGGTCGCCGGAGCTTCGGCGCTCTTGCGGTCCTCGTGTTCGGTCACGGCCTGGCCAGCCGACGCATCCATGAATCCCTCGACATCCTTTGAATACTTAGACACCGGCTCAATCCGACGTGGTCGCACAGCCACTGTCTCTTGCACGGCGGGGCGAGAATATCAATCACCAATCATGGTGGCAGCGCGAACCCGCACTTAGCGTTCGGCCTCGCGTGTTCCGGTGAAGACGAATTTCCCGTAAGCCCAGAATCGGAAGCCCATGGCCACTGCCTGGCCGATGAGCGTGCCGGAAACGTTGTCCGCCAACGGACTGTCCAGTCCGAGAACGTAGCGTGAAAATCCGAGGCACCCGAGTTGCAGTCCGATGGCCATCACATTCAGCAATGCGTAGATGAGGATGTGCCGGGCCCCGGTGTCACCCTCGTGGTCGGAGTAGGTCCACCACTTGTTGCCGAAATAGGTGACGACCGTGGCCACCCCGATGGAAATGATCTTGGCGAGCAGCGGCTGATGAAACAGCGGGCCCTCGCCGCCCAGGAAGACCAGCAGGTTGTAGGTGCCCGCGTCGACCACGAAGCCGATCGCACCGACCACCAGGAATGCGCCCCCACGCTGCAACAGTGCGCGGACCTTCCCGGTCACCGAGGGATTCGGGGTGGAATCACTCACCGCCATCGACTCATTCGCAGACACCGGGCGACGGTACCCCAACCCGCCGCACCCATATACCTGTGAACGTCGGGTACCCTCCCGGTGTTCATATTCGCCTCCGATCAGAGGATTGACCGGGTGGACTCCACCGAGCTTCGTATTGCCGCCATTGTGCCGTGCCACAACGAAGAGGCCGCCGTCGCGAAGGTCGTCGCCGACCTCAAGGCAGCCGTCCCGGGCATTGTCGTCTACGTCTACGACAACCTGAGCACCGATGCGACCGCCGAGAAGGCGCGCGCGGCCGGGGCGATCGTGCGCACCGAGCACCGTAAGGGCAAGGGCAATGTGGTGCGCCGCGCCTTCGCCGATATCGAAGCCGACGTGTACCTCATGATCGACGGCGACGACACCTACGAGGCGGCCGCGGCCCCCGAGATGATCCAGGCCCTGCTCGACGGTCCGTACGACCACGTGCTCGGCGTGCGCCGCGAGGTCGAGGCCGGATCGGCGTACCGGGCCGGGCACGAAACCGGCAACAAGGTGCTGAACGGTGTGGTGGGCAAGGTCTTCGGCGAGAACGTCGAGGACATGCTGAGCGGCTACCGCGTCTTCTCCCGGCGCTTCGTGAAGTCCTTCCCGGCCGTGTCGCGGGAGTTCGAGATCGAGACCGAGCTGACCGTGCACTCGCAGCACCTCGGCGTCCCGCAGACCGCCGTGCCGGTCGGGTTCCGGGATCGGCCCGCGGGCAGCGAGTCCAAACTGCGCACCTACAGCGACGGCTTCAAGATCCTGCGCCTGATCGTCGGCCTGGCCCGGCACGAGCGACCGGTGGCCTTCTACGGCCTCTTCGGCACCCTGGCCTGGATCGTGTCGGTCATCCTGATCACCCCGATCGTGGTCGAGTTCTATCAGACCCACACGGTGCCGCGGTTCCCGACGTTATTCCTCGGTTTCACCCTGCTACTACTGGGCAGCCTGGCCTGGACGGCCGGCCTGATCCTGGACGGCATCCGCCGCTCCCGGCACGAGGCCGCCCGCCTGATGTACCTGCGTTATTCCGCCGTGGGCGCGGATGACGCGGCCGCCGGTCCGACGCGATGACGGTGCTTGCTGGGCAGGACCCGAACGGCAAAGCAGAATCGGACATCGTGGTTACCGAAGCGAACGAGAAACCCGCCGTCGCCGTGCCGGAGAAGATCCCGGCCGCCGCGCCCGACCGCGCTGCGGGCAAGGCCGGACTGCGCCGCGCAGTGATCGGTGTCGAACGCCGATTCGGCTCGGCCGCACTGACTTTCCTGCTGATCGCGGGCATCTTCGGCGCGGTGTGGTCGGTGCTGACCCCGCCGTTCTGGGGCCACGACGAGATCACCCAGTTCGGGCGCGCCTATCAGGTCGCGCACGGCGGCTTCCTGCCCGAGAAGATCCACGACGACCGGGGACCGGCCTGGGGCGGCGACGTACCCGTCAGCATCGACGCGCTGATGGGTTACGCCATGCACGACTACCAGAACAATGCCGATGAGCCGGAACCCATGGTCGAGGACCCGCACGCCTACGATGCGCTCGGCGGCATGGCGGTCTCCGAGCAGACCAAGCAGGTGTGGTTCACCAATACCGCGGCCTACTCACCCGTCCCGTATCTGCCCGCCGCCGCGGGCATCCGGATCGCCGAAGCTCTCGACCTGAACGTCGGCGGCATGATGCTGGCGACCCGCTGGGCCGGGCTCGTCGCCTACCTGGCCATCGCCGGTTTCGCGCTGCGCGTGCTGCGCGGGCACCGGGTCCAGTGGCTGGCCTTCACCGTCGCGGTGCTGCCGATCGCCCTGTTCCAGGCCGGCACGGTCACCGCGGACACCGTCACCAACGCGCTCGCGCTGCTGGTGTCGGCGCTGGTGGTGAAGGGGCTGTTCCTCGGGGAGCGGCTCTCCAAGCCCGAGACCGTCGCCGCGCTCGCGACCACCATCCTGCTGCCGGTGTGCAAGCCCACCTACGTGCTGATCGCCATGCTGACCGTGCTGATCCCAGCGCGCCGCTTCGGTTTCGGCCGCGATGTCTCCGGCGCCTCCGCTATCTCCGGTGCAGGCGGCACCGCGCGGATCGCGACCTGGCAGCGCGTGCTGCCGTGGGCGGCCGCGGGCATCGGCGCGGTGTCGTTCGCGGCGTGGATGAAGGTCGCCGCGCCGACCGGCGACGGCATGAGCCTGATGCGGCCCGAGAAGGATTGGGGCAGCGTGCGTCCGGGCGACCAGCTGCACGGCATCCTCACCGATCCGGTGCATTTCCTGCGGGTGTTCGGCGACAGCATCGCGCGCCGCGACCAGCATTGGTTCATGCAGTTCTTCGGTGAGCTCGGCTTCTCCTACGTGGAGGTGCCCGCTCTCACGGTGCTGGCCTGCCTGCTGGCCTTCACCATGAGCATCGGTGTCGCCGAGCGCTTCTCACCACTGGCCGCCAACCGGACCCGTACCTGGCTGGTGCTGGCGACCGTGGCCGCCAGCGTGGCCATGATCTACGTGACCCTGTACATGTCCTTCACCCCCGTCGGCTACTTCATCGTCGACGGCGTGCAGGGCCGCTACTTCGTGCCGCTCGCGGTACTGGGTCTGGCGGTACTCCTGCGCTGGATGCCGCTACGGTTCACGAACGCGGCGGGCCGGATCCCGGTGCGCGGCATGGTGATCACCGTGGTGACGGCAAGCTCGGTCGCACTCCTCGCGGCGGTGGTCGAGTACTCCACCATCGTCTGGGGCTGAGCCTGCGTCATCTTCGGCGCTGCCTGGTCGCGATGCGTGCCGGGTGGCGCCGCTGGTCCCGGAAACGGCGAATAGCCTTGGTGTTGCTGGTTATTGCCTGCCTACTACTCATGCCAGTTGCTGGGGCCGCAGTCTTTCTGCGGCTCGAGGACGCCGGCAGCCCGTCGGACACCGCCCGGACCCGCGACCGGGACGCCCTCTGGCTCGGGCACGCCTGGGTGGATGGTCGAAAATCCGACACCGATATCGCTCAGCTGGGAATTCGGCTGGCCGGGACCGGAATCAAGGATCTGTACGTCCACACCGGGCCGCTGGAAAATGACGGCACCCTGCCCGCAGAGCTGTATCCACAGGCCCGCTGGTTCATCGACGCGGTGCATCGGACCCTGCCCGGAATTCGCGTGCAGGCCTGGCTCGGAGATGTGCTGGCCCCCGAATTCGACGGCTTGAATGCCGAGGATTCGACAACACGTGATCATGTTGTCACGACATCCACACAGGTGCTCGATCTCGGATTCGACGGCATTCACTTCGATTTCGAGCCGGTGCGCTCCGGATCGACCGGTTATCTGACCATCCTGGAGCAAGTGCGCGCCGTCACTTCCGCACGCCGGGCACTACTGTCGGTATCCGCCCCGGTTATCGATCCGCTACCCGGATTGCATTCACTCGGACTTGCGCTGTTCGGCCACGGAAAATGGTGGTCACAAGCCTATTTCGCGCAGGTCGCGCGGCGGGTCGATCAAATCGCGGTCATGTCGTACGACACCGCGATGCCGACCCGCTCGCTCTACGGCGGATATCTCGCTCAACAAACCACACTGGCGTTGCAGGTCACCGCGCCGAGCGTGGATCTACTGATGGGCCTGCCCGCATTTCGCGCCGACGATCTCGGCCATCACGCCTCCGCCGAAACCGTGGCGGCCGCCATCCGCGGCGTCCGCTTGGGTTTGGGCCGCACCGATCGCGATCGCCGCGCCTTCGGTGTCGCGCTCTATGTGGATTTCACTGCCACCGAACAGGATTGGGCGGACTACCGCTCCGGCTGGAGCTAGAGGACTTTTTCCCCGGCTTCTGCGTAGGCGGTTTCGGTGGTCGCTTTCTGTGGCCGCCACCAGGATTCGTTGTCGCGATACCACTCGATGGTGGCCGCCAGGCCCTGGCGGAAATCACGGTAACGCGGCTCCCAGCCGAGTTCGGTACGCAGCAGCGAGGAGTCGATGGCGTAGCGCAGGTCGTGGCCTGGTCGGTCGGTGACGTGGTCGAAATCGTCTGCGGCGCGGCCGAATGCCTCCAGAATCAACTCCACCACGGACTTGTTGTCGCGCTCGCCGTCGGCGCCGATCAGATAGGTCTGTCCGATTCGCCCGCGCTCCAGGATCTCCCACACCGCGCCGTTGTGATCCTCGACGTGAATCCAGTCCCGCACCTGGTGACCGCTGCCGTAGAGGCGCGGCCGCACCCCGTCGATCAGATTGGTGATCTGGCGCGGGATGAACTTCTCCACATGCTGGTAGGGCCCATAGTTGTTGGAGCAGTTGGAGATCGTGGCCCGCACCCCGAAGGATCGCACCCACGCGCGCACCAGCATGTCGCTCGAGGCCTTGCTGGCCGAATAGGGACTCGACGGGTTGTAGGGCGTGTTCTCGTCGAATGCCTTGGGGTCGTCGAGTTCCAGATCGCCGTACACCTCGTCGGTGGAGATGTGGTGGTACCGGACCTGATGCCGGCGCACCGCCTGGAGCAGCGAATAGGTGCCGATGATATTGGTCTGGACAAACGGCCACGGGTCGGCCAGCGAATTGTCATTGTGTGATTCGGCGGCGAAATGCACCACCGCGTCCACACCGCCGACCAGGCGATCCACCAGCGCGGTGTCGGCGATGTCGCCGTGTACGAACTCGATTCGATCCGCGACCGGGTCGAGGGAGGCGCGGTTACCCGCATAGGTGAGTTTGTCCAGCACCGTGACGTGCACGCCGGAACGTCGAGTCACGGTCTGTTGAACGAAGTTCGCGCCGATGAAGCCGGCGCCGCCGGTTACGAGCAGTCGCACCGGGTAAACACTACGTCGCCCCGGTCGGGATGCCATCGCGCGGTCCGGAGAAGTTGCGGTCTTTACACCACCCACCCCACCGACGTGCGCGGAATCGGACATCCGGTTGAAACATATGTACTTAATCGAAAGGCACCGACGCAGTCTAAATGTCGGAATTTGGTGTCCTCAGCGTGACATTCACACGCCAATAGTCACGACTTTCCAAGTCTGAGGTGTGACCTTCGTCACACACCGCTTCTCAGGTAACGTTCAGGCGGATCGTATATCCGCGCCAAAACCTTTACCACGCTGCACTTTTCCGATACCTTGCAGACCGCATGATCGTGATGGTGAACAAAAATTGAACGAACGGTCACGATGGGTTCACCGCTCGTTAGCTGTCCTCCATTTCGATTCGTGTTGTCCCCCCGAGCTCTTCGATGAGGTTTCAACAAAATGCTGATGAGGAAATTCGCCGCCACCGCGGCGCTGGCTGTCGCTGCCCTGGGCATCACCGCCGGAACCGTGAACGCTGCGCCCGCCGCTGACGAGAGCGCGCCGATCAACTACACCGCCACCACCACCGACACCAGCACCATCGTCCGCACGGACGCCGGCGCCATGGTCGTGGAGAACGGCAACTTCGAGATCAAGGCCGCCAACGGCACCGTCGTCGCCGGCATGCCGCTGAAGTTCCGCGTCGACAACTTCGAGTTCCCGGTCGTGGCCGACATCTCGGACCACGCCGCCACCCTGACCCCGCAGTTCGACGAGGCGCACGCGACTTACGCGCCCGTCCAGGACGTGGCCCTGCCCTACGAGGACCAGGCCCCCTGGAAGTCGGACTACGACCGTGAGCAGGCTGCCTGGAACCGCCTGAAGGACACCATCTCCACCGGTGCCACCATCGGCACCCTGGTCGGTGGCCTCGGCGGCGCGGCCGTCGGCTGCGTCCTCGGCTTCGGTGTCGCGGGTCTGGCCTCCATCCCGCTGGCCACCCTGTTCGGTGCCGGCCCGATCATCGGCTGCATGGTCGGCGCCTCGACCGTCGGCTTCCTGGGCACCCTCGCGGGCCAGCTGTTCGTGACCGCGCCGGTCGCGATCGCCGCCGCGATCCAGTACTTCTCCACCATCAACGAGCCGCACATCTCCGCCAAGTAATTCGCGGACCGCAGCTCTACGAAACGCCCGCCCGGCTCAGCCGGGCGGGCGTTTCGCTGTGTGCTGGAACAGATGTGGGGCCCGAGGTCGTACGCCCCGAGCCCCACATCATCAATCACGCTGTGCCGATCACGATTACGGCCGATCACGATTACGCGGTGCGGGCGACCTGTCCGGCCTCGATGCGCTCGCGGACGAAGCGCGCCACGTGCGCCAGGGCGGCCCGGCTCTCGGGCATGTTCGGGAAGATGGCCATGAAGGCGTGCACCTGGCCGCGCCAGATCTCCAGGGTCGCGGGCACTCCCGAGGCGGCGAGGCGTTCGGCCATGATCTCGCTGTCGCGGCGCAGCACCTCGTCCTCGGCGATGATGAGCAGCGCGGGCGGCAGTCCGGCGAGCACATTGTTGACCGGGGACAGCCGCGGATCGATCCGGCCGTCGACCTCCGCGCCCAGCTTCACCACCGATTCCAGCGCGGACAGCGGGATCAGCGCGTCGCGGTGGTAGTTGGGGTGGCGGCGCTTCTCGGTGCAGTCGAGATCCAGTGCGGGACACAGGCCGACGAGCCCGGCCGGGACGGGTAGTCCGTTGTCGCGGGCGCGCAGCGCGGTCGCGAAGGTCATATAGCCGCCGGCGGAGTCGCCCGCGAACACCACGCGGGATGCCGGCGCGCCGTGCGCGAGCAGCCATTTGTAGGCCGTGAGGCAGTCGGTGACGGCTCCGGCGATATCGGTTTCGGGGAGCTGCCGGTACTCGACGCTAACTACCGGCAACCCGGTGCGGCGGGCGAGCGAGGCGACCACAGGTCGGTGGGTGTCGAGTCCGCAGAGGAAGAAACCGCCGCCGTGCATGTAGAGCACCGCGCCATCGCGCAGCGATTTGCTCGCCCCGGCCGGCCGGACGATCTCCATGCGGAAGCCCTTGAGCTGCACCTGCTCCCGTTCCACCCCACTCGGGGACGGGCGCAACTTGGCCAGGTTGTTGATGACACCGCTGACCATCGGCATGGATGCGGCTGTGACGGGCACCAATTCGCCCATCGGCCGGATCATGGTCCGGGAGACGAGCTCGAGCATCCGCGCGGCGGCGCTGGTCCGGTTCGGATTCTGGACGGGGACGTCGTTGTGGCCCATCGCGCACCTACCTCTTTATCGGCGCGCCGAACCACGAGTGTCGGCGCTGACATCTCACATAGTGTTGTTTCAGAACACCATGAGAACGTGACCTATGCAACAGAAATGGCCGGATCCGCATCGTGGTAAACGGGCGTGATCGATTCGAAGTCCAGTCGGAACCTGCCCGTCGCGCCCACGGCCGAACTGGCAGACTCTCGTGACATGCGCGGAATCATCCTGGCCGGGGGCACCGGATCACGGTTGCACCCGATCACCCGCGGGGTGAGCAAACAGCTGGTCCCGGTGTACGACAAACCGATGGTGTACTACCCCCTCTCCACCCTCATGCTGGCGGGGATCCGGGACATCCTGGTGATCACCACGCCCGAGGACAGCGCGGCCTTCGAGCGGCTACTCGGCGACGGCAGTCGCTTCGGCGTCTCCATCTCCTATGTGGTGCAGCCGGAGCCGGACGGGCTGGCGCGGGCCTTCGTGCTGGGGGCCGACCATATCGGCACCGGCAGCGCCGCACTGGTGCTGGGCGACAATATCTTCCACGGCCCGGGCCTGGGCACCCAGTTGCAGCGGTTCCACAACCTCGACGGCGGCGCGGTCTTCGCCTACCGGGTCTCCGATCCGACCGCCTACGGCGTGGTCGAATTCGACGACGGCCGGGCCATTTCCATCGAGGAGAAGCCCAAGCACCCGCGATCCAACTACGCCATCCCGGGGCTGTACTTCTACGACAACGACGTGCTGGCCATCGCCCGCGACCTGAAACCCTCCGACCGCGGCGAATACGAGATCACCGATATCAACCGGGCTTATCTGGAACAGGGCCGCCTGCACGTGCAGGTGCTGGCCCGCGGTACCGCCTGGCTCGACACCGGCACCTTCGACTCGCTACTGGATGCCGCCAACTATGTGCGCACCATCGAGGAACGGCAGGGCCTCAAGATCGGCGTGCCGGAAGAGGTGGCTTGGCGGCTGGGCTTCATCGACGATGATCAGCTGACCAGACTGGCCGAACCCCTGGTGCGATCGGGCTACGGTAAATATCTGCTGGGTCTGCTGGACCACGGCCGAACTTGGGAGTGAGACATGGGGATTCGGGAACTGTCGGTACCGGGCGCGTGGGAGTTCACGCCCCGGCAGTTCGGCGATGAACGCGGCGTTTTCTACGAGTCGTTCAAGGCCTCGGAATTCGAGAAGACCGTCGGGCGGCCCTTCGACCTGTTGCAGGTCAATATCTCCACCTCCGCGGCGGGCGTGCTGCGCGGCATCCACTACACCGAGACTCCGCCCGGCCAGGCCAAATACGTGACCTGCGTGCGCGGGGCGTTCCTGGACGTGGTGGTTGACCTGCGCCGCGACTCCCCCACGTTCGGGAAGTGGGACGCGGTAGTCATCGACGATGTGGAGCGCAAGGCGGTGTTCCTGGCCGAGGGGCTGGGGCACGCGCTGCTGTCGCTCGAGGACAACTCGACGGTCAACTACCTGTGCTCGCTGGAGTACTCCCCCGAATTCGACCGGGACCTGGACGCTTTCGATCCGGAGCTGGCCATCGAGTGGCCGACCGTCGGGCGCGACGGCGAACCGCTGACCTTCATTCGCTCCGACAAGGACGCGGCGGCCCCGCGCCTCGCGGATCTCCGCTTGCCGTAAAGCCGTAAAACGAAGGGGCGCACCGCGTGCTGCGGTGCGCCCCTTCTCTTTTCAGGTGACCGGCCGGTCCTGTGTGAGCGGCAGTCCCGGCCGGTGAGTCACTAGCCGACCAGTTCGACCTCCCGCTCGCGGACCTCCTGGCGGCGGGCACGCAGCTTGGGGATGAACACCGTCAGGGCGACCAGGGCTCCGACGATGGAGACACCGGCGGCGAATTCCAGACCCGGGCGGTAGGTGTCGAGCATGGCCTGGGGAGTCGGATCGCTCGGCACACCCGAGGTGACGATGGCGGTGGTCACCGCGAGCACGATGGCCGCGCCGACCTGCATGGCGGTCTGCAGCACACCGGCCGCGAGGCCCTGCTCGTCATCCTCGATGCCGCTGGTGGCCTGAATATTGATGGCGGGGAAGCCGACCCAGCCGATGCCGACCAGCAGCACCGCGGGCAGCAGCACGGTCAGGTACGACGGCGCGGTGTCGATGCGCAGGTACAGCAGGTAGCCGACGGCCATGACCACCATGGTGATCGCGATGATCGGGCCGGTGCCGAAGCGGTCCACCAGCTTGTCGGAGACGAAGGCGGAGGCGACCACCAACAGACCGACGGGCAGCAGCGCCATCGACAGCTTCAGCGGCGACCAGCCCAGGGCGTCCTGCAGGTACAGCGTGGTGATGAACTGCCAGCTGAAATACGAACCGGCGACCGCGATGATGGCCAGGCTGGCCCGGACCAGGGTGGGCTTGCGCAGAATGCCCAGCCGCACCAGCGGGTAGCGAACCTTGTTCTCGGCGTAGACGAATGCCGTACCCAGCACCAGCACCGCGGCGAACGATCCGATGGTGCGAGCCGAGGCCCAGCCCGCCTGCGGCGCGGAGACCACGGTGTAGACCAGCAGCAGCATGGTGGCGGTGGACAGCAGGGCGCCGATCAGGTCGTGCCCGCCCTCTTCGGCCGGCTTGTCCTTGGGGACCAGGAAGTACGCGGAGACCAGCGCGGCGATCGCGACGGGCACCGGCAGCAGGAAGGTCCAGCGCCAGCCGAGGCCGGTCATCAGGCCGCCGAACAGCAGGCCCATCGAGTAGCCGCCCGCACCGAAGACGGTGTAGATGGACAGCGCCTTGTTACGGGCCGGTCCCTCTTGGAAATTCGTGGTGATGATGGACAGGCCGGTGGGCGCGGTGAACGCGGCGGCCAGGCCCTTGATGAAGCGGGTCAGGATCAGCAGGGCGGGCGAACTCACCAAAGCGCCTGAGAGAGAGGCGATTGCGAAGACGGCCAGGGCGATCAGGAAGACCTTGCGGCGACCCAGCAGGTCGGCGGTGCGGCCGCCCAGCAGCAGCAGGCCGCCGTAGCCGAGGACATAACCGCTGACCAGCCACTGCAGGGTGGAGGTCTGGATGTGGAGTTCGGAACCGATGGAGGGCAGCGCGACGCCGATCATCGACACGTCGAGGCCGTCGAGGAACAGCACGATGCACAGGGTGATGAGCATGCCCCAGAGCCGGCCGGTCCATTTCGCGGAGTCGGCCGCATTGCTCACTGCGGGGCGGATCTCGGTGGAAGTCACGAGAGAGGACAGTACATGCGCACGCATCAAATGCACAAGCATTTAATGCGGTTGCATGCTTCTGCTGTCAGGACTAGGATGGCCGCATGCCGAAGCCGACAGCGCCTGTCGAACGGCCCGCGGTGACGTCTCTCTCGCAGACGGAACCGGCCGGGCTCATAGATCAGTGGCGCGATCTGCTGGCCCGGCACGCGACGACCTCGTGCGCTCTGGAAAAAGAACTGCAAGGCCGCCACCACATCGGGCTCAGCGAATTCGAAACCCTCGACCGCCTCGTCGAAACCGGCAGCGACAGCTGCAAGATGGCCGACCTGGCCAATGACATCTACCTCAGTCAGAGCGCGCTCTCCCGCACGGTGGCGCGGCTCGAACGCGAAGGACTGGTGGATCGCACGCTGTGCACCGAGGATCGGCGCGCGATCTTCGTGTGCGTGACGGAGAAAGGGCGCGAACTGCATCGGCAGGCCGCGCCCACGCACCGCGAGGTGCTGGCCCGGAATCTGGGCTGAGTGCTAGCGGGTCACATCGAGGCGCGCAGCGTCTCGATCACCGGGAGTGCTTCCACCGCAACGGCATTGACCGCCGCGACCGCCTCCCGGTAGCGCTCCACCTCATGCTCCTTGTCCAGATAGGACGAGCCGGTGAAGGTTTCCACGTAGACCACCGGCGGTTCGGTGGGTTCGCCTGCCGCGGTGGGGAATTCGAGCAGCACGAAGCGGCCCGCGTCCATCCCGTGGTGATAGCCGCACTCCACCGGCAGCAGGCGCAACCGGACATTGGGCAGTTCGGCGAGTTTGCGCAGCCGATCCAGCTGACCGCGGGTGACCTCGTCACCGCCGATGCGATGCCACAGCACCGCCTCCGCGATCACCACGTCCAGGTGCAGCGGCGAGTCGGCGCGGGTGAGCAGTGACTGCCGCGCGGTGCGCACCCGCACCCGGCGGTCGAGCTGCTCGGGCGAGATGCCCGGGTAGGCTCCCGCCAGCACCGCCCGGTAGTACTGCTCGGTCTGCAAAAGCCCCGGGACCAGCTCGTTCTCGTAGCTGACCAGGCGGCTCGCGGCCTCCTCCAGACCGATGTAGACCTCGTAGCCCTCGTCGATCACATCACCGAACTCGGTCCACCAGCCGCGGGCCTTGGTTTCCCGGGCCAGCGAGGTGAGCGGTTCGATGGCGTCCTCGGGCGCCCCGTAGATGCGGCACATGGCCTCGACATCCAGGCTGCGCAACGAGGTCTGACCGGTTTCGATGCGCCAGATCTTCGCCTCGGACCATTCCAATCGCTGCGCCGCCACCCGAGTCGTCATGCGCGCGCGATTGCGCAGGTCGCGCAGGTGTCGTCCGAGCTGCCGACGCGGCACGGTCGATCCGGTAATCCCCTGCGGTAGAGCCATTCGTCCCCCTATACCAGTGTTGCGATCGCATTGTTGCACAGGAAAACTCAGCGATCCATGGACGCGGGACGCGGCCTGGTGGTTAGGATGTCGACCTTCGGTCCAGGTTACTTCCTCGAAGAGCGCTTGCGGAAGCGCCAGAACTGCACGGCCTGAACGTCTTTCGAGAGCTGATTGACCGGCTCGGCGACATCGGACAACGCCTGGAAAAGATCGTCGGCCATATCGGCGATATGGGCGACCCGTCCCGCCAGCCGGGACGCGTTGAGCACGAACTCCAGCAGCAGGCGCACGGTCGCGGCGATCACCAGGCCCAGCGGAATCGCGAAGCAGACTCCGAAGACGATGCCCAGCCAGGCCGAAATCCGCCACAGCCCTACGGTTCCCACAATCGGGATGGCGACCGCGCCGGCCAGCCCGAGTAGATAGGCCAGCGGCAGCAGGGTGCGGGTGGCGGCGCGGTGAAACTGCAGGTCCAGCAGGGCGCGCGCGGCATCCACGCTCCAGGAGCCGAAAGCGCTTGGGCTGGCGAAGGGTTCGACCGGTTCCTCGGCCTCCTCTTCCTCGGCCAGCCGCCGGGACATGCGGCGGGTCGCGGACTCCTTGAAGGCGGCCCAGCGACCCTCGGTGATGATCTCGTCGAACTCCTCGAATTCCTCGAGTTCGGCTGTGTTCCCGCCCGATTGATCGGCCATGCCGCCGATCTCCTCTCCCGCAGACCTTTTCGGCGGATCAAGTGTCGCCCGTAACGCCGGGGGCGGACAGTCCGAGACAGTGTGGTGTAGAACACGTCCCACCGTTGTCCCGCTTGCGGGTTGGCGGCGGGCGTCACCGCCCTTGACGGCGTCGGCGCAGGCAGGACCGTCACGGGCAGGTCGGGTCACTGCTGCGCCAATGTCACTAAAGGGTCAAAACAGACCGGGCATAGGACGTTCTCAGACAGAACCGGACCGTTGGTGAAAAAGGGTGTGTAACGACCCGGACACCTCAGGCCGATACGACGCACAGAGCAGGAACTAGATCTACCGGGGAATGGAGAAACCAGTGCGTACGACGTTTTCGTCAGCCGTTGCAGAATCAGCGCAGGACTACATCCAGCGCGGCTGGACGGTCGCCGAAACCGCCAATGGCATCTGCCTGGTCACCGACGACGAGGTATCGGGCATCGAGGTCACCGGCGACACCGCCGCCTTCGTGCGCCGCTACCTGCGCGCCAATGATCTGACCGGGCCGGTCATCGAGATCCCGGGCGCCGAGCGCCGCGAGATCCACCTGGTGACCGGACTGCGCAAGGCCGAGCGGGCCATCGAGGCGCTGCGGGCCGCGGGCATTGCCGTCTACACCGACGGCGCGGGCATCCCGCTGCCGCCGAGCAAGCTGTCCGCCGGCGCGGCCTGCTGGGGCGTCGCCCCGCACGAGGCCCGCTGGCTTCCGCCGGTCGTCGCCATCGCCGCCGCGGTGCGCGCGGCCGCCAAGGGCGCTCCGCAGGCGGCTCGTATCGCCTCCTGACACCGGCTCGAATATCGACGCGAAACCCGCGAGTGCACCCCGGCGCTCGCGGGTTTCGCCGTATCCGGGTACAAACGTTGCAAATTCAGAGAGAGCGGACATAACGCCTCGTCATTCCGGCGGGAACGAAGATCTGGGTACGTGCGCCGATACGTTTAGATCCTGTCAACCGCAACGACTTTCGCCGATGGTGTGACCCTCCAACATTTCGGTCCTTCGGCTGTGTGAGTCCCCCACAAGGCCACGTAAGTCCCGCACAAGCCGATTCGGTCTGTTCCGGTGTTTCGCCGGGCGGGGTCGCGGGCGATCATTGGGTATGACCCACGTCACGGACAGCCCCCGGACGGTGCTGCGCACCTGCCCGCTCTGTGAGGCCGTGTGCGGCCTCGAGCTCACCCTGGACAGCGCGAACCGCATCGCCGCGGTGCGCGGCGATCACGCCGACCCCTTCAGCCGGGGCTTCATCTGCCCCAAGGGCGCGACCCTCGGACATCTGGACTCCGATCCGGATCGGCTGACCGGGCCCATGATTCGTGATCGCGCCACCGACGCCTGGCGGGCGGCGAGCTGGGACGAGGCGTTCGAGGTGATCCGGGAGCGGCTGCCGCAGGTGTCCGCCGAGTTCGGCAATCAGGCGGTCGGGCTGTACCTGGGCAATCCGAACGCGCACACCGTGGCCGGCGCGCTGTACGTGCCGCTGCTGATCCGCGCGCTGGGCACCCGCAGCCTGTTCTCGGCCAGCACCGCCGACCAGATGCCCAAGCAGGTGTCGAGCGGGCTCATGTTCGGCGATCCGCTGACGGTGGCGGTTCCCGACCTGGACCGCACCGACTATCTGCTGATGATGGGCGCGAACCCGCTGGAATCCAACGGGTCACTGTGCACCGCACCGGATTTCCCGGGCCGCCTCAAGGCGCTGCGCAAACGCGGCGGGCGACTGGTGGTGGTGGATCCGCGGCGCACCCGCACCGCCAAGCTCGCCGACGAGCACCTGTTCGTGCGGCCCGGCAGCGATGCCTACCTGCTGTTCGGCATCGTGCACACGCTGTTCGCGGAGAATCTGGCCGAGCTGCGCGTCGAGGTGAACGGGCTGGACGAGATCCGGGCCGCCGCCGCCGATTTCACGCCGGAGCTGGCGGCCGTGCGCACCGGGGTGCCCGCCGAGACCATCGTGCGGATCGCGCGCGAACTGGCCGCCGCCCCGACGGCCGCCGTCTACGCCCGAATCGGCACCTGCACGGCGGAATTCGGGACGCTCACCCAGTGGCTGGTGGATGTGATCAATGCGCTCACCGGCAATCTGGACTCGCCCGGCGGGGCCATGTTCGCGACCGGGGCGGCGCTGGGCATCGTGCGGTCGCGGCCCTTCCGCACCGCACGCTGGGGCAGCCGGGTGCGCGGATTGCCCGAGGCCATGGGCGAATTGCCGGTGGCGACGCTGGCCGACGAGATCCTCACCCCCGGCGAGGGGCAGATCCGGGCCATGGTGACCGTGGCGGGCAACCCGGTGCTGTCCGCACCCAGCGGCGCACGGCTGGATGCCGCCTTCGCGGGCCTGGAGTTCATGGTCAGCGTGGACCGCTATCTCAACGAGACCACCCGCCACGCCGACGTCATCCTGCCGCCGCCGCGCATTCTGCAGTCGCCGCACTACGATTTCGCGCTGCTCAACTTCGCCGTCCACAACTACGCCCGCTACTCGCGCCCCGTGGTCCCGTTGGGCCCGGACGAGATGTCGGAGGCCGAGGTGATGGCCCGCCTCGCGCTGGCGATCTCCGGCCAGCAACCCCAGCCGGGCCTGGACCCGCTCACGGTGATCGACGAGATCGTCATCGCGGGCACGCTGCACAAGGCCGGCGTGGCCGACCGGCGCGCAGAGTTGCTGGGCGACAACACCACCGAACAGCGCCTCGACATGATGCTGCGGCTCGGCCCCTTCGGCGAGTGGGCCACCCAGCCCGACGAGTCGAGCGAATGGCGCGGCAAGCTGAATCTGCAAGTGCTGCTCGACAATCCGCACGGCATCGACCTGGGGCCGCTGGAGTCCCGGCTGCCCGGGGTGCTGCGCACCGCGTCGCGGAAGGTGGAGCTCGCGCCCGCCGAGATGCTGGCCGATCTGGTGCGGCTGCGCGCGCGGGCCACCGCCGAGCAGCCGGAGATGGTGCTGGTGGGGCGGCGGCAGCTGCGGTCGAACAACAGTTGGTTGCACAATGTGGGGCCGTTGATGGGCGGGTCGAATCGGTGCACGCTGCAGATCAATCCGGAGGATGCGGCGCGGCTGGGCTTGACCGGGCTGACGGTGGTGAAATCGGCGGCGGGCACGGTGACCGTCGAGGTCGAGCCGACCGACGACATCATGCCGGGCGTGGTGAGCCTGCCGCACGGGTGGGGACACGCCGACAGCACACAGGCGGTGGCGCGGACCCACGCCGGGGTGAACGCCAATGCGCTGACCGATGATTCGCAGGTCGACGCCCCGTCCGGCAACGCCGTGTTCAATGGGGTTCCAGTCACGCTGAGCCGGGCGTGACCCGACCGCGAGGCACAGCGTGACGGAATTCGAACTGCTCGACGGGCTTTCGCCGCAGGAGCGGCGAGAGTTCGTCGCGGCGTGCACGCCGCGCCGGTTCCGGCGTCGCGACATCGTCTGCCACGAGGGCGATCCCGGCGACTCCGTGCATCTGATCGTGAGCGGGCGGCTGCTCGTGCGGGTCACCACCCCGCTCGGGCACACCGCCACCCTCACCGTGCTCGGGCCGGGCGAGATGTTCGGCGAGCAGGCGCTGCTGAGCCCGGAGGCGCGTCGCACCGCGACCATCGTGGCCGCCACCGACGTGCAGACGCTGACCCTGAACCGGACCCAGCTCGAGCGGCTGCGGCGCGATCATCCACAGGTGGAGCGGTTTCTCACCACCTCGCTGGCGGCCCAGGTGCGGCGGCTCTCGGCCGCGGTGCTGGAGGCGTTGTATCTGCCGGTGGAGACGCGGGTGCTGCGGCGGCTGACGTATCTGGCCGCCGCGTACGGGGACGGTGCGGGCGCACCGGCGGTGATCCGGCTGACGCAGGAGGATCTGGCGTCGATGGCCGGCACCACCCGGGCAACCGCCAACAAGGTGTTGCGGGAGTTGGAGGATCAGGGCGTGGTGCGGCTGGGCCGGGGCGCGGTGACGGTGCTGGATCGAATGCGACTGGAGCGCAAGGCGAGTAGATAGACCTTTCGGTATTTATGTTTCTTGCACCGAAGATCGCCCTCAGCTAGGGGGATGACATCCGGAGAATGCACGCCGAAACTCTGCAAAATGGACAAATCAGGAATGCGAAATCCCCGCGCCCCCTAGGGATCTCGCAGACCTGCGACCCGGAACCACGGTCAGCATCCCCCCAGTTAAGGGACAAACGACTCTTGTGAGCCCTTCCGTCCGGGAGGATCCTCGCTCGGGAACGTTTGTCCGGCCACAGTCGAGAAAGCCCCACCAGGGCAGATGTGCCGGTTCACGCATTCGCCACACGAAAATAGTTAAACCGTATAGGATTTCGGCTGGCCGTAGTTCGTGGCCGAGCCTCTTCTATCCGGTATTCAGCTACCAAAGGGGACCCGCGATGCCCGGTATCGGAAACGGCAGCGACGGCGAACGGGAACTGCAGGAACGCTACGGTAGCGAGGAACGGGCGCAGCGCTTCTACAACGATCAAGTGCGGGATCGGCTCAATACCCACATGATCGATTTCATCGGCCGGATGGATATGGCGTTCATCGCCACCTCCGACAAGCACGGCGAATGCGATTCCAGCTTCCGCGCCGGCAATCCGGGCTTCCTGCACGTGATCGACGACCACACCGTGGCGTATCCGGAATACCGCGGCAATGGCGTGATGGCCAGCCTCGGCAACATTCTCGAAAACCCCCACGTGGGCATTCTCATGATCGATTTCGTGCACGACCTCATCGGCCTGCACCTCAATGGCACCGCCCGCATCGTCGACGACGCCCTCATGCGCCGCTGCGTGCCCGACCTGCCCGCCGAACAGCGCGGGCGGGTGCCGGAACGCTGGGTCGTGGTCGATGTGGAAGAGGCCTACATCCACTGCCGCAAACACATTCCGCACCTGGTCCCGGCGCAACGCGAGGCCCGGCAGTGGGGTACCGACAATATGCGCGCGAAGGGCGGCGACTACTTCCGGGCCAAGGAAGAGAACAACGCCCTCGTCGACTCCTAGTGGATCTTGAAGATCACGGCCCGCTGGACGATGAAGTTGATCACGGTGGCGGTGCCCTGCGCGACGCAGAAGGCGAAGAACATGCGCCACCAGGCATCCGGCAGTGCGTAGTAGCAGACCTGGTTGATGCCGACCTGCAGCGCGAAGGTCACCGCGTACAGCGCGATGACCGCGATGAACCGCTTGCGGCTCGGCTCCGCCTTGAAGGTCCAGCGGCGATTGATCAGATACGCGGTGGTCGTACCCGCGATGAAGCTGATCGACTTCGCCACCGGCAGCGGCAATCCGACCACCTTGAACAACAGCGTGTACAGGCCGAAGTCGACAATGGCCGACAGCCCGCCGGTGACCGCGAATCGAATGATCTGGGTCTTCAGATCAACGTCCGTACCACCCGGTTCGTCGACGAGGGGCAGCTCGGGCGGCAGGGGCAGATGGGGTTCCGCGGTCACAAAGCAGAAGAGTAATGCCCGGGACAAAGGACACAAGCCTCGAGACGGTTATGCCTGTAGCCTCTATGCCGATGTCCACGAAAGCTCAGACCACCACCGCGGCCGCCGCGGAGCTCAGCTCCGCAGGCGAGAGCCCGGTCGTCGGCAAAGATCAAGAGGGCACCGCGTCGCAGGTTCTGCCGACGCAGACCCGGCGCTTGACCGGTTGGGGTCGTACCGCAGCCACCACGTCGGAAGTGCTCTCCACCAATGACCCCGAGCTGATCGCCAAGGCGGTCGCCATGGTCGCGGAGGACAACGACGCCAAGCCCGCGCATCTGCGTCGCGGTGTCATCGCCCGCGGCCTGGGCCGCTCCTACGGCGATCACGCGCAGAATGCCGGCGGCCTGGTGGTCGACATGACCGCGCTCAACCGCATTCACCGCATCGACCGGGACTCCCGGCTGGTGGATGTGGACGCGGGCGTGTCCCTCGACCAGCTGATGAAGGCGGCGCTGCCGTTCGGCCTGTGGGTTCCGGTGCTGCCGGGCACCCGGCAGGTGACCGTGGGCGGGGCCATCGGCTCCGACATCCACGGCAAGAACCACCACAGCGCGGGCAGCTTCGGCAATCACGTGCGCTCGCTGGATCTGCTCACCGCCGACGGCAAGGTGCAGACCATCGGGCCCAAGAAGAACGCGAAGCTGTTCTGGGCCACCGTCGGCGGCAACGGCCTGACCGGCATCATCCTGCGCGCCACCATCGAGATGACGCCGACCGAGACGGCGTACTTCATCGCCGACGGCATCAAGACCACCGGCCTGGACGAGACCATCGCGGTCCACAAGGACGGGTCCGAGGAGAACTACACCTACTCCTCCACCTGGTTCGACGCGATCAGCGCGCCGCCGAAGCTGGGGCGCGCCAATGTGTCTCGCGGTCGCCTGGCGAAACTCGATGAGCTGCCGAAGAAGCTGCGCAAGAATCCGCTGAAGTTCGATGCGCCGAATCTGATGACGGTGCCGGATATCTTCCCGACCTTCGCGGTCAACAAGTTCACGCTGGGCATGGTCGGCGAGGCGTACTACGCGCTCGGCGGCAATTACACCGACAAGATCATGAACTTGACGGCGTTCTACCACATGCTCGACGTGGTCTCGGAGTGGAATCGGGCCTACGGTTCGCCCGGATTCATCCAGTACCAGTTCGTTTTGCCGCCCGAGGCGCTCGATGAATTCACCAAGATCATCGTTGATATCCAGCGGTCGGGGCATTACACGGCGCTCAATGTACTGAAGTTCTTCGGCCCGGGTAACCCGGCCCCGCTGAGCTTCCCCATGGAGGGCTGGAACATCTGCGTCGACTTCCCGGTGCGGCCCGGCCTCAACGAGTTCGTGCGCGAACTGGACCGGCGCGTCCTGGAATTCGGCGGTCGCCTCTACACTGCCAAGGATTCGCGCACCGACGCGGAGACTTTCCACCAGATGTACCCGCGGATCGACGAGTGGATCAAGATCCGCCGAAGTGTCGACCCCACAGGCGTTTTCATGTCCGATATGGCGAGAAGGCTGGAGCTTCAGTGATCAATGCGGTAGGGAATCCGCAGTCCATTCTGCTGCTGGGCGGCACCTCGGAGATCGGCTTGGCGATTTGCGCCGAGTATCTGAAGAAGGGCCCCATGCGCATCGTCCTGGCCGCGCTGCCGGGCGATCCGCTGCGTGAGGACGCGGTGCAGCAGATGAAGTCGGCCGGCGCCTCCGAGGTGCAGGTCATCGACTTCGACGCGCTGGAGACCGAGACCCACCCGGCCGTCATCGACGCGGCCTGGGCCGGCGGCGATATCGACGTGGCCGTGGTCGCGTTCGGCATCGACGGCGACGGCGAGATCTTCTGGCAGGACCAGCGCAAGGCCGTCATGATGGCCGGGATCAACTACACCGCCGCGGTTTCCGTGGGTGTGCTGCTCGGCGAGAAGATGAAGGCGCAGGGCTTCGGCCGCATTCTGGCCATGTCCTCGGTCGCCGGCGAGCGGGTGCGCCGCTTCAACTTCGTCTACGGCTCCACCAAGGCGGGGCTGGACGGCTTCTACCTGGGTCTCGGCGAGGCGCTGGCCAAGTTCGGCCCGCGCGTCACCGTCATCCGCCCCGGCATGGTGCGCACCAAGCTCTCCGCGCACGCCAAGGAGAACGGGTTCACGGTCAACAAGGAGGACGTCGCCCTCCTCGCCGTGGCCGCCTCCGAGAAGGGCAAGGAAATCGTCTGGGCCCCGGGCTCTTTCCGCTTCGTGATGATGATCCTGCGCCACGTCCCGCGCCCGATCTTCCGCAAGCTGCCTATCTGACTCTCAGGGGTAAACCCCTGAAACCCCGACAGACCAGCGCCGCTCCCGGTTCGACCGGGAGCGGCGTTGTCGTTATCCGAGGGACGCGATGATGGCGTCGACCTCGGAAAGCTTTGGCTGCCAGTCGAGCTCGGCCGCCGCCTTGGTGGCGTCGACGACCAGGGTCGCCGGTTCGGCGGCGGGTGGATTGTGCGTCAACGGAACCCGGAGGCCCGTCACCCGCTCGACGGCGGCCACCACATCGAGAATGCTCGTACCCCGCCCACTTCCGAGGTTGTAGCGCGCGAAGACACCCGGTGCCGGGAGCCGGTGCACGGCCGCCACGAACGCGGCAGCGGCATCATCCACATGCAAGTAGTCCCGCACGGCACTGCCATCCCCGTTCACGCCCAGCGGCGTCTGTGACCGCGCCGCGGCCAGCACCCGGGGAATCAGCCGGGTCGGGTCGCGGTCCTCACCCCCGGCCAGATTCGGCAGCCGCAGCACGATCGCGCCGAGGGCACCGCTGAGAGCCTGGGCCTCGACCACCGCTTCGGCCGCCACCTTGCTGCTCGCGTAGGGATGGGGAGGCGCGACGGGGAGATCCTCGGTCATCGGCTGCCGGTCGGGCGAGCCGTAGACGGCGCAGGTCGAAGAGAACACCAATCCGGTGACGCCCTCCTCGGCCATGGCCCCGAGCAGCGCGACGGTGCCGCCGGTATTCACCTCGAAGTACCGCAGTGGCTCGTCGAAGGACTCCCGGGCCCGGGTCAGTCCGGCCAGGTGGCAGACCGCATCGACCCCGGCGACCGCCCGGCGGAGGTCCTTCGAGTCGCGCAGGTCGGCAACCCGTGTATCCCAAGCCCCGGGAATATCGGCTCCACCCGACCGAATCAATGCGACCGGTCGGTGCCCAGCGGCGGCCAGCGCCCGCACCACCGCCCCACCGAGATAGCCACCGGCCCCGGTGACCAGTACCCGGACCGGTCGATCCGGCGGGGCGGGCACGGCGGAGGCGGGCTCGGTCATTCCGCGAGGCTACCGGCGGGGTCGAGCCCGGCCACTACCGCGCCGACCACCGGTCGTTGCGGGCGTCGCCGCCTCGGCAGGCCCGGCGAAGTGTCCGGGGGCGGGGTACTGGCTAGGCTGACGCGCGGTCCATGGACACGAATGCGGAGGCTGGGTGCGGATGAGCGGACGGGCTGGCGGTCGACTGACTCTGGCGGCGCGGCAAGCCGGCGGGGCGGCCGGGGAGGCCGTTCTGGCGGCGCTGGTGGCCGCAGTGGTAGCGGGCATCGGGCTGAAGGCGTTCTCGACCGTGCACTGGCCGGCGTTCAACTCGTCCAATGTGACTCGGTCGCTGACCACGGTGGGGCAAGTGGTCGCGCTGGTCATGCTGGTGGCGGCGGTTGTGCTGCTGCGGCTGCGCAAATGGGGTTGGCTCGCGAAACTGCTGTCCTGGGGCGGTATTTCAGCGTTCGTGACGGTGACTCTGGGGATGCCTTTGGCAGCCACCAAGCTGTACCTGTTCGGTATGTCGGTGGACCAGGAGTTCCGGACCCAGTATCTGACGCGGCTGACCGACAGTGCGGCGCTGCACGATATGAACTACATCGATCTGCCACCGTTCTATCCGGCCGGGTGGTTCTGGATCGGGGGGCGGTTCGCGAGTCTGACCGGGATGGCGGGGTGGGAGGCGTTCAAGCCGTACGCGATCATCGGGCTTGCGGTGGTGGCCGCCATCGCGCTGGTGTTGTGGTCCAAGCTGATTCGCGCCGACTGGGCGGTGGCGGTGGCGGCCGCGACGACGGCGGTGACACTGGCCTACGGTGCGCCGGAGGCGTACAGCGCGGTGCTCACCCTGCTGCTCGGCCCTGCCCTGCTGCTGGCCTGGGGTGCGCTGCACCGGCCCGCCGAGCCGGATGCCGCCGAGCCGACGGCCGGGGGCTGGGGCGCGGTGCTCGGAGCCGGAGGGTTCCTCGGGCTCGCGGCCACTTTCTACAGCCTGTACTTCGGTGTCGCGGTGTTCGCGGTGTGCTTGATGGCGGTGATCGCGGCCGGACTCGCGATTCGTGCGCAACGCAGCTGGCGGTCGATGCTGCCGATCCTGGTGCGGCTCATCGGAATCGGCGCGGTCTCGGGCCTGCTGGCACTGACGGTGTGGACGCCGTTCCTGCTGAAGTTCGTGTCCGGCAAGGCTTCTCTCGGATCCGGTTCGGCCTTCCACTATCTGCCGGAGTCGGGTTCGCGACTGCCGCTGCCCATGACCGAGTTCAACCTGCTCGGGGCGTTCTGCCTGGCGGGAACGATCTGGCTGGTGTTGCGGGCCGGGAGTTCGCGGCGCGCACAGGCGCTCGGCATCGGCGTGATCGCCATCTATCTGTGGTGCCTGCTGTCCATGGCGGCCACCGCCGCCGGCACCACGCTGCTGGCATTCCGGCTCGAGTCCCCGCTGAAGGCGCTGCTGGCGGCGGCGGGGGTATTCGGGTTCGCGGAGGGTGCGCGGGCGGTCTACCAGGCATTGAACGAGCCCGGCCGGTTCCGGTTGGCCGCGGCGGCGGTGGCGCTGGCGGGCGCCATCGGATTCAGCCAGGGCATCCCGAACGTGCTGGCGGCGGAGATCAACACGGCCTACACCGATACCGACGGCAATGGGGCACGCGCGGACGAGCGGCACCCGTCGGCGGTGTTCTACTACCGCGAGATCGACGCGAAACTGCTGGAGCAGACCGGGCGGCCGCGTGATCAGACGGTGGTGCTGACGGCGGACACCAGTTTCCTGGCGGTCTACCCCTACTACGGATTCCAGGCTCTCACTTCGCATTACGCGAACCCGCTGGCCGACTTCGCGGACCGCACGGCCGAGATCCAGCGCTGGGGCACGTTGAAGACGCCCGACGAACTCGCCGATGCGCTGAACCACTGCCGTTGGCGGGCTCCGGACGCGTTCCTGTTCCGCAGTTCCGGCGACGACTACACGCTGCGCCTGTCGCAGGACGTGTACCCGAACGACCCGAATGTGAAGCGGATCACAGCGGCAATCCCCAAGTCCCTCTTCGACGATGCGCGCTACCGCACCACGGTCATCGGCCCGTTCACCCTCGTGGTGCGTGTCTGAACGAAAGAACGAGACAAGCATCACTTATCCACAGAAAACGGTCGATTTCTGTGGATAGGCACCGGTTTCTGTGGATAACCACGCCACTTGCCAGTGCAATCTCAGCCGAACCCGGTAGCGTGGGCCGCTGATTTGCAAGGCATCAAGGAGTCAGCGCGTGGCACAGGGGCGGGTATTCGACCGGGGGGTTGACAACGGTTCGGCGGTAACGGTTCTCGACCGTCCCGCGCCGGATACGGCTCGCCCCAAGCTCACTCGGCAGCGGCGGGTCCGCCGCCGCGTCCGGCTCGCCCGCGCCGATCTGATCGTGGCCACCGCGTACCTGTCGCTGGCGGTGCTGGTGCTGTCCGGCCAATGGCTGCACCCCGGTCGCGGGTATCTGATCAAGAGCGGCCAGGACCAGACCATGTGGGAGTGGTTCTTCGCCGTCACCGCGCACAACATCGCGCATCTCGAGAACCCCCTCGGCACGCTGCTGCAGAACTATCCCGACGGCGTGAACATGATGGCCAATACCGCCATGTTCGGGGTCGGGGTGCCGCTCACCCCGGTCACCCTGCTGTTCGGCCCGACGGTGACCTTCGTGCTGGTGCTCACCCTGGGACTGTTCGGCACCGCCTTCGCCTGGTACTGGCTGTTCTCGCGCGAGGTGGTGAGCTCGAAGTTCGCGGCGGCCGTGGGCGGCCTGTTCTGCGGTTTCGCGCCCGCCATGATCTCGCACGCCAACGCGCACCCGAATTTCGTGGTGCTGGCCCTGCTTCCGCTGATCGCGCTGCAGTTGATCCGAATGGCCAAGCGCGCGAGCGCGTCCGGTGAGGTGCGCAAGGCCCGGCGCAACCGCGACGCGGTGATCCTCGCCCTGCTGGTGGCATTGCAGATCGCGCTCGGCGAGGAGCCGCTGCTCATCTTCGCGCTGTCATTCGGGCTCTTCGCGCTCGTCTACCACCTGCACACCCCGCGCACCGGCCTGCGCGAACTGCGCGCCATCACCCCGACGGTGCTGATCGCCGCGCTGATCACGCTGGGGCTCACCGAGATTCCGCTGTGGTGGCAGTTCTTCGGCCCGCAGTCCTACCGGTCCATCGACCACGGGACGATGCAGAACGACCTCAAGGCGCTGTTCCAGTTCCCGTCCGAATCCCTCGGCGGGCTGGTCATGCACGGGCAGAACGTGGCCATCAATCCCACCGAGGAGAACGCGTACTTCGGCTGGCCGCTGTGGATCGTGGTCGCGGTGGCCACGGTGCTGATGTGGCGCGAACGGGTGGTGCGCGCCGCCGCCGTGGTGATCGTGACGTTCTCGGTGATGTCGCTGGGCTCGGTCCTGATGCTCGGCAAGCACGACACCGGAATCAGCCTGCCGTGGAAGCACTTCGAGAATATGGCGCTGCTGGACACGGTGCTGGAGTCGCGTTTCACCATGGCCGCGATTCCGGCCATTGCCGTCATCCTGGCGCTGGCCACCCAACGGGCCCTGGACTATTGGAAGGTCTCCGCGACCGACTGGCGGCCGCTGGCGCTTTTCGCCGCGCTGGCCTGCGCCCTGATGCCGCTCACGCCGACCATCCTGCCGGTGGTGCAGCGGCCCGCCACCCCGGCGTTCTTCACCGATGGCACGGTGCGGCAATACGTTTCGCACGGTTCGGTGGTCATCGCGCCGCCGCCGACCCCGCCGGATGCCCGCGCATTGCAGTGGCAGGTCAATTCCGGATTCGAATTCCCGCTCGCCGGAGGCTATTTCGTCGGACCGACCGGGGCTTCCAAGAAGGGCCGCTACGGCCCGGACGATCGCCCCACCGCGAGCCTGCTGATGAAGGCCCAGCGGTCCAACACCGTTCCGGCCGTGGACGATGCCGCCCGCGCGCAGGCGCTGGCGGATCTGCGCTACTGGCACGCCGATGTGGTGGTGCTGCCGCCGACCGACAATGGCGATACCCTCCGGCTGACCGTGGACCAGCTGCTCGGCTTCCCCGCCACCTACGTCGACGGCGTATGGCTCTGGGATGTGCGCGGGCTGGTGTAGGCCGTTTCAGCCGGTCTTGTGGTAGGTCACGAAGCCGCTGACCGACAGGGCCCGGGTGATCACGCCATTGCTCAGTACCAGTTCGTGCTGGCCCTGGACCTGGCAGCCGCTGATGCCGGAGTCGAGGGTGCCCGCGCCGAGGGTGATGTCGCCGGTGCTGGGCACGGCGATCAGACGGTAGTCGAACACGCAGATCACCTGGCCGCCGGTCAGAATCGTCGAGGTTACGACCGGTTGGTTCAGATCACCCTGACGGATGCTCAGGCGATAGTCGTTGGTGTTGGAATCGCTGGATCCCGACCACTCGCCGACGAAGTCGGCGGGCACCTTGCCCGCCGGTGCCGGCGGCGCGGTGGCGGCGACCGTGGAGGTGATCGGGACCGCCGTGGCCACGGTCGGCACCGCCGCCGACAGTGGTGCGCCACTGGGAGTTCCGTGGCTCTCCAGATCCGCGACCACCCAGACCGCGCTGCCCCCGATCACCGCCGCCGCGATCACGGCGAGCAGTCCGATGAGGATGCCGCGACCGGTCCCTGCCCCGGACTGCCGGGGTTCGGGAGCCCGATGCCGGTGTGACACAGCGTCTTCGGCCGGAGCCGCACCCGGACCGTAGACGACGCCGTAGGGCGCGGGCCCCGGATCGGCGTAATAGTGGCCCGGGCCGAGCGTGGTCGGATCGGTACGCGGCGAACGCAGCATCGCCGGATCCGTACGCGGCGAACGCAATACCGTCGGATCCGTGCGCGGCGAGCGCAGCACCGTCGGGTCGGCCGCGAAGCCGAGCGGCGGGGTCTCGACCGCGGTCGTCGGGGCGGCGGGCGCGCGCCAAGCCGCCCAGGCGGCGTCGGTGAACTCGGTACAGCTGGCGAATCTTTCGTCCGGATACTTGGCCAGCGCACGATCGAAGACGGCGTCGAAGGCGGACGGCAGATCCGGGCGCACCTGGGTGACGTGCAGCGGCGGCGTGCCGGTGTGCGCCAGGATCAGGCCCGCCAGATCATTGGCCAGGAAGGGCCGCGACCCGGTGATCAGCACGAAAAGCGTGCAGGCCAAGGAGTATTGGTCGGTGCGCGGGTCGAGGTAGCGCCCCGACACCTGCTCGGGCGAGGCGAAGGCGAAGGTGGCCGAGATGTCCCCCGTCTTGGTGACATGGGTGGTCTCGTCGCGCAGCCGGGCGATGCCGAAGTCGGTGAGCAGCGCGCGTTCCGGGCGGCCGTCCTCGGCCGGGGAGAGCATGATGTTCGACGGTTTGACGTCGCGATGCAGCACCCCCTTGCCGTGCGCGTAGTCCAGGGCGGCGGCGACGCCCTCGCCGATGCGCAGCGCCCGCTCCGGGGACAGGCCCGAAAGTTCGTCCGCGTCCGGGCCTTCCACGTACTGCATGGCGATCCACAGTCGCCCGTCGTCGAGCCCCCGGTCGTAGACCGAGACGATATTCGGATGGTCGAAGCGGGCGGTGATGTCGGCCTCGCGTTCGAAACGCCGCCAGCCTTCGGCGTCCGCGTTCACCTCGTTGCGCTGAAATACCTTGAGGGCGGCCAGGCGTGGTAGCCGGGGGTGGCGTGCCGCGTAGACGGTGCCCGATCCCCCGGCTCCGATCCAGCGCTCGATCACATATCCGGCGATGTCCTCGCCCGGCTTCAGATCGGACATGACGCACACCTACCTACTTCAAGGGAGCCCTCTCGAGCCAGTCGGTCAGGAGGCTGTTCACCGTGTGCCCGGGCCAGCGCAACACCATGACGAAACGGGATCGGGGATCCCCGTCCGGGAAGGAGACGGCGGCGAGCACGCGGTGGGCTTCGGAGTCCTGGGTGGCGGCCGAGTCGACGGCCGCCGCGGTGGTGATGGTCAGTTGGCCCGCCACATCGTCGTGGTCGACGCCGCTGACCTTGATGGCGTTGTCGGCGAAGAACAGCTGGGCCACCGATTGCCCGGGGCGGGTATCGAAGTCGATGACGTCGAAGTGGACCTGGCCGGTGGTGTCGTCGGCGTTGCAGCGCACCCGGTGCGCGCCCTGGGCGGACTCGCCGGGGCCGGGATCGCGGGCCTGGCACGAGCCGCCCTGCCAGCCGACGGCGGTGCCGGTGGAGGCGAGCTGGCCGATCAGGCTGGGGAAGGCGCGGGCGATGGCGATGTCGTCGTGCCCCCAGGAGGAGACCACGGCGTCGGCGCTGGTGTACGTGATCAGGCCGCTCACATCGGTTTTGCGGCTGACCCGGCCGTCGGGCAGCAGGGTGAGGGTGGTGGGGCCGTTGGCCTTGCAGGCATTGGCCGGTTCCCGCACCACGATCTCGGAGGTGCCGACGATGAGCCGATCTCCCTCCTTGGGCACCGCGTCCAAGGGTGCGGAGAACTCGCAGTGGAAGGGAGTCCCGTTGGGCAGCACGCCATCCACGCGATTGGACAGCACCGGGTCGCCCGTCTTGGCCTGCTGCACGGTGAGCCGGTAGTTGGTCTGGCCCTCGGTGGCCAGCCAGGTGCCGACGAAACGGGCCGGGACCAGGCCGGTATCGGCGATCGGGGCGGGTGCGGGGCTGCCCTGGTGGAAGGCGAAGCCGATCACCGCGGCGGTCACGGCGGCTACCGCCACGGGAATGAGGGTGCGACGGTGGAGCAGGCTGCGCCACCAGGGTTTCCGGCCGCGTGGACGGCGCGGCGGCGGATGCGGGAGCAGCCGGGCGGGGGCGGTGCGGGCCAGCGCCGGATCGGAGTAGTACGCCTGGGTGGCGGCGTAGGCGAAGTCCGCGCAGCTCTCGAAGCGATCCTCCGGATCCTTGGCCATGGCCTGCTCGAAGACGGCGTCCAGGGCGGACGGGAGGTCGGGGTTCACCTCGCTGATGGGCAGCGGCCGCTCCTGGGTGTGGGCGTGCACCCAGCCCAGCGGATTGTCGGCGCGGAAGGGTCGGTGGTCGGTGAGGAGTACGAAAAGTGTGCAGGCCAGCGAGTATTGATCGGATCTCGGACCGACCGGTTTGCCGCTTACCTGTTCGGGTGACGCGAAAGCGAAAGTGGCGGAGATATTTCCGGTATGGGTGAGCTTCGTAGTCTCATCGCGCAGCCGGGCGATGCCGAAGTCGGTGAGCAGGGCGCGCTCCGGGCGGCCGCTGTCCGGATCGGCGATGAGAATGTTGGAGGGCTTCACATCCCGGTGCAGTACGCCCTTGCCGTGCGCGTAGTCGAGCGCGGCCCCGATCTCGGTGGCGATGCGCAGGCCGCGATCGGCCGAGACATGGTGCAGCTCAGCGGCATCCACGCCGTCGATGAACTGCATGGAGATCCAGAAGATGTCGTCGGTGACGCCGCGGTCGAAGACCTGCACGATATTGGGATGGTCGAAGTGGGCGGCGATATCGGCCTCCCGCTCGAAACGCCGCCAGACATCGGCATCCTCGGCGACATCGTCGCGCTTCAAGATCTTAAGAGCCGTCAATCTCGGCAGCCGCGGGTGCCGCGCCGCATAGACGACGCCCGATCCCCCGGCACCGATTCGCCGCGCGATCACATACCCGGCGATAACTTCGCCGGGTCGCAGCTCGGTGGTCATGCTCCCTCTTTACGGTTCCGGCCCGGCCCCACGCCCAGTTCGGATAACAACCATCCTGACTGACATCTGCGGATTCGGCTACAGACGAGTCGTGGCGGAACCCGCTCCGGGGGTAGCTAGAGTCGGTGCTCGTGCGCGCAGACTCCCGAGCGTTCCACCGCTTCCGACTCATCGCCCTGGTCTCCGGGTTACTGGGATTCCTGCTGGCGGCCATCACGCCGATCCTGCCGGTCAACCAGGACCGGCCGACACTGCAGTGGCCCCAAGGGGATACGGCGAACGTCGATGCCCCTTTGGTGTCGTATGTGCCGTTGAACCTGGATGTCAGCCTGCCGTGCGGGCTGCTGCGGGAGTTGCCGACCGGCACGCTCTTCTCGACCGTGCCCGAGGCGTCGGGGCAGGCCGAATCCAAGGGCCTGGTCGTCAAGGTGACCGACGAGCCCGAGAAGGGGCGCACGGTCTCGGTGCTGGTGCGGCTGATTCCGTTGCTGTCCGCACCGATTGCCGAAATCGAGAACTGCACCGCGATCACGGTGCATTCGGATGCCACCGAGACCCGGGTCGAGTTCGCCGGCGTCAGCCGCAAGGACGGGACGCCGTTCACCGGCAAGGTGGGCGGGGACACCCGGCCGCAGGTGGTGGGCCTGTTCACCGACCTGAAGCGGGATCAGCTCGGAAACGCCTCCGCCACCGTGCATATCGACGCGCGCTTCACCTCCAGCCCGAACTGGATCAAGCGGGCCGCGACCATCGGCGCGGTGCTGTTCACCCTGCTCGCCATGTACGCGCTGCACATGCTCGACACCTCCGACGGGCGCAAGCCGCGCCGGTTCCTGCCCGCGCACTGGTTCCGGGTCCGGCTCGCGGATGTGGCGGTGATCGGCACGCTGCTGGTCTGGCACATCATCGGCGCGAACACCTCCGATGACGGCTACATCCTGAATATGGCTCGGGCCTCCAAGGATTCGGGCTACATGGCCAACTACTACCGCTGGTTCGGGGTGGCGGAAGCGCCCTTCGGCTGGCCGTACGAGGTGCTGGCCTGGATGACCCGGATCAGCGATTCCAGCCCGTGGATGCGACTGCCCGCCCTGCTCGCGGGTATCACCTGCTGGCTGGTGATCAGCCGGGAAGTGCTGCCGCGCTTGGGTTCGCGGGTGCGCCGCGACAATGTCGCGGTCTGGACCGCCGGGCTGGTGTTCCTGGCCGCCTGGATGCCCTACGACAACGGCCTGCGCCCCGAACCGCTCATCGCGGCGGGCGCGCTGCTGACCTGGTGCTCCATCGAACGCGCCATCGCCACCGGGCGACTGCTGCCCGCCGCGGTCGGCGTGCTGATCGCCGCGTTCTCGCTGGCGGCCGGGCCGACCGGGCTCATCTGCCTGGCCGCGCTGTTCGCGGGCGCGCGGCCGGTGCTCATGGTCATCATCAAGCGCGCCAAGGACGGCGAGGGTTCATGGCTGCTGCGCTACGGCGCGCTTCTCGCGCCCGGCGTGGCGGCCGGAACCCTGGTGCTGGTCGTCGTTTTCGGCGATCAGACGCTGGCCTCGGTGATGGAGGCGACCCGGGTGCGCACCCTCATCGGGCCCAATGTGGCCTGGTTCGACGAGCGCACCCGCTGGGACTCGCTGCTCATGCTCTCGCCCGACGGGTCGCTGGCACGGCGCTTCGGCATTCTGGCCATGCTGCTGGCACTGGGCGTGTGCGTGATGGTGATGCTGCGCAAGAACGGCCGTATCCCCGGCACTTCGCGCGGGCCGTCGGCGCGGATCCTCGGCATCATCTTCATGTCGCTGTTCCTGATGATGTTCACGCCCACCAAGTGGACCCACCACTTCGGCGTGTACGCCGGACTCGCCGGATCGGTGGCGGCGCTGGCCGCGGTCGCGGTGGGGGTCAACGGGATTCGCTCACCACGCAATCGGACGCTGTTCACCGCGGCGGTGTTCTTCCTGCTGGCCATCACCTTCACCGGGCCCAACGGCTGGTGGTACGTGTCCAGTTACGGTGTGCCGTGGTTCGACAAGGCCCCGCTGATCGCGGGCAAGGGCTTCTCGACGCTGTTCCTGGGCCTGGCGGTGCTGTGCCTGCTGATCGCGGCCTACCAGCACTTCCGGGAGCCGTACGCGACACCGAAACCGGCACGTGGGTTCGACAAGTTCGCGAGCATGCCGCTCACCCTCGCCGCGGCCGCGCTGGTGCTGTTCGAGGTGCTGTCGCTGGCCAAGGCGGCCGTCAGCCAGTACCCGGCCTACTCCATCGCCGAATCGAACCTGCGGGCGCTGCGGGGTGATTCGTGCGCGCTGGCCAACGAGGTGCTGGTGGAGACCGATACCGCCGGGTCGCTGCTGCACCCGTGGAGCGGTTCGGACGCCGACGGATTGGTCGCGGAGAACACCGGATTCACGCCCAACGGGGTCGCCTCCGACCTCACCGCGGACACCGAGGAGACCGTCTCCGGCGGGGCCAACTCGGTGAACGACAAGTCCGGCAACAAGACCTCCAAGACCACCGGCGCGGGCACCGGCGGCGGGAAGAGCGACGAGACCGGCATCAACGGCAGCACGGTGGCCCTGCCCTTCGGGCTGGACCCGGCCAAGACGCCGGTCATGGGCAGTTACACCGATGGCGAGCAGCAGGTTTCGAAGCTCACCACGCAGTGGTACAACGCCGAGCAGTTGAAGTCGGTGCGCAACGACCCGGCCTACCAGGTGCTGGTCGTGACGGCGGCGGGCCGCATCAAGTCCTTCAACAAGGACGGGGTGGAGACCTACGGCCAGGACCTGATCGTCGAGTACGGCACCCGCGACGCCGACGGCAAGGTCACCGACACCGGGCAGATCCGGCCGATCGATATCGGCCCCAGCCCGTCCTGGCGCAATCTGCGCGTCCCGCTGGATCAGATTCCGGCCGGGGCCGATGCGATTCGCCTGGTGCTCAACGACGCCGATATCACCCCGCGTCAGTGGCTCGCGGTGACTCCGCCGCGCCTGCCCAAGCTCGCGACCTTGAATGACGTTATCCCCCATGACGCCCCGGTCCTGGAGGACTGGCACGTCGGCCTCGCCTTCCCGTGCCAGCGACCCTTCGACCACCACGACGGCGTGGCCGAGGTGCCGCAGTGGCGCATCCTGCCCGACCGGGTGGGCCAGGACGCCTCCAACGCCTGGCAGGACGACATCGGTGGCGGTCCACTGGGCTGGACGGGTTTGCTGCTGAAATCCGAGACCCGCCCGACGTATCTGAAGCACGACTGGAGCCGCGACTGGGGCGCACTCGAGCAGTTCACCCCTTATGTCCCGAATGCGAAGAAGGCCCCGATCCTCGACGTGACGGTCCAAACCCGCTCCGGCCTGGCCAAGGATTCGCCCATCAAGGCCAAGTAGAACCTGGAAAAGCCCGCGTGAAGCAGTGCTTCGCGCGGGCTTTTTCGAGTATTTCGACCATGCTTGTCGTGGCGCGGGAGTGAAGAGCGCCACTCTCAGTGACTGCCTATACGATCAGCAACCGTGCCCGACGCCTCCGCAGTCCTCACGAAGCCGAATCCCTCGGCGACCGCACCCGCAACACCGCGCGATTTCCGCATCGCGAAGCTGATCGCCATCGTCGCCGGCCTGCTCGGCGCGGTGTTCGCGCTGGCGACCCCGTTCCTGCCGGTGCAGCAGACGCAGGCGGAGGTGAGCTGGCCGCAGGGCAATTCGCTCGATCCGGTGCAGGCGGCACTGGTGTCGCAGGTGCCGATCGACGTGAATCTCAGCATCCCGTGTTCGGCGGTGAGCCAACTGGATCCGCGCGGCGGCATCCTCATGGCAACCGCACCGCCGCAGGGCAAGGGCGCGGACCTGGAGGCCATGTTCGTCCGCGTGTCCGGTGACGCCGTCGACGTGCTGGACCGGAATGCCGTGGTGGCCACCGCGACCCGCGCGGAGATGAGCGAGTGCACCAAGCTCGTCATCACCTCCGACGACAAGCAAACCTACGCCAACTTCGAGGGCGTCACCCGCACCGTCGAGAAGCCGACCGCCGACGGCGGCCGGGAACTCGTCACCGTCCCGGTCGAGGGCCGCCTGCTCGGCGACCTGCGCCCGCAGGTGGTCGGCGTCTTCACCGATATGAAAGGCGCGGTCCCGGAGGGCCTTTCGTTCCACATGACGGTGGACTCGCGGTTCTCCTCCTCGCCGACCGTCATCAAGCTGGTCGCGATCATCGCCGCCGTGCTGCTGACCCTGCTGTCCATGGGCGCGCTGGCGGTGCTGGACACCAGTGACGGTCGCGGCCACCGCCGCTTCCTGCCCGCGCACTGGCTCAAGCCGACCTGGGCCGACGGCGGCATCATCGGCACGCTGCTGCTGTGGCACTTCGTGGGCGCCAACACTTCCGACGACGGCTACATCCTGACCATGGTGCGCGCGGCACCGCACGCGGGCTACCTGGCCAACTACTTCCGCTGGTTCGGTGTCCCGGAGGCCCCGTTCGGCTGGTACTACTACGTCATCCAGGCGTTCGCCGAGATCTCCACCGCCAGCCCGTGGGTGCGAATTCCCGCGCTGCTCTGCGGCATTCTCTGCTGGCTGGTGATCAGCCGCGAGGTGGTGCCGCGACTGGGCAATGCGGTGGCCAAGTCCAATGTCGCGCTGTGGACCGGCGGCCTGGTGTTCCTGGCCTTCTGGCTGCCCTACGACAACGGCCTGCGCTCGGAGCCGATCGTCGCGCTGGGCGCGCTGCTGACCTGGGTGTCCATCGAACGGGCCATCGCCACTTCACGATTGCTGCCCGCCGCGGTCGCGGTGCTGGTGGCGGCGTTCACGCTGGCAGCGGCACCGACCGGGCTGATGTGTGTGGCGGCGCTGCTCGCGGGCATCCGGCCGCTGGTGCGGATCGTGGTGCGACGCCGCAAGCAGTTCGGCGACCTGGCCCTGCTGGCCCCCATCGCGGCATCCGGATTCCTGGTCCTGGTGGCGGTTTTCGCCGATCAGACCTTCGCCGGAATCATGGAGGCCAACCGGGTGCGGCAGGTGACCGGGCCCAACCTGGCCTGGTACGAGGACTACCTGCGCTACTACTACCTGTTCGTCGAGACCGTCGACGGCTCGCTGGCGCGGCGTTTCGCGTTCCTGCTGATGATCCTGTGCCTGATCACCACCATGCTGGTGCTGCTGCGCCGCCGACAGGTGCCGGGCATCGCGAGCGCGCCGACCTGGCGGCTCATGGGCGTGGTCTTCGGAACCATCTTCTTCATGATGTTCAACCCGACCAAGTGGACCCACCACTTCGGTTCGTACGCGGGCATCGCGGGCTCGCTGGCGGCGGTGACCGCGGTCGCGGTGTCCGCCACCGCACTTCGCTCCCGCAAGAACCGCTCGGTGTTCCTGGCCGGGCTGCTGTTCACCCTCGCCGTCGCCTTCTCCGGCATCAACGGCTACTGGTACGTCTCCAGCTACGGCGTGCCCTGGTACGACAAGCGGGTATCGCTGCACGGCTTCCAGTCCAACACCTTCATGCTCATGCTCTTCGGGCTGGCGCTGGCCGTGGTGGCCTGGCAGTCACTGCGGGAGGGGTATGCCAAACCGGAGGCGGACGGGAAGACCAAGCGCGGCAAGCGGATCCGCAAGTTCGCGGCCGTTCCGCTCACCGTGGTGGCGGCGCTCATGGTGGCCTTCGAGGTGCTGTCCCTGGTGAAGGGCGCGGTCGGGCAGTACCCGGCGTACTCGCTGGCCCGCTCGAACTTCGACGCCGTCGCCGGCAACACCTGCGGACTCGCCAACGACGTGCTGGTGGAACCGGATGTCAACAGCGGCAACCTGACCCCGATCCCACCGTCAACCGGCGACCCGCTCGCCGGTGAGAACCCGAAGGGCTTCTCCCCCAACGGCGTCGCCGACAAGCTGGACGCCGACAGCGTCGAGGTGAAGCCGGGCACCGGCAACACCTCCACCCAGACCGTCGGCCCGGCCTTCGAGAAGGGCCAGAACGCGGGAACCGGCGGCGGCAAGGGCGCGGAGGGCGTCAACGGTTCCACCGTCGCGCTGCCCTTCGGCCTGAACCCGGCCACCACCCCGGTGATGGGCAGCTACCAGGACGGCGTGCAGCAGCCCGCCGAACTCACCTCCAGCTGGTACACGCTGCCCCCGCGGACGGACGAGACGCCCCTGATCGTGATCTCGGCGGCCGGTCGCGTGATGTCCTTCGACGCCACCAACAACATGACCTACGGCCAGGACCTGTTCCTGCAGTACGGCCACCACAACCCGGACGGCACGGTCACCTACATCGACCAGTACCGGCCGCTGGATATCGGCCCGGCCCCGTCCTGGCGCAACCTGCGCATCCCGCGCTCGGCCCTGCCCGACGACGCCGACGCGGTCCGCATCTACGCCCGCGACCCGATCCTGATCGGCGACCAGTGGCTGGCCTTCACCCCGCCGCGGGTGCCGAAGCTGGTGTCGCTCAACAACTATCTGGGCTCCACCCAGCCGATCCTGCTGGACTGGGCCGTCGGCCTGCAGTTCCCGTGCCAGCACCCGTTCGATCATCGCAACGGCGTGGTCGACGCGGCCCCCAAGTACCGCATCCTGCCCGACCGGCCGCTGGCCACCAGTTCCACCAACACCTGGCAGGCCGAGGAATTCGGTGGTCCGCTGGGCTGGGCGGAGATGCTCTCGTCGTCCAAGACGGTCCCGACCTATCTGAAGGACAACTACGACCGCGACTGGGGTTCGCTCGAGCAGTACGAGCCGTTCTACACGGATCCCTCGGATCCGAGCGGCTTCCCCAAGCCCGCCGAGATCGACACCCACGAGGTGACTCGCTCCGGGTTCTGGTCACCGGGCAAGATGCGGGTGTTCTGACCCGCGACATGACGTAATCGGTGGCCGCCCGCGACATTGCGGGCGGCCACTGTTGTTTCGGGTCTTATCTATTCGTGCCGGTCAAGGTTCGGCTCGTACCGTTCAACGCTTGGCGTCGATGTGCGCGACCCATTCGTAGACGGGCAGGCTGCCTTCCGGTGTGTCCTCCCACCGTGGCGTCTGCTTGAACCGCTCATATCCGCCCCCGAACGCCACTCGGAGCTCGAAGCCCGGTGGGGTGATCGGAACGATCCGCTGTTCGAGGCCATCCGGCCCGCCTTCGAGTAGCGCCAAGGGTGAGGTACTCATAGCTGAAGGCTCTCACATCTGTGCGGGCCACCCGATAGATTCAGCGCAATCGGCGAGCCGCCTGAACAAGGCGACCGGCTCGCGTCAGGCGAGTCCGAACATCCCCAGCAGGGCGCTCACCAGGCCGCCGATGATCGGAATCTTGGCGGCGCTGCCGGTGCCCAGGCTGCCCGCGGGGACCGCGGTGACGGGAACGCTGGTGCTGGCCGCATTGCTGCTGGTGCTGCTCCCGTCGTCGCTGGCGACGATCTTGACGGTGCCCGACCCGACGGCAGTGGGAGTCCACTGGATGGTCGCGACGCCCGACGAGTTCACCGGCGTGGCGCCCAACAGGGTGAGGGTCCCGGCGGCGTCCCCGAACCAGAAGCTCACCTGGGTGCCCGCGGGCGCACCGAAGTCGGTGGCGGTCACGGTGTAGGTCGAATTGACGTGCGCGAGCGCGGTTCCGGGGGTGATGCCGGTGACCGCCGCGGACGCAGACGGCGCGGCGGACAGGACCGCCAGGGCGGTGGCGGCGGTGACCACACCACCGAGGATCGATCGACGAATTCGTGGGGTAGCCATCAGCGGTTCGCTCCAAAGCTCGCATTCCAAAACTGAAATGCGAGCTTTTCATAACTAGAGCGGGATCAGATGATGTTTGCGCGGATTGCGGGGGACTTTCTTGTCCCGCAGCAGGTGCAGCGCGCGGCGAATCTCCAGCCGGGTGGTGGCCGGGTCGATGACAGCATCGATATAACCCCGCTCGGCCGCCACCCACGGGGTCGCGATGGTGGCGTTGTAGAAGTCGATCATCTGCTGGCGCATCGCCGCCCGCTGGTCCTCCGGGGCCGCGTCCAGGCTCTTCGCCCCGATCAGCGATACCGCGCTCTCCGCGCCCATGACCGCGATCCGGGCCGTCGGCCAGGCCAGATTCACGTCCGCGCCAAGCTGTTTGGACCCCATGACGGCATAACCGCCACCGTAGGACTTGCGGATCACCACGGTCACCTTCGGGACCGTCGCCTCCACGAAGGAGAAGATGAACCGGCCGCCACGCTTGATGACGCCGATCTTCTCCTGCTCCACCCCGGGTAGGAAGCCGGGCGTATCCACCACGAAGACCAGCGGAATCTCGAAGGCGTCGCAGATCCGCACGAAATGCGCGGCCTTGTCCGAGGCGCGCGCGTCCAGCGCACCCGCGTAAACCATCGGCTGATTGGCCACCACGCCGACCGTGCGGCCGTCCACCCGGGAGAAGCCACAGATGACGTTCCTACCCGCGGATTCACCGAACTCGTGGAACGCGCCGTCGTCGAAGATGCGGATCAGGATCTCGTGCATGTCGTACCCGGCATTGTCGGCGTCGGGCACGATGCCGGTGAGCTCCAGATCCGATTCGGTGAGTTCCGGTTCCAGACCGGGATTCACGATCGGCGGCTGCTCCTGGCAGCTCGACGGCAGATAGCTCAGATATTCCCGCACCCACGCGAACGCGGCGTCCTCGGTCTTGGCGACATGGTGGATATTGCCGTACTGCGCTTGGGAATTCGCGCCGCCGAGCTCCTCGAGGCTGACATCCTCGCCGGTGACCTCGCGAATCACCTTGGGGCCCGTCACGAACATGTAGGCGGCCTCGGTGGCCACCACCACGTCGGTATTGATGGGCGCGTAGACCGCGCCGCCCGCACAGCTGCCCAGGATCATCGAGATCTGAGGCACCAAGCCGGACAACGGTTCCTGCCGCCGGCCCAGCTCGGCATACCAGGCCAGCGAGGTCACCGCCTCCTGCACGCGGGCGCCGCCGGAATCGTTGATACCGACCACCGGGCAGCCCACCTTGGCCGCGAATTCCATAATGCCCGCGACCTTGCGGCCGAACATCTCGCCGACCGAACCGCCGTAGACGGTCTGATCGTGCGAGAACACGGCCACCGGGCGACCCTCCACCAGGCCGTGGCCGGTGACCACGCCATCCCCGTAGAGGGCATTCTTATCGCCCGGATTGCGCACCAGCGCACCGATTTCCACGAAGGAACCGGGGTCCAGCAGCATATTGATGCGGTCGCGGGCGGAAGGAATCCCCTTCCTGGCCCGCTTGGCTATACCCGCATCTCCCGCCGGTTCCCTCGCGCTGTCGAGCTTGTGTCGAAGGTCGGCGAGTTTCTCGGCGGTGGTGCTCACTGGACTCCTTTCGGCAAAAACCTACTTTCGCAGAACCAATGACGCGGTGGTGCTATTTCGTTGTGGTGTCGATCTCGGCGAGTTTCTTGGTGAGATCGGCACCGATGGTGGCGATCCGGGGCTCGTCGATGATCTGGATGTGATCGCCCGGAATGTGGATGATGTCCAGATTCGGAATGTGCTCGGCCCAGCCGCCGTTCGGCTGCCGCTCGGCGAAACGCGGTTCCAGCTCGATCATTCCGTCGTGGTAGCGATCGGCCAGGTACAGGGTGACCGGGCCGTCGTACTTGGACTGCTCGATCTTCTGCAGTTCCTTGCTGTCGATCCACGAGGTGCGCTGGTGCTCGACCACGCCGCCCGGGATGTCCACCCCGGCGAACTTGATCAGCTCCATGATGATCTCGATCTGCTCGGCGTCCGAGGCCGCGGCCAGCTCCTCGAGCTGCTCCTCGTCGAGTTCACCGTTGAAGCCGTAGGTCTTCTGCGCGAAGGACTGGTAGCGGCGGAGGCGCTCCACCCGCTCGGCATCCGAATTGTCGTACGGCTGCACCGGAATGGCGAGGTCGATCAGGCCGACCTGGCGGACATCCGCACCCTCGGCACGCATGATCTCGCCGACCTTGAGCGCGAACACCGCACCCAACGACCAGCCGTAGAAGACGTACGGGCCCTCCGGCTGCCGCTTGCGGATCTCCGGAATGTACTGGCGCGCACGCTCTTCGATGGTGCCCTCGACGCGCTCGAAGCCGTACATCGGCGTACCCGCCGGGAGACGGTTCAGCAGCGGCTCGTAGACCAGGGTGTTGCCACCCGAAGCGTGGAACACGAAGACCGGCACGGCATCCGAACCGGCCTCCTTCGCGCGCAGCGTGCGCACGAAGCCCTCGAGATCCGAGCTCTTGCCCTGGTAGCGCACGACCACCTCGGACAGCTGCTCGATGGTCTTGCAGGCCCGCACCTCGGCCGGATCGACCTCGGCCTTGACCCGCTCCGACAGGCGCGCCGCCACCTTGGCCACGATCGCGTCGTCGACCTCGGGCAGCTGGTTGAAGATGCCGCCCGCGGTCTTGCCGGTCACCATCGCCCAGGTGGCGAAGGCGAGACGCTCCTCGCCATTGCGCGGGGGCACATTGTCGGCGTCGGTCTCGGCGATCGGCGCGGCCGACTCGAGCACCGCCTCAACGGCTTCGGCCTCGGCGACGATCTCCTCGGCCTCGGCCACCGGGGAGGTGGTCTCAGTCTTGGGCAGCAGTGCCGCCGGATCCTTGCCCTCGGCCATGGCGGCGCGGGCGGCGGAGATGAAGTCGGCGTCGACGGCGACATCCTCACCGGCGGCCTGGCGGGCGGCAATGTCCTCGAGCTGATCACGGTGCTCGACGGCGTAGCGCAGCACCTTGCCGACCTCGAGCAGGCTGGCGTCGCGCACGGCCTGGATCTGCAGCTGCGGGATGTCGAATTCGTATTCGACGCGGTTCTTGATGCGCATGGCCATCAGCGAATCCAGACCCAGCTCCATGAGCGGGATCTCCATCGGCAGGTCCTCGACCGCGTAGCCCATGGACTCGGCCACGATGATAGCCAGGCGGGCCTCGATGGTCTGGGTGCCCTTGGGATCCCAGCGCTCACCGGGAGCCGCCTCGATCGCGGCGGCCGGGGCCGCCTCGACGACAGCGGCCGCGACCGGCTGTGCCACAACCGATTCCGGCAGGGGTGCGCCGGAGGTGACGACCGCGTCGAACAGCGGCCGGAAGACATTGCCTTCCTTGGCGTGCACCGACACCGACGCGCCACCCGGGTGCGGGGTGAGCGTGGTGGTCAGGGTGCCTGCGGCCGGAATCTGGCCGTGCGCCAGCGACGCGCCGACCGTGACATCCGAGAGCACCTGCGCCGCAGCGGCATTCACCAGCGCGGCGAGATCGGTGACGGCCGAGGCCTGCACCTCCCACACGTGGCGGCCGTCCGGCAGCGCGACGTGCGCGCCGGGGACGCGAGCATTGCCCGAGCCGCCACCGAAACCACCGGAAGTCTTGGGCCAGTACTGCTTACGCAGGAAAGCGGTGCGCGGCGCGTCGCCGTACTCACCGGCCGGCAGCAGCGAGGGCAGGTCCACCTTGTGACCGTGCACGTAGAGCTGCGCCATCGCGGTGATGATGCCCGCGGCCTCGTCTTCCTTACGCTTCAGCGTCGGGATGAGTGCCGCGTTGTGCACACCCGCCGCGAAGGTGGTGCCCAGGACCTGCATCAGCGCAACGGAATTCGGCGCCAGCTCCAGGAACGTGGTGATACCGGTGTTCACGGCGCCGCGGATGGCATTGGTGAAGTACACCGAGCCGCGCATGTTCATGACCCAGTAGTCCACGTCGTGCACCGGCGGGTTGCCCGCCTTGTAGTGCGCGTTCGCGTGCACGGTGGAGTAGAGGTCGCGCTTGAGCTTGGTGGGCTCGATGCCCGCCAGCTCGGCGGCGAGCTCGCCCAGCAGCATGTCCATCTGCGAGGTGTGGCCGGCGCCGCGGGTCTGCAGCACGCGCGCGAACTTGCCGTCGGCCTCGGCGCGCGCCACGATCGCGTGCACCTGGTCCGGCATGCCGCCGATGACGGTGTTGTTGGGCGCGGCGTACACCGCGACCTCGATATCGGGGAACTCGGTCTCGATGAGCTTGGCGACCTCGTCGGCCGAGTACTCCAGCAGCGCCATATTGCGCACCTGGTCGTCGGTCAGCATGGCCTCGCCCTCGGCCATCAGCCGCGAGCGCGCGCAGATCACCCGGACCGCGTCCTCGAGCGGCAGACCGCCCGAAATGTACGCGGCCGCAACCTCACCCTGGGAATGGCCGACCACGCCCTCCGGCTCCGCGCCGTGCGCGCGCAGGATCGAGGCCAGACCCACCTGGATGGTGAAGGTGCCGACCTGGCCGGTGCCGATATCCCAATCCATGGAGTCGTCGAGGATCATCTCCTTGACCGAGTACCCGGCCTCGTCGACGACCAGCTCGTCGACCTGATCGACGGCCTTACGGAAGATCGAGTTCTCGGTGTAGAGCTGCTTGCCCATCTTGCGGTGCTGCGCACCGAAACCGGCCATCACCCACAGCGCACCCAGCGGGGCCGGGGAGTCCGCGGTGTAGACGCCGTTGCCCGGCTTGCCCTCTGCGATGGCCCGCAGGCCCGCGACGGCTTCCTCGTGCGTCTTGGCGACCACCACACCGCGCGAGCGGCCGTGGTTGCGCTTGGCCAGCGTACGGGCCAGGTCCACCAGCGGAGTCGCCTGTCCCGCTTCGGATTCCAGCCAGTCGGCCAGATCCTTGGCGGCGCGCTTGCGGCGCGAGGGCAGGTAGCCCGACACCGGGATGATGTAAGGCATCGGCTCTTCGCGGTTGCCCCACTCCGGTTCCGGCGCGGCGGCTTCCGTAATGGCCTCGGCTTCGGCGATCACATCGGTGGTCTCGTCGTCGAGATCGGTGGTCTCGGGCAGTTCCAGGGCGGCCGGGGTCGGCACGTACTCCTGGATGACCACGTGCGCGTTGGTGCCACCGAAACCGAAACCGTTGATGCCGATGATGGCCTTGCCGCTGTAGCGCGGGAATTCCGTCGGCTGCTCGACGATCTTCAGGTGCGCCTGATCCCACGGGATGAACGGGGTCGGACCGGCGTAGTTGCAATGCGGCGGAATGACGTTGTGCTGCAACGACAGGATCACCTTGGCGAGGCTCGCGGCGCCCGCGGCGGCCTCCAGGTGACCGAAGTTGGTCTTGGCCGAACCCAGCAGCGCGGGCTTGTCGGCGTCGCGGCCACGGCCGACGACCCGGCCCAGCGCGTCACCCTCGATCGGGTCGCCGATCGGGGTGCCGGTGCCGTGCGCCTCGATGTAATCGACCTGGGACGGCGGGATTCCGGCGTCGCGGTAGGCCTGGCGCAGCACATCGGCCTGGGCGTCGGGGTTCGGGGCCAGCAGGCCGTTGGAGCGACCGTCGCTGTTGACCGCCGAGCCCTTGACCACCGCGTAGATGGTGTCGCCGTCACGCTCGGCGTCGGCGAGGCGCTTGAGCACCACCAGACCGGCACCCTCGGAGCGCACCATGCCGTCGGCGTCGTTCGAGAACGCCTTGATGTGACCGTCTTTCGACACACCGCCGTTGGCGTCGAACGCCAGCGTCGCGGCGGGCGACAGCAGTGCGTTGGTGCCACCGGCCAGCGCCAGATCGGCCTCACCGTTGCGCAGCGCCCGCACCGCCTGGTGCACCGCCACCAGCGAGGACGAGCACGCGGTGTCGACGGCGATCGACGGACCGCGGAAGTCGTAGAAGTAGGAGACCCGGTTGGGGATGATGGCCGAGACGCTGCCCATGATGCTGTAGCCCTCGGCCGACAGCGGCGTGCCCGGATCGGTGTTCCCGACCGCCATGCCCGCGATCATCATGAACTCGGTGCTGGTCGAGCCGATGAAGACGCCGACCTGCTCACCCTTGAGGGTGTTGGCGGGAATTCGGGCGTGCTCCAAGGCTTCCCAGGTCAGCTCCAGCGCCAGGCGCTGCTGCGGGTCCATCCGCTCCACCTCGACCGGCGAGATGGCGAAGAACTCGGCATCGAAGCTCTTGAGCACGTCCTGGTCGAGGTAACCGCCCTTGACGTTGGACTTGGCGATCTGCTCCACCAGCCGCGGGTCGTCGAGGAACTCCGACCAGCGGCCCTCGGGTAGATCGCGGATCGCGTCACCGCGATTGATCAGGAAATCCCAGGTGGATTCGGGCGTATCGCCCGCACCGGGGAAGCGGGTGGACAGGCCGACAATGGCGATATCGTGCGCCTCGCCGGGCTGCAGACCCTGGGTGTAGAACGAGTCGTCGGCCGAATCGGCCGGAAGATCGGGCTCCCCGTTGATGATTCGCTCCGAGAGCGAGGCGATGGTCGGGTGCTGGAACACGATGGTCGCGTTCAGCACGACCCCGGTCAGCTCCTCGATATCGCCACCGAGCGCCAGGGCATCCCGAGAAGCGAGGCCGAACTCCTCCATCGGCCGGTCCACCGTGATGTTCTCCAGCGGTTGCCCGGTCGCGTCGGATACCCAGCGGCGCAGCCACTCCTGCATGTCCGCGACCGACATATCGGTGATCGCGGGCTTGGGAACGGCGGGCACGCCGTCCGCCGGAGCATTGTCGGTCGTCTGGGTGGGGTCGGTGCCCTCGTTCTCAGCCATCAGTTCCTCAAGCTACCTGTCTGCGTACGGTGCGCGGCGTGAATCGGGGTTGGTGATCCATGCATGAATGGCGCGAGCCGAACTCGGCTCGCGCCATCCATCGTGAGACGGTCGTCTCACTCCTCGTCTGGTGCATCGGGGAAAGCCTGCTGCGTGTAACCACCACGCAGTGTGCCCTCCAGATAAGCAGCCTTGCAGGCACGACGCGCGATCTTGCCGCTGGACGTGCGCGGGATCGACCCGGCGGGGACGAGCAGGATGTCACGCACGGTGACGCCGTGCCGGGTGGAGAGGGCCGCGCGGACGGTGTCGGCGATGGGGCCGGGATCGGCCTTGCCCGCACCGGGACCACGCTCGGCCACGATAACCAGCTGTTCGCTGGCATCGTCGGCGTCGTACTTCAAACCCGAATGGCTGTCCTGCGCAAACACATCCGCGGGCAGCTGGTTGGCCGGGACCGCGAAGGCCGCGATGAAACCGGGACGGAGCATGGTCGAGGCCTCCTGCGCGGAGTACTCGAGGTCCTGCGGGTAGTGGTTGCGGCCGTCCACGATCACCAGGTCCTTGACGCGACCGGTGATGTAGAGCTCGCCGTCCACGTAGACGCCGTAGTCGCCGGTGCGCAGCCAGATGCCGTCGGCCGGAACGCCTTCGGCGTGGCTGCCCTCGGCCTGGCGGCGGACCAGCTGATTACGGAAGGTGTTCTGGGTCTCCTCGGCGCGACCCCAGTAGCCGATGCCGATGTTGTTGCCGTGCAGCCAGATCTCGCCGACCTCACCGTCGGCGACCTCACGCGCACCCTCGGGCGCATCGATGGACTCGCCGTCCACGATGGTGGCCCACTGCGACAGCGACACATAGCCACAGGACACCTGCGCGATGGCGTTGTCGGTGCCCTGCTCGACCTTGACCACGCGACCGGCATTGAGCTCGCGGCGATCCACGTAGATGACCTTGGCCTCGTCCTCGTGCCGGGTCGCCGACACGAACAGGGTGGCCTCGGCCATGCCGTAGCACGGCTTGATGGCGGTCTTGGGCAGCCCGTACGGCGCGAACGCCTCGTTGAAAGCCCTCATCGAGGTGGTGGTCACCGGCTCGGAGCCGTTGATCAGGCCGATCACGTTCGACAGGTCCAGCGACTCGCCCGCCTTGGGCAGACCGCGCACGGCGGCGTGCTCGAACGCGAAGTTCGGTGCGGCGGCGAAGGTTCCGGCGCCGTCGGCGACCGCGGCCAGCTCGTTGATCCAGCGCGCGGGGCGACGGACGAACGAGGCCGGGGACATGATGGTGATGTACTTGCCGCCCACGGCGGGCAGGATCACCGTCAGCAGACCCATGTCGTGGTAGAGCGGCAGCCAGGTGACGCCACGCGAATTCTCGTTCAGATCCAGCGCGTTCACCATCTGCAGCACATTGGTGCCGACACCGCGGTGGGTGATCTCGACGCCGGCGGGCACGCGGGTGGAGCCGGAGGTGTACTGCAGATACGCGATGTCGTCGACCCGGATGTCCGGACGGATCCAGGACTCGCCGACGCTGTCGGGAATCGCGTCGACCGCGATGATGCGCGGGCGCTGGGCCGCGGGCAGCGCGCGGAAGAACTGGCGGACACCGGCGGCGGAGGAGCTCGCCGTCAGGATCGCCGACGGCGTGCAGTCGCCGAGCACGGCGTGCAGGCGATCGGTGTGACCCGGCTCGTCCGGATCGAACAGCGGCACGGAGATGGTGCCCGCGTATATGGCGGCGAAGAAGGAGATGACGTAATCCAGGCCTTGGGGAGCCAGGATCGCGACCCGATCTCCCCGCTTGGTCACCTGCTGCAGTCGGGCGGCCACCGCGCGCAGCCGCGTGCCGAACTGACTCCAAGTGAGGTCCTGGTACTCACCGTCGCGCTCGCGTGAGTAATCGATGTAGCGGTAGGCCAAGTCATTGGCGTCATTACCGTGGGTGTGCTTCTCGACGTAGTCGACGAGGGTGCGTCCCTCGGGAATCGTGATGTTCCCCGTTTCGTCGAGGTAATCGTCGAAAGTCTCGTCCATTCCTTCTTCTCCTCCGAGGCACACGCGGCATGGAACGGCATGCATTGCCGCTGCTACCTGTGAGGCCCCGACTCTCTTCGCCCGCGGGAGCTCCATGGGAGAGCCAACCTGCAGAATTGTGTTGCGGTCTGCGCGGTGACCGTCTATTGGCTAGATGTTCTCAAACCAGGGACATGTTACAGAGGGGCTACCCGGCCATGCTTCGGAGCGGCCGAACATCTCCCAGCTCACACCTCTGGGCTAGTGCTTCACCGGCGCGAATGCCTCCAAATGGGTGGGGAGCGCCCCACATAGGACACAACAAGGACGTGAATGTGAGTTGCCGCACGGACCGGGTCTCGGCTGTGTCGCAACCCGGAGCACTTTACCGGGTGACCCCGAAACTGGGGGGTCGGTCGGGTGGGGTCACACACCCGGCGAAGGACCCATCATCCATGGTGCGCCCGATCGCTTGCGGATCTCTGCGCAAAACCTTACGAATGTGCTGGATGCGGGGCGTTTTCGATCAAGCCCGAGGCCCAGTTCACGGTCCACTCGGTGGCGGTGGTGCCATTGCCGTCGACCTGATAACCGTTGTAGAGGCTGTGCACCGGATTGCCCGCGGCACGCACCAGGATATTGAGACTGCCGAGGACATTGCCCGGGTTCAGCGCCTGACGGGGGGCGTCACAGATCAAATCGCCTGCGGCACAGATGGTGAAGGTGCGACCGGCGAGCTTGCCGTAGCCGCCGCGCGGCCCGGTCATGGTGATGCCGGGGACATTGAGGCCGCGCAGCGCCACCTCCGCGCCCACGCCGGGCGGGGTCGGGCCGATCTCGGCAGCCTCGCCCGGATCGCCGACATCGCGGCGGCCGTCGGCGATGGTGGTCACGCCGAGTACCAGGTCCTCCGGTATGGGCCCCTTGCCCGCGCCGATCTGCGCGGCGAGATCACCGACGATCACCCCGCCCTGCGAGAAGCCCGCCAGCACATAGGAAGTGAGCGGACATTTGGCGTAGGTGGCCGCCAGGTGATCGGTGGCCCGCTTGGTGCCCTCGGAACGGCTGTTGTTGTACGAGGATTGGCCGTCCGGCGGAATGGCGATGGGATTGGAGAACTGCGCCACGTACGGGACGGTGTAGACCTCGAGCCGTTCGTTGGGGAACTTGGCCCGAATCGGGTTGGAGACGTTCAACATCAGCGACGCCGGGTTCGCGGTCGGGTTGTAGGGGTCGTCATTGCTGTTCGACTCCCAGGTACCCGGCACGGACAGCAGCAGCACGTCCGGGCAGTCGGCCGGCTGCGAGGTCGGACGCGTGGGTCCCGGCGGCTTGGGGCCGGGCAGCCGCAACCGGCCCGCCAGCAGGTACCACAGCAGCAGCGCCACCACGACCACGATCACGATCGCGGCGATGACGAGCAGCAGGCAACCCGCCGGGCGCGGCCGGCGTCGTCCGATTCGGCGTCGCGTCGTCACTTGCTGCAGTAGCTCTTCGAGGCGACGTCGTAGTAGATCTTGCCGGCCTGCTCGACCGACATCTTGGACTGGTCGAAGGACGGATCGGAACCGGCGATGGCGGTCACGTAGGTGATGATCTGATCCTGCGGGGCGTTCTCCGCCTTACCCTGGCAGACCAGATCGGCCGCGGTGATGGCGATATCGGAGGAGCCCGGCGTGATGCCCGCCTTCTTCAGATCGTCGAGGAAGCCCTTCTGCTTGTCGGTCAGCGCCGGCGAACCACTGGGCGTGGTGATGAACTGGCTCGGCACCGGCTGCGGACGCTCGGGCGAGGAGGTCGCGGTCGCGGAATCCGGCGCGGGCTGCGGCGCTTGCTGATCCGTGCTGGACGGCGCACCGGCAGCCGGGGTGGTGGGCGCGGCAGCCGCGGCCTTCGTGGTGGTCAGCGTGGGCGTGCTCTTGGCGGTCGAGTCATTGCTACCGCACGCGGCGAGCAGTCCGGCGGCGGCGAGAGCGGCCACCACGCCGAATACCTTTCCACGGATTCCGTGCATCTAATCGCTTCCATATCTGTCCAAGGGCAAAAGGTCGCCCCCAGGCTAACCGCAACCCGGGCACTAGTCCCGGGCCACAACGGAACCTCATCCAGTTCTTAGTTGGGACGGACCTCGGGGCCCAGCGCGGGAACCGGCGGCGGACCTGCGGGCTCGGGGTCCGGGACGGGCACGGGAGCCGCCGCAGGTTGCGGGGCGGGCGCGGGGGCGGCGGGCGCAACAGGCGCGGGGGCAGCCGGTGCGGGGGCGGCCGGTGCGGCGGGCGCGAGTTGCGGCAGCGCGGGCAGGCCCGGGAGCTGGATCGCCGGTGCCTGCGCGGCGGGCTGTGGTTGCGCCGGAGCCGGTTTGGGCTGCTCGCTGCCCGGGATCGTGATGGGGCGGCCGTCGAGGGTGGCGGCGGTGGTGTGACCGTCACGGACGGTGATGGTGCCGCCCTGGAAGGTCTGCTGCGCGCCGCCGGGGATCTCGCCCTCGTCCGAGAGCGGGTAGCCGAGCGGGCCGTTCTCGAATCCGGTTGCGCGCCAGGCGTCCATGATCGGGCCGTTGCGCACGCCCCAGGCGCCCGAGAGTGGGCTCCAATAGATATTGCCGCCCTCGAAGGCGGTGTAGCGGCCGAAGTCGCGCAACGGCGCCTCGTTCGAGGTCGGGAAACCGTAAGGGCTGTTCTCGAATCCGAGCTGCCCGTACTTCCCCAGGATCAGACCCTGCACCAGGTGCGCGCCGGTCTTGGAGCTGAAGTAGACCGGCCCGTTCTCGAAACCCTGGACCACACCGTCCCGCTGGGGCGTGCGGGCTTCCTGACCGTTCGGGTATCCGGCCGGGCCGCGCTCGTAGCCGCCCTTGGCCCATTCGTCGAAGATCGCACCGCGCACCGCCTGCGCGCCGGTCTGCGGAGTCCAGTAGACGGACCCGTGCTGGAAGGGCTGCAACCGGCCGCGGCCGTCGGGCAGTCCGCCCTCTCCGGCGGTCGGGAAGCCCAAACCGCTTGCCGCACCGCCCAGTCCGGCGTAGCTGCCGCCGATCGCCCCGGCCACCGGCTGCGCGCCGGTGGCCTGCGAGTACAGCACCTTGCCGCCGCGGAAGTCCTGCGTGACACCGCCGGGCACCTGGTATTCGCCCGAGAGGCAGTCGCCGAGCCAGTTGTTGCCCTGCACGATCGGCGCGATCGCGCCCGCCACCTTGCAGTCGAGGGCGGTGGCGTCCACGCCGATCGCGGCCGCAGTCTGCGGCCACGCCTGGCGCATCTCGAAATCCCAATAGGGCCAGGTGTGCGTGCCCGACGGGCGATAGTTCACCGAGACCGGGATATTCAGCTTGGCCAGCTTGGCCACGAAGTTCTGGGTACTGAGCCGCGACAGCACCTCGAGGCCGAGGCCCGCGTAATTGGTGGTGATGCCCGGAATGTCGGAGAGCGGATCGGTGGTGCCCGCGACGCCGTTGCCACTCGACACGTACAGGGCCACGCCCTTGAGCTTGTCGGCCAGCTCGTACGGGTCGTGTTCCTTCCAGGCCGGGCTCGACGGCGGGCCGAACATCTTGCTGGAGTCGTAGCCGCCCGCGTCGTGCATGGCGAAGTTGACCGCCTGCGGCATGCCGAGCGAGGTCAGGGTGAGGAAGCCGGAGTAGGAGGCGGCCGAGCGCACCCAGCCGGGATTGCGGGCGGCCAGCATCATGGCCGCGGTGCCGCCCATCGAAAGGCCCTCCACCGCACGCACATCGGTGGCGCGGAACTGGCTCTCCAGCAGTGGCGGGAGCTCCTTCACCAGGAAGGTCTCCCACTGGTAGTTGCGGCCGTTGTCGGGGGCCAGCCAGTCGGCGTAGAAGCTGGACTGGCCGCCGATCGGCAGCACCACCAGCGAGTTCTTATCGGCGAAGAAGCCGGCCGCGCCCGCGTCCTTGGTCCAGCCGTTCTCCTCGTCGGTGGCACGCAGGCCGTCGAGCATGTAGACGACCGGGAACCTGGCGTCCGGCTTGGAGTTCCAGTCGCGGGGCAGCAGCAACTGGATTTCGACCGGCGCGCCCGAGGCGGGCGAATTCACCCACACGGTCACGCGGCGGTCGCTCACCCAGGTCATCTTCTGAATGCTCGCCGGGTTTGCGGCGGGGGCGTCGGGTGCGGCCGAGGCCGGACCGGTCCCCACGCACATGCCCGCGGCCAGCGGAAACACCGCTGCCGCCGCGCATGCGGTCCATCGCATACGCATTCGCTTGATCCCACGGACAACACCAGCCACACAAGTGTTGTACCTCCGGGAGCGCTCAACTCCCGGTAGGACACACGGAAACGAACCGCCTACAGCAAACGACCAGTTTCTATCCGCCTCACGGCGTGTCGCTCTACGACACCCCGAGCGCGGCCAAGATGTCGGGGCGGGCGGTGGTCAGCTGGTCCTGCCAGTAGCCCCACGAGTGGGTGCCCTTCACCGGCAGGCTGTAGTGCGCGCCGATGCCGAGCTGATTCATCCGGGCCATGAAGGAGATGGTGTTCACCATCGACAGCGCCTCCAGGGCAACGGCATTCACGGTGTTGAAGATGCCCACCGGGCCGTCCGGATTGTCGTGCGCGCCCGGCACACCCCACGAGGCGGAGATGTAGAGCGGCAGATTACGCAGCTGCGGGGCGAAGACGAAGGGGTCCATCCGCAGCCAGGCCGGACTCCACGGCCAGGCCATGGAATCCACATTGAACCGGCCCGCGTCGAGCATCGCGATCCGAATCGCCTCGCGCATACCGGGTGCGGAGATGTTCAGGTAACCGGAGAACGAGGACGCGTGCTTGAACTGGTCGCGGTGATAGGCGGCCAGCGCCAGCGCCGCCGAGCCACCCATGGACAGCCCGGCCACCGCGTTGTTGGTGCGGGAGACGCCGAAGCCCTCCAGGAAGGCGGGCAGCTCCTGGGTCAGGAAGGTCTCCCACCGGTAGGTGAGCTTCTGGCCGTTGGTGCTCGAGGGCGCACGCCAGTCGCTGTAGAAGCTGGACTGACCGCCCACCGGCATCACCAGGGTGACGTTGTCCTCGGCGAACTGCTGCAGGGCGTTGGTCTCGAAGGTCCAGGCATTGAAGTCGTCGCGGGCGCGCAGGCCGTCGAGCAGATACAGCGCGGCGTCACCGCCGTGGCGGGCCCACTGCACCTGCACCTTGACCGGACCCATGCTGGAGGGCACCAGCAATTCCTCGAACCCGCCCTCCGGGGTGCCGCGATGCAGCGGATGCGTGGGCATGGCGAGCGCGGGACCGGCCAGCGCGGGCAGCGCCAGCACGGCCGCGGCGGCCGCGAGGACGCGTCGCCAGCCGGACCTGCGCCGGGATTCGGCGCGCTTGATCTTGCGAGTCGAACCGTGCTCTGGGCATGACAAGGCGCCCTGTACTGGCATAGAGATCGATCTCCTGAACCGCAGGGGGAAAGCACACCGACGTGACGGGAGTCACGGACAACGGTGCACTCTACAGTCGGCTCGGAGGTAACCGGCGGGTATCCCGTTCAGCTGGCGTGTATCTCGGCCTTGCCGTCACGGAACACGATGGTGCCGTGCTGGAAGGCCTGCTGCGCCCCGCCCTGTATGGGCGTTTCGTCGGAGGTGGGAAAGCCGAGTGCCCCAGCGGGTCCCGACGCACCCTCGTAGGTGCCGCCGATCATGCCGCCCACCGGATGCGCGCCCCCGGCGGCCGACCACAGCACCCGGCCGCCCCGGAAGTCCTGTGCCGCACCGCCGGCCAGCGGATATTCCGCGGTCAGGCAGTCGCCCAGCCACGACTTCGCCAGTGCCACAGGCAGAATCGCGCCCGCCGAGGCACAGTCCGGCTTGGCCGCCTCAACGCCCAGCGCGGACGCCGCCTGCGGCCAGGACTGCCGCATCTCGAAATCCCAGTACGGCCAGGAGTGCGTACCCGACGCCCGGTAGTTGACCTGTACCGGAATGCTCAGCTTGTTCAGCTTGGCGACGAACTGCTGAGATGAGAAGCGGGACAACACCTCCAGCGCCATGCCCGACCAGTTGGTACTGACACCCGGGATGCCGGCGGGAAGGTCGTAGACGCCCGCGAGCCCGCTGCCACTGGACACATACAGGCTGAGGCCCTTCAGTTTTTCCGCCAGCGCGTAGGGATCGTGCGCCTCCCACTCCCCGTCTGTGGGTGGACCGTACATGGCGTCGGAGTGGTAGCCGCCCGCATCCTTCATGGCGTACGCAACCGCCTGCGGCATACCGAGAGTCGTGAGCGTGAGCATGCCCGAGAAGGAGGCCGCGTAGCGCGCGAAGCCGGGATTGCGGCCCGCCAGCGTCATGGCCGCGGTACCGCCCATGGACAGTCCCGCCACGCCGCGCACATTGGTGGTGCGCCAATCCCGGTCCAGCAGCGGCGGTAATTCCTTGGTCAGGAAGGTTTCCCACTTGTAGATCTTGCCGTTGTCGGGCTGCTTCCAATCGGAGTAGAAGCTCGCCGCGCCGCCCACCGGCAGCACCACGGTGACGTTCTTGTCGGCGTAGAAGGCCTCGGCCCCAGCGTCTTTCGTCCAACCGCTCTGATCGTCGGTGGCGCGCAGGCCGTCGAGCATGAACAGCGCCGGGAATTTGGCATCCGGCTTGGTGTTCCAATCCCGGGCGAGCAGCAGCTGCACCTGGATCTGGGCGCCCATGGCGGGTGAGTCCACCCACAGGGCCACCCGTCTGTCGCTCAGCCACACCACATTTCGAATGTCGGGCTTCGTCGGCTTGGCCGGTGCCCCCGTCGGCGGCGCGGCCCCCGGTTCCGCGTACGCCGTTCCCACCGTCAGCAAGGCTGTGGTGGCCATTGCGAACGCGGCCAATGCTCTGCGGCCGCCCCGCCCCCATCTACCAATCGCCACACCTGTCACAGTAGTTTTCTACCCCGTTGCGGCGAATCATGGGGAGGCATAAAAGAACCGGCCACCCTGTTGGGTGACCGGTTCATTTGTTCCAGCTATGAAATTACGCCAGACCCAGCGCGCTCAGCATCTGCGGACGGGCCTTGATCAGCTCGTCGTGCCAGTAGCCCCACTTGTGGGTGCCGGTGACCTCGAAGTCGAACTGCGCCGGAACGCCGATCTGGCCCAGCCGCGCCTGGAAGGCACGGGTGTTCACCATCGAGAGCGCTTCCAGCGCAATGGCGTTACCGGTGTTGAACGCGTCGCCGAACGAGCCGACGCCGTCGTACCGGCCGGGGATGCCGCTACCGGCCGAGATGAACATCGGCAGGTTCTTGAGCTGCGGCGAGAACACGAAGGGGTCCATGCGCAGCCAGGCCGGGCTCCACGGCGCGGCCATGGAATCCACGTTGTAGCGACCCGCGTCCAGCATGGCGATGCGGATGGCCTCACGCATGCCCGGCGCGGACAGGTTCAGGTAGCCCGACATCGAGGTGGCCTGCTTGAACATGTCGCGGTGGTAGGCGGCCATCATCAGGGCGGCGGAGCCACCCATGGACAGGCCGGCGATCGCGACGTTGTTGCGCGCCACCCCGTAACCGGAGAGGAAATCGGGGAGTTCCTTGGTCAGGAAGGTCTCCCACTTGTAGGTGAACTTCTGACCGTTGGTGTTGGACGGGGAGACCCAGTCGGCGTAGAAGCTGGACTGGCCACCCACCGGCATGATGACGTTCACGTCATCATTGGCGAAGATGCCGGGGGCGTCGCCCTCGTTCGCATTGGCCCACGCGCTGTGATCGTCCTGAGCGCGCATGCCATCGAGCATGTAGACCGCGGAGCTGCCACCGTTCTTGGCCCACTGCACCTGGACCTTGATCGGGCCCATGCTGGAGGGGACCATCAGCTCTTCGAAGCTGCCCGGGGCACCGCGATGCGCGATGCCGAACGCCGGAGCGGCCGAGGCGATGGACGGGGCGGCCAGTGAAGCGGTCGGGACTGCGAGAGCTGCCGCGGTGACGGTGGCGGCGACGAGCCGTGTGCGCCAACCACTCTGCGCACGGCCTACTCCCGGCACGGCGGACCTGCCGAAACGCATGGATACTGCTCCTTCTCTACCGCAGTACTGCGCTACTGCGGTGTTTTAAGTTGTCAATCGCGCACGCGGGCATGACGAAGCCATGCGTGGACATACGCGATCAGCACTCGCAGCGAATCCCGACGTTTCTCTGCGAGCGAAGCGCTACCACGGGTTGGTCACACTTGCGCTCGCTGGAGGGTATTCGACGCTCCGAGCGATTGGCAAGGTCATGCTCAATGGTTAGGGGATTCACACCATCGCATATGACCGTAATGGTGCGGTGACCATATCGCGAATCCTTCGTGATGTCGCGGCAACGTGGAAAACCCTTACGCCGCATCCCTCTTGGCGGAATCGCTCAACCGAGGTTGGCACTCAGGTCGGGCAGCATCTTGTAGACCTGGTCGGCCCAGTACGGCCAGTTGTGCACACCGTTGTCGGTGAAGTCGAACACCGCGTTGTTGGCGCCCAGCGAGTCCAGCCGGGCCTGGAACGCGCGGGTATTCGCGAGTGCTATCGCTTCCAGGCCCATCGCATTCCCCACGTTGTATGCGTCCAGGGGGCTACGCACGACATCCCGCTGACCGGGCAGCCCGTTGCCGCTCGAGATCCACAGCCGGGTGCCGTTGTCGCGCAGCCGCGGCGCGAATACGAAAGGATCGTTGCGCAGCCACAATTCGCTCCACGGCGGTCCCCACATGGCGTCGATGTTGTAACCGCCGGCATCGAGCAGCGCGGCACGCAGACCCTCGCGCATACCGGGCGCGGAAATGTTCAAATACCCGGAATACGATCCGGCATAACGGAACTGGTCCGGGTGATAGGCCGCGAGCACGAGTGCGGCGCTGCCGCCCATGGACAGCCCGAACACGCCGTTCCCGCGCGGATTGAAGCCCAGCCGGGCCGCCAGCGCATTGCGCAGATCGCGGGTCAGGAAGGTCTCCCAGGCATACGGGACGGCCTGGCCATTGGTGTTGCTCGGGGCCACCCAGTCCGAATAGAAGCTGGACTGGCCGCCGACCGGCATCACCACATTGATATTCCACGCGGTGAGCGCGCGCTCGACGTCGGTGTCGTTCTCCCAGCCGGAAAGGTCGTTGCGGGCCCGCAATCCGTCCAGCGCGTACACCACCCGCTGGGTATTGCCGTCCTGGGCGCGGAAGATGCGTGACTTGATCGGGCCCATGCTGGAATCGACCCAGAAGTCGTAGCCGCCCGGATCGAATGCGGCGTGCGCAGTTCCCGCCGCGAGCGTCCCGGACAGTGAAAGGGCAACTGCCACCGCGAATCCCACCAGGGATCGCCCCAGCACACCCCGAAGCCCTCGAACAGACCGCATCGACTCGCCTTTCACGAGTGTGGTCAGCATTGACCACCGCCGAAATGCAGAAGCTGTTGCCGCTGAATCTTCATAAGCTGCGGTTCGGAGCCGATGGCTATCAAAACACCCCACGCGACCAAAACGTGATGCGAAACGTCGATGGCCGCCACCCCATCGGGATGACGGCCATCGATTCGTTCGGTCTATCCGATATTTCCCGACATGTCCGGAATCATGCGGTACGCGTCATTGGCCCAGTTGGTCCAGGCGTGCAGGCCGTTGGCCGGGAAGTCGTAGACGACGTTCTGTGCGCCCAGGGTGAGCATGCGGACCTGGAAGGCGCGAGAGTTGGCCAGCGCCAAGGCTTCCAGGGGCGCGCCGCGGATCAGACGGTCCGCGGCGGCGCCCAGCGGAATGTCCAGGTCCTCGGGCATCGGCGCACCACTACCGGCCGACACCCACACCCGGGTGTTGTTCCCGATGAGCGTGGGCGCGAACACGAACGGATCCATCCGCAGCCAGCTCGGCCCCCAGGGCGGAGCCATACTGTCCACGTTGTAGCCGCCCGCGTCGAGCATGGCGACCCGGATGGCCTCGCGCATGCCGGGCGCGGAGATGTTCAGGTACCCGGAATACGAACCGGCGTAGCTGAAGAAGTCGGGGTGGTAGGCGGCCAGGGTCAGGGCCGCACTGCCGCCCATGGACAGACCGAAGATGCCGTTGCGATTGGGATTGAAGCCCAGGCGATTCTGCAGTTCCCAGCGCAGATGGTTGGTGATGAAGTCCTCCCAGGCGTAGCGGTAGCTCTTGCCCGGACCACCGCCCATCGCCTCGGTCGCGCCCGAACCGGTGCCGTAGGCCGCCGATCCGGTGCCCGCCGGGACGCCGAAGAACGAACTCGGCGCGTCCCAGTCCGCGTAGAAGCTGGACTGGCCGCCGACCGGCATCACCACATTGATGTTCCAGTCGGCCAGCACCTGCGGCACATTGGTGTTGATCTCCCAGCCGTTCAGGTCCTCCTGCGCCCGCTGACCGTCGAGCACGTACGCCACCCGCTGGGTGTTGCCGTCGCGGGCACGCAGGATCCGGGTCTTGATCGGACCCATGAACGGGGAATCCGCCCAGAAGTCGAAGATCGCGGGATCGAATGCCGCGGCCGCCGGTGGTGATTCGATCACCGCCACCCCGAATGGCATCAGCAGGGCGGCAGCGGCGACGCCCATGACCTTTCGTGTGAAGCCTCGAACCCGCATCGACCCAGCCCTTCTCGGTTTGAGCAGAACACTGATCACGCAGAACTCATCTTCGCTACCGATGAAGTATCGGATGACCAGGTGGGCGTGTCCCGTGTGCTCAGCGCGGCGAGTCGCGAAAGATCATGAAAGAAGCCCCCATCCACAACGGAAGGGGGCTTCGTTTCGCGACAGCTCGGGGCTAGCCGATGTTGTTGGAGAGGTCCGGGATCATCCGGTAGACCTCGGCGTTCCAGTTGTTCCAGTTGTGGACACCGGTGGCCGGGAAGTCGTAATTCACGTTGTTCGCGCCGATCGAGAGCATCCGGGCCTGGAAGGCGCGGGTGTTCACCAGGGCGAGAGCCTCCAGCGGCACACCCTGGATGACCGGCATGATGCCGGTGACGTCACCGGCGCCCGGGATCGCGCTCGCGGCGGAGATCCAGAGGCGAGTGTTGGCGTCCCGCAGGCGCGGCGCGAACACGAACGGGTCCATGTGCAGCCACTGCGGTCCCCACGGCGGAGCCATCGAGTCCACGTTGTAGCCACCGGCGTCGATCATGGCGAGGCGGATGGCCTCACGCATGCCCGGGGCCGAGACGTTCAGGTAACCGGAGTACGAACCGGCGAAGCTGAACTGATCCGGGTGGTAGGCGGCCAGCGTCAGCGCGCCGGAGCCACCCATGGACAGACCGAAGATGCCGTTGCGGGTCTTGCTGAAGCCCAGCCGCGAGTTCAGCGCGTTGGGCAGGTCCTGGGACAGGAAGGTCTCCCAGGTGTAGCGGTAGCTCTTGCCGGGGCCACCACCGAGCAGCTGGAAGGCGCCCGAGCCCGAGGACGAACCCGAGGCCGAGCCGGAGGAGGACAGCGAGGAGGAACCGGCCGAACCGCTGCCGCCACCCTCACCGAGGATGCTGCTGGGCGCGTTCCAGTCGGCGTAGAAGCTGGACTGGCCGCCGATCGGCATGACGACGTTGATGTTCGCCGCGGTCAGCGCGTGGGTGATGTCGGTGTTGATTTCCCAGCCGCTCAGGTCCTGCCCGGCGCGCATGCCGTCGAGGGCATAGACGACGCGGGAGGTGTTCCCGTCGGCCGCGCGGAAGACGCGCGACTTGACCGGGCCCATGGACGCCGAGTCCACGTAGAAGTCGAAGCCGCTGGGGTCCAGGGCCGCGTTCGCGGTTCCGACGCCGACCGCCGACACCCCGAACGGCAGTGCAATCGCCAGAGCCAATCCGACCACGGAGTTCTTGAGCCAACCGCGGGATCTCTGACGTCTATCGCCTCGCATTGATTTGTCCGGCCTTTCCTGTGGTTCGGTCTCGCCGTGTGCTCGTGACTCCGGCAGAGGTCTCGGCGACCCTATCGCGGATGGGCAAACGGGGTGTTATCCGATCGTGACGAAAGTGACGAGCGCCACGCTCGGAGCGGAATGTGGCGCAGATCAGTGCCTGGATGTGACTCCCGAGTCGAATTCAGCCCCCGTTGACCCATACTCAACAGCTATCACTCCAGACTGCACGAACCTCACTGCGCGCCTTCAGCATCCCCTATCACCGGTGGTGAATGATCAAGGCGCGCGCCAACTCTCAGCAAAGTCTAGGAATCGACCGATGTCGTCCCGCCATCAACCGATGTTGTTCGAGAGGTCCGGGATCATCCGGCCCATCTCGCCCTCCCAGTTCTTCCAGTTGTGCACGCCGATGGCCGGGTAGTCGGCGACGATATTGCCGCCGCCGAGCGCGGCCCAGCGCGCCTGGAACGCCTTGGTGCCCACCAGCGACACCGCCTCGATGCCCATGGCCTGGATGACCGTGGCATTGATATCGGAGACCGCGCCCGGCAGCCCGCTGCCCGCCGAGATGAACAGATGGGTGCCGTTGGCCTTCAGCTTGGGCGCGAACTGGAAGGGATCCAGGTGCTGCCACTTCATGTCCTTGGCACCCGCCAAGGCGTCGACGTTGTAACCGCCGGCGTCGACCATGGCCACCCGGATGGCGTCGCGCATACCGGGCAGCGACAGGTCCAGGGCGCCGGACATCGAACCGGCGTAGGAGAACTGGTTCGGGTGGAATGCCGCCAGCATGAACGCGGAGCCGCCACTCATGGACAGCCCGAAGATGCCGTTGCGACTCGAGCTGAAGCTCAGGCGATCTCGCAGCGCATTGGGCAGTTCCTGACTCAGGTACGTTTCCCACTTGTAGGTGTAGGACTTGCCGGGGCCGCCCGAAAGCGCCTGCGTGATACCGGATCCGGACTGCTGTGAGGCGGTGCCCGCGGGCAGGCCCAGGAAGGTGCTCGGCGAGTTCCAGTCGGCGTACCAGCTGGACTGGCCGCCGATCGGCATGACGACATTGATATTGGCGGCCGTCAGGGCATGGGCGACATCGGTATTGATCTCCCAGCCGTTGAGGTCGTCGCGCGCGCGTTCACCGTCCAGCGCGTAGACCACCCGGTTGGTATTGCCGTCCGCCGCGCGGAAGACACGGTTCTTGATCGGCCCCATCACGGAGTCGACGTAGAAGTCCATGCCGTCCGGACTGTAGGCGGCCTGCGCCGGCGCCGTCCCGAGGACCGAAACCCCCAGCGGCACCATGGTTGCCAGGGCCACGCCCAGCACCGTCTTGCGCAACCAGCTGCGCGCCCCGCCCTTAACCGTCACGCCCCGCATATTCGGCCTTCCATCTGTGCGCCCCGAGCCTCCCTGCTACCCGCCCGGAATCGTATTGCGACAACCGTTGCCGCACAGCGGTTTTCTGGGTCGGCAACGGAAGTACTCGCGGAGCTTATCGCGAAACCCACGCCGGGGTGTTACCAAATCGAGACAGCATCGCATATCTCGCATCTCGACCGTGACGTTTCGGTCAAACCCCCTCACGGGCAAGAGAAAACCCCGCATCCGGTATGGATGCGGGGCCTCTTCGTCTTGCTACTTGGGGGGCGCGGGCGGCGGTGGCAGCGTGGGATCCACCAGGTTGCACCGCTGGATCTCGTACTTCGGCACCCGATCGATCCGGTACTTGGCGAAGGTGAACGCCTGCATCAGATTGTGCCGCCAGCGATCGAACGTCAGCGGGGCCCGCGAGGAGGCCAGCAGCGACTGGGTATCCGGGCAGGACAGCGCCGTGCGGGCCTCGTCGGACCACTTCTCGTCCAGGAACCACGGCATCCACGGGTGCCGGTCCACCATGCCGGTATCCACCACCACCCAGTCGGGGTAGAGGTTCTTGTCGTGGCCGATGCGGCCGTCGGTCAGCCGATCGGTATGCGACGCAAGCGGATACGCCAGGCCCATCTGGTCGATGACCCGCACGTCCAGCGGCACGTTCATGCTGGTCATGCCGAGATTCAGGAAGAACACCACGTGCTCTTTGTTGCCGTCCGGCACCGGTGCGGGCACCAGGTACCAGTTCATGAACGACGGCGAGTTGAGCAGCAGCGCACCGTCCGGCGAGTTGGCGATATCGCGGACCATGGCGCGGATGCGCGGGTAGTCCAGGTAGTCCTCGGCGGTTATCGGGTGATCGTGACCGGTATTGAGCACGTAGTAGATGCGCTCGTCCACGATGCCGTTGGCGCGGATCTTGGTGCCCGCCGTGATCGCGGTGGTGTTGGCCGCGAACAGCGCCCAGACCGCCGTGCCCGCGAAGGCCGCCAGCACGACGACGAAAACCCAATCCAGTCCGCGCATTCCGGACGCCCGCTCGGCCGACCGTCGCGGCAGCCGGATCGGCAGCACCGCCACCGGCAGGGTCAGGCAGAACAGCTGCGGCAGCAGCATGCGGCCGTGCATGAAGTCGCCGCCGACGCGGATCTCGTAGACGGTCAGCACCACACCGGCGACGAGCATGAGGGTCACCACCGCGGCGGGGGTGCGCAACCAGACGCTGAAGCGGTGAATCCGGCCGCGCAGACCCGACTTCGAGGACTCCTCGGCGACCGCGTGACGACCGTCCGACGCCTCCGCGCGACGCTGCCGTGCGAGCACCAGACCCGCGATCAGCAGAATCACCAGCGGCAGCCACAGCCAGTACGGGCCGACGAGATCCCAGAGATAGATGAAGCCCTGATGCCATTTCGCGCCACCGGCGTCCTTGGCCACCGCGGTGTTCGGGTAGGGCAGACCGTAGTAGCCCATCCGCCAGATCTGGTACGCGATCGGCACCAGTCCGGCCACCGCCACCACCAGCACCCGGAACATCCAGGGCCGCAGGCGGGTGTCCGGCACGGGCGCGCAGAACAGCATGGCCAGCGCGAGCGCGCCGACCAGCGTCATCTCCGGCCGGATCAGCGGAGCCAGTCCGGCGAAGAAGACCAAAGCGAAAAATGCCGCGGGGCGGACCTTTTCGGCCTGACTCCAGCGCACCATGCCCCACCAGAGGACTGCCAGCCAAAAGATGACCAGGCACGACTCCAGCCCGGAGGTGGCGTAGTCACGGGCCGGCGGCAGCGCGATGTAGACCAGCACGCCCGCGGGCACCAGCAGCGCGGAACCCGTTCCGCCCCACAGCCGGGCGGTGCCGAGCATGGCGAACACGATGGCCAGCACCGAGAGCGTGAGCGCGATGCCGAGCACCACGTACTCGAGCCGCGCCTGGGTCAGCCAGCTGAAGAAGTAGACGATGAAGGTCCACGCCGTCGAGGTGTTGGCCTCGACGCGCTCGCCCGCATTGAAGACCGGACCGTTGCCCGCCATCAGGTTTCGGACCGTGCGCAGCACGATCAGGCCGTCGTCGGCGATCCAACGGCGCTGCCACGCACCGGCCGCGAACAGCGTCGCGGTCAGCACGATCCCACCGAGGAACGTGGCGCGGGATAGTCGCGAGAAGCCGCGCGGCCCATCGTCCGCACGCCGACGGGCGCGACCGAGCGGCAATTGTGCCGTCGGCGCGCCCACCTCTCGCTCTTCTCCCTCTACCACGTCAGGTGAGATAGACAGCGACACCTACCGCTCCGATCAAGGCGATTGCGAGGAACTGGAGGACCCGGTCCCCCAGGGCGATCTCTTCGGGCTCACCCGCTTCGCCACGATCGACATCCACCGCGTATCGCATGATGGCGATGGTGAACGGGATCATCGAGATGGCGAACCAGATGGTGTCCTTGGTCTTGTCCTGCTCGAATGCCCACAGACCGTAGAACACGACCACCGCGGTGGCGGACAGGGTCCACACGAAACGCAGGTAGGTCGGCGTGTAGTACTCCAGCGATTTGCGGATCTTGGCGCCGGTGTCGAGCGCGATCTTCAACTCGGCGTAGCGCTTTCCGGTCACCATGAACAGCGAACCGAAGGCCATGATCAGCAGGAACCACTGGGACAGACGGATATCCGAGGACACGCCACCCGCGACCGCGCGCAGCAGGAAGCCCGAGGACACGATGCAGATGTCGAGCACCGCCTGGTGCTTGAGACCGAAGCAGTAGGCGAGCTGGATGCCGATGTAGACCGCCATCACGACGGCCAGATGCCAGCTCGCGACGAAGGACAGCAGAATCGAGCCGGCCAGCAGCACCACCGACAGGCCGTAGGCCAGATTCACCGGCACCACACCGGCGGCGATGGGCCGGAAACGCTTGGTCGGGTGCGCCCGGTCGGCCTCGACGTCGAGGGCGTCGTTGACCAGGTAGATGCCCGAGGCGGCCAGACAGAACACCACGAAGGCGATGGCCACGTGCCAGAGCACCGTCAGGTCGCTGATCACCAGATCACCGGCGGCGGTCTTGCCGGCGGCCAGCGGCGCGGCCAGCACCAGCACGTTCTTGACCCACTGACGCGGGCGCATGGCCTTGATCAGGCCGCCGGTCAACGTCTTCGGCGGTCCCTTGATGACCGCCTCCGCTAGATCTGTGCTCGTCGGCTCTTCGCTCATGTCAACGATGGCTCTTTCCTGGGCGGTCACTTCGAGAGTCTCTTTTCGGCGGCGAGCACGGCGGCCGCGGATGCTGCGCCCAGCGCCGAACCCGCGAGCACGTCGGTGGGGTAGTGCACGCCGAGCACGACCCGCGACAACAGCATCGGCGGGACGAGCACCGCAGGCAAGGGTAGCCCGGTCAGTCGGCCGAGCAACACAGCCGCCGCCGTAGTGGATGTCGCGTGCGAGGACGGGAAGCTCAGCTTCGACGGCGTCGACACGTTGACCTGCACGGACGGGTCGTGCGGACGCTTGCGGCGGACGATCCGCTTGATCACGACACTCGCCGCGTGCGCGCCGAACGCGCCGACGGCGACCCCGGCCCACTCGCGGCGGCGCGGCTTGTCGACCAGCGCGCCGACCGCGGCGATGCCGATCCAGCCGAGCGAATGCTCACCGAAGTGCGACATTCCACGCGCGGCCTTGACGACGTTCGGGTTCCGGCCGATGGTGCCCTGCACCAGGTTGATGATCTTGACCTCGGCCGGGGACGCGACCGGGGCCGCCGGTGCGTCCGGGACCACGTGCAGTCCGCGGTCCGGGCTCGAAGTTGGCTGTGCAGCCGTCATTTGGGCTCGTTCCTTGATTCAGTATCGATACCGAAGACGTTCTCCCACGCGGCCTTGCTGGTGAGGTGAGCGTGCGCGCGACGATACTGCTCACGCACCTCCGGGAAGCGCTCGGCCAGCTCCTTGCGCAGGCGCATCGCTTCCTTGAACAGCTCCATGGCCTTTCGCGGATCCCGCTTACGGTAGACGACGCCGCGGCCGTCGGCGGTGGTAACGGTGACGCCGTCCACCTGCGACAGCAGGAACCAGCGCGCGTCCAACGTGGGGACGTTCAGCTGCGGGGTCTCGTGATGCTTCGGGTTGGCCTTGCGGAAGTTGTGCAGCACGCCCTTGCCGAGGCGAGTCACCTTGGCCAGCGGATTGCCCGGTTCACCGACCGCGCCGACCTCGGCGTGCGAGGCCATCGGCAGTTCGGTGGAGGACGGCACGATCACCGCGTCCGGGAATTCCTTGCGCATGGCGTGCACCTTGCCCAGCGCGCTCGGCAGCAACTCGAAGAGCTTGTCCGGGCCCGCCAGGTAGTCGCGGATCGCCTCGTTCTGGATGGCGACCGTCGAATACTCCAGGCACAGCAGGTGTTTCAGCGTGGCCTTGATGGTGTTGACCACCATCGGACGGCCGTCGTTCGGCAGGTGCAGCGAGGCGACGACCAGGCGGTTGCGCAGGTGGAAGTACGCCTGCCAGTCGATGGCGTCGTCCTTGTCCGACCACGCCATATGCCACACCGCGGCACCCGGCAGGGTGACGGTCGGGTAGCCGTGTTCGCGTGCGCGCAAACCGTATTCGACGTCGTCCCACTTCAGGAACAGCGGCAGCGGCTGCCCGATCTCCTCGGCCACCTGCCGCGGGATCACGCAGGTCCACCAGCCGTTGAAGTCGACGTCGATGCGCCGGTGCAGCAGCTTGGAGTTGTCGCGGTCGCGCAGCGGGTACTTGGAGAAATCGTGGTCGTACTCGACGGTCGCGGGCGCGGTCCACATGAAGATGGAACGGTCCACGATCTCGCCCATGGTGTGCAGGTGCGAACGCTCCTGCAGGTTGAGCATCTGGCCACCGGTCAGGATGGGCGACTTGGCGAAACGCGAGAACGCCAGCGCACGCAGGATGCAGTCCGGCTCGATCTCGATGTCGTCGTCCATGTAGACGATGAACTCGGCATCGGTGGTCTTGAGCGCCTCGTACATGACCCGGCTGTACCCGCCGGAGCCACCGAGATTCGGCTGATCGTGAATCGCCAGGCGACCGCCCAGGCGGGCGGCGGCCTCGGTGAAGCCCGGCTCGTCGACGACCTTGCGGTTGCCCTGATCCGGGATGATGACGGCCTTGATCTTCTCCAGCACCAGCGGATCGGAACCCAGCGCGGTCAACGTCTTCACCGCGTCGGTCGGGCGGTTGAAGGTCGGCATGCCGACGGCGATGCTGCCCTCACCGGGCGCCTCGACCGGCGCGTACCAACCGCCGCTGCGCATTTCGACATGGCTGTCGGTGGTGATGTCGAACCAGATCCAGCCGCCGTCCTCGAACGGGCCCAGATCCACCTCGAACTCGACGAAGTCGGCGGCCGCCGCACCGTCGCCCGGCGTGCTGAACTCGCTGCCCTGCACGTGGATTCGGGATCCGTCGGCTTTGGAGCGGTAGACGTCGACGCGGCCGTGGCCGGACAGTTCCAGCTTCAGCACCACCGTCTTCAGCACGCTCCAGCGGCGCCAGTAGCTGGCCGGGACCGCGTTGAAGTAGGTGCAGAAGGAGACCTCGGACTCCGCGCCGATGGCCAGCGCGGTGCGCGTGATGGCATGCGCGCGCCGGGCATTGGTCTCGGATTCCTCGAGGTACAGCTTGCGGACGTCGAGCGGCTCACCCGGCCGGGGCAGGATGACGCGCTGGAGCAGGGATACGGCGCGGGTCTCGGTGCTCATGTCTTCCCGAGTCAGTTGGGCGGTCATTCGGCGGAGTCCACCAGCGGCGCACCGGTTTCCAGGTGCGGGCGCAGCACATTGTCGAACATGCTGAGCGCCGCGCCGATGGCCATGTGCATGTCCAGGTACTGGTAGGTGCCCAGGCGGCCACCGAAAAGCACCTTGGCCGAAGCGGTTTCGGCCTTGGCGCGCTCGCGGTACGCGAGCACCTTGGCGCGGTCCTCCGGGGTGTTGATCGGGTAGTACGGTTCGTCGCCGGTCTGGGCGAAGCGCGAGAACTCGCGCATGATGACCGTCTTGTCGGTCGGGTAGCTGCCGCTGCGCTCCGGGTGGAAGTGGCGCGGCTCGATGATGCGGGTGAAGGGGACATCCGCGTCGTTGTAGTTCATCACCGGGATGCCCTGGAAGTCACCGGTCTCGAGCACCTCGGTCTCGAAATCGATGGTGCGCCAGCCGAGTTCGCCGTCGGCGTAGTCGAAGTACTGGTCCAGCGGGCCGGTGTAGACGACGGGGGCGTCCGGGTTCGCGGCGCGGATCTCGTCCCGCACGTCGAACCAGTCGGTGTCCAGGCGCACCTCGATATTCGGGCTCTCGGCCATCTTGGTCAGCCACGCGGTGTAGCCGTCCTTGGGCAGACCCTCGTAGGTGTCGTTGAAGTAGCGGCTGTCGAAGGTGTAGCGGACCGGCAGTCGGGTGATGATGCCCGCGGGCAGTTCCTTGGGGTCGGTCTGCCACTGCTTGGCGGTGTAGTCGCGGATGAACGCCTCGTAGAGCGGGCGGCCGATCAGCGAGATGCCCTTCTCCTCGAGATTGGTCACCTCGGCGCTGTCGATCTCCGCCGACTGCTCGGCGATGAGCGCGCGCGCCTCGTCCGGGGTGTAGTAGCGGCCGAAGAACTGCGAGATCATGGCCAGTCCCATGGGCAGCGGGTACGCCTGGCCCTTGTGCAGGCCGAAGACCCGGTGCTGGTAGTTGGTGAACTCGGTGAACTCGTTGACGTAGTCCCACACCCGCTTGTTGGAGGTGTGGAAGAGGTGAGCCCCGTATTTGTGGATCTCGATGCCCGTTTCCGGGTCGGCTTCGGAGTAGGCGTTACCGCCCAAGTGATAGCGGCGGTCCACCACCAGAACTCGCTTGCCGAGCAGCTTGGCGGTGCGTTCCGCGATGGTCAGCCCGAAGAAACCGGAGCCGACAACAATGAGATCGAACGGGGATGCGACGGTCACGGCTGCCCAGACTACCGGCACGACCCGGAAGCGCGCGTGGGCTCCTTCGGGGTGGGTTGGCAGCCTTCGCGAAGGGCAGATGCCAGGGCTTTGCCGGGACCGGGGGCCAACCTCGCGAGAGTAGGCCGCGAAGTGATCGGCGTCATCCCGGTGAGCGGGATTGGTCGAGATCTTTTTGCGCAGAGTTCACGAAAGCGCGGCCGGTTGCGTCATCAGAGCCGTATTACATAACGACCCGAACTGATCGGACGACCAGTTTTTGCCGTGTGTTTGCGCGGACGTGACGCCAGCTAGACCCGGAAGACCTGATGAACATGCGCCTCGCTCGCCTCGCCCCACTCGTGGGCGCGCTCTCCATTACGGCCGTGCTCGGCACGGTCGCCCTGGTGCCGGGCGCCGCCCCGGCCCGCGCCGATGAGGGCGACACCCTCGCCGCCGCCGAGATCGCCGACGCGGGCGACCTCTGCGGCAAGCCCGGCTCGGCAACCTTCGATGACGTCATCAGTGCCGCCGCCACCGCCATCCGCACGGTCGTGCCGGGCGAGCAGCAGGCCGCTTACGACCGGTCCGTCAACGACTTCCGGCAGAACATCGCCACCATGCACGTGCACCGGCGCGGCTTCCTGCCGTTGAGCCCGGACGAGGTGAACGACCGCACCCAGTTCCTCGACGACCCGATCGTCACCTACCTGGTCAACAGCCTCGACGCCGTGCGCACCGGCCAGGTGCACCAGACCGTCGCGGTCTCGCAACTGAAGGTGCGCGATGTGGTCGAGGTGTTCATCCTCGCCACCCGCATCGTGAAGATCCCGGCCCAGTTCGCCTCCAGCCTGGTGCCGACCGTCGGATTCGTGCTCAAGCCGATCGTGGGCGCGCTGTTCAACGGCGTGAAATCGCTGGCGCGCGCGGTGCAGTCGCAGCTGTCGGTGGGTTGCGACGCGCACACCGTCTACCAGAAGCTGCAGCTGGATCTGCCCGACGAGCACGTCGACCTGCCGCAGCCCCTGATCGATCTGGCCAACCAGGTGATGAAGGCGAACGGCACCTGCACCCCGATCGCCGAGCTCAAGACCAGTGACCTGGTCGAGCGCACCCGCAACTTCCTCACCACCGCGTCGCTGCCCGTCGATCCGGCCGCGGTCAACGCCAATGCCGATGCGCTGCAAGGCTTCCTGCAGAGCAACCGGGTGGCCGACGTGATGATGCTGCGCCGCACCGAACAGCTCGGACCGATCGTGGACGCGCTGGACTACGGCCCGCTCACCTTCCTGGCCAACCTGGGCTTCGACATCTACGAGGGCCGCGCGCTCAACACCGTGGCCCTGGGAGATGTGAAGGTGGAGAACCTCTTCTCGCTCATCACCTTCGCGCTCGACACCACCAGCCTGCTGCTGACCGTCGGCAACACCATCGCGGGCTTCACCGGCGTGGCCTCGACCATCACGACGCCGCTCGGCATCGCCGAGACCATCGCCTTCGCGCCCGCCACCTACGGCGCGCCGATCCTGCGCGGTGTCATGCAGTCGATGTGCGCGGCCTGATCCGCCGCACACGACACCGCCGCCCGGTCGAAAGACCGGGCGGCGGTGTGCTTTTCGAGATCAGTAGTACGGGTAGTACGGCTGCGCCGCCACGGCCGGCTGCTTGCCCTCCGCGATCCAGCGGCCGGTGAGCGGCACCGACGCGAGCACCAGGATGGCGATCGAGAAGATCAGGCCGATCGCGCCCGAGCCCGGACGCATGGCGAAACCGATGAGCCCGAGCACCACCGCGAGGCCGGACATCACGATCAAGATCCAGCGCCCGGCGGCCTTGCGCAGGAACAGCATGGTCGCGCCGGTGCACCACAGCACGCCGACCGCCAGCACGACCACTCCGCCCACGATCAGCACGGCGACGAGACCCGATTCGTCTTTGTGGTAGCTGCTGCCACGGTAGGAGTTGTTGTCGCTGTTCACCGCGGCACTCGCGATGAGCATGACGATCGCGGCCAGGATGGAGAGCACGCCCCCGATCATCGCCAGCACCCCGGCCGTGATGGCGGTACCACCGCTGGCCCGGGTCTGCTGGATGGCATAGGGCGAATACACCGGCGGTGCGGGATAGGCCGGGTACGCGGGATCGGGCTGCTGTGGATAACCGGGTTGCGGTGCGTACCCGGCCTGCTGTGGATAGCCGGCCTGCGGATAAGCGGGCTGCGGCGGATATTCCACCGGCGATAGGCCCGGCTGCGGCGGATATTCCAGCGGCGCGAAGCCCGGTTGCGGCTGATCCTGCGGACCGCTCTGGCCTGACGAATCGTACGGATAACTCATCGGGTCTCCTCCCCTGAACACTCTCGGCGAACTGTACTCCGGGGCGCTGACATGCACGAATGGGTTAATCACTGACGAGATCCGGCATCGATCCAGCGGCCGGTCGAGGGGACCGAGGCGAGAACGACGATGCTGATGGCGAGCAGCAGGCCGAGGCCGCTGACGAGACTGCCGATCAGGCCGATCTGGATCGCTTCGATCACGATGGCCAGGGAACCCAGCGCGATCAGCAATGCTCGGCCGCCGGGCCTGCGCATGAACAGCAGGACCGCGCCGAGCACCCACACCGCGCCTACCAGGGCGACGAAGATACCCACCACGACGAGGAAGATTCCGAAGCCCTCAACGCTGTACTGGCGGGAGGTGTAGGAGTTGTCGCGGCAACTTTCGGAGATCACGAAACCGATCAAGGCGATGGCCGCGAGCAGGGACAGCGCGCCGACAATCATGGCCAGGACGCCCGCTGCGATCGCGGTGCCGCCGCTGGCCCGAACCTGCGGCGGATAGCCATATCCCGCGGCGCTGTGACCGGACTGATCGTACGGATAACTCATCGAGTCCCTCCCCCCACGGATGTGGCGCGAACTGTACCCCGACGATCCGACATGCACGAACGAGTTGTCAGACGCCGGAATGCCAACGGCCGCAGCCCCTTCCGGGACAGATCCGGAAGGGGCTGCGGTGGTGCGGGTCCGGCTACAGCCGCGTGGCGGTGTAGACGCGGATCGCGTCGCGGACGTACTCGCTGGTGCCCGCGCCGTGCGTGTCGTAATTGGCGGCGAAGCGCGGGTCGGCGACGTACATGTCGGCGAGGTTGTTGAAGTACTGGGCGGTGATTGCGCCGCCCGAGGGCGCCGTACCGAGCCAGTCGTAGTGGCGCTGCACGATGGCCTGCACCTCGTCGCTCTCGACCGGGAGACCCGCCGCGTGGGCGCGGCCGTAGTCGGCGGCGATGTCGAGATGGATCTGCTGCCACGACTTCTTCTCGGCATCGGTCTTGGACGACCACCAGTCGTTGCTGTTGCGCCAGGCGTCTTCACCCCAGCGCTCGATGACCTCGTCCTTGTACTGGGCGTGGTCGAATCCGTCGAATACCTCGTTTGCCACGAGCTGTTCACCTGCTTCCGTCTTGCGCAATGTGGTTTGCACCGAGGCGATTTGCCGCGCGATCCGGTCCTGCTCCTGTTTCAGCAATTCCAGATGTGCGGCCAAGGCGGTTGCGGTGTCCTTTTGCCCCGCGAGGACTTCGGCGATGGCCGGTAGGCCGAGACCGAGTTCCCGGAGCAAAAGGATGCGCTGCAATCGCACGAGGGATTCCTGGTCGTAATAGCGATAGCCATTGGAACCGATCCGGCTGGGCGGCAGTAACCCGAGGTCACCGTAATGCCGCAACGTGCGGCTTGTGGTGTGGGCCACTTTCGCCAATTCCTGGATCGACCATTCGGCACTCACGTTCCGGCCTTTCGTATCCTCTCGTTCTCCTCGACGAATTCAGGATGCAAGTTGACGTAGCGTCAAGGTCAAGGGCTAAATTTACGCCCCGTCGGTGTCTGCCTCTACGCGCCGTCGGTGCACTGCGTGTAGCGGATGTGCACGGACTGCTTGGCGGGCGCGGAGCTACCGAACATGGCCGGCGGGTTCGGCATGAAGTTGGTCAGCCGGTTCATGGCGTCGTTCTCGGCGTCGGCGCGATTGCTGCCCGAACCGCCGTAGTAGTAGGTGTGATCGGCACTTTCGGCGATGGCGCCGCAGCCGTCACGGAACTGCGCCAGCACCTTGCAGCCGCCGTGCGCGCACTGGTTGATGGCGTCCGCGTCGGAGGAACGCCAGTTCGGGTAGTTCCAGGCCGCGCCGTAGAAGGTGCCCCCGTCGGTGCTCAGCGCGAGCGAACCGTACAGCGAACCGTCCGGTCCGCGCTCAGCGTTGGCAGTGCCCGCCCCCAGCGACGTAACCAGCACAGCCGCAGCCGAAACGAACATGGTCAAGGCAAGTTTGCCCGAGAAAGCCATTGAAAATTCTCCCCATTTGGAAGCGACCGCGCATGAATGGCCGCTCCGGTTGCACTCCGTGGTGCGATCACCACTGACCGGAGTTCTATCACGGGCTACCGACACGGCCAAGCCGGTTTTCGTCACGTCGGAACCGGTTGGCGGATAATGCCTTCCGAATAGGTCATCCGATCGGTCATCCGAGTGGAGACTTGCTTCTCGGTTACCGGCATGACATGCTCCGCCTGCGCGCTGCCGGACTCCCGATTACCGCGCGCGCACGATTCGATTTTCGGGGGGATGAGGAAAATCCAAATGCTCTCTGCGGGCCGCGCCCGAGTCCTGAACTGGGCGGCCGTCGCCGTCACCGCCGCGAGCGCCGTGCTGGCGTTCGCCGGGCCCGCCGACGCGGCCGCGCCGGTGGTGCTGGGCGGTGGTTCCGGGGTGTATGTCGAGGACCTCACGACCACCGATCAGGTCAGTGATTGCACCCTCACCGCCGTGGGCTACGACAACAAGAACCAGCTCGTCGGCCTGACCGCGGGCCACTGCGGTGAGGTCGGCGCGCGCGTCGCGGCCGAGTACACCCGCAGCGGCGGCATCGGTGTCATTGCCGAGAAGAGCGAGCAGATGGACTGGGCCATCATCGTGTTCAACCCGGACCGGGTGAACCCGACCCGCTCGGTCGCGCAGTCGACGATCAACGCGATCGGCGCGCCGCCGCAGATCGGTGAGAACGTCTGCAAGAACGGCCGCACCACCGGCTTCACCTGCGGACCGGTGTGGGAGACCAAGGCCCTGTCCTTCCGCAGCCAGGTGTGCGCCAACCACGGCGACTCCGGTGCGCCGGTACTGCGCGGCGACCAGCTGGTCGGAATGGTGGTGGCGGGCACCGACTTCGACGCCGGGCCGATCAGCATCGAACTGCCGCTGTGCACCGGTGGCGGCAACCTGATCCACGAGCCGGAGCTGGCCACCAACATCACCAGCGTGCTGGCGGATATCGACCGCCACGGCGGGGCGGGCGCGGGTTTCCACATCGTCTGACCTCGAGACCATGAGAACGGGGCGTGACCGGATTCGGTCACGCCCCGTTCTCCGTATGTACGGCAGATGTTTTCAGTACCCGACGGTGATCCGGGTGCGGTGGTGGCGCGGGTGCTCGATCTCGTCCAACACGGCAATCGCCATGTCCTCCATCGAGATCGCGGAATTGCCGTGCTCATCGGTGAGCAGTTCGTCGGTGCCGAGCCGGAAGTCGCCGGTGCGCTCGCCCGGTTCGAAGTAGGCGGCCGGACTGATGTAGGTCCAGTCCACCGCGTGCGGGGTGGCCCGGAATACCTCGAGCTGGCCGATCCCGCCGTTGCTGATGGGGAGCAGTTCGGCCGGGAAGCCGGGTTGTTCGGTGAGGGTCAGGCCGGTGCCGGGGACGATCAGGCTGCCCGCGCCGCCGATCACCAGCAGCCGGGTTCCGCTGTCGGCCAAGCCTTCCAGCAGGGCGGCGGCGACCTCGGCCAGCTCGTGCTCGCGGCCGACGGCCGGCCGGGTGGCGCCGACCACGACATCACTTCCGGCACCGGCCTTCTCGACGGCGGCGGGATCGGTGGCGTCGGCGGTCCACACCTCGACCTCCGGTGGTAGTTCGCGCAGCCGGTCGGCGGTGCGGGCGACGGCCCGCACTCGGTGACCGCGGCGCAGGGCCTCGGTGACGACCCGGCTCCCGGCGTCTCCACTGGCTCCGAACACGGTGATCTGCATGATCTTTCGCTCCTTCGAGGTCGTTTGCCCGAGCAGCAGGCCGCCCAGGACGATGGCGATGCCCAGCAGTTGCAGCGGGGTCAGCGACTGGCCGAGCGCGGCCCAGCCGATGATGGTGGCCGACACCGGGCTCAGCAGGCCGAGGAAGGTCACCGAGGTGACGCTGGTCCTGGCGATGCCGCGGAACCAGAGGGCATAGGCGATGGCCGTGCCGATCAGGCCCAGGTAGAGGTAGCCGCCGATATTGCGGGCATCCAGTGCGGGCGGCATACCTTCCGCGATGGCCGCCACCGGCAGCAAAAGGATTCCGCCCGTGGCCAACTGCCAGCCGGTCATGGCCAGCGGACTGACACCGTCGGGACGACCCCAGCGTTTGGTCAGCACGGTGCCGCTGCCCATGGCGACGGCCGCGCCGAGTCCGGCGAGGATGCCCCAGGTGTCGAGGGCCGCTGTCGCCTTGAGGACGACCAGCGCCACACCCGCCAATCCGATCACTGCCGCAACGACTTTGCGGAGCGTGAGTTGTTCGAGTCCGGCGAGTGCGGCGAAGCCGACCGCGAACAGCGGTGCGGACGCGGCCAGCACGGCCGCCACTCCGCCCGGCAGCCGGTAGGCGGCGACGAACAGAAACGCAGTGAAGACACCGATATTCAGCGCGCCCAGCGCGAAGGCCCGCGAAATCCATTGCCCGTGCGGCAATTTCCGCGTCATGGCGAGCAGCAGCAGGCCGGCGGGCAACACCCGCATGACCGCGGTGAACATCGGCCGCTCCGGCGGCAGGAAGCTGGTGGTTACGGCGTAGGTCGACCCCCACACCAGCGGCGCGAGCCCGGTGAGGGCAAGCGTCCCGGCGAGTCCGGCGACGGCGGCGCGTGAGGTGGTCATCGATAGCTCCTCATTGATAATCTCAACGTTGAGATAACACCATCCAAATACCTCACCGTCAAGTATCTCAATGTTGAACTTTATTCCGCCGCAGCTAGGAGCCCCTCTTGCCCGACGCCGTCGACCACATCACCGCCGCCTGGCGCGACCAACGCCCCGACGTGGACACCTCCCCCATGGAGATCTTCGGCCGCCTCTCCCGCCTGGGCCGCCTGGTCGACCGCGAACTCACCGACTTCTTCCGAGCCGAGGGCCTGGAACGCTGGGAATTCGACGTCCTGGCCACCCTCCGCCGCTCCGGCAACGAATCCGGCCTCAGCGCAGGCGCCCTCAACAAGGCCGCCATGATCACCTCCGGCGCCATCACCAACCGCATCGACCGCCTGACCGCCAAAGGCTGGGTAGACCGAGTCCCCGACCCGAACGACCGCCGAGCCATCCGAGTCCACCTCACCGACACCGGCCGCACCCTGATCGACCGAATCCTCCCGCTGCACATGGCAAACGAACAACGCCTCCTCGAGGCGCTCTCCCCCACCGACCGCGAGACCCTAATCCCCCTCCTCCGCAAGTTCGCCGAATCCCTCGGCGATCTCACACTGGACTGAAACAGACCGCACAACCCTTGTCGGGCAAGCAATCAGCGCCCGGAAGCAGCTCCTGAACCTCGAGGCCGAGTGCCGCGGCGAGGAGAATGAGCTCATTCGCCCGGAACGAGCCCGGCCGCGCCATCCGGCCGGCCAGCGCGCCATCCCGCATCCCCAGTCGTTTCCCGAGGTCCGCGGCACTCACCCCCGCCCGCTCCATGGCCCGCCCAACCCGCGCCCCGACACATCTGCCCATCCAGTCCACAAGACCGCCTTCCACCCCTGGCCCTACTGCCGTCGGCCCCGTCATCGCGGTCGTCGGCAGCATTTGAGCTATCGTTCGAACATATGTTCTATTATCCGGAGTGGCGAGCGGGGACTTCAACGAACCTCGCCCGCACAATCCGTGGGAGACACGCAATACAGAACACAATACAAATAGTGGTGGGAGAGGTGACAACGGTTGACCGGCAACCTGTTCGGTGACTACATACGGCAACGCCGCGAAGACGCCTGGCTGACCCGCACCGACCTCGCCAAACGCGCGAACCTGTCTGTCTCCCTGATCGAGAAGATCGAATTGGGTGCCCGCCCACCGACTCTGCACGCCTTGCAGATCCTGTTCGATGAGCTGGATGTGGCCCCGATGTACCGCCGCCACATCCTCGAGCACAGCCTGCCGGAGCTCTACGGCACCCCCACACCGTCACGGCCGCCCCGCCCGGACACCCACGACCTGGCCGACCTCGAAACCCTGATCGGCCCAGCCTGCCTCTACACGCTCCCGACCTTCACGATTCTGGCCGCGAACGCCGCACACCGCCACGCCTTCCCCGGCCTACACCCCGGCATGAGCTTCATCGAGTGGATGTTCCTGACCCCCACGGCCCGAGAAGTCATCGTCGAATGGCACACCGAGGCGTCCCGCCTCATCCACAGCCTCCGCATGCTCACCCCCAACCTCACCACCAACCCAACCACCGCCGCCATCATCGAAAACTGCAGCCGCACACCGGAATGGAACGACCTCTGGCCCGGCCGCCCCCACCCCACCCCCGGCGACGCCCGTCTCGCACTCCGCGACCTTCACCGACGACGAACCAGAACCGTCCAGATCCGCCTGTACTCCCCCGAATACCCCACCCGCCACTGGTGGCTCTGCCGCCTGATCCCCAACCCATCCCCAGCTGAGCCGCTCACCGAATCGGTACGAACTATGCTCTAGCGAGGGCGCAACTCTTCTATCTTGCTCTCCAGATTGACCGGCGTTATCTGCCAGCGTCCAGAATTCTTGTATTCAAACTCCACATCCACACTCATATCCGAGCGCCTTATCTGAATACAGCAGACTTTCCAATCCTTCTTTTTCGGCGCAGCCATGGCAGTTCGAAGGTTTATTGCACGCGTCAAAACCTCCATCTCGAGCGGAACATCGGCATTCCATTGCCCATCGTCCGTGTAAATATATCCGAACATCGATTTCTGCCTATCCAGATTTACAACGACCGCAACCGAGTCCCACCTGACGTCAGCATCAACAATGCCTTGCACGATAGATTCAGCCACCGAAACCAACTCAGTGGATGCCACACCCGAATCGAATGCTGGACTACTCACTCAATGCCCTTTCATTGCCTTGCGTATGCCCAACCCGTTGCAGCACCTCACGCACGGCCAAGGGCGTACCCAGAACCCCCTGAGAAGCGGCCCATGCGCCTACCTGCTGCTTCGATCGTCGCCCATCGTTAGTTGAGCAGTCCGACGTTTGTCCAAATATCGAGGTAAGTAAAGAAATCGACATCCTCCGGCGGAGAGAATGAAGACCACTTCAAGCCCCTCGGTTCGCTCTGATCCTCAAAATTGAGACACAGGTAGGCACCGCCACCCGAATCGAAGACTGCTACACATTTACCAAGCGTGGGAGGGGCCGCTTTGAGGTCATCCAGGATGGCCCATTCAATCTGGTCGAGCCAGAAGAAATGCTCCAGCGGGAGAGGCCCTACAGCCACTCCGGGAAGCGAGTACCAACCATCGTGCAGATCACGATAGAAGGTCCTCAGTAGTTCCGGAAGCTGCTCCAGGAGATCTTCATATCGGAGACTGAAATTAGGATTACCTCCGAGGTAGTAAGATGATTCACCACCCCTGTTCAGCACATAGAGCAAAAAAGATTGCCGCCGTACTCGGCAAGATGGACATCCTGCAGAAACTCGGAGAGCGATCCATAGGTGTCACTCATTATTCGCCACGCAGAAATCGACCACTGACCCAGCACCACCTCCACCCGATTCCGTCCGCTAAGCTGCAATGCTTTAGCCCAGTACCCAGGAAGCGAAGATAGTTCGGCAGCGCTCAGTTCACTCATCTCTCGCAGATGCAGCTCTGGCGCAATACGAGATAAATCGTCAACAAGACCAGAAGTTACCATGCCGCAACCGAACGCACAGATTCCATCCGAGATAAGTGGGGCCTAGAGTTCTTCCAGATATGATTTATGTTCTTCGATGATGGCAGCAAAGAACTCATCGAACCCTCTGAATGTCTCAATTTCATCTCCGCCATCGATCCAAATTACGGTACCGACCTTTTCAGCATCCCCAGACACGACAAGCAAGAATAGATTCTCGCTCCCGATGCCGGCGCCGATCGGAATCAGGTCGTGCCCCTCCAGCTTGAGATCTTCCAGGACCCCCTCTGCCTCATATACACCGAGCCCTTCCGTCGCCACGTGGGCGGCCCCTTCTCCGGAAAATTCCAACATACCGAAGAGGTCGGTGTTCCAGTAGAAGGATTTCCACCCGTCAGCGTGCAGAAGAAAGTTCCGGTACTCCACAGGAAACTGCACGTTCAAGCTCGATTCAGCTCCGCGCAGAACCTCCTCAGATACCTTCTGCCGAGGTGCCGTGTACTCTTGCAACTTCTCCAGATCGCGCTGATCGATTTCATTCTTCACTATCAGCAGATAGCCGATCATCGCGGGCCAGTCTGTCACGTTATCCATCCCACTACACCTCGTAAGCGAATATTGTTGGCCTATAACCAACCGGATAGTTTCCGGACTGCGAACCGAGAACCTTGTTTATCCTATCGGTATGACGACCCCAACCGGGTGGTTCCCCCTTTCCTACCCAGGTTGTGTCAGGAAGATGAGCGGCCACGTCGCTGCCGTATGGTCGGCCGCCGGCAGCAGCCCGCGCACGCTCCCGAGCAGCAGCGGACTCCTTGGCTCGTTTCAGTACGCCCTTGACACTTACCCTTCCAATCGGCGATAGCTTCCCGCTGACAAGTGCGATATTCGCGGCTCTCACATACTCCTCAGTTTGAGCGATCTCCTGGGCTGTGACATTACTTGGCAGCCGAAAAACAACAGGACCTTCCATTCTGCCAGCTCGACGCATCTCAGTTCCGTGCTTGGGTTTGGGCTTTGGAACGCGCGGTGCTGATCCGGTTGCCCGGGCGGAGCTGGCGGGGGAGCCAACCATTGAGCTGGCGGGTCGCTGCCTCCCTCCGATCCCGCCACGCCCGGCACCACCGCGACTGCCCGGAGGCAGCGACCCGCCACCACCGGTATTGGTGAAACCCGTGCTTGCTGTGTTGCTGGTCGGCGGAGTTGCGCTATTGGCAGAGGAGGCGCGAGGAGTTCCGGTCCGGTTGACGGTTCTGCCGCCGGCCCCTACCGCAGGCCGTTCCGCGGACATCATGGTTACCGCTTCGGCTTCGAAGATGACCTTCTTGACCTGCGCGGCGATTGCTGCTTCGGGCTGCACGAGGGTGTTGGCCCGGATCGGAGCGGTCACCTCGAAAGGGAGTTGTTTGAGGGGGATGGATCCCAGACCCAATCCGGGGAGCATTGTGTGCGGATTTGCCGCAGTCGAGGCTGGGGCCAGGTTCGCTTGCGGAGTGACAGTTTTCGAAGGAACCGCGGGTCCCACTTGTCGAGGAGCGATCGAAGCGGGTGCGGCAGAAGCGGGTTGGGATGGGATCGCCATTGCCGGGATTGGTTCGATCGGCGGGGTGAGAGCGGGGCGGGGGAAGGCGCCTACGTGGATTTTGGGCGTGGCTTTGAGGGCTCCGCTGATTCCTTTGAGGGCTGCACCGCCAATCTTTGGGCCTACTATGAGGGCCACGTCGAGGGCTGTTTGCCAGAGGTGGTCGCTGATTGTCAGCATTTCTCCTGGCCGGGTAGCCCACCAGATGCCGCGGCCGTCGTCTACGAGGAATCCGCCACCGTCGACTTCGTAGTACTTGTTTTCGGACGGAGCGCCTTCCGGTGTCGGGATCTGTGCGTAGTCACGGGTGGTGGCGTCGGCCAGCATGACTTTTCTGGTTCTTGGCGAACCGTCGGCATTGTTCTGATTGATCGTCTGGGCTTTTCCGGTTCCCACTTCTGTGGGAAGGATCAGGTTGCCTGCCTTGTCGAATCGCATGACGACGCCGTCGACGATGGCGAGTTGATTGCCGTCGGGGTCGGTGACCGCTCCGTTCGCATGACGGTCGAATCTGAGGGTCTCGCCGAGCTTTTCGAGTGGGACGGAGACGTGTTCGACTCGGTCCCGGCCGGTGAACGAGGCAAGTAAGAGGTTGCCCTTCTTGTCTCGAACGATGCTGACCAGAGCGGTCGGGTCGGCATTGAGCGAGTCCAGAACCTTGATCAGTTGCGCCCGTGCGAGCAGCCCTGGGTCATCCTTCAACTCGGCGGGTGTCGAGGTCACGTACTTTGCGGCCAGGTATTTGTTGAAATCGTCGGCGGCCTTCGCACGCGCGTCCGAGAGGGATGAGCCGTTTACTGTTTGATCGGAGGTAGTCGACCAGAACGAGAGCAGATCACCATTCGGCGCGAACTCTCGTGATGCGACGGTACTGCCGTCGGAGGCAAGCAGGGTGTGCTTCGACTTGCCGTCCGCACCCGGCGATATCTCCCAGCGGCCCTGCTCGTCGGTGGTGAAGCCGTAACCGGCGCTATTCGTTCGGGCAACCACCAACGGAGTGCTGAACTCTGGATTGCCGGGCCGATACTCTTCGGCGATCGTTCCGCCGTCAGCGAGGAGTGAGGTATCGCGATAGGTGACGCCGTCTTCAAGCTTCTCGGTGACCTTGTGGATCGGCGTACCGTCCGCGCTCACGCCATCGGTGACCCACGTGCCCTTACCGTCGCCGACCGTGACGGAGGTAGCTCCGTTGACGAGATCCCCTCCCGCGGGCACGGTGTAGGTCGTCTCCGGCCCGCCACCCACTGGAATGAACGTGACCGAGTGGGAGCCGTCGGCAAAGGCCGTCCACACGTAGGTGCCTTCGGCTTCGGCGCGAGCACGGACCTCTGTCGTGGTGTTGTCGGTGTTGTGGATGGTGCTGTCGATGGTTTGACCGTTGGAGCCGGGGACGACGACGCTGGAGGTGTTCGGCGCGGATTGCCATTGGGTGCCGTCGGCCGGTACCGCGACCGGGGCTGGCGCCGGGACCACCGGTTGCTCGAGTTGGCCCGGTGAGGCCGGGATCGGACCGGCGGGTTGCGTGTCCTGGATTGGCTGCGCTGACTGGGGATTCTGTGCCGGTTGGGGATTCGGTTGAGCGGGTTGGGGGTTCGGTGTCGCCGGGGCTGGGTCGGGGACGGGTGCCTGTTTGTTCGTGCCACCGGTGGGGATCCCGTCGGCATAGATGGACGGGATTGCGGAGATCGGCTTGACGTTGTTCGACGAGGTGAGTTCGTCGGCGCGCATGAGGCGGTCGAAGGTGCGGATGGCGTCGGCCGCGGAGGACACGGTGATGTTGTGGACACGGCTGCCGGAGGGCGGGTCGACGGCGGGAACAAACGGCATGGCGGGCCGTGCCTTTCGTTGTGCGGACATGCGAAAGGCCCAATCCCGGTTCGGGATTGGGCCTTTCACGGATGGTGAACCGGTGGCGAGGGCGGTTATGTCTTCGTCGCGTTGCCGGCGGATCTTCGGATGTCACGCCCCAGATTCAGGCGTTTGATCCGACTCGCGGTCTGGTCGTCCAGGTTGTTGAAGTTGTAGATGTTCTGGCGGCGGCCGCTCGACGCGGATCCAAGCGGGCTCGCGGTGCCGGGGGTCCAGGGGGCGAGCGGGCGGGTGGAGGCCGAGAAGGCGGACGGTGACGGCGAATTCGGCATCGGTGACTCCTAGGGTTCGAGTCTTTGCAGTCGGGTGTAGATGTCGGAGAGGGCGTCGACGACGGTGCGGTTGTCGAGTTGGGGCCAGCCGGCGTATTGGCCGCTGTCGCGCTGCGCTCGGCCGCACAGTTGTTCGCGGATGTCTTTGATGTCGTTGCCGATCGGGCCGCAGAACGCGGTGATGAAGGCTTTGAGTTCGGCGACTTCTGATGCGCTCATCGGCGCGTCCTCTCCGTCGATGATGGCTTGGACATCGCGGCGGAATGCGTCCATGTCGATGCCGGCGGGGTCGATTTTTCCTTCGCTGCTGTACTCGCGGTGGGCGACACAGTCGGTGGCGGTGCGGCCGATGCGGCGCAGGATGGCTGCGCAGCCGCGTTTGTAGGCGTCAAGTTGCGCTGGGGTCCAATCGGTTCCGCCGCCGCGGGAGACCGCTTCGATGCCGATCACGTGGTAGTTGGCATTGTCGGTGGGCCAGCCGGGCCACGAGCCGCGGCCGGCGTGCCAGCAGACGCCCGCCGCGATCACGCGGAAGGTGCCGTCGCGTTCCAGCACCAACTGGGCCAGCGGGCCTGGCAGGTCTGGTCGTCCGTATTGAACTGTGCGCCAGTCGCTCTGGCCGCCGCCACCGGTGTGGTGGCACAGCACGCCGCGCATATCGGCGAAGTCACCGTGACCGCGGTCGCGCCAGCCCTCGTGTTCGATGACGCGCAGTCCGGCGGCGCGAAGCACGTCCGCGACCCAGATCGGATCTCCGGTCCAAGGCATTGGTCGTCCTCCATCACACGGCGTCGAAGGTGACGTATGTTCCGGAGCCGCCCTTCACCGTCGCGGTCACACCCAAGAAGCTGGTGGTCGTGTTGCTGACGGCGAGCCACAGCCGATCGCCGGGCTGCACGGTGACCGGCGTATCGGGCAGCGCGACGAACAACGCGCTGACCGCGAAGTCCGCCGCTTTGATCTCGGTGGTGTTCTGCATCAGCGACACCCGGAACCCGCCGCCACCGACCCCCGGGTTCCAGCCCGCGGTCAGGGTGACCCGGCAGCGCGCGATGCCAGCCCCCGAGGTGCTCAGGAGAATCTCGTTGTTGCCGGCGGAGATGACGGTGTCCGGATATCCGCTGCGCGCGGCCCATCCGGACACTTTCATACCGCTGGTGTCCTTGCCGACCGGAAGATCGCCGGACTTGTCCATCCCCATCGGTGTCAGCACCGCCGCGCCGGGCGCGACCACGACGAGCCCCATCAGAGCGTCACCCCTTTGAGGCTGACCTGTAGGCCCTTGCCTGCCGAGCTGTCGGCGGTGGTGATATTGACGGTCAGGCGATCACCGGGCGCGAACGTCCACGGCGCGCTCGGCGTGATGACCGTGTCGGTGTTGTGGGCGGCGGCCGCGATGGTCGCGGAACTGCCTGCGACAGCAGTGTTTCCGCCGCTGTTCGTCTTGCGCAATTCCACGACCAGGTTGCCGGTGCCCGCCGTCTCACCGCGATAGGTGATCGAGCTGACGCTGATCGCCCGCTCGATCCGAAGCCCTTCGGGCATCACGTTTCCGACCCCCTGCACCCGAGTTCCCGTGTGCGACTTGAACGCGATGTCGTAGGCCTGCCCGGCGGCGGTGGGCTGGCGCTGATCGCTGAGCCGGGTATCCGTGGCCGCCACCGCTCCGAGCACGGTGCGCGCGGCCGCCGCGTCGACGGCGGTGAGCAGTGCGCGCCCCACCGAGCTCGCATCGGAGAGATGCGCGGTGATGTGCGTGTGCGCGGTGGGTGTGCGGGCGTCGGTGAGCCGCGAATCATCGCCCGCCACCGCGGTTGTCGAGGTCGATCCGATCACCGGCGGGAAGGTGGCCGGCTTGCCGGTGACTCCGGACCAGTCGGTCGCGCCGGCCGGACCCCGGATCACGATGCCCTGTCCGCTGGGCGTCCAGCCACCGGCCGTCGCGCGGTAGACGTACAGCAAGCCGTCTGCCTTGACGACATACTGCGCCCCGTCCTTCGGCGTGGCGGGCAGTGTGGCGTAGGTGGCGGCCTGGCCGTCGATCTGGATGCCCGCACCGCGATCACCGCGCACCACGGCATTGCCGAGGCTGCTGGGCACCGGCGAGACCAGGGTCAGGTCGATCAGCCCGGTGGATCCCGCATCAGGATTGGTCTGATCCGGACCTGCGACGTACTCGGGCACGGCGAAGCTGAACGGTTCCAGCGGAACCGGCGCGCCCTCGAAGCCGAGGGCGAAGGAGACTCGCCAAGTCCAGTCGCGAGGGTTGGTGTCGGCGTTCGGGGCGACCAGTCGAATGCCGCGCTTGCCGCGCCAGGTGAGGAAGCCGAATTCGTCGAGCTCGCAGACGTAATGGTTGGGCAGCTGCACGTAGGTGGCCGGCGCGGGCTGCGCGCCGGCGACCAGGACCTTCGGTGCGTCTGCGGTGAAAGTGATGGTGCCGGCGAGGGGCGGAAACTCGGGAAGGTCGCCGAGGTCGGGCCCGTCGGCGATATTCGCGAGGAAACGTCCGACGACCTTGCCGTACTTCAATGGGGCCAGATCAGCCATGGGTCAATGCCTTTCGAACAGCGGGCGGCCGCGTGCGGGCCTGCCCGATAGCGATTACGGAGGCGGTGCCGAGCCATCCGCGGGGGCGGGCGGAGGCTGCTTGTACACCCACAGCAGCCGATCGCTCGTCACGTAGGGCACCGCGCCCGGGAGGCCGGACACGCCCCGGACCGTGTTGCCCGGGTCGGCTCCCGGAGACAGGGGAAGCGAGTCCGTTCGAATTCTGTGGGGCTCGTCGGCCGCCGCGGACGGCTCGCCCGGATGGCTCCAGAAGGTGATGAATCGTCCGAATTCGAGCCTGGTCCAGATCAATTCGGCGGCCTTCGGTACGAGCACATCGGTCCATTCCTCACCGACGTCGACCTGGAGCCGGAAGATGCTGGTCACAGCACGCGCTCCGCGTAGACGATGAGCTGAGCGCCGGTATTGTCGACCGAGAACGGCGTGCCGCCCAGCGTGTTCTTCGCGGTGACGTACAACGTGATAGTCTGATTGGGTTGCACCACACCGAAACTCGCGCTCGGCGAGAGCGGGTACTCGAACTTCGGACCGATCAGCACCCAGTCCCAGTTGCCCATGTTGTAGCCGTAGCCGTAGCCGACGAGCTCCCCCTTCGACGGGTCGCCGATGCGGACTTCGACATCGCTGCGTCCGCCCCAGCTGTTGGGATTCGCGGATGCCACCCGCAGCGAACCGCGCACCTGCGGTCGCCACGCCGTCGGCTGGCCCGGAATGGTGATCGCCGCAACGGTCTTGGCGACATTGAGGTTCGAGCCGCTGCTGAACTGTCCCTTGCCGATAGCCCAGGGACCGCCGAGCTTCGGATTCGCGACCGGTGCGAATTTGCCGAGGCTCGCATTCCACATCAGCACGTAGTCCTGAGCGATCGGATGGGCCTGGTCGATGAGCACGTCGGCCGCGTCCTGGATCTTCCCCGCTCCGCCCGGGTCACCGGCATCTCCGGGAATGCCACGCGGGAAGGTGATTTCGACCGTCTGCCCCGGAGCGGTGCCGATAATCCGTGCGGCGGCGGCCGACCCGGGTTCGCCGGCGACCGCGGCGCCGGACAGTGCATTCGCTGGGCCGGGCTTGCCGGGTCGGAGAAAGGCATTGTCGAACGCGATGAAATCGAGTCCCGTCCAGTAATAGACGGCGTTCTCCGAAGTCACCCGCCATGCGCTGCGTGCATCGGGAGTGCCCAGGTTCAGCGCCTTCAGGGCCGCGACATCGGCGATGTCGCCGCGCCAGCGCCAGGGCCGGGCCGGTTCGCCTTCGGGGCCTTGCCCACCGCTCGGGCCCTCACGCAGTTCGATGAGCGCCTCGCGGTCCACCAGTTCCAGGGGGTTGACCGTATAAGGGAGCCCGATCGAATCGGAGACTCCGCGCATGGTGATCATGATGTTCTCGTCGTAGACGACGGTCTTCTGCTGGTCGGTCATCTCTTCTTCCCGCTCACGACGCCGTCACAGGCCGGGCCCAGCACAAGATCTGGGAGTCGCCCTGCCGATACGTGTAGTTGGAGTCACCGCGATTTCGCCGCAGTACGACGTACAGCGTCACCGCGCGGCCTGCCGGAATGACGCCGACCGCACCGTCGGGCGTCATTGCCCGGGTGGCGTAGTGCGGCTGGAAGTAGCAGAACCCGTCGGCGCCGAACGGGAATCCGGCACCGAGAGCGACGATCTGCCCCGAATCGGAGTCGATGCGCACCTCGGCGTCGATGCGGGTGTTGAAGTTGCCGATCGTCTCACTGGTGAACACCAGCGCGCCGCCCGCGATCACCGGTCGCCAGTCGACGTCCTGCGCCGGAATGCGCAGTTGCGCGATGGTATTCGGCGTGGTGCCCACATTCTGCTGAGTAGGGGCGAACCCGGGTCCGCCGTCCCATGCCTGGGCGCCGGCGATCGACCACGGGCCCCGAAGCCCCGGGAAGGGGCGCGGTGTCCACTTCTGGCCGGCCGCGTTCCAGGAGGGCACCGTGCGGTCCCGGTGCGGGCCGTCCGCATAGTCCGGGGCCTGCCTGATCGGGCCCGGACCGCCGGGTGCGCCCTGCACACCCTTGACGCCCTGCGGCACAGTCAGATTGAGCACCAGGTTCGGTTTGGTGCCGGTGACCGTCGCTTGCAGAGCGGATCCTGCCGGTCCGGTGGCGACGGTGCCGATCGTGATATCGCAGGGTGCGCCGTCCGGCCCGGACGCTCCGAAGGCATCGGTGAAGGAGTCGAAACTCGTTCCGTTCCAATACATCAGGGTATCGGTCGCCAGTACCCGCCAGGCCTTGCCGGCATGCGCGAGGCCGAGTCGGGGTGCGAGCGCGGCCAGCGCGGCCTGATCGGCGATATCGCCTTCCCAGCGGAAGGCGGCGCCCGGTTCGCCCTGCGGCCCGATATCGCCCGGGGTGCCGGTCATCAGTTCCAGGGAGCCATCACGGGGTGTGCCGTGCAGTGCCTGCGCGACCCCGGGTGTGCCCACGCCTTCGTCGATGCCGCGAATGAGCGTGGACTCGAAGTACTTTCCAACGGTTGACATGTCACCTCTTTCAGATGGGCTGGGCGTGGATGACCAGTGAGGCTTGATTGCGGGAGAAGGCGATCCGGCCGCTGCCGTTCCCCGCACGGTTGAGTACGACCGTGAAGTTCGCCGCCTGTCCCTGCGGCACCACCGCGAAGGTCGAGCTGGGCGACAGTGTCGAGACCGAGTCCTCGTCGCGGTAGGTGGTCAGCAACGGCAGATACAGGTATCCGCCGACGGATGGGCGGGTGGCGGCCAGAATCGGGCCGTCCGTGCTGTTCAATCGCACTGTCGCGTCGACCGGCGACGTCGCGCTGAACACGTGGACGTGTCCCTGCGCGACCGGACGCCACGCGAACTGCTGTGCGGGAACGGTGAAGACGCCCGCGATGATCTGCGCGACGTCGGCGTCCTGGTCGGCGTTGAAGTCCTCCTGGTACCACGACCAGGGCCCGGTGCCCAGCGGCGGCTGCAGCGGGCGAAACTTCTGCGTGGCACGGTGATACGCGAAGACGGAACCCGGCCCGGGATTGGTGGTGTTGTCGTAGTCGGGTGAATCCGCGATCTTGCCGGAGACACCCGCGGGGCCACGGGCGCCCGCCAGTCCGGCCGGAACTGTCGCCTTCAGTTGCTGATTCGCGCCCTTGCCGACGAGTTCCACCGCGGGAACGGTCAGCGTGGGATTGGGGTCCGATACCAGCACGGAGATGGTGTTGGCATCGGCGACCGGCCCCTTCGGGCCGACCGCGTGCGGCGAGTGCACCCACTGCGCGCCGTCCCACACGTCCATGCCGTCGTTATCCAGCCGATGCCACCACTTCCCGCGGTCGTCGGCGCCCAGCCCGCTGGGCCGCGCGGCGCTGGTGGGGATTTCGCCCATCTTCCGGAAGGTCGTGCGCGGACGCCCCTTCGCGCCCGGAGCGCCGACCGGACCACGCGGCAACGCGAGGTCCGCCATCTCGGTGGGGACTGCCAACTGTGCGTTCAGGACCGGCAGCCCGTCGGCGTCCGGTTGCCGAGTTATCGTGATGCGGGCGGGAAAACTGATGTCCGCCATGGTGTTTCCTCCCAGAGGATTAGAAGATGAGCAGGTCCAGATCGGCGCCGACATCGGTGGACAGATCCTTGATCGCCGCGGCGACGCGGCCGAGCCGCTGCCAGGCCTTGACGACCGAGTCCTCTTCGTCGGATCCGTCGCCGACGGTGATCTGCCAGACGGACGGGGTCTGCCGATCGTCGGTGAAGGTCAGTTCGGTCACGTAGTCGGTGAACACGTGCTCGCCGACGGCGAAGCCGATCTGATCGCCGAGCCCGAAATCCCTGCCCAGCAGGTACGGAGCGTTGTCCTCGATGGTCACCTTGTGGCTGGTGTAGCCGCGAGTCAGATGCAGGCCCTGGCGGGCGGCGACCAGGCCGTCGAGGTTGAAGGCCTTGTCACTGCCGGTGATGTACAGCTCGCGGAAGGCGTAGGGACCGGCACGGCGGGCTCGTTCCATATCCCGGTAGACCATCCAGGCCAGGAACACGTCGTTGAGTTGACCGCGATACAGCCAGCCCAGGCCGATCAGCGACAGCAGGCCCTTGATGACGACTTCGATGCCGGCGTTCACCCAACCCGGTGAACGGCCGCCGATGATGACATCGGTCGCGGTGGGCTTGTGCAGCGCGATCTCGGAAGCACCGATACCCGAGTACTCCCCTTCGAAGTACCACACCCACGGGAAGTTCCTGGTGGTGCCGAACTTGCCGGGCTGGCCGTAGACCGCCTCGTACTCGGTCGTCGAATCGAAATTCGGGTAGCGGATCGGCGTGGTGCCATCATCGGCGAATTCCTCTATCCAGGACTGGATTCCGTCCAGGAGGGTGCCGGTGCTGCCGGTCACGCCGGACTTGTCGACGGTGTCGAGCACGACGGTCGGCTTCTCGAGGTAGAAGTAGTCCGGGGCGGGCTGCTCGTCCTCGCCTGGCAGGAAGAACCGGGCGGTCAACATGACGCCGGAGTCCTCCAGCATCGGCTGGAACAGCTTGTCCGCCATGTCGAATCGTGCGGAGGCCGCACTCCAGCGACTGGTGTCGTGCAGTGGGTCGACCGGCACCACGGCGATCGGGAAGAGGGTGTTGCCCGCATTCCATTTCGGCGTGTTCGCACCGTCGGCGGGCGCCCAACCCGGCGCCTGCAACCGCATCAGGTTCATCGACAGGTACGTGGTCACCAGCGTCCGGACCGGGCCGAACAGGATGTGGTGGCGGGGGAACTGTGCCAGCACCGGGGCGAACGGCGATGCCCAGCAGCAGATGGTGGCGATGTGGTTCCAGGCGTGAATGGCCTCGATGTCGACTGTTTCGACACCGTTGTCATCGCGGACTATCGACGCCTTGGTGATGTACCCGTCCCATCGGAAACCCTTGGTGTTCACGGTGATCGGGATGGTGGCGTCCTCGCCATCCTCGTTGTTGAACAGGTGGTCGAAGTGCACCATGTCGCGTGGGCAGATCATCTTGAGACCACCGGCGGAATTGCGCGGGTAGGTGAATTGCAAGGAGAGGTAGCTGTGCTCCTCCCCCACCTCTTCCATGAATTTGTTCCAATAGCGAACCAGCACATCCGGATTGCGCGCCTGCTCCTGATCGGCATGGAACCGCTCGTCCATCCGCCGCGCCTCGTCGTACGGATCCCAGGTGCCCGCGGTCATCAGAACGGCCTCGAGGATCGGGGGGTGACCGAGGCGATGATGCTGGAGGCGGTGGTGCCGCCGTCCACCGCCACGGTGATCGCGGTGGAGGACCACGGGTCCATCGACTGCATCCACCGGCGACCCGCGAGCTGTGCCCACACGTTGACCGTTTTCGTACTGGCGCTGTCGTAGACCACAGCCGTCCGATGACGGGGGTGCGTGTCGATCCGCAGGGTCTGCGTGGCGGTCAGCGTCGGGGTCTGCACCATCCGGGGCAGGACACTGGGAAACGGGTCCAGGATCGACCATCTGCCGGGACCGTTCATGGTGTAGCGCGGCCACACCGGCTGATCTGCGGCATTGCGCAAGCGCACGATGCCCTGGCCGACGCCCGAGGTATTGGTCCACACCGAGTTCTCGTCGAAGTGCCGCTCCAGCGGATCCATTGCGGTGGCTGACATCTTGTAGACCGCCAAGGCATTTCGCGCGGGATCCACATCACCGACCGGCTCGGGCGCGGCATCCAACTGCGCCTGCTGGAATCGCCAGCCCTGATGACGCGTGTAGTACCCGACCGTCACCGGCTTGTCGGTAGACCAGCCACGGAACCAAGCATCGTGCACGGCGTGGAAGTCCCGGATCGGGTCCGTGCCGGCGTCTTTCGCGGAGTTCGAGATTGCGACCAGGAAGTCCCACTCCTTCTTGGAGCGGACCGATCGCATGAAAGTGGCGCCGTCCTGACGCGCTCCCTCCGACACCAGCAGCTGTACCGGCGCGAACATGAAGCCGGTCTGCTGGGACAAGCGCACACCCTCACGTCCGGAGTTCACTCCGGACAGGTGCCACACTCGTCCGTTGACATCCCACACGACCACCTTCGTGCCGTGGGCTTCCAATAGTTGGTGGCTCATCGCCCGAAACCTCCTCCACGTTGCTGCGCCACGGCCCGGCGCCGACGGACCCGCTCTGTCGCGATCCCGGCGCTCTTCGGGTCCATGCCGTTGAAGTTGTAGATATCGCCGCGGACGGTGTGCCCGCCCGGGCCCGCGGCCAGATCGGTGAGCCCGAATCCGGTGCCCACCAGCTCTTTCACCGCATTGCCCGCCCACTCGATGGGGCGGGTGAATTCCTCGGCGATCGAGCCGCCGATCATCGAGCCCACGAACTGACCGATGATCGGGCCCAGCGGCGCGGCAGGTCCGAGGAAGGGCGCGGCCAGGGTGCCGAGGAAGTTGCCCGCGAGGCTGCCCAGGGTCGAGCCCGCACCCGAGATCGCTCCCGTCAGGCCGCCGAGTAGGCCGTGCTGCTGCAGGCCTTGGATGCCGGATTTGAAAGCGTCGACGCCGACCTGCTGCTGTTCGTTGGGTTGCGTCGCGGATGAGGATCCCGAAGTACCCGTGGGACTCCACTCGATGCCGAACGCGTCGCTCAGCTTCTTACCGATCTGGTTGGTCCAGTCGTGGTTGGGATCGGCCGCGCTGTATGCCTCCCCAATGGGAGTCATCACCATCCGGGCGAAATCCGCGAATGTCTGCGGCGCCTGGTCACCGAGTACAGGCGCGAGCACCGTACCCAGATCCCTACCGACCTTGTCAGCAGTCAGCGTGACCAGATCGGTGAAGTTTCCTTCGCTCTTGTTGTAGAAATGGCCGTTGTCGGTGAGTTCCTGAACCCCGGCCCCACCCGCATTTCCGGTCAGCGCATCGAGCCACCCGGTACCCGTCTTGCCCGGCACCCACTGCGGTGGTTTGCCGTTGTCGGGGACGAATGCCTGCGTGGTCATGCCAGGAACGGCGGCGATCTTCGTTTCCGGCGTGAGGTAGGCCCAGCCCGAGGCCAGCGTGCCGTCCTCATTGCCCGGCAGGTATTCCCAGTGCGCCTGGTTGTCGGTGTTCCCTCCGGCTGGACTGCCGCCGTTCGGCGAGCCTGCAGGGCCGGAATTTTCGACGACGCCGCCACCATTGTCGTTCGGGGTCGGTTCGGGTGCCGAACCTCCATCGCTGTAGCCGGCTCCTGCCGCACCCGGTGCGGTTCCTGCTGCTGCACCGGATCCGGTCACCGAACTCGCCTGTCCACCAGCAAGTCCGGCCTGTACGGTCAGCGATGTGTTCAGCTGAGTGCCGAACTGCGAGCCGATCAGTCGGCCGAGTTGTTCGCCGATGACGGGCGCGAGCTCACCGGAGGGGCCGAGGGCGGGCTGGATTGCGGCACCGAGCATTTCGCCAAGTCGGCTGCCCGCGGCAGTGGCCGCGCCGCTGATTCCGGAGCCGAGTGCCGCTGCCAGCGAGCCCAGCTCACCGGACGCACCGGTCGGCGAATTCGGTTGTGCGGTACCGAGAAAACCGAGGGTGGCGGACGGGGTCGCTTGAATCGAGGCCGTCATCGGGACAGCCGATCCGGAGTCGGTCAGATCTGCGCCGTTGCGGACGGACGCTGAAGCCGCCGATCCGGGACGAGCCGCGAGCAGGCCGCCCGGCCCGAACATGGGGGCCAGGGCGGAGCCCAACGCGGCGCCTGCCCAGGAAGCCGCGTCGACCGCGGCATTCCCCAAGCCACCCAGCGTATCCGCGATGACACCCTGGCCGAGCAGGTCTCGCCACTGGTTCGGATTGCTGGGCGCAGTGGTGCGGCTCGCGTCCGCTCCGGTGAGGCTCGGCAGCATGCCCGCCAGGAAGTCGGCCGAGGGCACCCAGCCGGAATTGATCGCATCGAGCAGTGAGAGCGCTCGAGCGGCCGAATCGGCGTTGACTACGTACTCACCGCGAGAGGCTGCCAGGTGCACCAGGTCAGCGGACGATCCACCGGGGCCCGACACCAAGCCGCCGTCCGCGACGGTATCGCCCGGCTTGTAGACCAGGCCGCCGCGGGCACGCCGTACAGGGTTCTGTTCGAAGACCGAATCGCCTTGGTCCTCATTGTCTTCCGGACCACGCTGTCCGCCTCGCTTGGCGGGGTTGAGCAGCGTTGTCTTGGCGCTGAACTTGACGATCCGGGTTTCCGTCTCGTCGCTCTTCGAGGTGTCCCGCAGCAGGCTCAGGGCCTGCGATGCGACTCGGTCGGCGAAGAAGTTCGGCACATGGCCGAGCACCTCCTCGAAGGCGTGGGCCAGTGCGGTGAAGGGACCGGAGCGGCCGACCAGGGAGTTGGGTGCACCGGATCCGTTGTCGGAGACCAGAATCGGATCCTGGTCGGGGAGCGTGACAAGGGAGGTCCCCGGGGTGGAACCTCCTTCCCAGAGAGCGCCGCTGGGGAGCGTGATCCGCTTCCCTGGAGCCGGCTGCCCGCTGGTCGTCATCGCGAGAATGTCCGGCAGTGTCATCGCCGGTGGGCGTTGCTTGTCCACAATTCACATCCACTTTCTGGGCCGATTGCGCCCGAGCTCGACCACCGGCGAGGAATCACTCACTCCAGCCGAGGAATTCGTTGATCCGCTCGACGCCCATCGCCGTTCCCACGCGTTCCCGGCCGGACTCGACGCCGGGGCGGGTGATCGGCTCGGGTCGGTTGCGCCCGTTGCGGGCGTCGTCGCTCTTGGACCACACCAGCCAGCGCAGGCAGTCGGCCATCTCCGCGAGCAGGTACTGGTCGAGCCGCCAACGGTGGGCTTCGGGGTGCATGGTGCGCATCAATGCCGAATCAGGCGGCAGGAATTTGACTATGGCCTTCAGATCGCTCCAGCTCAGCGTTTCACCGCCGAGCTGACGCAACCGCAGGCCGAGGGCAATCAGGTCGTATTCGATTGCCTCGGAATGCTCTTCGAGAAGGGCATCGAGGCTCAGGATTCCCCCAGGCTGATCCCCGAGTGCGCGCGCCAGGCCTCCAACATTTCGTGGTAGGCATCCGGATCCATATCGTCCAGGGCCGCAAGCGCTTCGGGCGAGACCGCCAGCTCCAGCAGGGTGTACATGGCGTCCACATCGCCCAGGCGGCGGATCCGGCGAACCAGACCCGGCTTGAGATAGGTCAGCGACGGCAGCTCGATGTCGATGCCGTCGACCCGGTAGTGGAAGTCGTCCTTCACTTTGACGGGAGTGGTGATCGCAATGGGGGCTTTCGGGGAAGTCATTGGTACGCAGACCCTTTCGTTGAGAGGTAATGGTTGGGAGTGACTCGGAATGACTGAAGGCCCAACGGCGGCGGCGGGCCTGCGCATAGGTTTGGAATGACCGCCGCCGTTGGGGGCTTTGCAGGACGGCCGCAGCCGTCAGAGGACAGGGTTCAACCCCGTGAGAAACCCGGGGTTGTCACCCCGTCGTGGTGTTCGACGGTGAATACCGTCGGAATCAGGCGGTCTTGTTGCCGTCGTCCAGGTAGCGGTACGCCTTCACACCGGCGTCGTCCTTGAAGGCTTCGACGGTGATGGTGAAGCCCGCCAGGGCATTCGACACGAACTTCTTCTCGGTAACCGAGGTGATCTTGGCGTTCGGCAGCACGATCCGCAGCTTCTTGTCCTCGGTGAGCATGTCGAAGACCCAAGCGCGGCGCGGCAGCGGAGAACCGGTCTCCTTGACCGTGTACAGCGCACCGGAAGTGGAGGTGGCGGGGGTCGGCACGACATTGCCCGAACCGAACACCTCGCTCAGCACGTCCTTGTCCCACGCCGCGTACAGGGTCAGACCGAATCGCACCGAGTGCTCGGTCTGCAGCTGCGCGATGATATCGGCGTTCCAGTCCTTCACGGACTCGATCTTGCGCTCACCCATCGATTCGATGCCGTCCTCGGACACATAACCCAGTGCCTTGAACCCGGGATCGATGGTGCCCGCGGCACCGGTCGGCAGCGCGGTAGCCAGCGGCGCGACCAGAACACCGCCGGTAACGGCGATGTTCGGAGTGCCGGCGCCAATGTACTTGCTGGAAGGCAGAGCCATTTTCGTTATCTCCCTTGGGATTTGCGCAGGCCCTAGGGATCGGATCATTCAGTTTCGACTGCCACTAGCCCGCAGTCAGGCGAGAACTTTGCCCCGCACAATCAAGTCGGTGACAATCGTGTACCGCGGAGCGGCAGTCACCGGATCAATGTCGTTCTCTTCGCCTGCATCCGCGACGTAGTCGCACCAGACGGTGCCAAGATAACCCGGAGCGGCGGCATTGATGATGCTCCGAACCTTGGCCGCCAGATCGGCTGCACCACCGGAATCGTCGACGCACTCGAACACAACACGGGGGCGATCCAGGATCAGGTTTGCGCCGCGGCTCCCTACTTGGTCCTCTACGTCCAATCGCCCCTTACGATCGTTGCGCGAGACACGAACGAAGCGCGAAGGCCGCGGATCGGGAATTCTCATCAAAACAGGTACCGCCGCACCCGCAGACTCGGCGAGACGGGGACTGAGAAAGTCGACCAATGCCGCTTCAATGCCGGCGAATAAAATTCGCTCACCCAAAGCAATATCCTTTCGTTGTCAGATCGGAAATCCATCCAGCCAGTTGCCATTCAAGACGAGCTCAGGAATATAGCTCGACTCGACGTTTACCGGGATATTCATGTCATATGCAATGCAAGCCATCGCCAAAGGCGCGAGAGCGATACTCCCAGCAACATCCGATAGGCGATCAATATCTGATGTCCAATATATTTTGTGAAGTTCGAGAGCATCTTTGAGAGCGATATTGAACTGCGTTTCACCCTCGAACACCAGACAGTGCAAGATGTGAATGGGCGGATACAGGATGGTCTGAAGCAACCCTTCCGAAGCAATCTCCACTACCTCCGCGTATGACGCCTCGATCGTCTGTTGAAGTTTGGCATACAGACCATCTTCTTGTAGCCAGAATTTCTGCAAAGTATCCATCCAGAGATAGAGAAATTCATCAGCAGCGCCGCTGGTGCGGAGGCTCCCGGAAGAGATCCGGCAGAGTTCATTCATACGCGCTTGATCTCTACATACTATCGCCAGATAGAATGCAGTAATCCAATTTTCGACATTAGCGAAACTATTCGCCCCTATCGTAGGAAGCGATCGCACTTTCCCCGCGATCAGAGATTCTCGCAGCTCCCCTGAAGGGGATCCGGAAACAGCGAACATCGCCGCGCCCAATTGCATAGCCGTAGCAAAGGACTCACAGGTCTTGAAATACTTCGCATCACGATCCACCCAACAGTTACATTGCATGGTCAGGAGAGCGGTTCCGAACGCAAATCCTACCGATTCAGGAATATCCTCGACCGATTCGATCAGCGCTGCCAGATGCGATTGGAGATCTTCCGCTCGTCTCCGATCAGAATTCGTCGAGTGGCCATGATGTGGAATAGTTTCTTTCACGGTGCGCCGCCCTTACTGAGGTCGAAATCTCGGACAAGATATCCATCATAGCGCCCAATCCTGTTCCCAGCGGCGTCAGTGAAGACGATACTCTTCCCCCGAATCTCAAGGTACCTGAGTTTGTTCTGGAGATACGCTTCGAACAGTTCCCAGGCAACCTTGGCCGGTTCTCCGCCGCTCCTCATCATCGCAAGCAAGATACTGAATGTATACTCCCGAGTTCCTTCGAGAGACTTCTGCCCACTTGGCAGAATACGCTCATTCAGGGCAGTTTTCCTATCGGCCTTGATCTCGGCGATAATATATTCACCGTCTAACCTCGAGAGAATGCCATCGAACCTGTCGTTACCGTTAGCGGGCCCTTCCACCTCGACCCTCTTGTATCCTGAGTAGTTATCAGGAACCACCGCTTCTTGCCATACCGTCTCACCGTATAGTTCCGCCTGCTTCGTCGCTAGGTGATGTGCGGGCTTATAGTCTGCGATCCTTCTGTCCAAATCTGCTTTATTTTTGACGGTCGGATACTGGTCATGGAGCGCTCGTGCCTCGAGCTTGAGTTTCTTGAGTGCCGTCGATGCATCCGTCGAAACACGCCGATCGTGAGCTTTCGGATCCATGATCTTTGTAGTTTCCGCGTCAGAATTACTGCGGCTCTTCTCGATTCGGATCGAACCGAAGTGCGGCCGCAAAGGTCGAGGACCGTTGTCTGCTAGATCCCAAACACCTGGAGAAACTTCTTTTAGCTGCGGCGGAGTCGTGCCCGTGTGATCATGCACCTCGGTATCCAGACGATGTCCATTCTTCTGGTAATAGGCCTTTCGATATCCCTTATAGTTGTTTGCAAGCCAGACTTGATATTCGGGTATGGAATCGAAGTCCTCGGGGGTCTTCTTGACATCATCTGGGACATTCCATTTAGGCGCCGACGAGGAAGTGCCTCGACTACGCTGCTCGAATCGGCTGCCCTCCAACCAATTCCTCTGACCGGGGCTGCCGATGTACCGCGGCGAAACGCCCGCAACCGCGAATTGTGGACCGTCCGGCGGCAGTCCACCCGATTTCCATTCCCGCCATCGCGCTTCAATCCACTTATCGGCGACAATCAGCCCTGTTATCTTCGCTTCATAAACAGGAGGCTCTCGATCCACTGTTTGGGCGGCAAGATTGCCTCGCGGTCCGCTTACAGGAGGTCGACCGGAAGATATATGAGCAGACGGTTGCGCGTCGATTAGTTCCGCCCTAACTGGAATCGATCGGATGCCTTTCGTCGGAATCATCCAACTGGCGATCCCAACGGTTGCTGAGCCCATAACTGCGCCGGGGTTGTCACGGAAGCCGGACCAGTCAGTCCCGATGAGGAGTTTCGATTCTTCGTTCAGTGCAGCGAGGTAGCTGGGGACACTTCTCGAGATGGCATCTCCCAGGCTCTGACCGCCCGCTCTGTACACCGCAAGTTCTCGAATTGCTGTCATATTATGTAGGAGGACTGCGCGCCCGAAGTTGTCTACGCCCTGTGAAGTTCCGTCGAGGATTTCCTTCTTGGTGGCGAGGTGAGGGTTGTAGCCGATTGCCGTGCCCGCCATGTTGATGACATCGTTGATACCGGTCAGGCCTCCGAGTCCCTCGAGAATTCCCCCTACCATATGAACGGCCGTGAGGGCGAACTCGTGGCTCATCCACTCGTTGAAGGAACGGTCCCCCTGGCGGTTGTATCGTTTGACCTCGGCGCCGAACTTGTTGTACTCGACCGTTTCATAGCCGTCGCCGTAGTACAGCCGCATTCCTCCGCCGGGCAAGTAGGAAAGTGTGCCTCTCCGGCTTCGGCCATTGCTCTCGTCTTTGAACTTGTAGTCGAGTTTTCCGTCTTTTCCAGGCCGTCCCTCGATGAGGAGACCACCCGCACGCTCCAGCGATCCGATTACATTGCCGGCGGGACCGGTCGTCAGCGAATTCAACAGTCGACCGGAGGCGTCGAACGTCTCGTTCTTCTTGTTCGCACCGTCTTGATGGATGAAGCTCCACCCTCGGGTCTGAGGATCGAGGTATCTCTGCGCAGGATTCCCGTTGTCATCCTTGTAGAGTTCCCAGCGGCGGTTCTTTTCGTCCAGCCACCAGCCGCGGCCTTCGATATCAACCTGTCCTGCTTGGATACTTTCGATGCCGCCACCGGGATTTACGATTGTCCGGTTGAACCAAGTATTTCCGTATTGGTCCTGCAACTGATTGTCGTAGAGTCCCTTATCGTTTCGGACTCCGAGACTGATTCCGAGATAGTTTCCGTTCTCGTCATATTCAGGCTGATACGTTTTGCTGAAGTCGGCATTGGTACCGGATTCACGACTCGGCGCGCCAGAAGTCGACTGTCCGGGGGAGAACGACTGAATATAGGAATCTGCGTCCGCCGTGCGCTTGTCGATGTAGGACCCGGCGCCGGTGGAATCGTTGTTCCAACGCTGGTAGCCGCCCAGGCCATTGGCGACTACGCGTGAGCGCGTGATGGTTCCGTCGGCGTTGTAGATGACCTGGTCGACGGTTTGGGTTCCGTTGCCGAAAGGGATCGTGTTTACTCGGCGAATCCCGTTGGGATTGCCGGGCGTTGGAGGTAGGACCTCTTCCCAGGTGTCGCCTTCCTTATGGCCTGTGACGTCGGGCAACCCGAAGACATGTTCATCTGCACCTGCCGGTACGACACTGACGGTCTCCGGCTGTTGTTGCGAGGCGTCAGGTTGCGCCGCCTGGGGCTGGCCTGATTGCACCGCTGGTTGCTGCGAATTCGGTTGCGGCTGCTGAGCCGATTGCGGATTCGCGGGAGGTTGTTTGGCCGGTTCGGGTTGTGGGCGAGGGATGTCCGCAGGGTTGAGTCCGGGGACCATCTGGCCGGTCTCAGGGTCCTTGTGCATCGGGACTATGGGAGTCGGTCCCAAATCGCCACCGGGCGCGTATGGGTCCTGGATCCGAACGCTGATCGGCTGGAGGCCTGGAATAGACTGGCTACCAGCAGAAGCGAGTAGATCTTGCCCGGCAACTATTCGCGCGAACTGTTGTACGGCGTCAGCGCTCGATCTGACCGAGAGATCGTGAACCTCACCGGTGGCAGCCTTGGACGAAGTCATCGTCATGATCACTCATCTCGGGCGTGCCGCGCTTGTTCGATGCGCTGGCGGAGTTGGTTGACCAGGGCGGCGTAGGCGTCGGTTTTGGTGGGGGCTTCGGCGGCGAGGCCGCGGGGGTGGGTGGCGGACCAGAAGCCCTCGTCGGTCTTGGTGACCTGGATGTCTTCGAGGTTGTAGAAGTCTTCGGGGTCGGGGGCGGGCCAGTTGCCGGCGGCGTCCCTGGTGATGTGGATGCCGGTGTCGAAGACGCCGGGCTGGCCGCCGGGGGTGGGGGTCCAGCGGATTTCCTCGAGCTCGGGATCGACTCGGACGCCGCGCTTTACGAGGTATTCAGCAACGCGTACAGCCTGTTTGATGCTGGTTACGGTGGGCTCGGCGAGCTTTCGGCCGACTCCGCTCTGCCATTCCGGGAGGTGGATGACGGAGAGTTCCTCGGCGAGGGCGCGGACTTCCGGGGAGAGCTCCTCGGTGTCGCGATGTTCGGAGAGCTTGCCGGAGAGGGACTGCTGGATCAGGGCGAGGAATTCGGGGGTGACCAGCTGGCCGGTATCGGTTTTCACGTACTCGGTAGCGGGCTGGTGGTTGCCGAAGCGGATGGATTCGAGAACTTCCTTGTCGGACATCGGATTCGGAGACCTTCCGGTACGAGGGCGTGGCGAAATCCCGGGCCCACTGCGGGCTCGGGTTCGAGAGATGGGGTGGGTCCCGTCCCCGGAGAGGGGAGGTCGGGGACGGGACCCGTTGCGCCCCTTCGGCGTGACGACCGATGTCTGCTACCGCGGACCACCTGCGGGAGACGGGTGCGCCGGAAGGGGCGGGTGTGAGGGGCCGGTATCAGGCCTGGGTATTGACGATTTCGTCGGTGTAGGGGACGTACTGCAAGGCCCCGTACGGGTGAATCAGACCGAGGTCGACCGCGCCGGCGGGAAGCTCTCGATCCGGGCCGGCGGCGACGCTGACCGCACTTTCTGCATTGCTCTGCTCTCCAAAGTTGGTCGGACGGGAAGTTGGGTGCCCCTGCGCTGCGACCGGGCCTGCGACCGTGGGACCACCGACGGGAGGCGCGGGAGCGCAGGGGCGGGCATGCGGCGAGCTCGACCCGCTGTCAGGAACCGATGGAAGGTTTCCGGGGGCTGGCCGCATGGGCTTCGAAACGATCGCTCGATCGAAAATCACTGGTAGAGCCATTGATTCAAGCGACGTTCACAAGACTGGCTGTTTGCTGGGAGACCCGGCCGGACTTCACAATGTTCCATATGGAACTGCGTGAACTCCACGACGACATCAACCGCGCGGTGGGTGACGAGTTGCGGGCCGCTCGCGCACGCCGCGACCTGACCCGGCCACAGCTGGCCGAGGCGTCGGGGGTCGCGATCAGTACGATTCAGCGCTTCGAGAACGGTGAACGCTCACCGGACATGCATCAGCTGTTCGCGCTGTGCAACGCACTCGACATCTCGCCGCTCGAGATCATGGATCGGGCGGTGCGGATCGTCAAAGGTTCCCTGTCATCGGGTTCGCTCGGTGACGTCAGGTGATGGCCCCGTTGAACTCGACCTCGTCCATCAACTCTCTGGACATGTGCAGTTCCGGGATCCGGCCGTGCTGAGCGGCCTCTATCACACCCCGCAATACCGCCAGGGCCTCACGGAAAAGACCTGTGACTCTGGTCAATTCGCGTATCGAGGCTTCCTGGGCCGCCTCTACGGCGTCGAGGCGGCCGGTGACGTCGCGCAACTCCTGGGAGACTCGCGCGAGCGTCTCGAGCGCGATGTCGTTCACGTTCTTGGCCGCCGCGACCTCGTACCGCAAGCTGGTCATCGGCTGCATGCGACGGGCGCGCAGCCAGCTGAAGAAGGCCGAGGTGCCGGTGCCGCCGAGGAATGTGGCCACGGCCAGTAGCAGCGTGTCGAACAAGCGATCACCCTGCCTCGGGCGCGACGATCTCGTCGATGGCGGCCACGAGCGCCGGCTCGTTCCTGACGATCCAGACATTGGCGCTGCGCAGGGCCTCCATCATCACCAGCAAAGCGGCTCCCACACCGGCGTATTCGACCGGTGCGAACTGGAACAGCGCGACGGAGACCGCCAGCACATTGACGATTCCGCCGATGACCGAGACCACCGCCTTCGCATTGCGCGCCACGAACGCGCCGGGCACGCTCACGACGCCACCTTGCCCGGATCTGCCTGACCGGCCACGGGGACTTCGAGCAGGTGGGCCACCGCGTCGACCAGGGTCAGGCTCTCTCCCTGCGCATTTCGGCCGAGTTGTGGCCAGCCCTGTCCATCCGGCCCGCGCAATTGCGCCCAAATCTCCAGCACCTTCGAGTAAAGGTCCGTCTGCTGTTCGTCGGTGAGTGCCATGAGAACTCCCTGGGTAGTAGGTGCTGTTCCGAGCAGTGCCCGGAGTTGGTCGAGGGTGCCTGTGAAGGCATTGGCATCCACGCGATGTCCGGCCACGACGGCAGCATCGGTGAACTGGAGCAGGTCGATGGTCTTGCCGCCGAATCCATCCCAGAATCGAGAGTCGTCGCCCGGATACAGGGCGGACGCGGAGCCGGAGCCGGAGACGTAGCTCGACTGGATCAGGCCGGGCACCCGCGAGAGATCGGGGGAGCCGATCCGCTGCCAGTACCAGCGCGGGATATACGACAGGCTGACGGCCCGACCACGAGCGCGTACCGCGTTCACGAAGGCCCAGAAGGTCTCGATCCCACCGGAATCGGCTTCAAAGTCGACCATGATCGCGGCATCGCCGAGGTGCGCGAGATACAGCTCCGCCTGAGCGTCGACATCACAGTCGTCACGCAGATAGTGGTATCCGGCCACCAGTAATCCGTTGGCGTGCGCGGCATCCCGATACGCGGGCCAGGTGTAGTCGATGAATCCGTCGCCCTCGGTCACCTTCGCGAAGACGAACTGGAATCCCTCGCGGGCGACCTCCGCCAAGTCGACGTCAGGGCCGTTGTTGTTGGATATGTCGATCCCGAAGATTGTCATGGTGTCTCCTCGTGTCCTGCGCCGATGACGAGGGCATGGATATTCAGAGCTCGGTCACAGACCGAACAGCGGCAGGATCAGCGGAAGCAGATCGCCGATGAGCTTGATGAGATCCTGGGCAATGGTGAGCACGTTGTTCACCTCCTCTCCGGTAGGTCGAAGTCGTTGAGGATGGCCGCCAGGCGATCGCAGTAGCCGCCCTCGAGGTAGGCGATGTTGTGCGCTCCACCCTCGAGGTAGCCGCTCATGAGCGCGGCAGCGCGCGTCCACAGCTCCCACGTCCGCACCGGACGCAGCCACCACCCGAAAGACGCGGGCTGCCAGCGATTGCGACGCAGCCGATCGGCCAGATCGGCGCTCCAGCCGCCGAGTTCGGCGAGACCGAAGGCGGACACCGTGTCGGCGAGCGCACGCAGCGGCGAATCCGCCGGGCACGAGGTGATGGCGTCGAGCGGATTCGCGACCTCCCAGATCGGGAACTCGTCGGGCCACGCCCCGCGCTGGCCGTTGATTCCGAATCCGATCGGCCGTTCGTCGATCGAATCACCCTCACGCCGAAGCGGATTGGCGATGTTCGCGGCCCAGGCGATCTCACAGTCGGGGTATTCACCGCGTGCCTTGGCCTCGAGAAACCTGGTCACGACTTGCGCACCGAGGCTGTAGCCGAGGATCCCGACCTGGTTGGGAGTCGCATGGATTGCTGCCACGAGTGCCGCGACGCCTCGATCGATCGACTGCAGTTCCGAGCATCCATAAAGACCGCGACCGGGGTTGGCGGGCCCGATGGCGGCCGGGTAATCGACATCAGGCCCGATCTCGTACTTGCCCGGATCCAGTCGGCCGGTGACCCCGGTCAGCAGGTTGCGCGGTGACGCGAGCGGTTCCCCGGTGCCGCGGCAGGTCAGAACTGTGATCACACGAAATCACCTTTCGGGCACGCCTTTTCGGGCGGTGGCCGAAGCCGTACCGCCGGGCGGGGGGTCGGGAAATGGGACGGCCCCACCCGCGGAAGGAGATGCGGGTAGGGCCGTCGAATGCTTTCGTGGAAATGAAAGCGGCTGAAGCAGTGGGGATCCCGGTGAGTTTCGGGAGAAGGCGCAACTGTGGCGCTGCAATCAGCTTCACGTAAGCGGATCAGAATGTCAACACCCAAGCTCAATTTTCTTTAAACCTGCTGGTAGACAATGGTTTACGAACGCCGACGGCCGCCGGATCATGCCGGAAGGCGATGATGCGGCGGCCGTGTCGCGAGCAGAGAACAGTGGGACCCGGTCAGTCGGTCGCCCCGTCCACCACCCGCAACAGGGGCTGATGGACCTCGTTGCGTGAGACGGTGGATTTGCGGCGGCGCACCGGAAACGCAAGGTGCGCGTCGAGCACCTCGCCGACGATGAACTGCTCCGGCCAGTCCTTCGCCCACGGACCGGGCACCGGAGCGACCCGGCCGGCATCACGCAGCGTCTGAATGCGGCGCACCGTCACGGCGCGGACTGGCTCGCCGAGTTCCTTTGCAAGGGTGGCGATTCCCGAAGCACTGAGGCGGGCGCGGCGTGCGGATTCCAGTGCGTCGACGGATACGACGATCGGCGTCGGAGGTGGGCAGACGATGCGTTCGACCGCGACGACGGCCGCCCGAATCTCGGCCGGAGCGGTGTCGGCGCCTTCGGTCATGGCCAAAGCGATCACCTTGGCGGCCAACCAGCGGGCCAGATCGGGAGTCGAGGTACCTCCCGCGTAGTCGATCGCTCGCTGTTCACAGACCAGGCGAACCCAGGAGACCAACACCGCGTGCAGATGGTCGCGCGCAGCGGCGGCGCCCACACTGAACGGCAAAGGCTGATCACCGGATCGCGCGCTCAGTCGCGTATTGGCGGCGCCCAGACGCACGCGTCCGGCGACGGCGTCCTCCAGATCCTCGGCGAGATCCGGTATCCCGCCCAGCAACGCGACCAGCTCGCGCAATGCCGGCACGTCGATGTAGAGCTGATCCGGGTCGATCTCAGACATCGGCCGACCCCGATCGCGTCAGCAGCTGCGTGGAATCGCAGTCCAACACCACAGTGACCAGCACCAATTCGGCCACGGTGAACGGCGAGGCGGCCGCCAGGCGGGCGGTCAGCACCGCGGCGTCGAGGCCGGTTCGCGCGGCCAACTGCTCGACATCGAGGCCTGCTGCACCCATGGCATGCGCGATGCGGTCGGCCGTCTGTTGATCTAGCAAGTCCATACGGGCCACGCTAAGGTCCAAACGGACCGGTATCAAGTCCGAACGGACCTGTTGCCTAATCGTGACCTTGATGCGACTCCCAGCACATTCACAGCCTGGAGTGTTTGCCCAAATTCCATTTGGACCTCATCATGGTCCGTATGGAACTGCGGGACCTCCACGACGGCATCAACCGCGCGGTGGGCGAGGAGCTGCGCGCTGCCCGGGGGCGGCGCGGCCTGACGAGACCCCAATTGGCGACGGCCTCGGGTGTCGCCGTCAGTACTATCCAGCGCTTCGAGAACGGCGAACGCTCACCGGATATGCATCAGCTCTTCGCGCTATGCGATGCACTCGATGTCTCGCCCATCGAGGTGATGGATCGGGCGGTACAGCTCGTCAAGCGAAGCGGGCAGTAATTCGCCCAGATCCCAGCCGACCGCTTCCGACGCCAGGAAGAGGTCGGCAACGGTGGCCGTGCCGCACACGATGCGCTCGGCCAGTTCGAAATCCAGTCGCGCTGCGACCAGGTCCAACGTTTCAGGATCAAAAATTTGCATGAACCACGCGGCCAATGCATTTGCGGACACGGTGCACTTACCCCTTCCATGAATCCGCCGACAGCGGACCACCAACCATCGACCCGACCGGGTCCTGAAAGACCGCCGACGAGTCGATGGTGGCAAAAGGGCACTACGCCGAGCCTGCTCGACCCCCACGACAGCAACATCCTCCGCGCGGCCCCCATGCCGCGACGGTGCGCACCGACCTACCGCATACATCCACCTGCCCGTGATGCCCTGGGGCACAACACCTTCAATTCAAGGTCAACGACCGGAGTATACACATTGCGACAGGTGGTACTCAGTTTGTCTCTCGCGCAATAAATCCGACTAAAACAAGTCGGCGTTATTACCCGCGAGTTCTTGAATGGAATAGCCGGTGGCTCGAATCCGTCATCGAATCCGTCAAGCTCTTGCTTTTCGTATTTCCTTGCAGCACAGAGAGACTCGTGGAGCTACTTCCGATTACCAGCGGGCGCGATCTGAACCGTGACGGAGTTCGGGTTGGGCGAGGTGGGCGGGGTCGGGGTGGAGGCTGTGCGCGGGGCCGGGGTTGCCGAGGGCATGGCCGGACGGACGGGAATCTCCGGGGTCGCGGGGTCCGGTGCCCAATGCGAGTCGGACAGTAGCGAATTCGGGTCGGCGCTGCCCGGGTTGGGGAAGGCCGGGAGTGGGACATTGACCCGGCTGCGGTTGTTGGGGGTGGGGCGGACCGGGGTTGCCGGGGTGGAATTGCCTGGGACGGCGGGGGTTTCGGTGCCCGGTGTGGTGTTGGTGGGGTCGGTATAGGTCGGGTCGGCGTAAGTCGGATCCGGGGTGACTGCGTCCGGTGCCGCAGGTGTGTTCGGATCGGCTTCCGTTGGGGCCGGGTTTGTTTGGGGCGGGTTGAGGAAGGGGAGGCTCGGAAGGCCTGGGGTTTGGGCGGCCGGGAAGTCGGTGAGGGCGGGGCCTATTTCCATTGCCGAGGCGGGGGTGGGGAGGCCGCCGTCGGGGGCGGCGGAGTATTCGGCGCGGAGGAGGTGGTTGTCGCGGGTGAGGACCTTGCCGGAGGTGGCTTCGACCGCGGCGGTGGTGCGGGGGTCTTCCTTGTCGGTGCCGACGTACATCTGGCAGTCGGTGGTGTCGCAGGTTTGGGCGTAGGAGTAGCGCTGTTCGGCCAGCGCGTAGGAGCGGGCGGCGATGGCTTGGGCGCGTAGGGCTTCCGCGCCGCCCTGGTCGGCCCAGCCGGGGACCATTTCGGCGGGGACCACGCCCTTGAGGTAGTCGTCGAGGTCGAGGTCGTTGACGGTGCGCAGCGAACCGCCGTCGAGGGCCACGCCGAGGACGCCGCGGTAGGCGTTGCCGCCGCAGATTTCGAGTTGTTCGGCGGCGGGGCGGTCGGTGCCGTCGGTGACGGGGTAGGCCCAGGGGTCGTCGGTGGAGCCCTCCCAGAGTTTGGCGCCGTCGCAGCCCTGGGTGATGGTGACGTCCGCGCCGGCGGCGGTGGGCGTCAAATGCGCTGCCTGGCCGGGGATTACGCGCCGGTCGGCGACGTAGAAGACGGAGTCGGAGGCGATGTCGAGGGTCTTGTCGTCCTGCTCCATGAGGCGGACGCGGACCGTGGTCGGGCCGATATCGGCGAGATCCGCGCCGGCGTAGTAGTTGGCCAGGATGCGGTCGGCGGTCCAGCCCGCGACGGCCTTGTCGAAGGCGCCGTTCTGGCTGAGGCCGCGGCCGTGTCCGGCGCCGGCGGTGAAGAGGAAGGCGTTGTCGGGCCAGGCCCAGAGCAGTAGGGCGGTGCCGCCGGTGGTGGCTGCGACAGCGAGGGACAGGGTGAGCAGACCGCGCCTTCTACGGCGCTGCGCTAGGTACCCGTTCGGCATGTCATACCCGTTCTGTCGAGAGCCGAAGCTACATTCGAGTTACCCAAAGCTAAGCCTCAACCATACGTTCAGAGAATGTGACAGTAGGGACTAGTGTGATCGCTGATGCGCCGAGTGGCAAGCTCGCACTCCGGGCGCGGTTAGACGGATTTACCTCGAATGGGAGATGCTCGTGCCGTATCGCAGACCGAAACACGCCATAACGCTCCCGGTTGTCACCGTCCTCGCCCTGGCAGCGCCCGTTGGCATTCTGGCGCTGAGCGATTCCCGAGATGTCCGGGTCACGGACGAAAGCAATCTGGCAGCTATACCTGCACAAATGGCCGAAGTCGCCCTTTCTTCGGCACCCGATATCGTCCTGCCGCTGCGCGAACTGACCGGCCTCAACCTCCCCGACCTCCACCTGTCGGATCTGCGGATGCTGCCGCTGCCCAGGGCCATCCCGATCCCGCCGAATCTCATTCCGGGCGTGCAACTACCCAGTGAGATCCCGCTCCCCAGGCTGAATTCCGCGCCACCGCCGGGCACCGCACCCGCGCTGCCCAGCACGACTCGCCCGGCCGCCCCCGCACTTACGCCGCAGGCAGCGACACCCACCACGACTTATCCGGTCGCACCGGCGCTTACGCCGCAGGCCGCGCTGCCCACCACTACCCGCCCGGTCGCGCCCGCCGTCACGCCGCAAGCCGCCCTACCCGCCACGCCGGGCAGCACTCCCGCCACTTCCAAGCCGACCTCGCCCGCCCAGGCCGTCCCGGGTGCCGCGAGGCCGACCGCCCCCGTCGCCGGTGCACCCGGCTTCATTGCCGAGCCCGGTCCGGATGCCACACCGCCCGGCGAATCACCGGTCGTCCCAGCCGATTCCGAGCCGCAGGCCCCGGTACCCGCCGCCGACGATCCGGCCGCCCCGGGCCCGCACCCGGTGCCCGGTCTGACCGGCGATCTGCGCTCCCCCGCCCTCGCGGCGGGTGCGGTCCCGAATGATCTGGTCGACAAGGTCGGCGCGCAGGTCAAGGAGCTGACCCGCGACACCCCGTTCAGCATGGTGGCGCTCACCGCGCTGGACCTGGCCGGCACCACCACCAAGCTGCGCGCCCAGCGTCCCGACGGCACCTGGGGCCCCTGGTACGACGCCGAGACCGAGAACGGCCGCGACCATCCGGTGCCGGGTCAGCGCCTCGGCACCGAGCCCATCTATGTCGGCAACACCAAGACCGTGCAGATGCTGGTGACCCGCAAGCCGGTCGCCGCACCCGCGGAACCCAAACCGCTGGACGACGGTTCGGCCGATCCGGCGCAGATCAATCTGGAGAAGCTGGCCGCGGTGCTGATCGATCCGGGCCGCGGCAGCATCGACGAGAACCTCTCCACGGTGGCCGCGCCACTGCCGGGCGGCGGACCGAAGGTGATCACCCGCGCCCAGTGGGGTGCGGACGAATCGCTGCGCTGCGAGGAACCCACCTACGACGACGGCGTCTCCGCGATCACCGTGCACCACACCGCGGGCCGCAACGATTACACCAAGGCCGAGTCCGCGGGCATCGTGCGCGCCATCTACGCGTATCACGCGAAGACGTTGGGCTGGTGCGACATCGGCTACAACGCCCTGGTCGACAAGTACGGGCAGCTCTTCGAGGGCCGCTACGGCGGCCTGGATCGCCCGGTCGAGGGCGCGCACGCGGGCGGCTTCAATATCAACACCGCGGGTGTCGCGATCATGGGCGACTACGAGGACGAGGCCCCCACCGATGTCTCCATCCAGGCGGTGGGCAAGTACATCGGCTGGCGGGCGAAGGTGGCCGGCATCGATCCGGAGGGCTCGACCACCATGTACTCCGAGGGCAGCGACTACACGAAATTCGCTCTCGGACAGGCGGTCAAGCTGCCGAATGTGTTCGCACACCGCGATGTCGGCAACACCACCTGCCCCGGTGACGCCGCCTACGCGCTGATGGACAAGATCCGGCAGATCGCGGAGGACGCGGCGGGCGGCCCGAATGCCGTCGCGCCCACGACAACTCGCACCCGACCGGGTCAGAACGCGGGCAATACCCAGCCCTCCCCCGCGCCCGACGCGAACGGGGCCAACCAGGCGGATCTCGCCGCCTTGGCCGATCTCACCCAGAAGATCATCAATATGCTCGACCGCAGCCCGGTGGCTCGCTACTGGGACTCCCAGGGTCGCGCGAACGGTCCACTGGGACAACCGAAAACGGAGCCGGTGGCGCTCGCCGACGGCGGTCAGTACGGCGAATTCTCCAACGGCTACGTCTATTCGAATCCGACCGGCCAAGTCTTCTCGGTGGTCGGCCGCATCCTGGAACGCTTCCTGCAATTGGGCGCCGGCACCGGCATTCTCGGCCTGCCGACCAGCAATGAATATCCCGTCCAGGACGGCATCAGGACCGATTTCAGCAATGGCGCACTGATCTTCAACAAGCTGACCGGAATCGTCACCACGGTCCTGAACAATTACGGCGCGGTCCAGGACCCGATCATGCCGAGCGCGTCACCCAAATAGCCAGCGCGTCAACCGAACAGGTTCAGGACCACCAGCGTTCGAGCGTGCGGGCCACGCCGTCGTCGGTATTGGAGGCAGCGACCTCATCGGCGGCGGCGATGGCTTCGGGGTGCGCATTGGCCATGGCCACGCCGTGCCCGGCCATGAGCAGCATGGGGACGTCGTTGGGCATGTCACCGAAGGCGATCAGCGAAGAATGCTGGACGCCCAGGCGCTGGGCGATGGTGGCCAGGCCGGTGGCCTTGCTGACGCCGGGAGCCGAGAGTTCGATGAGGCCGTTGTCGGTGGAGTAGGTGAGATCGGCGCGACCGGCCAGCTGCGGTTCCAGGGTCGCACGCATGACCGCGCTGGAGGTGCCCGGTAGTCGGATCAACATCTTGATCGCGGGCGCGGAGATCACCTCGGCCCGCGACACCTGGGTGTCGTCCGGATTGAGCCAGGCGTGCTCGTACTCCGGCGAACTCACGAACTGCGGGGTCGCGGCATCGTGCGCGGTGACCCCGACCCGCTCGGCCGCCAGCCCGCAGCCCGGCAGCAGGCGCTCGGCCAGATCGGCCAGCCAGGTGAGGTTTTCGATATCGAGCGTGCTCGAATCCAGCACCCGATCCGCGTCACTGTCGTAGATCACCGCACCGTTGCCGCACACGCACAACGGCGCGAATCCGAGCTGGTCGACCACCGGACTGATCCAGCGCGGCGGCCGCCCGGTAGCGAGCACGAACGGCACCCCATCGGCCCGCAGGGCATCGATCGCGGCCTTCGTGCGGGCGCTCAGCTGCTCACGGTGATCGATGAGCGTGCCGTCCACATCGGAGGCGACCATCTTGGGTTTGGGCAGGTGAAAGAGCGTCACCTACTCCATCCTGCCTCGAGCGCTCACGCCCGCGCCCGTGGATTACGGGCGATGCCGTACAAACGAGACCTTTCGGTCACCCACCTTGCCGCACCCTTGCCGCCAGGTTGCATTCCCAGAGCCACGCGCAATAACACACCGATTGCCGGAGCGTCTCCCCTCCGTACCCCGCGTTTACGGTTTCCTGTCCCTATGATCTGGGGTCAGTACTCGACCCCGAAAGGGAATGATGGCCGGATTTTTGCTGCGACGTGCGCTCAACTATGTCGTGCTGCTGGTGCTGGCATCGTTCCTCACCTTCGCGCTCGCGTCGCTCACGTTCAATCCGCTGGAGAGCCTGGAACAGCGCAATCCGCGTCCGCCACAATCGGTCATCGACGCCAAGCGCCAAGAGCTCAAGCTGGACATGCCGATACCGCAGCGCTACGGCGAATGGGTCGAAGGCGTAGTGCTGCACGGCGACTTCGGCAATACCCTGGCCGGTCAGCCGGTCAGCCAGGAGCTCCCCCGCAGGATCGGGGTCAGCTTGCGGCTGGTGTTGATCGGATCGGTGCTCGGCACCCTGCTCGGCATCCTCGTCGGTGCGGCAGGCGCGATCCGGCAGTACAAGTTCAGCGACTACCTCACCACCATCCTGTCTCTGCTGATCTTCAGCACGCCCGTGTTCCTGCTCGCGACGCTCCTGAAATACGGTGCGCTGGAGATCAACACGTCGGCCGGCACACAGATCTTCTATTACACGGGCGAGACTTCGGCGAACGCGGTGCACGGCGCGTGGAATCAATTCGTCGACCGGGTACAGCACATGGCGGTCCCCACCCTCGTCCTGATCCTCGGTGCAGCCGCCGGCTACAGCCGCTATCAGCGCAACGCCATGCTGGATGTGCTGCAGAGCGACTTCATCCGGACGGCGCGAGCAAAGGGACTCACCCGATCCCGGGCACTGTACAAACACGGTCTGCGGACCGCGCTGATCCCCATGGCGACGCTGTTCGCCTACGGATTCGGCGGATTGATCACCGGTGCGGCCTTCGTAGAGAAGATCTTCGGATGGCACGGCGTCGGTGAATGGCTGGTCGACTCCATCAATCTCCAGGACCTCTACCCGGTGGTGACGATCACCGCCTTCGTCGCCCTGGTGATCCTGCTGTCCGGCCTGCTGTCGGACATCGTCCTCGCGATTCTCGACCCCCGGGTGCGTGCCTGATGTCCGAGACCGAACTCATCGTCGGCGGCAATCCGGAACCTGCGGCAGCCGGTCGCCGCAAGCTGGTGCTGCGACGCTTCCTCCGTAACAAGCCGGCGATCATCGGACTGGTGGTCCTGGCGCTGATGGTGATCGTGGCCTTCGCGGTGCCACCGTTCCTGAAGTACGACTACCAGCAACTCGACTACACGGCGCTGTTGAAGCCGCCCAGCGGACGACACCCGTTCGGCACCAACCAGATCGGCCAGGACGTGCTGGCGCAGACCTTGCGCGGCCTGCAGAAGTCCCTGATCATCGGTTTCTCGGTGGCGTTCATAGCGGCGGTGATCGCGTCGTTCGCCGGCTCGATCGCCGGGCTGATCGGCGGAGTGACCGACACGGTCATCATGTGGGTGGTGGATCTGCTGCTGGTGATGCCGAGCTTCATCATCGTGGCGCTGTTCGCGCCCCGGACCAAGGGCAGCGGTAGCATCCTGCTGCTGATCATCCTGCTCGCCGGCTTCGGCTGGATGATCAGCGCCCGCATGATCCGCGGCATGACACTCGGCCTCCGGGATCGCGAATTCGTCCGGGCCGCACGGTATATGGGTGCGTCCACCTGGACCGTGATCACCACGCACATCCTGCCCAACATCGCATCCATCCTGATCATCGACACCTCCCTTACCGTCGGATCCGCGATCCTGGGTGAAACCGGGCTCAGCTACCTGGGATTCGGCGTTCAACCGCCGGACGTCTCGCTCGGTTCGCTCATCGCGTCGGGCACCAAATCGGCGCTCACCTACCCATGGCTGTTCATGTTCACCGGTGGGATTCTGATCGCGATCGTGCTGTGTGCCTTCCTGGTCGGCGACGGTCTGCGGGACGCCTTCGATCCGAGTGCACAGGGGGCGCGTTCGCGGCGCAAGGATCGTAAGGGCGACACCACCGGAAAGGCCCAGGCATGACGGACAAGACGAGTCGCGCCACTACCGCCCCACTGCTCGAGGTCGCCGATCTGCACGTCTCGTTCCCCGGTGAAGAGGGGCGCATCGACGCCGTGCGCGGGGTCAGTTACACCGTGCAGGACGGTGAGGTGCTGGCCATCGTCGGGGAATCCGGTTCGGGCAAATCCGTTTCGTCGCTGGCGGTCATGGGACTGCTCCCGGACCAGGCCCGCGTGCGCGGTTCCATCCGTTTGCGCGGGCAGGAACTCATCGGCATGGGCGACCGGCAGTTGTCGACTCTGCGCGGCAGCAAGATCTCGATGGTGTTCCAGGACCCGCTCTCGGCTCTGACCCCCGTCTATCGCGTCGGCGATCAGATCGCGGAAGCTCTGCTCGCGCACGGGAAGATGAGCAAGCAGGAGGCGGCACAACGGGCGGTCGAACTGCTGGATCTGGTCGGCATCCCGGATCCGGCGCTGCGCGCCAGGGCCTTTCCGCACGAGTTCTCCGGCGGCATGCGCCAGCGTGTGGTGATCGCCATCGCGATCGCCAACGATCCCGACCTCATCATCTGCGACGAGCCCACCACCGCATTGGATGTGACGGTTCAGAAGCAGATCCTCAACCTGCTGCAGAAGGCCCGCGACATCACGGGCGCCGGCGTCGTCATGATCACCCACGATATGGGGATCGCGGCCACCATCGCCGACCGAGTAGCCGTGATGTACGCCGGGCGGATCGTCGAAACCGCGCGTGCCGCTGACATTTTCAATGCGCCCCGGATGCCCTACACCGTCGGGTTGCTGGGTTCCATTCCGCGCATGGACGGCCCCGCGCGGCTACCACTGATACCCATCGTCGGCGCGCCCCCGGCCATGCACGCCCTACCCGTCGGCTGCACCTTCGCGCCGCGCTGCCCGATCGCCATCGATGACTGCCTAGCCGCGGAACCGCCGCTGCAGGACACCGAACCCGGACATCGGGCGGCATGCATCCGTACCGCCGAGGTCGGCACGGCCGAGCTCTTCACCGCCTTCCGGCGCGAGGTCAGTTCGGCGGAACAGGTCGCAGCGGCGAATGACACCGTGGTGCTGCGGGTTTCGAATCTCAAGAAGACCTTCCCGCTCACCAAGGGCGTGGTGTTCCGTCGCCGGGTCGGCGCGGTGAACGCCGTGGACGAGATCAGCTTCGAGGTTCGCGCCGGTCGTACCCTGGCGTTGGTCGGCGAATCCGGTTCCGGCAAGTCCACGACCCTGACCCAGATCATGGATCTCGTCACGCCGCAGGCGGGCACCATCGAGGTGCTCGGTAGCGACACCTCGCAGCTCACCCACGAGCGCCGCCGTGAGATCCGGCGCAAAATGCAGATCGTGTTCCAGGATCCGGCGTCCTCACTGGATCCCCGTCTGCCAATTTTCGATGCGCTCGCCCAGCCGTTGCGCATCAACGGATTTCCGCACGACGAGATTCAGAGCCGGGTTCGGGACCTGCTACGTCTGGTCGGCCTGCGACCCGAGCACGCCGACCGATATCCGGCCGACTTCTCCGGTGGTCAGAAGCAGCGCATCAATGTCGCGCGAGCCCTGGCCCTGGACCCCGAGATCCTGGTGCTGGACGAGCCGGTCTCCTCGCTGGACGTCTCGATCCAGGCCGGCGTGCTGAATCTGCTGCGCGACCTGCAAGCCCAGCGCGGTTTGTCGTATCTGTTCGTGTCCCACGACCTGTCGGTGGTTCGCAATCTCGCGCACGACATCGCGGTCATGTATCGCGGGAAGATCGTCGAATACGGTGCCGCCGAACAGATTTTCGCGGATCCTCGGCACGAGTACACCCGTGCGCTCATCGATGCCGTCCCGCTGCCGGTAGTCGCCGGATAGGGGCGGACCGTGGAAAGCACTGTGTTCCAGCAAAACTCCAACGGAAGGAGCAACCGGTGAGGATTCGCTCGATCGGCGTACGGCTCGCGGTCCCACTGGTGGCCGTGACCGCGCTAGCGACCGGCTGCGGCGGTGGCAACGACAACTCCAATGCGGTGTCGTCGGACCTCGGCGCGACCAGCGATATCAACCCGCACGACGTCGCCGACTTGAAAGACGGCGGCAACCTGCGGCTGTCGATGTCGGCGCTCCCGTCCAACTGGAACACCCTCCAGGTTGATGGCAATGACATCGAGTACACCGGTGTGGAGCGGTCCACCATGCCGCGCGCGTTCATCTCCGACGCGGCGGGCAATCTCAGCGTCGACCACAACTACTTCACCGACGTGCAGTTGACCAGCACTGATCCGCAGCAGGTCACCTACACCATCAATCCCAAGGCGGTGTGGTCCGACGGATCACCGATGACCTGGGAGGACATCGCCTCGGAGGCCGAGGCCCTGAGCGGCCGCAACAAGGACTTCCTGATCGCCAACAACAATGGCTTCGATCGGGTCTCGAAGGTAGAGCGCGGCGTGGACGATCGCCAGGCGATTCTCACCTTCAGCAAGCATTTCGGCGAATGGCGAGGCCAGTTCTCGGGCAACAGTTTCCTGGTCTCGAAGGCCGTCACCGGCACCCCCGACGCCTTCAACAAGGGCTTCGTGAACAACCCCGGGCCGAGCGCCGGACCGTTCATCGTGCAGAACATCGACCGGGGACAGGGTCGAATCGTGCTGGGCCGCAACCCGAAGTGGTGGGGCGCGACTCCCAAGCTGGACACCATCACCTTCAGTGTCCTCGACGCCGCCGCGGACCTGCCGGCCTTGCAGAACAACGAGATCGACGCGGTGGGCCTCGCCAGCCGCGATGAGATCAAGACCGCGCAGGGCACGGACGGCATCGCCATCCGGCGCGCCAACAGCAGCACGTGGTCACACCTCACCTTCAACGGTGCGCCCGGCTCGCTGCTGGAAGATCCGAAACTGCGTGTCGCCATCGGCAAGGCCATCGACCGACAGGGCATCGCGACCGCCATCCAGAACGGCATGGTCCTCGACCCCAAGCCGCTCAACAATCACATCTACCTGATGAACCAGAAGGGCTACCAGGACAATTCGCTCGGCTTCGATCCCGATGCCGCAGCGAAGGAATTGGACGCACTCGGTTGGAAGGTCCCCGCCGGCGGTGGCACCCGCGAGAAGGACGGCCGCAAACTCGAGATCCGTGACGTCATGTACAACCAGGACATCTGGGTGCAGATGGCGCAGATCATGCAGCAGAACCTGGACCGGGTCGGCGTGAAGCTCACCATCGACACCAAGCCGGGGGTGGACTTCTTCCCCAAGTACATCAAGTCCGGCGATTTCGATGTGGCACAGTTCAGTTGGGTCGGCGATCCGTTCCCGCTCAGCAGCATGGACCAGATCTGGGGCTACCACCCCGATGATGTGCAGGGCAACTTCGGCCGCATCGGCTCCCCCGAGCTCAACAACGACATCGATCAAGCCGTCTCCGAACTCGATCCGCAGAAGGCCATCGAACTGGCCAATCAGATCGACAAGAAGATCTTCGCGGAAGGCCACTCGCTGCCGCTCATGCAGTCGCCCGCCAATGTCGGCGTCCGCGCCAACCTCGCCAACTACGGCGCAGCCGGCATGGCCAGCCTGGACTACACCAAAATCGGTTTCCTGAAGTGATTTCCCGGATGGGCCACCCCCTGGCCTATCCGGCGCTCGTGACGATCGGGACCCTGGCGATCACCCTCGCCTGGGTCCCGTTCGCCGATCCGGACCAGATGGCGATGCTCGGGACCGTGAGCCTGATCATCCTGGGCTACACCGGCTTTCGATTCGCGGTCGCGAGCGGGTTGCTCCCTGCCGGGCTGCCGGGTGGGCAGGCGCGCGAAGCGGCGGTACGCCGGGTGCGGCAGCAGCATCGGCTGATGAGCCGGTCGTGGCTGGAGTTCACCGCCGCAGGAAAAGATCTTTGGCTGCCGGTGTATTTCGATCCGGTGTTGGTGGCGCTGACGCAAGACACGGCCGAACTATCCGGACGCTCCGTACATATCGCCGGACAGCGGATCTATCCGGCCGGGCGAGTGCGGGATAGGGAGCCGGTCGGGAAGCTGATCGACAATCCCACCCGCCCGGATCCGGAAGCCCTGCGCCGCACAGGGATCGGGCGGCGATTGCTGTTGGATGCGCAGTCGGCGATCGCCGGACCGTTCGTGGGGTTGCTGTGGGTCTATTCGTCCGGCGGTGGCGTACCGGGTTTCGTAGGCGCGACCATGATCGCGGCGGCTGCCGCCACCTGGCTGTCGGCGGTGCGCGGGTCCGACCCCAGCTGATCAGCTCACCCAAGCCGCCATGATGTCGGCCAGGGCGGCGGCACCGGTGTGGCAGTCGGCGGGTTCGGCGTATTCGGCCGGGGAGTGAGAGATCCCGGTGGGGTTGCGGACGAACAGCATTGCGGTGGGGACGCGGTCGGAGAGGATGCCGGCGTCGTGACCGGCTTGGGTCGGGATCACCGGGATATCGCCGAGGTGTAACAGGGCGGCGGCGAGGCGGGCGCGGGGCCCGGGTGGGAAATCGACTATCGGCGTGCTGGATTCGACACGCACGGCCAGCTCCACGCCCTCCTCGCCCGCGTGGGCACGGGCCAACTCGGCAACGCGGGACACCAGGGCGTCCAGGGTGGGCTGGTCGGCGGCGCGGGCGTCCAGCCAGGCCCGCACGCGCGAGGGAATCGCATTGGTGCCATTGGGCGCGACGAGAACCTTGCCGAAGGTGGCGACGGCCTCCCGCGCCGCCGCCTCCAGGCGAGCCGACCGCACCGTAGCCGCGAACGGCAGCATCGGGTCGTGGCGATCCACCAGCCGGGTCGCCCCGGCATGGTTGGCCTCACCGTCGAATTCGAATTCCCAACGGCCGTGCGGCCAGATCGCGGAGGCCAGCGCCAAGGGGCGATTCACGAGATCGAGGGCGCGGCCCTGCTCGACATGCAGTTCCACGAAGACCCCGACGCGTTCACCGAGCGTGGCGTCGGCACCCAATGCCCCGGGATCGCGTCCCGCGCGAACCAGGGCTTCCGCCAAGGTGATTCCATCCCCGTCGCGGAGAGCGAGCGCGCGCTCGGGAGCGAGCGTGCCGGTGCTCAGCTGCGAGCCGATGCACGCCACGCCGAACCGCGCCCCCTCCTCATCGGTGAAGGCCACCACCGCAACCGGAATGGCGGGTTCGATACCGCGAGCGCGAAGCAGGTCGACCGCGGTGAACGCCGACACGATCCCCAAAGGTCCGTCGAAAGCGCCACCGTCCGGCACCGAGTCCAGGTGCGACCCGGTTACGAACGCGCCCTTGGGATCCCCAACCCAGTTCCGCGGCAGCCACCACGCCCACAGGTTCCCGTTGCGATCCTCCTCGACCTCCATCGACCGGCGGGCGGCCTCACCTCGGAACCAGTCGCGCAGTGTCAGATCCGCGTCCGACCAGGCGTATCGGCGATATCCGCCGGTACTGCCGTCCCGTCCGACCGCGTCGATCTCGGCCCACATCGGATCGAAAACCCGTGCCACACCCTCCGGTTCGCGCATGATCACGAGTCTGCCCTCCCGAAACGGGCTATCGGTCGAAAAGCCTCCAGTGTCCCTCCGAGATCACCTCGACGGCACCATCCACCACCTTGATCGCCGTCTGGTCATCGAGCGCGTACCCCGGCACCGGCACACGCTCCGCCCACTTCTCGGCGTCGGCCATGGTGTTCTCCGGGCACATCACGTTGTCCAGGTGCGGGAACATCGAGAATCCGACCATGCCCAACGTGCGGTCGCCGTCCTCCGGCTTCCAGCCGAGGAACTCCTCCCCGACCTGCGGGGCCATCACCATGCTGCCGGCGCTGAGTCCCACGTAGACCGTCTCGCTCAGCGAGGGAAACAAATCCACCAGACCGGACACGCGCATCCAGTGATGCAGATACATGACGTCGCCACCGCACACCAACAGGGCATCGGTCTCCCGGACCAACGGGACCCAGTTCTCCTCGTCGAGACTGGGCAGCGCCGTCAACTCGAGCATCCCCACCGATTTCCACCCGAGTTCGACCATGGGGTTGCGGCTCTGCCCGGCGATCTGCCGCCATGTCAGGTCGGCGGTCCCCGGCATGCCGCCGTACATCGCGGTGGGGATGCACAAGGCGGTGGACTCGGCGATGGGTTTACCCAGCATGTCGACCAATGCGTCACGGATGCTCTGGTTGCTGACGCCGCCAGAGGTGAGAAGAAGTTTCATGGCGCCTTCGTCTTCCGTCGTGAGCCGAAGTCATCGAGCGTTGTCGGAAACCTTTGGCAGAGAGTCAATCACGGCTCACAGACTCGCACAAGTGTGCGAGTCAGGTCAGTTCACGGTGAAGTTCCAGATGCCGGCGCAGGCGCCTTCGCGGAACTTGCTGTCGAAGGCCCAGGTACCGTCCGGGGCGTTGAGGTTCCAGCTGCCATCGGCTGACAGCAGGTAGTTGCTCGCGTCGTCCAGGAGGGTGGAAACCGTGCGTGCGGGGATGTCGTAGGTGGCACCGGGCGCGTTTCCGATGGGCGTGTTTGTCACCACTACGCGAATGTCGTTGTAGCTGTTGTTCGCAATGGTCAGGCACGCGCCTCGACCAACCGGGTCGGCGGTGGCTGCCGGCGCGGTTACCGCCAGCGTCGCAGACAAAGCCACGAGCGCGAGTCCGACACGGGCGACGACGGTCTTCATCATGATGTTCCTCTCGAAAGCCCCCCGGAGGAGCGCTGAAGTCGTTGAGTCATAACGTCTTTCGACTCCCGCAACGCTATCCGCGCAACTTTCAAGATCCTCAACGGAAGCTTGGGGCTCCCCGTCAACTGCCACCAGGCCTGTGGCGCAGGACTATTCGGCTCGGCGGCGCAGGGCCACCGCGTCGGTGTAGAGCTCGGTGGTCAGCTGATCGGGGGAAATTCCGAGATCGTCGAGCACCGAACGCAGATCGGCCAATGCGGCACCGAGATCGTCCTCGGTTTCCGTCATGGTTTCGAGTTCCAGAAATGTTCCGTCGAGCTCGGGAACCGTGACGATGGTTGCGAGCATCTCGCGTCCCGCTGCCTTGAAGCGGTGGTTCTCGCACAGCTTCGTGAAGGAGAGCCGTGGCCGATAACCCAGTCTCTCGACAATCTCTTCCATGGTCGCGCGATCACCAACGGTCGTCTCGTACTCCGGTTTCGACCCGGTCGCGGCGTCGACGGCCGCATCCTTGAACGTCAGAATGGAGCGGGTGGATTCGGCGGAGCCACTGATCGTTCGGAGCCGCAACTCGCGGCCGGCTCGGCTGAGGGCTTCGATAGCGTCATCGAAATAGGTGTCACTGTAAGTGACACGGTCAGCCACCGAAAGCGCCTGCAATTTCTCGCGAACTCCAGCCGGATCAGTAAGACGAGCTTTGTATTCCGCTTCGATCACTGTCGCTCCGCATCGTTCAGATGAGTCGGCTTGCTCCGGCAAAGGTCTGCGCCATCGTACGAACGAACGCGTGGTGCAAGACCCCACGATCGTTTGCCTCGATTCGATGGGCCGGGGACGTGTGCCCTTCATGACGATGAGTGAACGCGGACACGAACAAGATGCCGTCGATACTGATGATCCGCCATACGGGCGCATGATCGTAGGTGTACAGCTCGATATGCCTTCCGCTCGTAGAGAGCTCCCTGATCCGCGCAATCGCCAGTCGAATACCGGCGGAGAAGGACTCGGCCGATTCTCCGATCTCTGCGGAACGATGGACAGCCGCTGCGGAATCCGGACTCAGGAGCAGTACGCGCAGGCGCACTTCGGTGGAAAGTGCGTCACGCAGCAACGAGTCATTGAGACCGAGGATGCCCAGACCTCGCACGGCCATCACATCGATCGTCGCCGCCGCCGATGCGAGATCTCGAATCTCATCGGCGGCCTCGGCTTGTGACCGGTACGTCCTACTGATCTCACTCAGGCTGGTCAGGGTCATCCGAGTGTCCGCGGCCGGGGCCAAACCTAGGCTCATCCGCGCGTGATCGGGCATGTTCAGGCCATTGGCGAGTCGCTCGAATGTTCCCAGGGCACTGACAATCCGCTTCCGATTGATCAGCTCGTTCACCCGCCCCTGTGACAGCTCCAACGCGGTGGCAAGGCGCTGCTGACTTACGCCCGTATGCCGTTGTACGAGTTTGAGCAGGCCGGCTATGTCCCGCTCCCGCAGTGCGGCTTGGACAGCTTCTTGATTCCACATCTGCGCCGGAACAACGACCGGCGCGAAGGACTCCCCCTGCATCGGCTCTCCCAAAGGTCGCCCAGCAAGCCATGTCTGCTTATCTCACCGTGAGATTAACAGTGTGGCACATGAGATCACCACCGTGTGATCGAACCCGGCCGCCATTCGCGGGTTAATTGACTACACGTTGGATTCGACCGAATCGGGGTGTTTCACAGTGCTTTTGGAAACATGGACACTCGTTATCGCCACGACCTCCTGGATTGCCTTCGTCGCTGGTGTGCGCTGGAGTCTCGGCGCCGACCGCCCTCCGCAGAAGCCGTACCGCGCGCACGGTAGGCACCGGGCGGTGAGGGGATGACGAATCCGTATATCGCTCCCGAAGACTTCCCGCGGCGTCTACCCGAGAGCAAGGAAGGAGGAAGCGTGAACAGGTTGCCGGAGTGGGCGAAAGTGGCTGTGGCTGTGCAGTTTCGGGTGAGTGGGCGGGAGGCGGTTGAGTGTCGGATCGAGCGGGCCGGGGAGCGGGGGATCGTGTTGTCGAACGGGGAGGGGTTGGGCATTTGCGGCGTGGAAACAGCGATGACAGTAGCTATTTCGAGAAGTTCGATGCTCGTAGGAACGTTCGGAAGACGGTGCGGCGCGGGGATGGCACCGGCGGGCGGTGAACGGGATGCGGTCTGCCCCCGGGGGTGCTCCGCCCCGGGGACAGACCATATTTCGTCGGCCTGGGAGGGGCCGCGTTATTCGGGCTGGGTGGCGCGGCGGGCGGCCTTTTCCTCGGCTTCGGCGGCGTCCATGGCGTTGGCCTCTTCGAGGGTGGGGGCGGTGCCGCCGAGGCGGGCGGGGACCCAGTAGGCGCCTGGCTCGTGGGTGTAGTCCTGTTGGAGGTCGAGGAGCATTTCCTGCATGGTCGAGTGCAGTTGCTCGGTCAGGGCTGCGGCGGGTTCGAATGGTTGGATCGGCTTACCGACCGCGATGAAGACCGGGGTGTTGGTGCGGCCCAGGCGTTTCGGGAAGCCCTTGGTCCAGACTCGTTGGGCGCCCCAGATGGTCATGGGGATGATGGGGACACCGGCTTCGATGGCCATGCGGGCCGCGCCGGACTTGAAATCCTTGATTTCGAAGCTGCGGCTGATGGTGGCTTCGGGGTAGACGCCGACCAGTTCGCCGGAGCGCAGTCGGCGCACCGCCTCGTGGTAGGACTCGGCGCCCGCACCACGGTCGACCGGAATGTGCTTGAGGGCGCGCATGATCGGGCCGGAGATGGAGTTGTCGAAGACCTCCTTCTTGGCCATGAAACGCACATAGCGCTTCGTGGCGCGGGCGGGCAGGCCCGCGTACGTGAAGTCCATGTAGCCGGTGTGGTTGATGGCGATGACCGCACCACCGGTCGCCGGAATGTTGTCTTCACCCTTGACGGTGAACTTCAGGCCCTGCAGCGCGAAAATGGTGCGGGCCAGCCCGATGACGGGGTAGTAGACGGGTTCCACAAGTCCGCTAGCGTAGTCGCTGCCCGCGCGGCATCCAGTGATCCAGGTAACAGCAATCCAGTTGATGTGACTTCTCGACACTGAAAGAGGTTCGCCCGAGTGGAAAACTGCCCGACAGCACTGCGTGAACGTCTCCGCAAGGGGCTGGTCGGAACTCTGATAGTCGGGTTGACGTGGCTGGCGAACGGCTGCGATTCCAGAGTCGGGATCGAAGGGACGGACTGGGAAGCGGACTCCGGCGAAACCACGGAGACCACCACCCTCGCACCCAGTACGACCCCCGCCTCGATCGACGGAGTGGGCGCGGTACCGGGCAAACCCGAAGCCGCCGCGGCGATCGCGCGCTGGTCCGCCGACCTGCGCGGCAAGGGGATCGACGAGGTGGCCGAACGCTGCTGGACCATGGCACCGCGCAATGTGCGCAGCATGTACGCCGACCCACAGGCCATCCGCGAGGCGCTGACCGGACCGGGCGTGACCGACGGCACGATCGTGACGTGGCAGAACGCCGCACTCACCGTCACCGCGCAGGACCGCGACATCGCCACCGGATACGCCTGCCCGCACGTGTATCCGACCGGCGGCGAGCCCGGATCCACTGCCCCCAACGCACAGTTCAACGATGCCGACGCGCGACACACGGTGCGGCGCTACCTATCCCGGGCGATCGGCAAACCCATCGATCCGAGCGATCGAGAGGACGCGTACCCGCTGATCTGCGCGGCGGGCCGCACCTGGGATCCCGACGGGAGCGGCAAAGCGGTCATGGTGCCGCTGGCCGTGAACCCGGCGAAGGCGGGCACGGTAAAGACCTTCGTGGACGATTCACTCAAGTCGGAGTGGCCGCGCGGCGGCTACATCACGGTGTCGGTCCCCGTCACCACCGGCACGGGAAATCAGACAAAGCAGATATACACCTTGAAGTCCGGCTCCGAGGGTTACTGCATCGGCGACGTCTCCGGCTAGCCAGTACTCTGGGTGGCTGGTAACGGTCAGGGAGGAATGAAGCTCGTGCAGATCACCAGCGTCGGACACGCCGGGTTCCACATTCGAACCTCGGCCGGGACGATCCTCTGCGACCCGTGGGTCAACCCCGCTTACTTCGCATCGTGGTTCCCGTTCCCCGACAACACCCAGCTCGACTGGGACGAGCTCGGCAACTGCGACTTCCTCTATGTCTCGCACTTGCACCGCGATCACTGGGACGCCAGGCATCTCGCCGACAAGGTGAACAAGGACGCCACCGTCCTGCTGCCCGACTACCCGGTGCCGGATCTGAAGCGGGAGCTGGAGAAGCTCGGCTTCACCAAGTTCGTGGAGACCGAGGACTCGGTCAAGACCACCATCACCGGTCCGGGTGGCGACCTGGACATCATGATCATCGCGTTGCGTGCGCCCGCCGACGGCCCGATCGGCGACTCCGCCCTGGTCGTCGCCGACGGGGAAACCGTGTGCTTCAACATGAATGACGCGCGGCCGGTCGACATGGATGTGCTGCACGACAACTTCGGGCACGTCGACATCCACCTGCTGCAGTACTCGGGCGCCATCTGGTACCCGATGGTCTACGACATCCCGACCAAGACCAAGGCCAACTTCGGCAAGCAGAAGCGCCAGCGCGGCATGGACCGCTGTCGCTCCTACATCGAGCAGGTCGGGGCCACCTGGGTCGTCCCCTCCGCCGGACCGCCGGTCTTCCTCGACGACGAACTGCGCTACCTCAACGACGATCGCGGCGACGAGGGCAACATCTTCCCCGACCAGATCGTGTTCCTGGAGCAGATGCGCATCCACGGCAACGACGGCGGGCTGCTCATGATCCCCGGCTCGACCGCGGATCTGCGTGGCAAGGAACTGAATTCGCTCACCCACCCGGTCGACCCGGACACCATCTACGGCGACAAGGCAGCCTACATCGAGGACATGGCCCAGCGCCTGGCCCCCGTACTGGCCGCCGAGAAGGCGAGTTGGGCTCCCGCCGAAGGCGATCCGCTACTGCCCGCGATCAAGGCCAAGTTCGAGCCGATCATGGCGCAGTCCGATCTCATCTGCGACGGCATCGGCTATCCGGTCAGCCTGGTCATGGGCGACGAGACCGTGGTGCTGGACTTCCCCAAGCGGGTGGTGCGCGAACCCGTCGAGGGAGAAGGCAAGCACCGCTACGGCTTCCGCATCGCACCCGAGCTGGTCCGCACCGTGCTGCGCGACGACGAACCCGACTGGGTCAACACCATCTTCCTGTCCACGCGCTTCACCACCTGGCGCATCGGCGGATACAACGAATTCCTCTACACCTTCTTCAAATGCCTCACCGATGAGCGCATCGCCTACGCCGACGGCTGGTTCTCCGAGGCGCACGACGATTCCGCCTCCACCGAGCTCGACGGCTGGGAAGTGCAGCGCCGCTGCCCGCACCTGAAGGCGGATCTCTCGAAATTCGGTGTGGTGGAGGGCAATACCCTCACCTGCAACCTGCACGGCTGGCAGTGGGACCTGGAATCAGGCCGCTGCAAGACCTCCAAGGGTCACGAGCTGCGCTCGAAAAAACTGGTCTGACCAACAGATTCGGAGAGCCGTCCCGACATCCCGGGGCGGCTCTCTGCGTTCGGCGCCAGCGCATCCAAACGGCGGCGCAGTGAACGCAACTCGGCCCAGAGCGAGACCAACACCGCACCGAATCCGGCGGCGACCGCCATCGCCACCGCACGATCCAGCGGCAGCACGCCCGGCACCTGCGGATCCGCCAGGGTAGCCACGACCGTCCACCCGGCCAAGGCGATCAAGGCGATATTGCGGATCACGGTGCCGCGTCCGATCGGCGCGGCACTACCGGCACCGAAACAGGAACAGACCGGGCGCTTTCCATATCGGAGCAGTCGCACCACCGCGCCGGTGAACATGCCGAGCAACAGGATCGCCACCAGCAGCGCGGGCGCGGCGGTCCACGGCGGCACCAGCGCCACCGCCACCAGCGCCTCGATCGCGGGCAGGCCCCACGTCACGGTCGGCACCCAGGCCTGGGGTATTCCGAACTCCCCCACCGCTTTCCGGGTACCCGACGCATCGGCGAACTTTCCCCACGCCGACAGTCCGAATACGACGGCCAGCACCAGACGCGCGGCCCACACCGCGTAGTCGACAGCCATACCGCACCATCGCACACTCACATGGACAGCGAATTACGAATACCTGGAACAGCTTTCATATAAGACGCTGGGAAGCGCGGCTGAACGGCCCATCCGGCACCCGGATTCAGCACATGATCGGGGTTTCTCAGCCTCGCGAACGCGCGGCGGCCGCGACGGCGACGAAGGTCAGCAGACAGCCGACGACCGCCCAGACCGACAGACCGGTCCCGGTCGGCGCGACCACATCCAGCACCAGCGCCGCCAGCAGCTGACCCGCCACCGAGGTCAGGCCCAGCAGCAACACTCCGATCCAGCGCACCGTGAGCACCGCCAGCGCCACGAACACGATCCCGATCAGACCACCGAGATAAAGCCAGGGGGCCGTAGGCAGTTGCCCGAATCCACCGCGATGAACGAGCACCACGGCCTCGATGACCACCAGCGCGGCGGTACCCGTCGCGAAGTTCGCGAGCGTCGCCGAGAACGGTCCGCCAACCACTCCGACCCGGCCGTTGACCGCCTGCTGCCACGCCACCAGCAGCCCCGCGATCAAGGGCAAAGCCACCAACAACACCGACGCACCGTGCCCGCCGCCGATCGAACCGGACCCATTGCGCCCCAACGCCGCAAGCAACACCGCCACCATCCCGAGCACCGCCGCACCGATCCGCCACGCCGTCACCGGCGTCCGCCCACCCGGCCCCCACCCCAGACGATCCACCACGAGACTGCTCACCACCTGCCCCGCCACCGCCGCCACGGTGAACGCGGTCACCCCGATCGTCGCCACCGTAAGCCCCTGACCCGCAACGAAAAACGCCCCCGAGAGCCCACCCAACAGCTGCCACCAGCGCAACTCCCCCGACCTCAGCGCAACCCGCACCCGTCCCACCCCAGCGCGCAGCTGCCCGCTGCAAGCGAACACCACCGCCAGAATCAGCAACCCGCTCCCGAAACTGATCGTCGCGGCAGCAATCCCATCCCCCAGCCGATGCCCCAACTCCCCATTGATCCGCGCCTGCGTCGCCACGGCCACACCAATGGACCCCCCGAACCCCAACCCCACCCACCGCCGCACCGCCACCGCCCGATTCTCCCCGGCCCTATTCGCCACTCCCAACCGACCGCCCTGATTCATCGAATTCCTCGACCGAACCGTCCTGACCGGGCGCGGGCAACCAGGTCGGGACCAGCGCGGCGGCCAACAGCAGCGGGATCCCCAGCAGGGCGACCATGACCGGGATCGGAAGCCAGGTGGAGGCCAGCGCAGCGAAGCCGAAGACCAGCAGGGCGATCACCTCCGTGGAGAAGCCGGACACCGAGGTGACCGTGGCACGGGCGGGACCGGTGATGGCTTCCTGCAGCCTCGCCGAGGCGATCACCTCCGCGTTGTAGTCGATGCCGTAGGCGACGCCGACCGCCGAAAAGCCCACCGCCATCAGGACGTACATCGCGGCCGGATGGTGGGCCGCCGCACCAGCCAGCAGCGAACCGCCGATGAACAGGACTCCGGCGACCGCCAGCGCCACGGCCATGGTGGCGGTCCGCATGCCCTCGGTGCGACCGGCCAGTAGGGAACCCGCCAAGGATCCGGCCACCGTGACAGCGACCAGGATCGCGGCCAGGGACGGTCCGGCACCAGCGTGATCGGCCAGCAGCGCGAAGTATTCGTCGAAGGCGGTCATACCGTTCAACAAGGCGACCAGCATTACGCCTCGGCGAATCATCCGCACCTGCACAGCTTCTCGCAGACCTGCACGAAGCATGGCGACGTAGCCCGTCGAATCCGGCTGCGGCACTGCGCTTCCGGCACAGTCCGGCCACCGGTTCTCGTTATCAAGTTCGTCGCCGTCCTCGGCCTCCTCCAGGTCCTCGACGTCGGCAGCGGATATCGATTTCGGCGCGCTCGGCAGCGTGACGGCACAGACCGTATGCAGCACGGCCATCGCGACACTCGACCAGGCCACGAGCGCATAGCCGCCCAGTGCATAGAGAGGTGCGGCGGCGAGAATGCCGAGGAGAGCAGCGGATTCGGCGGCGGCGCGAATATAGCCCATCAGACGCGGGTAGACGCGGGTCGCGGATCGGGCGGTGAGGTCGTCGTAGATCAGCGCCTCGAAAGTGCCGGAACGCAGCGAGCCCGAAGCGCCCCACAGGACGAAACCGGCGGCGAAGCCCAGGTAGGTCGGGTACAGAGTCCAGGCGAGGAAACCGGCGGCGAGCAGTGCGCCGGACAGGATCAGCAGACCGCGTCGCGACACGGTGTCGGCCCACGCGCCGGAGGGGATTTCCAGGACGAACGAGGTCGCCGACCAGATGGCGAGCAAAGAAGAGATCTGCGCGGCGCTCAGTCCGTGCGCGGCGAAAAGCAGGGCGTAGAGGGCGTAAAGGGGGATCAGGTCCGCGGTGAAGGCGAACAGGACCGCGCGCAGGGCGAGGGCACGCGTCGAGCCCGCGCGATCGGGGCGGGCTCGGGAGACTCCACTACGAAGTAGGGATCAACAGACGTAAACGAGCAAACGCATGTGATCAACCCTGCGCGCCGGGTGCTCCCCCGTCAAGCGGATTGTCCATCGGGATCCAGCCATTGGTGTTCGGCTCGCCGTCCGAGATCGCCGCGCCGACCAGGCCGTGGCGGTCGTTGAGATCGTTGATCAGCTCGGAGACCGGATGCGAATCGCTGTAGTGGTAGCCCTGGGCCAGCGCGAAACCGAGCTCGGTCAGCACTGCGGCCTGGTACTCGGTTTCCACGCCCTCGGCGATGACCTGCAGATCCAGGGACTTGCTCAGCGCCGCGATCACACCCAGCAGCGGCGGGGCGGGGGAATCGGAGCGGATGGCCGCCACGAACGACTGATCCACCTTGAGGATGTCCGACGGCAGCGTGGCCAGGCGGCTCAGCGAGGAGTAACCCGTCCCGAAATCGTCGATGGCGATCCGCACCCCGCGCTCACGCAGCTTGTGCAGATTCGCGATGGCCGTCTCGGATTCGGCAGCCAGCTCGGATTCGGTCACCTCGAGCACGAGTTGCTCGGCGGGCCAGCCGGTTTCGGTGAGGATGCCGGAAACCCGGTCGGCGTACTCGGTTTCGGCCAGCTCGAGGCCGCTCACATTCACATTCAAAGTCAGATCGAGCTGGGCGAAGGTCTCCTGCAGCCGGGCGGCGTCCGCGCAGGCGCGGCGCAGGACCAGCTCGTCCAGATCGGAGATGAGGTCGTATTCCTCGGCCACCCGGATCAGGCCCTCGGTGGTGACATCCGGCTGCGCGTGCGAGGACCAGCGCAGCAGCGCCTCCACCCCGACCGCGCGGGTCGCACCGTCCGAGAGCGAGACGATCGGCTGATACTGCACGTCCAAGGTGCCGCGATCGATGGCCTCGCGCAGCTCCACCGCCAACGGCAGCTGCCGCGACGACTCCAGCACCGTGCGATTGCGGCCGGCCTGCTTGGCCCGGTACAAACCCACATCCGCGCGCGACACCAGCAGCGAACCGGATTCGCCCGGCTGCCAGGAGGTCACACCCGCGGAACACCCGGTGGTGACCGCCGCGCGCAATTCCTCGGTCAACAGGATCGCGGCCTGCTCGGTGGTGCCGGGCAGCAGCAGCGCGAAGGCGTCACCGCCGTAGCGAGCCAGCCGCTGATCCGGTGCGAGCAGCTTCGACCAGGTGTCGGCCACCCGCTGCAGCACCGCGTCGCCGGCGCGGTGGCCGAGGTGATCGTTGATCTTCTGGAAGCGGTCCAGATCCACCAGCACCAGCGCCAGCCCCTGACCGGTGCGGGTGGCGTGCGCGATGGCATTGCTCAGCGCCCGATCGAAACCGCGCCGATTCAGCAGACTCGTCAGCACATCGATATCGGCGTCCGACGCCATGCGCGTCAAAATGCCGACCACGATGCCGATCCCGAAGGTGATGCCCGCCGGAATCAGACCCGACCACCACGGCAGCCCCCGCGAGGGGACCACCCACAGACAGCAGGCGATGGCGAACGCCAGATGCGCGCCCAGCCAGCGCCAGGAGAAGAAGATGGCGGCATCACAGGCGACGAACACATAGAACGCCGCCAAGCTGATCGCGCCGACCGTGTTCGGAAACCAGTGCACCGCAACGGTCACCAAGACCGTCGCCGTCGCCACATAGGCGTGATGCACCGAATGCGGCAGCCGCGGACCCCAGATGAGCAGGCTGATACCCAACAGCAGCGCGACAAACGCCGCCACACCCACCAGCGGCCGATTGCCCTCATCACCCGGAGCGACGGCCGTCAAGATCAGGCCCAGCAGCCCGCCCATGACATAGAACGCTCCGGTGGTCCGAGCCATGACCATTGCCGTCGCCAGCGCCGATGCCGCCCGCACCCGGGTTCGGGTATCGCCGCGAGACCCGATTCCTCGCACGCTGCCTAGCCTAGACATAAGCGCAGCCGGCAGTAGACACAACCGCCGGAATAAGCCACGCCGAGTAGCGAATACTCAGCGAGGCTTCAACACGTCGGTACCGACGAAAGGCACCAGCGCAGCGGGCACCCGCACCGAACCGTCGGCTTGCTGATGGTTTTCCAGCAACGCGACAATCCAGCGCGTTGTCGCCAAAGTGCCATTCAGGGTCGCGGCGGTCTGCGGCTTGCCGTTCTCGTCCCGGTACCGGACATTGAGCCGACGGGCCTGGAACGTCGTGCAATTCGAGGTCGAGGTGAGCTCGCGGTAGGTCTGCTGGGTGGGAACCCAAGCCTCGCAATCGAATTTGCGCGCCGCCGAGCTGCCCAGATCACCGGCCGCCACATCGATGACGCGGTACGGCACGTCGATGGCCGCGAGCATGTCCTGCTCCCAGGCCAGCAGCCGCTTGTGCTCGGCATCGGCCTGATCCGGCGTGGTGTAGACGAACATCTCCACCTTGTCGAACTGGTGCACGCGAATGATGCCGCGGGTGTCCTTGCCGTAGCTGCCCGCCTCACGACGGAAGCACGACGACCAACCGGCATAGCGCTTCGGGCCCTCGCTCAGATCCAGGATCTCACCCGAGTGATAGCCCGCCAGCGGCACTTCCGAGGTGCCGACCAGGTACAGGTCGTCCTCCTCGAGGTGATAGACCTCCGCCGAATGCTGCCCCAGGAAGCCGGTGCCCTGCATGATCTCCGGGCGCACCAGCACCGGCGGAATCATCATGGTGAAACCGTTCGCGGTCGCCTTCTGCGCGGCCAGCTGCAACAGGCCCAGCTGCAGCAGTGCGCCGTAACCGGTCATGAAATAGAAGCGCGAACCCGAAACCTTCGCGCCGCGTTCCATATCGAACAGGCCCAGCGACTCACCCAGATCCGTGTGGTCCTTGGGCTCGAAATCGAATTCGCGCGGGGTGCCGATGTGGTCGAGCACGATGTAGTCGTCCTCGCCGCCGGCGGGCGCGCCCTCCTGCACCACATTCGACAGCGCGCGCTGGGCGGCGACCATATCGGCGTCGGCGGCGTTCTCGGCGGCCTGGGCCTCCTTCACCTTCGCCGACAGCTCCTGCCCGTACTTCAGCAGCTCGGTGCGCTCGTCCGGGGAAGCCTTGCCGACCTTCTTGCCCAGCGTCTTCTGCTCGGCACGCAGGTTGTCGGCCGTCGCGACCGCGGCGCGACGGGCGGCATCCGCCTCGAGCAGGGTGTCCACCAGGGACGGATCCTCACCGCGAGCACGCTGCGACGCACGAACCGCTTCCGGGTTTTCCCGCAGGAATCGAAGGTCGATCATGGGTATTGAGCCTAGTCGGCGGCCGCCAATGGATTTCGTGTAGGTCCGGCCCGATCCCGTCCATCCACCCCACGACGGGCCGATTTCCGACCTAGGGTTAGCCGTATGGGACGGCAGGCAGCCCGGCAGTGGCTCCGCCGTGGTCTTTCGGAGGAGTCACGATGACCCAATACACCCCGCATACCGCCGATTTCGTCGTCGTCGGAGCCGGATCCGCGGGGGCGGCACTGGCCGCACGATTGAGCGAACGACCGGGCACCAGCGTCGTGGTCCTGGAGGCGGGCGGCGAGGACAAGGACAAGTTCGCCCACATCCCGGCCGCGTTCAACCAGCTCTTCCAAACCGATTACGACTGGAACTACCGCACCGAGCCGCAGCCCGAACTCAGTGACCGCAAGGTGTACTGGCCGCGCGGCAAGATGCTCGGCGGCTCCTCCTCCATGAACGCCATGATGTGGGTGCGCGGCTTCGCCGCCGACTACGACGAATGGGGCCGTGCCGCCGGACCGGAATGGTCCTTCGAGAACGTGCTGCCCTACTTCCAGAAGCTGGAGACCGTCGAGGAGGCCAGCGAACCCGGCGAGGGCCGCAGCGGACCGCTGCACATCTCGCGGCAACGCAGCCCGCGCGCGCTCACCCACACCTACCTGCAGGCGGCCGCCGAAGCCGGGTACCCGGTCGAACGCGCCAACGGTGATCGGCCGCAAGGGTTCTCACAGACCATGGTGACCCAGAAGCGCGGTGCGCGCTGGAGCACCGCCGACGCCTACCTGCGGCCCGCCCGCCAGCAGGGGCGCAATGTCACTGCCATCACCGACGCCCACGTCACCCGGGTGCTCTTCGACGGCAAGCGCGCCATCGGCGTCGAATTCAAGGTCGGCGGGGAGACCAAGCAGATCAGCGCCAAGCGCGAGGTCATCCTCTCCGGCGGGGCCATCAACAGCCCGCAATTGCTCATGCTCTCGGGCATCGGCGACGCCGACCGGCTGCAGGATCTCGGCATCCCCGTCGTGCACCACCTGCCCGAGGTCGGCCGCGGGCTGCGCGACCACCTGGCCGCGCCCATCGTCTACCGCACCCGCGCGGGCAGCCTCTTCGGCGCGGACAAGAACCTGCTCGAAGTAGCCAACTACATGCTGCTGCGGCGCGGGCAGCTGACCTCCAATGTCGGTGAGGCGTACGGGTTCACGCGCAGCCGCGAGGACCTCGACCTGCCCGACCTGGAACTCATCTTCGCGCCCGCGCCCTATATCGCCGAGGGTCTGGGCGATCCCGACGGGCACGCGCTCACCTTCGCCGCGGTGCTGCTCAAGCCCGAATCCATCGGCAGCATCACCCTCACCTCGCCGGATCCGTTCACCGCGCCGCGCATCAGCCCGCGCTACTGCGCCGAACCCGCCGACCGCGCCGCGCTGCTCGCGGGCCTGCGGCAATGCGTCGAAATCGCCCACCAGCCTTCGTTGAAGGAACACATCGGCGAACTCATGCAGCCCGCCGTCCCGTCGGACACCCCGATGGAGGAGGTGCTGCGGCGCTGCCTCGAGGACCACTCGCACACGCTGTACCACCCGGTCGGCACCTGTGCCATGGGCAAGGACGAGTCCAGCGTGGTGGATCCGCAGCTGCGGGTGCGCGGAATCGAGGGGCTGCGCGTCGCCGACGCCTCGGTGATGCCGATCATCACCCGCGGCCACACCCACGCGCCCGCGGTCATGATCGGCGAGAAGGCGGCGGATCTGATCCTGTCGTAAACACTTCGGGGGGTGCGAAGATCGGCGGCAATGCCGATGGTTCGTGGCGTGGGCGGGAGGGCACTGCAATGATGGGCACCGATGCCTGAGCAAAAGATGCCTCCGCAGTGGCCCGCGCCTCCGTCTTCGCAGCGCCCCGGGCCGCCGAACCGTCGCAAGCCGACGGCGCTGGATGGATTGCTGAAGCCGTTGCGGGCAATGGAATCCAAGCTCGATCGCAACGGGCCGCTGTCGGCGTCGACGGTCCGGTGGGGGCTGCTGGCGATGGCGGTCGGTGTCACGCTGGCCGTGCTCATCACCATGTTCGTCTCCAACGGCTTCGACTCCAATCGGGTGAAGGCGCACGCGCCGGGGGCCGCACAGCCCACCGGCGCGGTCGCGGGCGCGGCCTTCGGCACCGCCAAGGAAGGCGACTGCCTGACCTGGACCAAGACCAATGCGGGCGACCTCACCAAGGTGGACTGCGGCGGCAAGCACCTGTTCGAGGTCACCGCCGACATCGACCTGAGCAAGTACCCGGGCAAGGAGTTCGGGCCCGGCTCCCGCTTCCCGGACTCGCTGCGGTTCTCCGAACTGCGCGACGAGCACTGCGTCAGCGCCGCCCAGGAGTACCTCGGCGGCAAGCTGGATCCGCGCGGCAAATTCGTTGTCGGCCTGATCAATCCGGGTGAGGCGGGCTGGAAGGCGGGCGAGCGCACGCTGCGCTGCGGCCTGCAGGTCTCCGGCAGCCAGGGCGTCGCCACCAAGCCCATCACCGGCAGCGTGCGCGATATCAACCAGTCGAAGGTCTACGACATCGGCACCTGCATCGGCATCAAGTCCAACCTGCCGACCGATCCGGTCGACTGCACCCAGCCGCACGCCTTCGAGATTGTCTCCACCGTGGACCTGGCCACCCACTTCACCGGCGGCCCGCCCTCGAAGGACGATCAGGACAAGTTCATGGAAGACCAGTGCGCCAAGGACGCCGGCGACTACCTCGGCTCCCCCGACGCACTGCGCAACAAGACGCTGACCCTGTTCTGGGATGCCCTCGACGCCCGCAGCTGGCTGGCCGGATCGCGCAGCCTCAACTGCATGGTCGGCAAGGGCGCGGACCAGGAGGGCTTCGCCACCATCACCGGATCGGCCAAGGGCGACATCCAGATCGACGGCCAGGCCCCCGTCCCGCCGCCCAACAACGGCCGCTACACCCCGCCGCCACTGCCCGGCGCGGCCCCGCCGGTTATCCCTCAGCCACGTTGATCGGACGGTAGCCGCCACCATGCCCGTCGTCATGCCGGACGACCGCTTCGAGGAGTTGGTCGGGGATGCGCTCGACTCGATTCCGTCGGAATTGTCACAGGCGATCGAGAATGTGGTCGTGCTCATCGAGCCACGCAGCGACGAGGACCCCGACCTGCTCGGTCTCTACCACGGCATCGCCCTCACCGAGCGGGACTTCAGCCACTACGGGGGCGTACTGCCCGACACCATCACCATCTATCGCGAAGCCATCCTCGAGATGTGCCACAGCGAAGAAGAGGTGGTCGAAGAGGTGGCGATCACCGTGGTTCATGAGATAGCCCACTATTTCGGGATTGACGACGAGCGCCTCCATCAGCTGGGATGGGGCTGAACAGCGGCGCTGGGAACCGATCAGCAAACCTCTGCGTCCAAGCTTTCATAACCGGGGTGGAACGTAGAAGGGATCCCGATCCATGGTTGGCCATGTCCTCGTGCAGCCCGAGGTGATCCTCGCGGCGTCCCTCGAACTCGACCTGCTCGCCGAACGCCTGGCCGCCGCCGCGAGCGCGACCGCGCCGGCGACCCACGTGCTCCCCTCCGGCACCGAAGAGGTGTCCTTCCTGGCCGCCACACACTTCAACACCGCCGCGTTCACCCATGACCATGCGGTCGCCCAGGGCATTCTCGAGCTGCATCACGCGGCCGCCACCCTGCGCAGCCAACTCGCCCAGTACCTGGCCCAGGACGCCATGCGCGCCGCCGGGCTGGCCGCGATCCAGGTGTAGAAGGGGAGATACACGCATGACGCTGGGAATCACCGGGGTGTTCTGGCTGCCCCGCATGGCCGAACTGAATTCCGTCACCCTCAATGCCGGTGCGCACGCCATTCCGATCATGGCCGCCAACACCGCCTGGAGCGCGCTCACCGCCTCCTGGGTGGACGCCACCACCACCGTGGCGCGGGTGATGGCCGAGATCGGGGTCGGGCTCGAGGGTGTGAACGGCCTCAATGTGCTGGCCCGCCTGGGTGTTTTCACCGGCTGGGCCGAACAGCAGGCGGTCATGTCGGGGATCATGGCGGCCAAGTCCGCCGCCAATGCCACCGCCTACACGGTCGCCTCGATCGCCATGCCGAGCCTGCCCGAGATCGCGATCGTGGAGGCCGCGCGAGTGGCCGCCTACTCCAGCGGCGGCGCGATGAACGGCACCGCGGAGGCCGCCGAGGCCGCCAAGCTCGCCCTCGACATCCGGGCCGCGCTGGTGATGGAAACCTATGAGGCGGCAACGAGTTTGATGGTGGCCACGCCCGGCCAGTTCCTCATGCCGCCGCCCATCGCCATGGGCGCGGGCTCGGCCAATGCGGGCGGCGACGCCTTCGGCAACAGCAGCGATCCCATCCAGGCGGCGCTCGGCGCGGCCGCGGCCCTGGTCCAGAATCCGGCCGTCACCAGCGCACTGTCCCAGGTCGCGCAGGTGGCGGGGACGGTGGTGACCAGCGGTGCCTCCACCGCCGGAAACGTTGCGACCACGGCGATCACAAGCATCGCCAATGCGGTGACCCAGACCGCCGGACTGCCCGGGGCGGGCATGCCCGCCATGGCGGGCGCGGGCGTCGCGACCGCCGGCGCGGGCGGGGCGGCGCTGGCCACCCAGGCCGTGTCCTACGGCGGTGGCGTCGGCACCTCGGTGAACATCGGCAATGGCGGCGGCACCCTGCGCCTGCCCGACGGCTGGGGCTCGGGCGTGGGTAACGGCCTCGGAAACGCCGGTGGCGCAGTACCTTCCGTCGCGCCCGTGGCCGAACCGGTGAGCATGGCGACCGCTCCGGCATCGACCACCCCGGTCCGGTCCTCCGGCACCAGCCCGCTGCTCGGCAGCCAGGGCAGCGACGATGAGGATTCGCACCAGGGCCAGGATTACGGGCGCTCGGTGGAGGTCTTCGCCGACGGCCGGGTCATCGCGCCCGCCGTCATCGGCGGCGATCCGCTGGCCGACCGGTGACCGTCCTCGGCGCGAGCGGCGGCCCGTCGCTGCTGCGCTCGGTCACGCTGTCGCTGGACGAAATGCAGTATCTCCAGGAGACATTGGGGATCGACGAACTGCCCGTGGTGCTGAATGCCGTGGGCCGCTACGACAATGCCGCCGACCACGACGCCGCCATGACGGCCGCGGCCGCCGACCTGGCCGAACGCGACCTGCTCGACGGCGACCAGGTGCATCCCGAACTGGCACAACGGTTGCGGGTGCTCTACCAGCCGCACTGGGTGCTGGCGGTGCGCTGGTACGTGGCGGGCCAGGTCAACCGGTTCTGTCTGGCCAAGGGCGACGACCTCGAGGTGGTGGCGCTGCGCGGTCCGGACTCCTACGTCCTCGACGAGGCGAGTCATGATCTGGCAGGGACCGTACTGGCCGCCCTCGGCCTGGCCGAACCGCTCGAACTGGCCGGAATGAACGCGCCCACCGCGGATCTGGTGCCCATCTTCGACGACGCGGGCGACGCCACCACCACGGCCGCGCGGCTGACCAAGGTGTGCCATCCGGCACGCGACGCGCAGGCCATCGCTTCGGCTCTGGTGCAGATGGATTCGCATGCGGAGATCGTCGGCGTGGTCTACGGGGACGGATCCCGGGATGTCGCCGACAACCATGTCGCGGTGTACAACACCCGGCACGGCCGCTTCCTCGCCATCAGCACCAGCGCCGATGACGGCGCCAAATGGACGTCCTTCGCCAGCGGCACGCCTGCTCGCTTCCGCTCGGCATTGCAGGGTCTGCTCGAATCCCTGCCGCTGCGAACGGAATTCCCCAGCTCGTAGGGTCAGCCCATCGGATCATCGCCGGTGGGGTCGATCGCGTCACCGAACGGTGCGGTGTAGCGGCCCCAGCGGGTGCACTCCCAGAGCCCGTCACCGGACGGCAGCAGTTCGATCGTCTCGGTATTGTCCAGGTGATTGTTGGCGGCGAAAAGCCTCGGCACACCGGTCAGTTCGCGCGACACCAGGCGCATGGCCGCACCGTGGCTGACCAGGACGACATCACCGGCCTCCGGATCGGCCAGATATTCGTCGCGAATGCGTTCCAGCGCGGGGATATAGCGGGCGAGGACCTCCTCGCCGGATTCGCCGCCCGGCACCCGTAGCTCCAGATCGCCGAAATGCCAAGCGTGATAGACCTTCTGGAACTCCTCGTGCGCCGCCCTGGTGTTCAGGCCCTCCAGGTCGCCGAGCTGCACTTCCTGCAGATTTTCCAGCACTTCCAGTGGAACACCGGTGGCGGCCTCGATGTAGCCGCCGGTCTGTCTCGCGCGTAGCGCCGCCGAGCAGAACAACCCTCGCGGCGGAGCCGTCAGACTCGCGCCGAAGGTCTTCGCCTGTGCCACACCGCGTTCGGTGAGCGGCAGGCCCGGCAGCCGGGTGTCGAGGATCTTGCCGACATTGCCCTCGGTCTCGCCGTGCCGGACCAGGATGAGTTTGCCGGTCACAGGTCGGCCACCCCCTTCTTCAGATCGGCCAGCCAGGCCGCGGCGGGTGCGTCCGGCGGCGGCGGTGTACCGGTGGCCGAGGTGGCCGGCCAGGAACCGAGGAAGCGGATCCGGGCGGCGGTGCGGTGCAATGCCTTCAGGGCCTCGGCCACCGCGGTGTCGTCGATGTGTCCGACGCAGTCCAGATAGAAACGGTAGGTGCCCATGCCGGTCCGGGTCGGCCGGGACTCGATGCGGGTGAGATCGATGCCGCGGGTGGCGAATTCGGCGAACGCGCGCATCAGCGAGCCGGGCTCGTTGGCCAGCTCCAGCACGAAGGACGTGCGGTCGGTCCCGGTGCGGGCGGGCGCGGGTTGCGGGGCGGCGACCAGCACGAAGCGGGTCACGGCCTGATCCACATCGGCCACGCCGTCGGCCAGGGTGGCCAGACCCAGGCGCTGCCCCGCCAGCGAGGTGGACACGGCGGCATCGGCGTGCCCCGCGGCCACATCCTCGGCCGCGGCGGCATTCGAGGCGGACACGTACATCTCGGCCAGCGGCATATTGACCGCCAGCCACATGCGCACCTGCGCGGCGGCGACCGGATAGGCCGCGATGCGCCGCACCTCGTCGATCGCCAGGCCGGGGCGGCCGACGATGGTGAAGGCCACGTCCAGATCGGTCTCGGCGAGAATCTGCAGCCGGGGTCCGAGCGCCAGCGCGTCCAGCGTCGGCGCGATGGAACCCTCGACCGAGCTCTCGATCGGCACCACCGCACCCTCGGCCTTACCGGCGCGCACCAACTCGATCGCCGCGCCCTGACTCGGGGCCGGGACACGCTCGACCGGCCCCTCGAAGGCTCCGAGGGACTCCAGCTTGGCGAGGGCCATCTCCGTAAAGGTTCCCGACGGCCCGAAGTAGGCGATGCGCGGCACGGTTACGACAGTACTTGCGTGTGCGGGGTCACCCCCGGCTTTGGCCAACTCCTGGGTAACTTCGCACCCCCGACGGCAGCTCCGCCGCAGGTCGCCGAGCAGCGGCCGCGCAGCCGTACTCAGTTGCCGAGCACGCTCACGCTCAGTTGCCGAGCACGCTCAACGCTCAATTGCCGAGCACGCTCAATGCGGCGGTGACCGCAGCGACGTCCTCGGTCTCGATGGCCAGCAACACCTCACGCAACGCCTCGATCGCAGGCGGGCGCAGACCGGTGAGGAAGCCGACATCCGGGCCGGCCAGCGCGGCGAGGATGTCATCGCCGATGAGCGCCGCGACGGTCGCGGCGATCCCGGCCAGGGCGCGTTCACCGGAATCCGCGCGCGCCACGAACCCGCTGTCGCCGTGCACGATTCGCACCAGGAACTCCGAGACCGCGACGTCGCCGAGCGACAGATCCAGCACCTCGAGGCCCGGATCCGCCGAGACCGGGCGGACCAGATCCTCGGTCAGCCCGCGCGCCGGGCGCGGCGGGACGGACAGGCTCAACGCAACCGGCTCGGGCGCGTGGGACGAATCATGTGGCACGACTTCACCGTAGCGATGCGCCGCGGCTTTTCCGGTACGTACCACTTGCGCACGCGATCTCCGTCACTTAGCTTAGGTTTACCTAATTCCGATTCCGGAGGTGTGTATGCCACACGCGGCCCAGGTCGTCGCACCCACTACCGCCGAACGCGTGCACAGCGCCTGCGCGCACGCCGAGAGCGCGATGCTGGCACTGCCCGGCCTCGACCCCGTGCCCACCTCGGTGCATCTGCTGCGGCACTGCGGCGACATCGTGGTCGCGGTACCCATGAACTCCACCGCCGCCGGACTCGTATTCGGCTGCGGCACCACGGGATCGCCCGCGGTCCTGGAACTCACCGACGAGGCCCCGCTGGCATTGCGCGAACGCATCCGCGCGCTGGTGTGGCTGCGAGGCTGGGTCTACACCGTGCCCTCGCACGCTCAGCGCGCGCTGGCCGGGGCGGTCGCCGCCGACCACCCACACCCGGCGCTGCTCGATGTCGGCCACACCTCCATCCTGCTGCGACTGGTGATCGATTCGGCCGTGGTCGCCGACAAATCCGGCGCGGACTCGGTCGACCACGACGGACTGCGCGACGCCCGGCCCGACCCGTTCTGCGCCCTGGAGGCGGGCTGGCTGCAACACCTGCAGGCCGATCACGCCGACGTCATCGACCGGATGGCACGCCGCCTGCCGCACGCGCTGCGCCGCGGCGCGCTCATCCATCCGCTGGCCATCGACCGCTACGGCGTCACCCTGCGGGTCGAGGCCGTCGACGCCGATCACGATGTGCGTATCCCCTTCGAGCACCCCGCCGACGACATCGACTCGCTCAGCCGCGCCGTCCACGCCCTGGCGGGCAACCCCTTTCGCGGAGGCGTGCACCGCATCTGAGACCGCCTAGATTGGCGGCATGGTTTCGGCTGATCCTGCGCCCGCGTGGCCCGCGCCCGAATCGTCCGAACAGGGGCGGCGGGCGATCAAACTCGAGATCGCGGTGGTGCTGGTCGTCACCTTCGGGCTGAGCGGGGCCAATGCGGCACTGTCGCTGTTGGAAAGCGCGCTCTCCCCAGAAGGGGTGGGCGGGCAGACAGTGGCGCTGAACGCCTCCCGAGCCACGCAGTCCACCATCGACCTGCTGTTCCAGCTGCTGGGCGTGGCCCGGCTGCTGGGCTGGGCGGCGCTGGGGCTGTACCTGTTGTGGCGCAGCGGAATCGCGCCGCAGGCGATCGGGCTGGTGCGACGCCTGCGCTGGCGCGCCGACGTGCTGCCTGGACTGGTACTCGCCGCGGTGATCGGAATCCCCGGGCTGGGGCTGTATTTGACGGCGCACGCGCTGGGCGTGAGCGTCACCATCGTGCCCAGTTCGCTCGAGCACTGGTGGCGACTGCCCGTGCTGGTGTTGTCCGCATGGGCGAACTCGGCGGCCGAAGAGGTACTCGTCGTCGCCTGGTTGATCACCCGGCTGCGGGCACTGGGTTGGAGCGAGAACCGGTCACTGCTGGCCTCTGCCCTGCTGCGCGGCAGCTACCACCTGTATCAGGGCCTCGGCGGCGGGCTCGGAAACGTGGTGATGGGGTTGATCTTCGGGCGCTACTGGCAGCGCACCAACCGGCTGTGGCCACTGCTGTTGGCGCACGCGCTCATCGACACGATCGCCTACGTCGGGTACACCTTCCTGCGCGGACACGTCTCCTGGCTGCCGTAATCCAATCGGAATGAGCCACGCGGGCACCTCGGTCGGTACTGTCGCAGGTGATGAACGGCGACGACCCCCAGCACTTTGCACGGATGCGCCGGGAGCCGCCACCGGGACGCCCGGGCGAGCCCCCGCACCATCCGCCACGCCCATCGGCGAATTACCGGCAATCACCCGATTCCGGACCCGAGATGGAACCGACCCAGGTGATCCGGCGCAACGAATCCGGTGCACCCCTGGCCTATTCGCAGGTGCCGCCACCCCGGCCACCGGGCAATCGGATGCCACCGCCGGGTAATCGCGTTCCGCCACAAGGCAATCGAGGTCCGATCCGCGAACCGGCACCCACGGGTTACGCGCCGACGCAGCGACCGGAACCCTTCCCGGACGCACCGCGCCGCGCCGACGTACCGCCGCGCACTCCCCCGCCACCGCCCCCGGGCAAGCGCCGGGGTGGCGGCGATCGCCCGCCGCGTGGATCGCGACCGCGGAAGAAGCGGCACTGGTTCCGCTGGATCCTGTCGCTGCTGCTGGTGCTGCTCCTGCTGCCGATCGCCGCGGCCATCTATGTCGACACCCATCTGACCCGGATCGACGCGCTCGCGAACTATCAGGGACGGGTCGGCGACACGCCCGGGACGAATTGGCTTCTGGTCGGTTCCGACAGCCGCGCGGGACTGACCAAGGAACAGGAAGCGCAACTGTCCACCGGCGACGCCTCCGACGTCGAGGGCGAGCGCACCGACACCATCATCCTGGTGCACATCCCCAAGTCGGGGCGGCCGACGCTGGTCAGTATGCCGCGCGACTCCTACGTCAGCATTCCGGGCGTCGGCAAGGACAAGCTCAATGCCGCCTTCGCCGTCGGCGGGGCGAATCTGCTGGTCAAGACCGTGGAGGGCGCGACCGGCGTACACATCGACCACTACGCGCAGATCGGCTTCGGCGGCTTCGCGAATATCGTCGACGCGGTCGGCGGCATTCAGATGTGCCTGGACTCGCCCATGAACGATCCGCTCGCCGGGATCAACCTGCCGGCGGGCTGTCAGACGCTGTCCGGCCCGGAGGCGCTCGGCTTCGTGCGCTCTCGCGCGACCCCGCGCGCGGACCTGGATCGCATGCTCAACCAGCGAAAGTTCCTCAGCGCCCTGCTGAAGAAGGCGGCCAGCCCTTCGACCTTGGCCAATCCGTTCCGGTCCTGGCCGCTGGTGCGGGATCTGACCGCGGCGCTGAAGGTCGACAACGGTGCGCACATCTGGAATCTGGCGACGCTGGGCCGGGCCTTGAACGACAATCCGATCGCCACCACGGTGCCGGTCGGCGGGTTCGAGGATGTCTCGGGCAGTGGCAATGTGCTGCTCTGGGACAAGACGAAAGCGAGTGCGTTCTTCGACGCGCTGGCCAAGGATCAACAGCTGCCGCAGGACTTGATCACGACCGTCGGAAGTTAAGCGATACCTCCGCATTCGCTCCGGCCGTGCGCAGGCTGAGGACGGCTACGCCGGCAGCGCCAATTGGCGAATCACGCAAAAAATTAGGCAATACTTGCCTCAATTAGGTTGTGCTCAATAAGGCTGGGCTTGGATGACACGTGCTTTGACCGGGATTAATCTCGTCCGCATGTCCACCCGAACCCAGACGAAGCGCAGCAAGTTCCAGGCCCTGCTCCAGGACCAGATCCGCAATGAATTCAATGCCGAACACCAGTACATCGCGGTCGCGATGTGGTTCGACAATGCCGATCTGCCCGTTCTGGCCAAGTACTTCTACAAGCAGGCCGTCGAAGAGCGCAATCACGCGATGATGATCGCGCAGTATCTGATCGATCAGGACATTGCCGTCGAGATGCCCGGAATCGATTCGGCCACTTCACAGTTCGCGAATGCCAAGGAGCCCCTCGCCCTGGCGCTCGCCCAGGAGCAGTCGGTCACCGATCAGATCGTCCAGCTCGCCAAGACCGCCCGGGAAGAGGGCGACTACCAGGGCGAGCAGTTCATGCAGTGGTTCCTCAAGGAACAGGTCGAAGAGGTCGCGACCATGAAGACGCTGCTCACCGTCGCCGAGCGGGCCAGCGCCAATCTGTTCGATCTGGAGAATTTCGTACAGCGGGAAATGAGTGGCCCGAAGGACGCCGGTGGCGCTCCGCACGCAGCGGGTGGCTCGCTGTAATTTCGCATCACAGGCCCGGTCCGTTGCGCTGGACCGGGCCTTTTGCGTTTCGATTATCGATCGAAACGCAAAAGGCCCGGGATAAAGAAATCAGCGCAGCGTGACCTGACGCGAACGCAACCCGTCGCGGGAACGGCGCTCTTCGGAAGTCAATGGGGCATCGGACGCGAGTGCGGCGGCCAGCTTCGCACCGAATTCGCGTGCGGGAGTTTCCCATTCACTGGCATGCCGCTCGCGGTCGAGATCGAAGACCGGCACCAGCAGACCGTGGGTGCGGAACGAGCCCGCGAAGCGCGAACCCTCACCCAGGTGCAGATCGCCGGCCGCGTGCAGGCGGGCCAGCGCCAGCATGAGCTGATCCTCGTCCTCCGGCCGCACCCAGCGCACGTGCGCTTTCTCGCCGGCATCCACCCACCAGGCCGCGCCGATGGCGTCGGCACCCAGCTCCAGGCGGGCCGACGGCATGATCGCCTGATTGGCCTGCTCGATGGTGGCGGCCACCTGCGGGTCCGGGGTCACGCCCTCGGGCACCCACCACTTGAAGTCCTGGTGCACGGTCAGGTCCAGGGCCGCGCCCGGATCCAGCACTTCCGAAAGCCGCGGCGCGCCTTCGACATCCGCGTCGGTCAGCGACTCGCCCGGCGCGGCGGCCTGGGTCCACAGGATGGCGGCGGCCAGATCGGCGGCCGGGTCCCCGGACTGGAACTGCACCTGCGTGCCCACGAAACCGACCGGCTCGTCACCGGCCCGCACCAGCGCGGCGACCGCACCCGGCAGCACCGTGGCCAGGGTGACCGGCCGCTCGGCCGCCACATTCGACGACAGCTTCAAGGTGGCGGTCGCCGACGGCACGAACTCCCGCAGCGCGACCAGATCGCATTCCGCGGCCAAGCCTTCGAAGGGCCGCGTCACGGTCTGCGACGCCGCCTCCTGCTCGGCACGGCGGGCGGCCAGCTTCTGCGCCCGATTACTGTCCGGCTTGGGACTGTTGCGCTTGCTCTTACCCATGAGGTGCAAACCTACAGGGTGCCCCGACAGCGTCTCGCGACTGGCGCGGGGGATTTACGCCGTGGTGAGAACGGCTTTGGTGCGCGCGGGGTGGTTGGTGGCGACCCAGTCCACGCCGAGGTCGGCGCAGAGTTGGATGTCCTCGGGATCGTCGCAGGTCCAGACGTAGGTGGCGCGGCCCGCCGCGGCGGCCTTGTCGACCAGGTCGGGGTGTTCGCGCAGGGTGCGGACCGAGGGGCCGATGGCGGTGGCGCCGACCGTGCCCGCCGCGCCACCCGTCAGGTACAACGAGGACTCGCCCAGCAGGACCGTCGGCAGCAAGGGGGCCGCGCGCCGGATGCGCCACACCGCGGTCGCCGCGAACGAGATGACCACGGCGCGCGCATGATCCGCGGAGGCGGGGGCGCCGATGCCGTAGCGGTTGAGCTGCTCCAGCAGGGTCGTCTCGACCAGTGCGCCGTAGCGGACCGGATGCTTGGTCTCGATGAAGAGCTTGGTGGGCCGACTCTTCCAATCCAGCACCAGCTCGATGAGCTCGGAGAGAGTGAGCACGCCCTCTGGTTCGGCGGCGGTGCCGAAGTTCAGCGCCTTCAGCTCGTCGAGGGTCATTTCGCTGACCGCGCCCGACCCGTTCGAGGTGCGGTCCACGGTTCGGTCGTGCACGCACACCAGCTGACCGTCACGGGTCAGGCGGATATCGCATTCGACGCCGTCCGCGCCCTCCTGCAGGGCGAGATCGTAGGCGGCGAGAGTGTGTTCGGGTCGCGCCGCCGACGCCCCCCGGTGCGCAACCACGAACGGCGCACGACTGGCCCGGCTCACTTCGCCACTACCTCCTGTTGATCTGCGGTGACGACCTCATCATTGCCGACGCTCGCGCTCGGCGCGCGGTCGGCGGACCCGGTCACCCCCGGCGACACCGGTTCGATGACCGGCCGAGCAGGCTCGGTGGCGATCACCCAGCGATGCACCGTCTTCGGACGACCCCGCAAATCCAATCCGGCGAAACCGCGCACCAGGGCCAGCGACGCGACCGCGACACCGGCGGCCACCAGATCGGTCCACAGGCTCGCCAGCACGCCGTCGGCCTGCACCTGCAGCGAACTCGCGAACCGGTAGCAGACCGCCACCACGACGAGCACCGCGTTGAGCAGCCATGCGCCCCACCAGATCCGGACCGACCGCAGCAGCCGCGGATCCGCGCCGTCGGCGATCCGCAGCCGGGCCGCCTCGGTCAGGAACACGCCCGGCCACACCAGATTCACCACCGGGACAACGCAACCCAGGATCAGGATGCGCAGCGAACGCGGATCCGCCTGTCCCACCGCCGCATACGCGGCCCGGCGGGTCTGCGCCAGCCAGCCGACCAGCGCCACCGCCGTCACCAGCGCCGCGGCCGGCGCGAGAATCGAGGAAACGGTCACGGACGCATCGGAAATCCACAGCAGCCACGGCTGGATGAGCCGGGTCCGGTTGTGCAGCAGGATCCCGTAGCGGCCCAACTCGGTGAGCGCGGCCAGCACGAACAATCCCGCGGTCGCCAGCAGCGCGGTACCGACCCGATCGGTCAGCGCGGCCAGCGGGCGGCGCGGTACGACCGCCTCGCCCGGCAGCCGATCGTGCAGACCCCACTGCGGAATCTGGTGGTAGTGCGGGGTCTCCACGACGGCGGGACGCCGGGCGGGTTGCGCGGCATGGGTTCTGCGGCCGGGCGGGCGGGCCACCCAGCGATAGTTGCGGCGGTCGGCGGGGGCGTCGACGGGAGCCGGTGACAGCAGCACACCGCGGCAGCGTGGACACCAGTGCAGGGGTTTGCCCTGCACGGCCCAGCGCGCGCCGCAGCGGGCACACGGCTGTACGACGGTGGATCGCGATCGCACCTGTCCCCCGTTCATCGCTGCACCTCTCCGCGCCTAGTAGATCTTCGCCTCGGGACCGTCACCGGTGAGCGGCCGCCCGGACTGCTGCCAGGCCACCATGCCACCCGCGACATTCACGGCCTCGTAACCGATCTCGTTCAGAAACTGCACCACCGCGATGGACCGACCGCCCTGTCGGCAGATCACGTAGATCTCGGCGTCGATATCCAGCTCGTCGAGCCGGGCGGGCACATCGGTCATGGGAATGTGGATCGCGCCGGGGGCGCGGCCGAGCTGCCACTCGTCGTCCTCGCGGACGTCCAGGAGCTGGGCGGCACCGGCTTCGGCGGTGGCGGTATCGAATTCCGCAGGCACGGCATCGATCGGCACCGAGGGCACAGGGGAGTTCGTCACGGTTTCGATCCTGCCACGCGCGCGCGAGGGCCGTGGACTTCCGTACCTGCACACGGTTGGTTTCGGGAGTTATCCACATAATCCACAACCTGATCCACAGGTTGATAGACGACCGATTCGTCCGGTCGGCCGATCCGGAAGTCCCCTCCTGGTCCCGGAGCGGCCGACCTGGGCGCCTCTGTCCCAGAAGGCCCCAACCAGTCTGACGCCGCAGGTGGACCCGTGGTTCCGTTCGGCCCCGAAAAAAACGACAACACTACCGAAAAACGGAAATCCTGGGCCGGGCCAGGCAAGATCGGTAGCCTGGCGCTATGACTGTGAGCAGGGGGCTACTCGACGGCCTGGACATCAAGGGACTCAACCTCGCACTGTCGGAGGCGACCTGCCTCGGCATCGACGTCGACACCGCGGCCGGCACGCTACGGCTCGAACTCGACGTACTGACCCTGCCCGAGGACGGTCCACCGCCCGAGGACTGCGATATCTACCTGACCCTGACCGGGGTCAGCCGGGTCGCCGCCTCGCTGCGCCGCCAGCGCTGGGACGATCTCGAACCGGTTGTGCTCCCGCTCACGCTCGACGGCCTGCACGATGCCGTCAACAGCTTCGGCGGCGGCGCCCTGCACGGCTGGGACTTCCTCGACCTGTCCGACAGCTCCTGGAGCCAGTGGCGCAAGCTGCTCAGCTTCGACACGGAACTGCGCGACACCGAGGGCGCGCACATGATGGAGTTCTCCCAGGAAGAGGGCATCGACCCGCGCGAGCTCGATGTGCGCGTGTGGTTCGACGGGGCCGTCGTCACCGACCAGCAGGGCAACCCGATCCCGTTGCAGGACTTCATCGACGGCGGTGTCCGCTGGTGGCAGGCGCACGACGCGGGCGACCCGCGCGCCATGCGGCCGGACGTGGTGCCGCCGCTGTAACTCAGTAGGTGACGCCGGTGCCGTGCTCGGGGCAGTAGCCCCCGGGATTCTTGGCCAGGTATTGCTGGTGGTAGCCCTCGGCGTAGTAGAACGCGGAAAGGTCCGGCAGCGGGGCGATCTCGGTGGTGATCGCCCCGAATCCCGCCGCTGTCAACCGTTCCTGATACCGGCTCTTGCTCTCCTCGGCGGTTTTCGACTGCTCGTCATCGAACGTATAGATGGCCGAACGGTATTGGGTGCCGCGGTCGTTTCCTTGGCGCATGCCCTGGGTTGGATCGTGGTTCTCCCAGAATTTCTCGAGAATTCCGGCGTAGCCGATCACCTCGGGATCGAATACCACCAGCACCGATTCGGTGTGCCCGGTACGACCGGAACAGGTTTCCTCGTAGGTCGGGTTCGGGGTGTATCCGCCCGCATAGCCGACCGCGGTACCGAACACGCCCTCGAGCTGCCAGAAGCCCTGCTCAGCGCCCCAGAAGCAGCCCATCGCCACCACCGCGGTCCGCATTTCCGGCGGGAACGGGGGACAGATCTGATGACCGATCACATAGTGCCGGTTCGGGACTACGAATGGTTCGGAGCGGCCGGGAAGGGCTTGCTCGGCTGTCACCATGGTCGGTTCCGGTAGTCGCAAACGCCCAACGAACTCGTCGTACCACGACATGACTCGATGCTACGGGACCCGGCGCGACCGGCGATGATGTTGCGATCACCGCTATTCCAAAGGTTGGGAAAGATATACATCCGCCGGAATGTGGGGGCACGCAGCCCGGTTGCAGACGAGCGGGTGTACGAATGATGGTTGAGTGTCCCCCGGAACTTCCCGGGGGCGCACGGCCCCGACACGGAAAGGGACATCGTGGCTGTTTACACGCTGCCTGAACTCGATTACGACTACTCGGCTCTGGAGCCCTTCATCTCCGGGCAGATCAACGAGATCCACCACACCAAGCACCACGCGGCCTACGTCGCCGGTGTGAACGCCGCCCTCGAGAAGCTGGAAGAGGCGCGCGCCAAGGACGACCACGCCGCCATCTTCCTGAACGAGAAGAACCTCGCGTTCCACCTCGGCGGCCACGTCAACCACTCCATCTGGTGGAAGAGCCTGTCGAAGGACGGCGGCGACAAGCCGGTCGGCGACCTGGCCGCGGCCATCGACGAGGAGTTCACCTCGTTCGACAAGTTCGTCGCGCAGTTCTCCGCGGCCGCCAACGGCCTGCAGGGCTCCGGCTGGGCGTGGCTGGGCTACGACACCCTGGGCAACAAGCTGCTCACCTTCCAGCTGACCGACCAGCAGGGCAACGTGCCGCTCGGCATCATCCCGCTGCTCGGCCTGGACATGTGGGAGCACGCCTTCTACCTGCAGTACAAGAACGTCAAGGCGGACTACGTCAAGGCGTTCTGGAACGTGGTGAACTGGGCCGAAATCCAGGAGCGCTACACCAAGGCCGTCGCGCAGGGCAAGGGTTTGATCTTCGGCTGATGCCGTTGGGGGCTCCGCCCCCAAACCCCCGGGAGAGTCGGGGACGCAGCCCTCGACGCCGCTTCCGGTCGGGTCAGTTCGTACGCCTGAGACCCGCGAACCGAATGGTTCGCGGGTCTTTCGCATTTCCGGGTGCCGGGTGCTAGCACTCTTTGGTACTTGGGTTAATCCTATGAATGCGGGTGGACCAGCATGGCCGAGAACCACCTCTGAGCTGCATCAATATGGATCTAGATGGATGCCACTAGACGGCCGTGAAACCCGGATTTGTGACAAGGCGTGACAAGTCCGAGGGCATGGCGTTCCGTTCCTCCCGCCCTGTAAACACACCTGGTAACCCGTACAGGTGGGAGGCAACCGAGAGGTGCGCTGACCCAGATCAGCCCGGGAGGGAGGGTCTCCGGGCTGGGTACTCAAGGGCTCGAAACACCCCTTGGAATGTGTATCGACCGCGAGCCACAGAGTGCTCCGGTGCGAGCCCAGCCCCTGCACCCCGGGTAGGGCGGCCCGGTCGCACACCGCACCCCGCCCCTCCCCCACCCGCGTGCGAGATTGGCGACTGTGCCCGAGGGTGCGCCGAAAGATCGGCTTGACGGGTCTCTCCCCAGGCAGCTGCGAAGCCAGCCGACTGCTGTCTCATAAACGATCGGTTGTTGAGACTGAGACGAGAGACAGGTTCAGCGTCAGCCACTCTGGGCAAACGCGATCAACAACCGTCTTGAAACCCTGTCTCAAAACCCCTAGTCTCAAAACCGGCAAAGCAACGGGATTATGAGACGGGAAGCGATTCAGTGGCGATCATCGGATATGCACGAGTCAGCACCAACGACCAAGACCCTCAGCTGCAACTCGACGCGTTGAAGGCTGCTGGCGCGGAACGCATCTATACCGACCATGGCGTGTCTGGCGCGAAGACTGAACGGCCGGAACTGGATCGGTGCTTGGATCATCTGCGTGAGGGCGATGTGCTGGCCGTGTGGAAGCTGGACCGTTTGGGCCGCAACACGGTTCACGTGCTCCAGCTGATCGAGGAACTGACCGCACGCGGTGTAGGTTTTCGGAGCCTGACCGAGGGCCTGCACACGGACGGGCCGATGGGTAAGGCGATGCTCACGATCATGGCTGCTTTCGCGCAGTTGGAACGAGACACGATGATCGAACGAACTCGTGCTGGCTTGGCGGCAGCAGCGGCGAACGGCCGCAAGGGTGGCCGTCCTCGCAAGGTGGGCGACGCAGACGCGGCTAAGGCGAGAGAGCTGAAGGCGAAGGGGATCAACGCGCCGGACATCGCGAAGATGCTCGGATGTTCCCGAGCGACCGTCTACCGCTACTTGTCCGGAGAATGATCGACCGCACCGAGAAGGCAAGGCCCTGGCACAGACCGGGGCCTTTTCTGTTGCCGAGGAACTAGCGCGCTGACAGCGTAGATCGGGTGCGTTGGAGCGCGGCCACGCCTTCATCGGCGAGGTCGAGCATCCCTGCCCTGGTGGTTGCTCGGATCGCTCGCTGAATCTGATGCGGTAGCCGATGGCGTTCCGCGGACTTGATTGCTTCAGCGAAAGCGTCTGCGGCACCGCCAGCGTCCCGGTTTGCTACGAGAACCTCGCCGGTGGTTACTCGTTCGATGATGTACCACTGCGGAGCAGCGGGACTACCCGCCTGGCGATAGACCAGCTGGCACGCTTCCGCTACTCGTCCGGTGCCCATGAGGCCGCGTAGTTCGATCTCGCGCAATGTGAACGGTTGGAACAGCAGACCGCTGCATGCGTTCTGGTCGAGCAGGTCCCGGTAAGCGTTGAGCGCGAGGTCGAACCGTTCGGCGTCTCCGAGTTCGCCTGCGGCACGGCACATGAAGGCAAGAGAGCCTCCCTGGTCGGCTGGATCGCTCGACAGCCGTAGGGAGTGGTCGAGTCGCGCGACTGCTGCGCCGGGATGCCCGGCCTTGCGCAATTCGTTGCCGTGCATCCGAAGCGTGTGGGCGTAGAAGTGTGGATCTTCGAGGTGCGCAGCGATTTTCACGGCCTGACCAGTCCATCGAGCAGCTGAGGACAACCGCTCTTCGGGCAGGACGGTACCGAGCGAAACTCCGAGCGCTACACGGGCTTGTGCCAGCAAGACCAAGCTGTCACGTTCCATGTGCCCTTCCGATGCTCGCGCCTCGAGCCGAGCGACCAGCGGCCACAACTCGTTGACGGCTTCTACGGCGCGTCCGGCCTGTCTGGCGATTTCAGCGAGACGCACTGTGCTGTCGCCGAATTGCAGCATTGCCCGATACTCGGCATCGTCAACGTCGGTCACGCCGAGCACATGCGCGGGTAGGGCGAGACGGGCAGCTATGCGCCTGCGGGTGTCTACGTCACTGATCACCCGGCGTCCGGTTTCGAGCATCGACACGTACGACTTGTCGTAGCCGAGCAGTTCGGCCAGTGCTACTTGATTGGCACCGTTTATGCGCCGATAGGCGCGCAGGATCGTCGGCAGGTCCCTGGTTGCGATAGCTGTAGCCGCCTCCGGAGTCGCCCACAGCCAGACAGCAGACGCGATCGGGGCAGCTCGGACGACAGACCGACCAACATTGCTGTTGGTGGCGCAGGTGGGGCACACAGGGTTTTCCGCGTAGCGACTGATCGCTACTCCGCATGCCTGACACCTGCTGTCGGCCACCGCGTCTCTCCTAGACGTTCTCTGCTGCCCTCAGCTGCGCGAACCACGTCATGATCGAGCGCTTGTAGCCATCGGGCATGTTCAGCCCGGCAATCTCGTCCTCAGCGAACAGCCCAACCTCTTTGTGCTCGTGGGACAGTACGGGCTCGGCATCGGTATCCGGGTAGCAGCCGTAGGTCACGATGAAGACGTTCTTCTCGACCTCGTTGATGTAGTACATCCAGCTGTCGAGAATTGGCCCGGTAGTCACTGGCCACTGCGTCTCTTCGGTGATCTCACGGGCTACGCACTCTTCCGGCGTTTCGTCGGGTTCGATCCTGCCGCCGGGCAATTCCCACTCTTCGCGCTCGTTCTTCATGGTTCGCCACCTCGACAATGCACTCGAGCGGCTCCGCAACCTCGGGCAGGCGTACAACGCGGCGGCCATGGTGAAGTCGCTGACGAAGGAACGGCCCCGACTGACATTGGCGCAGATGCGTTCGACCGTGGACTCGGGGGCCTACAGCCCGGAGGAAATCGCACGGATTCTGATCGCGGCTGACGACTTCCAGAACACGAAGACGCCGGGAATGCGGCCCATGTTCTGGATGTGGATGCTGAACCTGCGGCGTGGAGAGGCCCTCGGCGCTGAGTGGGAGAACATTCAGCTGAAGCGGGACGAGGCGGGTAACGAGCCGGGGCTGTTGGTGAATCAGCAGTGGGTCCACAACCCGATCACGGGCAAGCACGAACTCGCCAAGGTGAAATCGGCGGCGGGCGACCGACTACTACGACTACCGCCTCTCGTGACAACCATGCTCGGTGAGGTCCGCGAGTGGCAGATCGAACAGCACAACAACGGCCGGTTCCCTCAGCTGCCGACACGGGTCGTGGTGAAGTCCAAGGGCAACAAGGCCGGGCCAGCGGGAACAACGATCAGCAGCACCTCGGTATACCCACCTTGGTACGCCCTACTGGATCGGGCGGGAGTGCGGCACCTGAAGCCTCATGCCTGCCGGGCCACAATCATCACGCAGATGAAGAAGCGCGGCGTGGATGAGCATGCTGTCAAGGCGTGGGCGGGCCACAGTGTCCGCGGGGACGTGACCGAGGAGCACTACACCCATTTGCAGCTGGTGCGGTGGGCTGAGGCGGCGGAGGCGTGGCAGGAGATCATCTCCGACATCCTGGCCGAGTTTGTGGCAAGTCGTGACAAGCCCCGCACGGAAGGCCGGGCGTTGCGCCTGGTAGGGGCCTGATTAGCCGATATCTAGCACTCACTGGTACTTGTGTGCCAGTTACGTTCGGGTCCAACCTGGTGTTTCACAACAGCAACACCGGGCACAGCCGCCCCCGTGGAGGATTTCGGGAGGCTCATCATGGATGGTCAGCAGATCGGCGTCATGCCGTTCCATGCGCGTGGTTCGCTGCAAGGGTTCGTGATCTCCGGGCGCTGGCCCGACTCCACCAAGGAATGGGCGCAACTGCTGGTGATCGCCGTGCGAGTGGCAAGTTTGCCGGGGCTACTGCCCACCTCGACCGTATTCGGGGCGCGGGAGGAGCTACCGGAAGATCCGGATCCCGCGATGGTGGGACTCGTCATTGCCGAGGGCACGGTGCTCGGCTCGGCGGAAGGCTTACGGCCCGGCATGTTTGCCGCACATGTGCCGCCCGCATTGATCATGTTGCATCCGCCGCGCGAGACGCGACCGTCGCTGCCCGAGTGCGCGGGCGCGGCGTCCGGCTGCCTGCTGCTGCCGGGGCTGCCGCATCTGGGCCTCGAACATCGGGCGGCCTGGGTGGAAACCGATAGCGACGGCACGGTGACCTCGATGGTTTCGCGAGTGGGGGTGGATCCGATCAGCGATCCCGACACCGCGGTTCTGGCCATGCTGCTGGCCGCGTAAGGGTAACCGAAACCTTCCGGCAGCATTGCCAAACTTATTGTGCGCATTGCGATTTGGGTGACAGTCGTTTGCACGCGCCCGGTTTGCCGGAGTAGAGTGGCGGCGAGCGAAGGGGAGTAGCCCCCAATCACGCCGTCGACATACTGATCCTTTCCGGGTCCGGCGCGTGGACCGGTTCTTCCGGTGGGCGAGACCTTCGGCCGATAACAAACCAAACCGATTGACCGGTGCGGTGTCGGCTGAAGCGCCCCCGCATTCAGCCGACAGGCCGGAAACCTGGGAGCTGACCTTCATGATCGCCACGATATTGCTGAGCTTCGGCGTGCTCTTCCTCGCCGAACTGGGCGATAAATCGCAACTCATGGCCCTGACCTTCGCGCTGCGCTACCGCTGGTGGGTGGTGCTGACCGGCATCACGGTCGCGAGCATTCTGGTGAACCTCATCGCCGTCGGCGTCGGCCATTTCCTCGGCGCGGCCCTGCCGACCGGTGTCATCTCCCTCTTCGCCGCCGCCACCCTGATCGGTGTGGGTCTGTGGACGCTGCGCGAAACGCTGCAGTCCGGCGAGGTCGACGGTGAGGTCGCGCCGGAACCCAAGTCCCGCAATGCCTTCCTGGTGGTCGTCTCCGCGTTCCTGCTCGCCGAACTCGGCGACCGGACCATGTTCGCCACCATGGCCCTCGCCACCAAGAACGGCTGGGTCGCGGTGTGGATCGGGTCGGTCGCGGGCATGGTGGCCGCCGGCGGGCTGGCCATCCTGATCGGCGTCACCATCGGCAAGCACATTCCGGAACGGATCATCGCGGTCTGCTCGGGGCTGCTGTTCCTGTACTTCGGCGCGCTGACGCTGCTGGAAGCCTTCGCCGAGGGACTGGGCACACCGGTCGCCGCGGTGCTGTCGCTGGTTCTCCCTGCCCTCGCGGGCGGTGTGCTGCTCCTGCTGCGCCGCCGGGGCGCGAAGCCGGAATCAGGCGTCGAGCACCGGATCGCCGAACAATTCACCACTGCGCCGCACGAGGTCCAGTAGCGGCACGCGCAATTCCCGCAGGCCGTCCAGATCGCCGACCGCGATTCGCGCGGTGACCATGGCCGACAGGGCTGCCACCAGGGTCTGGCAGGCGAAGCGCTGGGATTCGGTCTCCGCGCCGAGCACGTCGGCGACCATGGCCACGAAGGTCTCCTGCATCTGGGTGCGCCGCGCGATGGCCTCGGTGCCGACCGCGTAGACCTCGACCAGGAACAGACGGGCGTAGGCGGGCTGACCGGCGAGCGCGTCCAGGTAGGCGCCGAGCAGGCGGCCCATCCGCTCGGTGCGGGTCTCGCCGTCGAATTCCGCGCCGGTGGCGGCCAGCACGCCGGTCAGCATGAGTTCCACGGCCCGCTCGTAGGCGGCCTCGAAACAGTCCTCCTTGGAACGGAACTGCTCGTAGAAGGTTTCCCGGGAGACGCCCGCGCGTTTGATGACCGCGGCCACCGGCGTTCCGACATAACCGTTCTCGGTCATCGCCTCGGCCATGGCCAGCAGGATGCGGTCGCGCTGGGCGGCGACCACGGTCTCGCGCGGCAGGCCGTGGCGGCCGCGGGGCAGTTGGCGAGTTGCCGAATCGGGCATTGCGTGGACTCCATTGGCCTCGGTCGGTTCAGGCGAGCTTTCTCATTCTGCGGGGCCGGGCCGGTTGTTCGGTGGTGAAGCCCGTCGGTTCGGTGCGAGCGATCTCGAGACCCCCGGCCACCCCGCCGCGTAACGAGTAGTCCACCAGACGTTGGGCCAACGGGCGACACCACAGCACCATGCTCACCCAGTAGGGCGAGACGATGCGGCGAGAACGCCTGGCCAGGGCACGTTCGCAGGCGTCGATGGCCGGGCCGAGCGGGGCGATGCCGGAGACGGTGGAGCGACCCAGAATGCTGCGGGCCGCCTCGGTGCCGAAGCCGCGACTGGTCATCTCGGTGTCGAGTTCCGCGAAATACGCCATGCCGACCCGGGCTCCGGTGTGGCGCAATTCGATTCGCAGGGTGTCGCCCAGCGCCTCGACGGCCGCCTTGGAAGCGCTGTAGGCCCCGGCGAGCGGCAGGTGGATGGCGGCGGCCAGCGAGGAGATGAGCAGCACGTAGCCGTCACGGTGCGCGAGGTGCGGGCCCGCGGCGCGCAGCGTGTAGTAGACGCCGAGGACGTTGACGGTGAGGGTCTCCTCGAGCACGGACGGGTCACCGCTGAGCAGCGAGAGTTGCCGGGCGATGCCGGCATTGCACACCACCGCGTCCAGTCCGCCGAGCTCTGCGGTCAGAGAATTGACCACGCGCGTCACCTGGTCCGGGTCACCGATATCGCAGTAGCGCCAGGGTGCGTCGCCGCAGTCGGCGGCGACCTGGGACAGCAGCGATTCCTCGATGCCCAGCAGCGCGACGCGCGCCCCGTGGGCGTGCAACTGGCGGGCCAGGGCCGCCCCGATCCCCCTGGCCGCACCCGTGATCAGGATGCGCTGGCCCGCGACCCGCGGCGAATGGCGGCGGAATCCACGGCGTGGATGAGCCGGGCTGACATTCATGTATGCGAAACTACCACCTAGACGAACACCTGTGTTCGCAAATATTGCGAGCTGCTGTTGCGCAATGCGAGCCACCTTTGCGAAGTGCACAACACGAGCGTCGCCGAATGCGACACCTTGCCGGGGCCGCCGAGGCGCCGACCGGACCCCGCGCGGGGCGCGCACCGGACCCCGCTATCGTGCCTATTGACGGAGGGCCAGTGAGAGGGCTCTCCACCGTCGAGAGGACCAACACCGTGGAGATTTCGGGCTCCGCCGCCATTGTCACCGGAGGTGCGTCCGGGCTGGGCGCGGCCACCGCCAAGCGGCTCGCCGACGCGGGCGCGACCGTGTTCGGCCTGGATCTGGCGCAGTCGATCGAGCGCGCGGGCGACAGCGTTCCCGCCGGTGTCACCCTCATCCCGACCGACGTCACCAGCGGTGACGAGGTGGCCGCCGCGGTCGCCAAGGTCGTGGAATCCGGTGTGCCGCTGCGCATTGTCGTCAACTGCGCGGGCGTGGGCTGGGCGGGACGCATCCTGTCCAAGAACGGCCCGCACGACCTGGAGCTGTTCCGCACGGTCATCACCGTGAACCTGCTCGGTTCGTTCAACGTCATGCGGCTGGCCGCCGACGCCATCGCCAAGACCGATCCGGTCGACGAGTACGGCTCGCGCGGCGTCATCATCAACACCGCGTCCGTCGCGGCGTTCGAGGGTCAGATCGGGCAGATCGCCTACTCCGCCTCCAAGGGCGGCGTCGCCGGCATGACCATCCCGGCCGCGCGTGACCTGGCGCAGTTCGGCATTCGCGTGAACACCATCGCGCCCGGCATCATCGACACCCCGATGCTGGCCGGTGTCACCGAGGAGTACCGCAAGGGCCTCGAGGCCGGCGTGCCGTTCCCGTCGCGCCTGGGTCGTCCGGACGAGTACGCGCAGCTCGCGCAGTACATCACCGAGCACGACTACCTGAACGGCGAGACCATCCGCATGGATGGCGCTCTCCGCATGGCTCCGCGCTGACGCTGGGTCTTGGGGGTTTCACCCCCAAACCCCCGTAAGGGCAAAGACAAGGCCCACACCGGATTCCGGTGTGGGCCTTGTTGTTTTGTAAAGCACAGAGGCGCGGGGGTTGAGTCCCGCGCCTAGGAAGCTTTAGTGGGGGCGGACCGCAGCAGCCTGCGGGCCCTTCTTGCCCTCGGTGATCTCGAACGACACGGCCTGGCCCTCTTCGAGCTGCTTGTAGCCGTTGCCTTCGATCTCCGAGTAGTGGACGAAAACGTCGGGGCCGCCCTCGTGAGAAATGAAGCCGTAGCCCTTCTCCGCGTTGAACCACTTGACGGTGCCCTGAACCATTACCTTCTCCTGACGAGATGTTTCTTGTGTTGCGTGGGTACCGCGGCCGCGATACCCGGGGTCGATCAGAAGGCGGCCTTACACCCTGCCCAGCAGGGTCAAGCACGCCCGCACAATGTTCCGCGCGAGCATGTGAAACACGTACACGAAAACTTACGACCAAGACGTACAACGTACGCGTCGGCGTGGAGTTCCCGAAATCGCCGAGAGATGCGGACCATCACATTCAGGACAAATCACGCATGACCGATTCCCGCTTGCTATAGGTCGGGCTCCTGCGGAAACACCACGGGAGCCCGATCCGGGGTAGCTGTCAGAGCGTGCGGGTGAGGCGGTCGGCCAGGATGCGGGCGAAGTGCGCCGGATCCTTCAACTCGCCACCCTCGGCGAGAACCGCGGTGCCGTAGAGCAATTCGGCGGTCTCGGTGAGCGCCTCCGGCTTGTCGGCGTCGCCGGAGACCTTCGCGAACGCGTCACGCAGGCCGGTAACCAGCGCGTGCGACGGGTTCAGCTCGAGGATCCGCTTGCTGTGCGGCAGCTCCTGACCCGAGGCCCGGTACATGCGCTCGAGCATCGGGGTGAAGTCGAACACATCACCCACGATGCAGGCCGGCGAGGTGGTGAGCCGGTTGGTCAGGCGCACCTCCTTCACCTCCGCGTCCAGGGTCTGCTGCAGCCAGGTCAGCACCTCGGAGAAGTCCTTGTCCTGCTGCTCGCGCAGCTGCTCGGACGCCTTCTTCTCGTCCTCGGTCTCCAGATCGACCTCGCCCTTGGCGATCGAGACGATCGGCTGGCCGGCGAACTCGGTGACCGAGCCCACCCACATCTCGTCGACCGGCTCGGTCAGCACCAGCACCTCGAGGCCCTTGGCCTTGAACGCCTCGATGTGCGGCGAGTTCTCGATCTGCTGCCGGGATTCGCCGGTCATGTAGTAGATGGCCGACTGGGTTTCGGGCATCCGCTCGACGTACTCGGCCAGCGACGTCTGCTCGGTCTCCGAATGCGTGGACGCGAAAGACGAGACGGCCAGGATGGTTTCGCGGTTGTCGGGATCCGACAGCAGGCCCTCCTTGAGGACCCGGCCGAATTCCTTCCAGAACTCCCAGTACTTGGTCTTGTCCTCGGCGTTGCGCAGATCCTTGACGGTGGCGAGCACCTTGCGCACCAGCCGCTTGCGGATCATCTGGATCTGCCGGTCCTGCTGCAGGATCTCGCGAGAGACATTGAGCGACAGGTCCTGCGCGTCGACGACACCCTTGACGAAGCGCAGATACTCCGGCATCAGTTCTTCGCAGTTGTCCATGATGAACACCCGGCGCACATACAGCTGCACGCCGCGCTTGTGCTCGCGGGTGAACAGGTCGAACGGCGCGTGCGACGGAATGAACAGCAGCGCCTGGTATTCGAAGGTGCCCTCGGCCTTCATCGGGATGATCTCCAGCGGATCGTCCCAGGCGTGCGAGACGTGCTTGTAGAACTCCTGGTACTCCTCGTCGGAGACCTCGCTGCGCGGGCGCGTCCACAGCGCCTTCTGCGAGTTCAGGGTCTGCGTCTCGACCAGGGTCTTCTCGGTCTTGTCCTCGCCCTCACCGTCCATGACGGTGCGTTCGACATCCATCCGGATGGGCCAGGCGATGAAATCCGAGTACTTCTTGACGATTTCGCGGAGTTTCCACTCCTGCGTGTAGTCGAAGAGGTGATCCTCGTCGTCGGAAGGCTTGAGGTGCAACGACACCGACGTGCCCTGCGGGGCCTCGGCGAGCTCCTCGATGGCGTAGGTGGCGCTGCCCGACTCGGATTCCCAACGGGTGCCGGTGGTCTCGCCCGCCTTGCGGGTGGTCAGGGTGACCTTGTCGGCCACCATGAAGGTCGAGTAGAAGCCGATGCCGAACTGGCCGATCAGCTCCTCGGCCTGCTGATCCCCGGCCTTCGCCTCCAGCAGCTGCTTGCGCAGCTGGGCGGTGCCCGACTTGGCGAGCGTGCCGATCAGGTCCACCACCTCGGCGCGGGACATGCCGATGCCGTTGTCGCGGATGGTGAGTACGCGATTGTCGCGGTCGACCTCGAGGTCGATGTGCAGATCCGAGGTGTCGGCCTGCAGGTCCTTGTCGCGGAAGGTCTCCAAGCGCAGCTTGTCGAGCGCGTCGGACGCGTTCGACACCAGCTCCCGCAGGAAGGTGTCCTTGTTCGAATACACCGAGTGGATCATCAACTCCAGCAGTTGATGGGTCTCGGCCTGAAACTCCAGGTGTTCGATGTGTTCGGTCACGACGCGATATTACGACGGGTGAAGTCGGCGATGCCGGGAACCTCCGCGTCCGCGCGGTCGGTCATCCAGTCCCGCAGCACCTTCGTCGCCTGCACGTCGTCCTCGTTGTATTCGAGGATGCGGGTGCGCTGCGACATATCCGGTTCGCCGCCCTCGTAGGCGACGGCCAGGCGGTACCAGGCCATGGACGCCTCGCCACCGGCCTCGGCGTCACGCCAATGGAATCCCGCCACCGGCGCGATCTTCTTGAGGCCCTTGCCGTTCGGGCAGATGAACTGCTCCGACACCGCCTGGAACATGTCCACCCACTGCGGGCTGTCGACGAACTTCTGCACCTCGCGCTCGGTGGGAACGCCGGGGCGACCCGCGAAACGGCGGGCCGACTCGTAGAGCCACTTGTCCTCGGCGGTGCGCGAGTAGCAGTAGGCGGCAAAGGTTTTACCCGCCGCCATCGCCTCGGCGCGCACCTCCATGAGCCAGGTCCAGAACTCCGCGAAGGAGCGACCCTCGTCCTCGGTGGGCAGCGGATCCCAGGTGACGAACGGGCGGTACACGCCGTCGAGCAGGGTGCCCCACAGGTAGGCGCCGTGTTCCTGGTAGCTCTCCAGGTCCACGTCCACCTCGACGTCGGCGCGGGTGACCCGCACCTGCTCGACCCGGCGGACCAGGGGTGCGCCGGTGGCCCAGGCGCGGGCGGTGACCACGGTCTCGGTGAACGGCTCGTACTGCCAGTCGTCGGGTTCGTCGCCGCTCCAGGCGGCCAGATCGTCGATGGTCTCGACCCCGTGGCGGCGCAGCGTTTCCGCGCGCGAACCCGGGGCCACCAGGCTCACATCGCGATGCTCCGACAGCCACTGCTCACAACTGCGGCCACCCTCCTCCGGCACCCGCGACCACCAGGGGCACTGGCGGCACTCCGGGACTTTCGATGCAACGGTGGGGAGTTCGCCGCGCACCACCGCGATGCGGTCGGCGTAGCGGACGTCGTAGTCGGCCAGGATCGGGCCCAGGTCGTGCACCAGGACGCGGTCGAAGTGGTAGCCGACCGCGCCGCCCACCAGCGCCGGACTGGCCAGGCCGTGCCGCTGCAGCATGCGATAGAGGTGCGCGAGGCGCTGCTGATCGCGGGGCTGCGGGCGGTTGCGAACATGCCTGTCCGGCTGCGGATTCCAGTCGTAGAGGTCGCTGGTCGTGGGGTGGTGGTCGGCCGGATCCGGCTGGCGGGGATCGGTCACCTTGTGGTTCACCACGATGACCGGGATATATCCGCCGCGATCGGTGTCGCGCCAGAGGATTTCGCAGCCGCCGCGGCGACCGGTGTCGGCCTCCTGCGGCAGCAGGCCGCCCCAGATGCGTTCGGCCCCGGCCGCCATGGCGGCCATGGTGGCCTCGGCGCGGCGGGTCGCGGACTGCTTCGGCTCGATGACCGTCCAGCGCTCCGGCGCGGCGGCAACCAGCGTGTCCCGCACGTGAAGTCGATGCGCGGCCGCGGCTTCGCGTCGCTGCAGCACCCCTGCGTCTTCGATGACCCCGGTCAACTTCCCCGGATGTTCAGCATCCAGATGCAATCGGTGTCTACAGCCGATCAGCGAACGCGCGTCCAGAAACGCGGCCCGTTCGCCATGGTCACCGATGCCCGAATACACGCCGTTCAGTATGGCCTCACCCCCCGACATTCCTACGAACTGGCACCGAAACCGCCAGGCGCTCGCTGCGTGGCGCGCCCACCCGTTAGGGTGATTCGCAAACTGTGTTTCATGGGCGGACAGGCATTTCCCCCCGGCCCTGTGCTGCCATGGCGAACCAGCATGACGGAGGCCATTTATGGGGTTGTTCGGCAAGCGCAAGAAGCGGGTCAGCCGCCGAGCCGAGGCGAAAGCCCTCAAGCACAAGGCCGGCATGGAGGCCAAGCTCGGCGCGCGCAACGAGCGCAAGCGCCATCGTGTCGAGGCGCGTACACAGAAGCAGGTCGCCAAGGCCGAGATCTCGAAGCTGCAGGCCGAGGAGAAGGCGGCCAACAAGGTCGCCGCCCGCGCCGAACGGGATCCGTTCAGCGCGGCCACGGTGCGCAAGTACCTGGGTGTGGCCCGAGTGCTGCTGCCGGTGCTGGCTCCGCTGGCCTACCGGGGTGCGACCTTCGTGCGCGGGCAGCTCGACACCCGCCGCGCGGCGCAACTGGGTGTCGGACTCGATCAGCTCGGCGACTTCGCCGGTCCCGGTGCGAAATTGCAGGCGCGCATCGCGAGCGTGGAGTCCACGCTGTCGCAGATCGAGGCCAAGGGCACCGATACCGAGACCAAGCAGTTCGTCGCCGCCGGTCGCGACCGGCTCGACAGCCTGTCCGCGGCCGTCCGCACCGCGGCCCAGATGCCGGTGCAGCGTCGCCGCGCCGTGCACGCCTCCATCTCCAACGAGCTCTCCGGCCTGGAAGCCGACGTGCTCGCCCGTCTCGGCGTGAACTGAACAAACCCATGAGCTCGGTGCGCGGAGGATTGGCAGGGGTCGCTACGGCGGCGCTCGCGGTCGCCGCGCACGGGTTCGCGGGCGGCGGCTATCCCGGCTCCTCGGGGCTGATGCTGCTGGTGCTGGTCACCGCCGCGCTCGGCGCGCTGGCCGCGGCCGTCCGGCCGCGGGCCGCATTGCCGCTCCTCATGGTGGCCGGGCAGCCCGCCTGTCACATCGCCCTGAGCGGGCTGGTGGCGCACGGGCATGCCGCGCACGCAATGGAATTCACCGACCACGGCCCGATGCTGGCCGCGCACGCGGTCGCCGGGCTGGGCTGTGCACTCCTGATCCTGGTCGCCGAGCGGCTCTACACACTGATCTCACGCGCGGTCGCGGTGGTGCTCACCCGGCCGCGCGGACTCCCGGTCGCGGCGGCGCGAATGCGTCGCCCGTGGTCGGTCCCGACCCCGAAAACCCTTCTCGCAGCGGGCGCGTCCGGACCTCGCGCGCCCCCGGTTGCGGCGTAACCCCTCGCCCTAACTCCCCGTAACCCTTGTCAGAGAAGGCAAATCTTTCATGCACACCTCTCTTTCGCGTGCTCTCGTCACCACCGTGGCCGGGTCCGGCCTGCTGCTCTTCGGCGCGGGCATCGCCTCCGCGCACGTCGTGGTCGACGCCCCCGGCGCCAGCCAGGGCGGCTACACCGTCGCCACCTTCCGGGTGCCCGACGAGTCCGACACCGCCTCCACCACCAAGGTTTCCGTCGCACTGCCGAACCTGGCCAGCGCCCGGACCGAACCGATCGCCGGCTGGACCTCCACCGTCGACAAGAACGCCAAGGGCGAGATCACCGCGGTCACCTGGGCCGCCAACCCCGGCAACCCGGGCGTGGCTCCCGGCCAGTTCCAACGCTTCTCGGTCTCGGTCGGCCCGCTGCCCAAGCAGGACAAAGTCAGCTTCAACGCCACCCAGACCTACAGCGACGGCAAGGTCGTCGAGTGGAACCAGCCGATGAACGCCGACGGCAGCGAGCCCGACCACCCGGCCCCCAGCCTCACCCTCGCCAAGGGCAACGGCGGGGATGACGACGCCCCCGCCACCGCGGCCGACGCCGACAAGAGCGACAAGGGCGACACCACCGCCCGCTGGCTCGGCGGCGTCGGCCTGGCACTGGGCGCGCTCGGCGCGGCCCTCGGACTCGGCAGTGTCATCCGAGGACGTCGGTCGTGACCCGGAAACTGCTGGCGGGGCTGGTGACCGGACTGCTGGTCACCGGCTTCGCGCTGCTCGGCGGGGGCGTCGCGAACGCGCACTCCTCCCCCGTCGGCTCCACCCCGGACAACGGCGCGCAGATCGACACCTCGCCCGCGAGCGTGAGCATCACCTTCAATGAGAACCTGCAGCCCGCCTACCCGTCCATGACGGTCACCGGGCCGGACGGCAACCTGTGGTCCAAGGGACAGCCGAAGGTGGAGGGTCCGGTCATCAGCATCGAGGTCGGTGAGCTGGGCCCGGTCGGCCAGTACACCATCGCCTACCGGGTGACCTCCGCCGACGGGCATCCCGTCAGCGGTAAGCGCACCTTCACACTCACCAAGGCGGGCAACGGAACTCCGGGCCCGAAGGCCGACGCCAACGCCAAGTCCGGCGGCGGTTCCGACGGCGGCGTGCCGCTGTGGGTGTTCATCGTGGGCGCGGCGGTGCTGTTCGGTGGTGGACTCGCGTTCGCCCTGTTCGGCGGACGGGGTAAGCAGCGCAAGTGAATCGGCCCGACCGCACCGAACCCCGACCGGGTCCCGGGATGACCGGCAGCAAATCACCGAAATGGCTGTTGCTGCTGCTCATTCCCGTGGCCTGGGACGGTGCGGCGCTGGCCTGGGTGCTGGCCGCGGGCGACCCGGTACAGGCCGAGGCACCCGTCCGGGTGATGGCCGACTGCGCCGGGGCGGCCGTACTCGGACTGGCCGCACTGCCGCGGCTCTCGGACCGGCTGTCCCCGCGCTGGCGGCTGCTCACCGTCCTCGCGGCGGTGTGGGCCGCAATGGAATTCGCCATGCTGGTGCTGGAAGCCGCCGAGGTACAGGGCATTCCGGCGGGACAGCTGGGCGCGGCCCAGTTCGGTGACTTCCTGACGCACGTGAGCGGCGGGCAGATCGGGATCGCGCTGCTCATCGGGTGCGGCTCGATCGCGATCTACAGCGCCTTCGGATTCCGCAATCCGGACCGGGTCACCACGGATCTGGTGCTGGTGTTCGCGGCCGTCACGCTGGCACTGCGGCCGATCACCGGGCATATGTCGCAGCAGACCCTCGGATCGGTGCTGGCGGCGCTGCACGCGCTGGCCGCCTGCGCCTGGTTCGGAACCCTGCTGGCCTTGGCGCTGACCGTGCGCACCCGGGGCGAATGGGCGGTGCTGCTGCCGCGGTTCTCGAATTGGGCGCTGCCGCTGGTGATCACGGTCGCGGTGACCGGCGTGATCAACGGGCTGGTCCGGCTCGGCGGGGTGACGCCGCTGGTCAGCACCGGGTACGGGCGGATCCTGCTGGCGAAGACGATGCTGGTCGTCGTGCTGCTGGCGCTGGGTTGGTGGTGGCGGCGCACCTGGGTGCCCAAGGCCGCCGATCACCGCATCCCGGCGGACGGGTCGCTGCGGCGCGCGATCGTGGAGGTGCTGGTGATGGCGCTGGTCTTCGGGTTGGCCGGAACCCTGGCCGTCACCGCGTGAATGGAGCGGATCACACTATCTGCAGGTCAAACTGGATCACGTTACAGTTGCGCGCATGACCGAAGTCAAGATCGTCGCAGATTGCGCCGCCTCGGCCGAATCGGCCTTCGCCTATGTCAACGATTACCGGCACCTGCCGAAATTCATCAATGAGATCAGCGCGTTCACGCCGCTGACCGAACAGATCGAGGGTGTCGACGCCACCTTCGACGGCACCATTCAGCTCGGCCCGATCGCGCTGCACTCCACCATCAAAATCGTGCGGCACGAACCCGGCTACGCCATCGCCGTGAAGTCCATCAAGGGCTTCGAAATCGAATCCACCTTCCTCTTCCACGACAAGGGCGAGGAAAACTGCACCATCGACGCCATCGTCGACTACCGGGTGCCGGGCGGCATCGCGGGCAAGATCCTCGGCAAGACCATCGAGCCGTTCGTGAAGCTCGCCGTGAAGAGCTCGACCAACAACCTGGTCACCCAGGTCTCCGCCTTCCACACCACCCGCACCAGCGCCTGACGATCCGGGGTCGTCAACGCAGCCGGCCCCGTGTGTCTCCCGTCTCCATTCGAACTCCCTTGCACGCCAGAGGAATAGTCTCGAAACCAGAGATATTCGGCTTCGGGTTCGATGGAGAACCAGATGGAACCTCACTGGTCCGCAGGGTATTACCTCACGAGTGACGCCGATCGCGAACGCGCGATCGAGGCACTGAAACAGAATTTTCAGGCCGGGCGGCTCACCGTCGAAGAACTGTCGGAACGAATAGGCCGGGCGCTGGGCGCACGGACCTTCGCCGAACTCGATGTGGTGATGACCGGATTACCTTGGCAGCGGGCCACTCTGCCCGTATATCCGAACCTGCCACCGTATTCGCCCACCTTCTACACGCCCGCTGTCCCGCAGTCCAAGGGCATGGGAATTACCGCGTTCGTGCTCGGGATCCTCGGATTCCTCTGCGGTCTCACCGCGGTTCCGGCGGTGATCCTCGGGCTGGTGGCGCTCACCGACGGTGAACGCCGCGAGGATCGGGGCTTCGCCATCGCCGGGCTGGGAGCCGGGCTGATGTGGATGGCGGTGTACGCCTGGGTGTTCCTGCGCTGAGCCGCTGCGGTTTACGACACCGCCCGCTCGAAGGCGCGCAGATCGGCCTCGGTCTGACGGAACAACCAGTAGTCGCCGAGGAAGCCGAGCACACCGGCCACGCACAGGCCGTAGATCGGGATCAGCACCAGCGAAACCTCCTGCGCGTCCAGGAAAACCAGGCTGGTGATCACCCCGATCAACGGAATCGCCACGGCCACCGCGAGATACCGCGTGCAGCGGCGGCTCAGGGCGCGCAGCGCGTCGCGATCCTCGGCCGTCTCACCATGCGTGAGCAGCCGCGGATAGAAGCAGCGGACCACGAAGAAGGTGACCACGAAGAACGGGTAGGCGACCGAGATAGCGCCCGAAACCAGCAGCGTCGCTATCAGATTCACGATGTGACCGGGCGGCAGGCCGGTGTAGACCACCAGCGCGATGGCCGCCAGCGCCGCCGCCAGCACCCACCAGGCGAAGGCCAGCAGCGCTACCCGGTCACCGTCGATCAGGGTGTCGCGGCGAGCCCGCGACAGCGTCACCGGATCGTAGACGCGGCCCCGTCGCAGCCCCCGCCACACGATGAAGGCGCGGCGGCACAGATAGTTGGTGACCGCGATGGCCACCGGAGTCATGGTCAGCACGAGCGCATTACCGACCACCTGCAGCCGGGCACGTTCCTCCGGCGCGAACCACAGCGCCCACAGGCCGTGGTTGTGCAGGTTGACGTAGGCCATGCCGAGCAGGTCGCCGAGCACGCTCGCCACCGTGATCAAGGCGAGCAGCGACCACGGGCCGACCCGGGCTCGCCAGCTGTGCTCGGGCGGATCGACCAGGTCCCGGGCCCGCTGATCCAGGCACAGTTCCAGTTGCTGGGCCAGCGCCGCACCGGTGGGCCAGCGGTTGTCCCGGTCGGGGGCAAGGCATTTCAGCAGCACCCGGCGCAGGGTGGGCGGGCAGTCGGGCGGCAGCTCGTCGAGATGGCGCGGGTCGATCTCGTGGCGGCGCAGGCGCAGCATGCGTTCCAGTGAGGATTCCGAATCGCCCGCCAGACTCTCGTCGTCGAAGGGTCGGCGGCCGGTGAGCAGTTCCCACAGCACCACGCCGAGCGCGTAGATATCGCTGCGCCCGTCGAGATCCTCGGCGGTCTGCGGCAATTGGGGATGGCAGGCCGCCAGCTGCTCGGGCGACATGTAGGCCAGCGAGCCGCCGAAGTAGGCGAGCGGACTGGTGCCCGCAACGTGCAGGCTGAAACTGATATTGAAATCCGCCAGTTTCGGGCTGCCGTCGGCGGTGAGCAGCACATTGGCGGGCTTGAGATCCCGGTGCAGCACACCGTTTTCCGATGCGTAGTCCAGGGCGCGGGCGAGCCTCGCGCCCAGCCACGCCACCGTTTCCGGCCAGCTGCGCTCCGGCATCGCGGCGCGTGTGGGCGACTCCCCCGGCACCAGGCCGCCCTTGTCGCGCATGGCCGAATCCACCGCTTCCAGCAGCAGTCCGCCGTCGCGCTCCCCCGGCTCGCGGGACCGCACCAGCGCCAGCACCTTCGACAGCGTGCCGCCCGGAAGATATTGCATGTACAGCAGTTTCAGTTCCCGCTCGGCCAGCAGCCGCTGGTCGAAGACGCGCACGATGTGCTCGTGGTCGAGCTGGGCCAGGGTCTCGGATTCGGTGCCGTGATTCTGCGAGATCTTCACCGCCACCAGCCGCTGCATGGACCGCTGCCGGGCCAGGAACACCCGGGCGAAGGCGCCCGCGCCCAGTTCCACCAGCAGATCGAAATCGTCCACCCGGTCGCCTACCTCGATGCCCTCCAGCGCGTGCTGGGCCTGCGGGCGGGCGATGAGGGTGCTGCGGTAGTCGCGTTCGGCCCATTCGGTGCCGGCGGCCTCGGTCGGAAAACAGCTCACATCGAGGGCGAAGCCGGAGCGGCGCAGCGCGTGGAACTCCTCGTAGGCCAGATCGGGCGGCAGTGGCCCGGACCGCAATTCGTCGAATTCGGTGCGATAGTCGACCAGCCGTTTCGGGAAGTCGTAGCGGATCCAGCGGTATTCCAGATCCACCTTGATCAGCTCGATGAGCGCCAGCCGGCGCAACTGCGGTGCGCGCGGCAGGAATTCGGCCAGCGGCGGCGGCGCGCCGGTCGCCTCCCATGCGGCCGTGAAGCGCGCGAGTGCGGAGGCCAGCAGCGAGCGGGTCTCGTCCACGGCACCCGAGTCGATCGCCGGTTCCACCTTCATGTTCCCCTCCCGATCCGAACTCATCGGGTGAGGCCAGTATGCGCCCGCAAATCCGACTGCTCGGTTGATTGGTTCTTGTGGATAGATCGCTGAGCAAGCGCGGAGCGCATCGCGCGGCCCGCCGCGGGCGCATCGCGGGGCCCGCTCGCGGCCACTACAGTCGCGGTATGAGTGAGCAGTTTCCGGAACGGATCTGGGGTTCCCGCACCACCTTGCTGTCCCGCTTGGCGAGCCGATTCGCCGCCACCAAACCCGGCTCGCTGGTCGTCCGGAAACTGACCCCGCTCGACCGCAAGATCCTCGAACGCACCGACGGCAAATACACCGTGCTCGGCCCGATCGGCGCGCCCGTCATCCTGCTCACCACCGTCGGCCGCAAATCCGGGCAGCCGCGCACCACCCCGCTGCTCTACGTCCACGACGGGGACACGCTCTACGTGGTCGGCTCGAACTTCGGCCAGGCCCACCACCCCGCCTGGACCGGGAACCTGCTCGCCACCCCGGCCGCCGAGGTCGCCATTGCGGGACAACACATTCCGGTCACCGCGAGCCTGATCGACGACGAGGACCGCAAGCAGGCGATCTACGAGCGCTTCGAGGAGACCACCGAGGCGTACACGGCCTATCGCAATCGCACCGCCCGCGACTTGCGCATTTTCGCCCTGACAAGATAGTTCCCGTGACCGAATCAGCCAAAGCCATCGCGACTGCCGACCTAGCCGACGAGATCGGCCCCGGGATCCGCAGTTGCGACACCCAGTTCATTCAGTTCGGCGGGCACGAGGTCTTCGCGGGCCGCATCGTGACCATCAAGACCTTCCAGGACAACCTGCTGGTCAAGCAGACCCTCGGGGAGCCCGGTGACGGCCGCGTGCTGGTCGTCGACGGCGGCGCGAGCGTGCACACGGCGCTGGTCGGCGACATCATCGCCGGTCGTGGCGTGGACAACGGCTGGGCCGGGGTCATCGTCAACGGCGCGGTCCGCGACTCGGCCATCCTGCGCACGCTGCCCATCGGGCTCAAGGCGCTGGGCACCAACCCGCGCAAGAGCACCCAGAAGGAAGGCAACGCGGAGAAGGACGTGCCGGTCGAGTTCGGTGGCGTCACCTTCGTACCCGGCGAAATGGTCTACAGCGACCATGACGGTGTCGTGGTCCGCAGCGAGGACTGAGCGAACTCTCGGGAAGCTCTCAGCGGCTGAGGGTGATCACACCCCAGAATGGGAAGCCGTGTGCCCTCAGCCGCTGACGACCCGGACCTTGTGCCCGGCCAATGCCACCACATCCCCGGCGTGTAGCTGCCGCCCCCGGCGCAGCTCGACCTCGTCGTTGACACGTACCAGGCCCTCGGCGATAACCGTCTTGGCTTCCGCACCGGAATCAATAAGGTTCGCCAGCTTCAGGAACTGGCCGAGTCGAATGACATCGTCCTGGATCGGGACATCGAGTGGATCCGACATGGGGTACATCCTCACCCGCGGCCGCCCCGACACCAAACGCCACCCCCACCACCGGCCGCCACAAGCGACCTACGAGACACGAACCGGGTTCTGAGTGCACATGGGCAACGCCAACATTCACACTGGTGCGGTGACTTCCACGCAGGACCGGCCGACCCACGACTCCGACAAGAGAACGGAGCCGCGGTCTCCGGAGGTGCCGCACCGCGGACACGGCCGATTGCGCGAGCTGCCGCACCTCGCGGGCACCGCGCTGGGCGTCTTCTCCGTCCTGTGTTTCACGTGGAGCATCTCCCCGGGCCTACGGTTCCTGACCTCGCACCTACGGCACTTCATCGACAACTACTACTTCGACGCCCCCGACACCTCCCTGGTGTGGGCGCTCGTCGTGGGCCTGCTCGCGGGCGCTACCGCCAGCCGCAAGCGCATCGCCTGGTGGCTGCTGACCGGCTACATGGCCGCCTACGCACTCGCCAACGCACTCGAATTCGCGGACGCGGGCGACATCAACGCCTTGGTGGCGTTGATCATTCATCTCGCTGTCATCGGCGTCCTGATCGCGGCCTGGTCCGAGTTCTATACGCACGTGCAGAGCGGCGCGGTCTGGCGGGCGCTCGGCGTCCTGCTCAGCGGACTCGCCCTGGGCAGCCTGGCCGGGTGGGGACTGGTCGAACTGTTCCCCGGCAGCCTGCCCGACGACCACCCCGAACGCGTGCTGTGGGCGGCGACCCGGGTCACCGGCGCGATCCTGGTGCCCAACGAAGACTTCGACGGGCACCCGCCGCACCCGGTCAACCTGCTGCTCGGCCTGTTCGGCGCGATCGCGCTGCTGGCCGCGGTGATCACCCTGTTCCGGTCGCAGCGCTCCTCCAACGCACTCACCGGGCTCGACGAATCCGCTATCCGCGGACTGCTGGAACGCTCCGATGTCGAGGACTCGCTCGGCTACTTCGCCACCCGCCGCGACAAGGCCGTCGTCTTCGCCCCCAACGGCAAGGCCGCGCTCACCTACCGCGTGGAACTCGGCGTGTGCCTGGCCTCGGGCGACCCCATCGGGCAGAAGGAATCCTGGTCACACGCCATCGACGCCTGGCTGCGGCTGGCCGACCAATACGGTTGGGCCCCGGCCGTGATGGGCGCGAGCGAGCTCGGCGCGACCGCCTACCGCCGCGCCGGACTCTCGGCGCTGCGCCTCGGTGACGAGGCCATCCTCGAGACCCGCAACTTCTCCCTCGCGGGCGCGGACATGAAACAGGTCCGCCAGGCCGCGAACCGGCTCAGCAAGCAGGGCATCACCGTGCGGGTGCGCCGGCACAAGGAGGTCTCCCCCGAGGAGATGCAGGACGTCATGCGCCGCGCCGACTCGTGGCGCGACAGCGAGACCGAACGCGGCTTCTCGATGGCCCTGGACCGGCTCGGCGACCCGCTCGACGGCGACTGCCTGCTGGTCGAGGCCGTCGCCTCGAACGGCCAGGTGCTCGGCATGCTGTCGCTGGTGCCGTGGGGCCGCACCGGCGTCTCGCTCGACCTCATGCGTCGCGACCGCACCGGCCCCAACGGGCTCATGGAACTCATGATCTCCAAGCTGGCGCTCAACTCCGAGCAGTACGGCATCACCCGAATCTCGTTGAACTTCGCGGTCTTCCGCGCGGTCTTCGAAGAGGGCGGCCGGATCGGCGCGGGCCCGGTACTGCGACTGTGGCGCGGCGTGCTCATGTTCTTCTCGCGCTGGTACCAGCTCGAGGCGCTCTACCGCTCCAACGTGAAGTACCAGCCCGAATGGGTACCGCGGTTCTCGCTGTTCGAGGAACGCCGCCACCTGGTGCGGGTCGCCACCGCCAGCGCCCTGGCCGAAGGCTTCCTGCCGCGCATCGGCCGCGACCGCGACGCCTCCACCCACACCGGTCTGCGACCGTCGGTGCCGCCCACCATGACCGGGCTGCACGCCGACGGCAGCACCCCCGACCTGCCGCCCGAGGAACTCGAGGAAACCGGCACGCGCCGCCCCGAACAGGTGCGGGTGCGCATGGACAAGCTCGAGAAACTGCAGGAATCCGGCGTCGAGGCCTACCCGGTCGCCTACCCGCCCACCCACACCGTCGCCGCCGCCCGCGCCTGCCCGCAGGGCACCACGGTCCGGGTCTGCGGACGGCTCTTGCGGATTCGCGACTACGGCGGCGTCATCTTCGCCGTGCTGCGCGACTGGTCCGGCGACATCCAGCTGCTCATCGACCGCGGCCGCGTCGGCGCCGACCGCAGCGAGGACTTCACCGCCTACTTCGACCTCGGCGACCTCATCGAGGTGAGCGGCCAGGTCGGCCGCAGCCGCCGCGGCGAACTGTCCCTGCTCGCGCAGGACTGGCGGATGATCGGCAAATGCCTGCACCCGCTGCCGGACAAGTGGAAGGGCCTCTCCGACCCGGAAGCGCGGGTGCGGCAGCGCTACGTCGACATGGCAATCAACACCGACATCCGCGAGGTGATGACCAAACGCAGCGCGGTGGTGCGGTCCCTGCGGGACACATTGCACGGCTGGGGCTTCATGGAAGTCGAGACCCCCGTGCTGCAGCAGGTGCACGGCGGCGCCAACGCCACCCCGTTCACCACCCACATCAACGCCTACGACCTCGACCTGTACCTACGCATCGCCCCCGAGCTGTACCTCAAGAAACTGTGCGTGGGCGGCATGGAGAAGGTGTTCGAACTCGGCCGCGTCTTCCGCAACGAGGGCGTCGACTACAGCCACAACCCCGAGTTCACCATCCTGGAAGCCTATGAGGCGCACAGCGATTACGAACGGATGATGCACGCCTGCCGCCAACTCATCCAGGAGGCGGCGCTCGCCGCCAACGGCAAGATGGTGGCGCTGCGGCCCGGACCCGACGGCGCCCTCGTCGAGCACGACATCTCCGGCGACTGGCCGGTCAAGACCGTGCACGGGGCCGTATCGGATGCGATCGGCGAGACCATCAGCCCCGAAACCGACGCGGAACGCCTGCGGCTGCTCTGCGAGAAGGCGGGCGTGCCCTTCCAATTGGGCTGGGACGAAGGCCAACTCGTGCTCGAGATGTACGAGCACCTGGTCGAATCCGCCACCCAGGAACCCACCTTCTACATCGACTTCCCCACCTCCGTCTCCCCGCTCACCCGCGCCCACCGGCACATCGCGGGCGTCACCGAACGCTGGGACCTGGTCGCCTGGGGCGTCGAATTGGGCACCGCCTACAGCGAATTGACCGATCCGGTCGAGCAGCGCCGCCGCCTCACCGAACAGTCCATGCTGGCCGCGGGCGGCGACCCCGAGGCGATGGAACTCGACGAGGACTTCCTGCAGGCCCTCGAACACGCCATGCCGCCCACCGGCGGCCTCGGCGTCGGCGTGGACCGGGTGGTCATGCTGCTGATCGGCCGCAGCATCCGCGAAACCCTGCCCTTCCCCCTGGTGAAACCGCGCAACCAGGGACAACCCTGATTCCCTCGGCCGGATTCCGGACCTAGTCTGGGATTCGGCCCGGGGCGGGCCGACGGCCATCTCGATCGGGGTTCCCATGCACTACCTAGACCTCATGACCCAGACGACGCTGCTGGACCACCACGTGTGGACCCACCCGGACACCTGGAACGCCGCACTCGAGAACACCGCGGCCCGATACAGCAGCAGGCGACGCGGCATGGGCTTCTGGGGCTTCGCCGCGGTCTGCTGTGTGCTCGTCGTGGCGCTCGTGCTCGGCATCGTCTACCTGATGACCAAACGCCGGCGGTGATCGGCGCTACCCCGCCGACGAACTGAGGGCGGGGTCCTGCACAGTGGTGGCATGCAGTTGATCCTCGTCCGCCACGCCCAGCCGCAACGTGTCCTGGCTCAGGCCGGTCCGGCCGACCCGGATCTCACCGCGACCGGACTCGAACAGGCCGACCGGGTTCCGTCCGCGCTGGCCCACCACCGGATCGCCCGGGTGGTCAGCAGCCCACAGTTGCGCGCCCGCGAAACCGCGCGGCCCACCGCCGAAAAGCTCGGTCTCGACATCGACGTTCTCGACGGCCTCGCCGAATACGATCGCGAATTGCCGATGTACATCCCCATCGAGGACGCACAACAGGAATTCCGGGAAACCTACGAGCGCATCAAGTCCGGATACCTGCCCGAGCAGATCGACGGCGACGCCTTCATCGGCCGCGTACGCGACGCCATCGACAGTGTGGTCGCGGCCGCCGATCCGAGCGATACCGTCGTCGTCTTCGCGCACGGCGGCGTGATCAATGTGCTGCTGCAGGACGTGCTGGGCCTGGCCCGCCCGCTCACCTTCCCGATCGACTACTGCTCGATCACCCGAATCCTGTACTCGCGCACCGGCAATCGCACCGCGGCCACCATCAACGAGAACGGGCACGTCTGGGATCTGTTGCCGCGCATGCAGCGTCCGCGGGACTAGACGCTCAGCCGACTCCCAGCCTCATCGCACAGCCCTCCAAGGGCGGACGCCTTGTATTGGAACTCGTGAGCCGCTCCCCCTTCGCGGCACACGATCCCGACAGAAAGGCTCCACGATGTCCGCCATCAAGACGCCCCGCCGTCGCTTCGCCCTGCGCCTGGCAGCGGCCGGTGCCCTGGCCGCCATCCCGCTCGCCGTGATCGCGCTCCCCGCGAACGCCGCGACCCCCGACGACTCCAGCACCCCCGTGGTCGCCCAGCAGATCGACGACCACGACTGGGATCACCACCACCGCCACGATCACGACCACGACGGCTGGAACGGCGGCAACGGCTGGAACGGCAACGGCTGGAACAACAATGGCGGCGGCGACAACGGCTGGGACAACAACACCCCGGCCCCCGCGCCGTGGCTGCCGTCCACCGGCTCGTTCGGGAGCTGACCCCGGCAGCACGCACCTCGACGACTCAGGGACACGAAAAGGCCGCCCCCACACCGTGGGAGCGGCCTTTTCGATACGGGTTGCCCGAATCGCTACGCGTTGGTGGCGATCCAGTTGTGCATCCAGGTGATGGCGGTCTGGCCGCCGCCGACCGAGTAGCTGCCGTAGCTGGTGTGGGTACCGCTGCGGTAGAACTGCTCGAGCTGATGCGCGTACTCGCTGTCGGGGCCGTCGGCCAGCTGCGCCTGCAGCGTCGGCAGACCACCCTGGGCGATCAGGTCGTTGAGGATCGACCCGAGCTGCAGCTGGGTCTGCCAGGGGTTGAAGTTGTTCGGGTTGCTCGCCTGCGCGAGGAAACCGGCGAAGCGGGTCAGGAAGTCGGTCTGCTCGGTGGAGCAGTACAGATCGCCGATGGCGCACACGGTGCGCACCTTGTCGCTGATCCAGCCGAAGCCGCCCACGCGCGCACCGCCCGCACCCGCACCGGGGGCGATCGGGCCGACCTGGGCGTCGCTGGGGGCCCGGCTCGGATCGGAGATCAGCGCGACGGCCGCGATGCGGTCCGGCGGCACCACACCGTGGCCCGAACCGATCTCGGCGGCGAGATCGCCGGCCGCGTCGGCGCCCTGGCTGTAGCCGGTGATGGCGATCTTGGTACCCGGGCAACGCGCGCCCATGTCCTGGACCAGCCCACGGGCATTGTCGACGGCTTCCTTCTTGGAAGCGGCGTAGACGTCGCCCTCCCACGGGAAGGCGGTGGCCGCGTAGGTGACGTAGTCGACCTCACCCGGCAAACCATTGGTTACACCGGCCAGCATGCCGGGCTTGGGGTCCTTGTCGTGACCGGTTTCCCAGGTGCCCGGAACGGCCACCGTGTAGAAGCTCGGGCACGCCGCCCCGGGGTCGGCCGTAACAGGTCCACTGCCCAGCACGATTCCCGACATGAGCACGCTCGCCGCTGCTCCTGCAGCGGCGACAACATTCTTCAACCGCATACTGCTCCAGTTCACGCTTGTGCCGGGACAACTGAAACGTCCCGATTCCCGATCATGGTGCGGTCGCCGGATGACAATCCGGTGCACTCCGGGTTAACCCGAGTAACCACCCCGCAAGACCCGGCCGAAACAGACCGCGTGACGAGATCAACGACACACCGCCGCCTAGCATAAAGGGGGCTATTCAGCGATGCCAGGCGAGTCGGGGAACACGTCCGTTTTCCGGCACAGATATACGTCACACTCCCTGCAGTGCCGCCTCGAGCATGGGCCACGACCGATGCAGCGCGTCCTCCCAATACCGCCACGAGTGCGTGCCACCCGCCCGGAATTCGATCTGGGCCGGGATACCCAGCTCCCCCAGCCGATCGGCGAGCCGATGGGTGCAGCCGTTGGTGGCGGCCTCGATGATGCCGCCGAGCAGCAGCTGATTGGCCAGCGTCACCGGACGGCCGGCGATCGAGGGCGAATCGAGTGTGTCCAGGTCACCCGGCAGGCCGGTCGAGCTCGAGATGAACAGCGCCTTGCCGCGCAGCCCCTCGGCATTGAGCACCGCGTCGTGCTGCTGCCAGGCAGGGTCGTCGGGCGCACCCCACATATTGCTCATATCCGCATTACCGCGATCCAGCACCAGCTTGATGTATTGGCGGCTGGTCTGATCGGCGGCGGTGGCACAGCCGCTGTAGGACGCGACGGCGCGATACAGATCGGGCGCCTGAATGGCCAAATCCAGGGCGGAACTCGCGGACATCGAAACACCCGCGATGGCATTCACTCCGGAGGTGTGCAATGCGGAATCGATGATCGGGGGCAGTTCCTGGGTGAGAAAGGTCTGCCATTTCACGCGACCGAGTGCGGGGTCGTCACGCTCCCAGTCGGTGTAATAGGAGAATTTGCCGCCGACCGGCGACACCACATTCACATTCTTATCGGCGAAGAATTGCACGATATCGGTCTGGTGATACCAGGTGGCCGCGTCCTCGCCGCCGCCCGCGCCATTGAGCAGATAGAGGGTGGGCCGTGGCGCGCTGTTGTCGAAGGGAGTGATCACCTGCAGGGTGATCACCCGGTCCATCGCGGCCGAATAGACCGCGATCTCCTCCTGCCGCTGCCCGGGCCGATCGATGGAGACGAGATGCGCACCGGCGGAATCGGCAGTGGCCGTGCCGATCCCGCCGGGCAGCAACGACAGCGCCAGCGCGCAGGCGACACCGCGGATCGAGGCGAGCAGCGGTGTTTTCCTGGTGGTCATCGGCGGATCCTCATCGATATCGTCGGCCCGGGCCGGGGCGTGTTCTACGGCTGCGCGATCAGCTGCCGAGGGCCTTTCCGATCGCGTTGGCGATGATGTCGCTGATCGAGCCGGTCGAGCTGAGCTGCCCGTCGGCGGAGCCGAGTCCGTTGTTGCCGAGGCTGCCCAGCAGGTCCTCGCCCACGGTGTTGGCGCGCGCGGTGAAGCATGCGGTCAGGTTCGGCAGCTCGTTGCTGACGCCGACCGTGCCCGCGACGCCGATGCCGCCGCTGGTGACCTGTTGTCCGGCCGAGAGATTCGCGGGGACGGCGTACTTGACGGTGTAGGTCACCGGGTTGCCGGAGTTCACGAACCAGCCGGTGTTGGTGACCTTCCAGCCGCCCGCGTTCGGCTCGGGGGTGACGCTGGCGGTCTGCTCGCCGAGCCCGAGGTGGTAGGCGGTGATGGACGCGCTGATCGGCGCGCCGAAGCCGGCCGGCGGGTAATCGGTGATGGTGTTGACGTACGGGTTACCGATACCGGTGGTGCCGATGACGATCGTGTAGGTCGCCGTGGTGCCCGTGCCGATCGAGCCGGAGTTGACCGTCTTGTCGTACGTCATGGTGATACCGACCGTGCTGATGTCGTTCTTCGTGGCGTGCGAGGTGACCGAACAGGTCGAATCCGCTGACGCGACTCCGGTTTCCACGGTGGTGACACTCAGACCCGCGGATACCAGTGCGGCGGCACTCACGATCGCGGCCGCGCGGCGATTACGCAACATAACTCTCCTCCAAGTGTCCCGGCAGGTTTGCGGGACCTTTACTGAACTACCGAGCGCTGCGGACGACTCGGAGGTTGGGGCTCCACACGGGGACTAAGTAAACAGGTGTAACTGGTCCCCTGTCCAGGGTTTCGATAAATCCGCTACAGCAACTGACTAGCACACATTTCACACGTGCGGAGAGTTTTCCGGGAAACGAAAAGGGCGCTCCCGGACCGAAGTCCGGGAGCGCCCTTTTCGTAGTTATTCAGCTCAGCGCTGGGCAACCATCGTGGGGGTGATCGGCGACGGCAACGCCGTCTCCCCCTCCAGGTAGCGGTCCACCGCGGCGGCCGCGGCGCGACCCTCGGCGATAGCCCACACGATCAGCGACTGACCGCGGCCCATATCGCCAGCCACGAAGACGCCGGGCACCGTGGTGGCCCAGTCCTTGTCGCGCATGACATTGCCGCGCTGGTCGTAGCCCACGCCCAGACCCTCGAGCAGACCGTTCTTCTGCGGTCCCACGAAGCCCATGGCCAGCAGCACCAGATCGGCCTCGAGGGTGAAGTCGGTGCCCTCGACCTTCTCGAAGCGGCCGTTGACCATCGTCACCTCGTGCGCCTGCAGCCCGGTGACCTTGCCGTCCGCACCGACGAAACGCTCGGTGTTGACGGAGAACACGCGCTCGCCGCCCTCCTCGTGAGCCGAGGAGACGCGGTACAGCAGCGGGTAGGTCGGCCACGGCGTCGAGGTGGCGCGCTCCTCCGGCGGACGCGGCATGATCTCGAACTGGTGGATCGACTCCGCGCCCTGGCGGTGCGAGGTGCCGAGGCAGTCCGCGCCGGTGTCACCGCCACCGATGATGACGACCTTCTTGCCGCGCGCGTTGATGCGCGGCAGGCCGTCCTCGTCGGTGATCTGGTCGCCCAGCTGCACGCGGTTGGCCAGCGGCAAAAACTCCATGGCCTGGTGGATGCCGTCCAGGTCGCGACCCGGGATCGGCAGGTCACGCGCGATGGTCGCGCCACCGGCGAGGACGACCGCGTCGAACTGCTCGCGCAGCTGCTCGGCGGTGATGTCGACGCCCACGTTCACGCCGGCCTTGAAGATGGTGCCTTCGCCTTCCATCTGCGCCAGGCGGCGGTCGATGAAACGCTTCTCCATCTTGAATTCCGGGATGCCGTAGCGCATCAGGCCGCCGATGCGGTCGTCGCGCTCGAACACGGTCACGGTGTGGCCCGCCCGGGTGAGCTGCTGGGCAGCCGCCAAGCCCGCGGGACCCGAGCCGACGACCGCGATCCGCTTGCCGGTCAGGCGGGTCGGGTAGATCGGGGTGACCCAGCCCTCATCGAAGCCGTTCTCGATGATCTCGACCTCGACCTGCTTGATGGTCACCGCGTCCTGGTTGATGCCCAGGACACAGGACGCCTCACACGGGGCCGGGCACAGGCGGCCGGTGAACTCCGGGAAGTTGTTGGTCGCGTGCAGGCGGTCGAAGCCTTCCTTCCACGCGCCCCGGTACACCAGGTCGTTCCACTCGGGAATCAGGTTCCCGAGCGGGCAGCCGTTGTGGCAGAACGGGATACCGCAGTCCATGCAGCGGCTGGCCTGCTTCTGCAGGGTCTCGTGGGAGAACTTCTCCTCGTAGACCTCTTTCCAGTCCAGCAGCCGCAGCGGAACCGGACGGCGCTTGGGCAGTTCCCGGCTGGTGTGCTTCAGGAAGCCTTGTGCGTCACCCATTTACGAACTCCTGACTACAGCGCTGCGCGCACGAAAAAACAGAGGTGCAGCGTCGCACCGAAAAGGTGAGGTCAGCCACGAGCCGCCTTGAATTGTCACGGTGCCTCGTCCACGGCTTTGAACTCGAGAGGTCAGCCACGAGCCGCCTCCATGATCGCCTCGTCCACGTTCCGTCCGGCCTTCTCGGCCTCGGAGATGGCGAGCAGGACCTTCTTGTAGTCGCGCGGCATGACCTTCACGAACTTGGACACCTGCTGGGCCCAGTCGCTCAGGATGCGTTCCGCGACAGCCGAACCGGTCTCGGTGCGGTGCTGCTCGACGATGTCCTTCAGCGTCTGGACGTCCTCGGCCGAGAGCTGCTCGAGATCGACCAGTTCGGTGTTGAGGTTGGCCTCGAAGGTGTTGTTCGGGTTGTAGATGTACGCGACACCACCGGACATACCCGCGCCGAAGTTGCGGCCGGTCTCGCCGAGGATGACCACCTTGCCACCGGTCATGTACTCGCAGGCGTGGTCGCCCACACCCTCGACCACCGCGGTGGCACCCGAGTTACGGACGCTGAAGCGCTCGCCCGCGACACCGCGGATGAACGCCTGGCCCGAGGTCGCGCCGAACAGGATCACGTTGCCCGCGATGATGTTCTGCTCCGCCACGTACTCGGCGGGCGCGTCGGCCGACGGGCGCACGATGATGCGTCCACCCGAAAGACCCTTGCCCACATAGTCGTTGGCGTCGCCCGCGACCCGCAGGGTGATACCGGCCGGGACGAACGCACCGAACGAGTTACCGGCGGAACCGGTGAACTGGATGTCGATGGTGTTGTCCGGCAGGCCGACTCCGCCGTAGAGCTTGGTGACCTCGTGGCCGAGCATGGTGCCGACCGTGCGGTTCACGTTGGTGATCTTGGTTTCGATCTTGACCGGCTTGCCACGCTCGAGCGCGTCCGCGGCCTCCGCGATGAGCTTGTTGTCCAGGGCCTTGTCCAGCCCGTGGTCCTGGCTCTTGGTCTGGCGACGGTCCTGCATCATGAACGCCGTCTCGACGTCGTCCAGGATCGGCGACAGATCGAGCTTGGCGGCCTTCCAATGCGACTTGGCGGCGGTGGTGTCGAGCAGATCGACGCGGCCGATGGCCTCGTCGAGCGTGCGCAGACCCAGCGAAGCCAGCAGCTCGCGGACCTCTTCGGCGATGTAGAGCATGAAGTTCTCGACGAACTCCGGCTTGCCGGTGAAACGCTCACGCAGAACGGGGTTCTGGGTCGCGACGCCGACCGGGCAGGTGTCGAGGTGGCAGACGCGCATCATGATGCAGCCCGAGACCACCAGCGGAGCGGTCGCGAAACCGTACTCCTCGGCGCCCAGCAGTGCGGCGATCATGACGTCACGGCCGGTCTTCATCTGACCGTCCACCTGCACCACGATGCGGTCGCGCAGGCCGTTGAGCAGCAGGGTCTGCTGGGTCTCGGCGAGGCCGAGCTCCCAGGGGCCGCCCGCGTGCTTGAGCGAGGTCAGCGGCGAGGCACCGGTGCCACCGTCGTGACCCGAGATCAGGACCACGTCGGCGTGCGCCTTGGAGACACCCGCGGCGACGGTGCCGACGCCGGGCTCCGCGACCAGTTTCACGTGAATCCGCGCCTGCGGGTTCGCGTTCTTCAGGTCGTGGATCAGCTGCGCCAGATCCTCGATCGAGTAGATGTCGTGGTGCGGCGGCGGCGAGATCAGGCCGACGCCGGGCGTCGAGTGCCGGACCTCGGCGACCCACGGGTACACCTTGTGAGCCGGAAGCTGGCCGCCCTCACCGGGCTTCGCGCCCTGCGCCATCTTGATCTGGATGTCGGTGCAGTTGGTCAGGTAGTGCGCGGTCACACCGAAGCGACCCGACGCCACCTGCTTGATGGCACTGCGACGCCAGTCGCCGTTCTCCTCCGGCTCGAAGCGCGCCGGGTGCTCGCCGCCCTCACCGGAGTTGGAGCGGCCGCCGAGCCGGTTCATGGCGATGGCCAGGGTCTCGTGGGCCTCGGCCGAGATGGAGCCGTAGCTCATCGCACCGGTCGAGAAGCGCTTCACGATCTCCGCGGCCGACTCGACCTCGTCGATCGAAATCGGGTGGCGGCCTTCGCTCTTGAACTTGAACAGGCCACGCAGCGAGGCCAAGCGCTCCGACTGATCGTCGACGAGCTTGGTGTACTCCTTGAAGACCTTGTACTGGCCCGAGCGGGTGGCGTGCTGCAGCTTGAACACCGTGTCCGGGTTGAACAGGTGGTACTCGCCCTCACGCCGCCACTGGTACTCGCCGCCGATCTCGAGCTCGCGGTGCGCGCGCTCGTTGCGGTTCTCCAGGTACGCGATCCGGTGGCGGGCCGCGACCTCGTCGGCGATGTCGTCGAGGCCGATGCCGTCCAGCGGCGAGCGCAGACCGGTGAAGTACTCGTCGACGAGCTCCTGCGCCAGGCCGACGACCTGGAACAGCTGCGCGCCACGGTAGGAGGCGATGGTGGAGATGCCCATCTTGGACATCACCTTCAGCACACCCTTGCCGGCGGCCTTGTTGTAGTTGTAGACGGCCTTCTTGAAGTCGGCCGCGTGATCGCCGGTGCTGCCCGGCATCTTCAGCGAGCCGCGCTCCAGCATGTCCTCGATGGACTCGAAGGCCATGTAGGGGTTGATGGCAGCCGCGCCGAAGCCGACCAGCATGGCCATGTGGTGCACCTCGCGGGCGTCACCGGCCTCGACGACCAGGCCGACCTTGGTGCGAGTGCGCTCGCGGACCAGGTGGTGGTGCACCGCGGCGGTGAGCAGCAGCGACGGGATCGGGGCGAGCTTCTCGTTCGACTCGCGGTCGGACAGCACGATGATGCGCGCGCCGCCGTCGATCGCGGCCGAAACCTGGCGCTGCACGGCCTCGATGGCCTTGCGCAGCCCCTTGCCGCCCTTCTTCACCGGGTAAAGACCGTGCACGACAACCGAACGCAGCTCGGGACGCGAGCCGTCGTCGTTGATGTGGACCAGCTTGGAGAGCTCGTCGTTGTCCAGGATCGGCTGGGTCAGGGTGATCTGGCGACAGGAGTCCAGGCTCGGGTTCAGCAGGTCGGCCTCCGGGCCCACCATGCTGCGCAGCGAGGTGACGACCTCTTCGCGGATGGCGTCCAGCGGCGGGTTGGTGACCTGCGCGAACAGCTGCGAGAAGTAGTCGAACAGCAGTCGCGGACGCGACGACAGCACCGCGATCGGGGTGTCGGTGCCCATCGAGCCGAGCGCCTCGCCACCGGTCTGCGCCATCGGCGAGATCAGGATGTTGAGCTCTTCGATGGAGTATCCGAAGATCTGCTGCCGGGCCAGCACGCGGTCGTGCGACATGTGCACGTGCGGGCGGTCCTGCAGGTCGCTCAGCTTGACCGGGCCCTCGTCCAGCCACTGCTGGTACGGGAACTCGGCGGCCAGCGAGGACTTGACCTCGTCATCGGAGATGATGCGGCCCTGCTTGGTGTCGACCAGGAACATGTGGCCGGGCTGCAGGCGCTTCTTGTAGACGATCTTGGCCGGGTCGATGTCGAGCACGCCGACCTCGGAGGCCAGCACGACGAGACCGTCGTCGGTGACCCAGATTCGCCCGGGGCGCAGGCCGTTTCGGTCCAGCACCGCGCCGACGACCGTGCCGTCGGTGAAGCACACCGAGGCCGGGCCGTCCCACGGCTCCATCAGGAAGGAGTGGTAGCGGTAGAACGCGCGCTGCTCCGGGGTCATGGACTCGTGGCGCTCCCACGCCTCCGGAATCATCATGAGCACGGCGTGCGGCAGGCTGCGGCCACCGAGGTGCAGCAGTTCCAGCACCTCGTCGAAGCGAGCGGTGTCGGAGGCGCCGGGGGTGCAGACCGGGAAGATCTTCTCCAGGCGGTTGTTGCCCTCGTGGTCGGTGCCGAACACGTTGGAGTTCAGCAGCGCCTCACGCGCGCGCATCCAGTTCTCGTTGCCCGAGACGGTGTTGATCTCACCGTTGTGGGCGACGCGCCGGAAGGGGTGCGCCAGCGGCCACGACGGGAAGGTGTTGGTGGAGAAGCGCGAGTGCACGATGCCGAGCGCGGACTCGACCCGGTCGTCCTGCAGGTCGATGTAGAACGCCCGCAGCTGCGGGGTCGTGAACATGCCCTTGTAGACGAAGGTCTCACCGGACAGCGACGGGAAGTAGACCGACTCCTTGCCGGTGGCACCCTCGCCTGCGCCCGCCTTGCCGAGCTCGTGCTCGATGCGCTTGCGGATGACGTAGGCGCGACGCTCCAGGTCCATGCCGGAGAGCTGCTCGGCACTGTTCTTGGGCGAGGCGATGAAGATCTGCCGGAAGGTCGGCATGGCGTCGCGCGAGAGCGCGCCCAGCGACGATTCGTCGATCGGGACCTCACGCCAGCCGAGGACCTCGAGGCCCTCCTCGCGCACGATCTTCTCGACGCCGTAGCCGGCGCGGGCAGCCTCGCGGCGGGCCTGCGGAAGGAACGCGATACCCGTGGCGTACGAACCTTCGGCGGGAAGCTCGAAGTCGACGACCGCACGGAAGAACTTGTCCGGGAGCTGAATCAGGATGCCCGCACCGTCGCCGGAGTTGGGCTCGGCACCGGCAGCGCCACGGTGCTCCAGGTTCAGCAATGCCGTAATAGCCTTGTCGACGATGTCGCGGCTGCGGCGGCCGTGCATGTCGACGACGAACGCGACACCACAGGAGTCGTGTTCGTTCGCCGGGTCATAGAGCCCGATGGGGCCGCGTCCGTAGCCGGCACCGCCGGTGGGGGACCCGTGGCCAGGAAGTTGCGTCATGCCTCTGCCTTCACAAAAAACAGGCCTTCGAAGAAATAAGGGCCTTCGTCGAACGCCTCCGGTAGGGACTGCGCCCGGACGTTTCGGAGACCAGCTGCGCTGATGGTCACTCCGTGCAGTCAACTTTGCAGTTGTCGACCCGCTTCGATTACCTAGTCGGGTGCTCGGTGGTAACGGAACTCTTACGCTTTCGCCACACACCGCGCCGTTCTCGCCCGCTAGGCTGACACCGATCGGGTGCCTTGGCCATATGGGGAGATCTGCCGAATTGTGTAGTTCGGCGTAAGAGCAAACGATAAGTCAGGACTGGAGCCCAACCAACTTAGGTTGCGCTAATTCCAGCTTCTAGCTGGGCTTCTTCATCGGTCCTCCAACACACGCGCGTTCTCCAGTGTAAAGCAGGGGTGCAGGTGCGTTTCAGTTGAGTTCACCACTGCATCGCACGTGCGCGCGGGTATCGGCCGGAACGTCCAGCGCAGCTCCGGACGGCCTCCCACCTGCAATGAATCAGATTTCCCCACAATGGGATCCGGCAAACCGGGCGTTAGGCGGCTAACTTTCCGGACAAGTTCCGTCGCCGCCGTGGCCGCCGGGGGGACATGGTCAGGCAACCTGCCGACCGTACGGAATTTTTCCTGAATGTGGGATTCAGCACACGTTCAGCAAACCGAAAATCTGCCTTCCGCCCGCGTTTTCGGCCCCGTTCGAGCCGGTCCGCGCGTGATCAACACCACGTCACACGCCGGAAACGTGCCGGTGTGAGGCTGGCCACATCCCAGCCGTCGCGGTCGATGGAACAGCTGTACGCCTGTCACGCTGAGACAACGAATCAGCGACGGTTCAGTTGAGCTAACACGGTGAGAAGCCGAATCACTTGGGACTTAGAGGGATGTGAGCTCCCATGACTGAGAGAACCGCCGGACTCGGAGCGCTGTTGGTGTGGCTGGGCGGGGCGCAGCCGCGGCTCACCGATCCGGACGAACACGGGGGTTATACGGTCACCGGCACGGTGGTTGCGCTGGTCGCGGCCACCGCGGGAGTCGTGACCGCGGTCGCCACCGCCGCCGCGCGCTGGCCTGTCGTCGCCGTGATCTTGGTGGCGCTCATCGCCACGCTGTTGTCGGGAGCCATCTCCCGCGCGCTCGCCACCGCCGCCACCCCGCACCGGCGCGAGAATCGCCGGGCGATAGCCGAATTCGGCGGCCGCATCGCCGTAGCCGTCATCTCCGGCGTCGTCATCGCCGAATTGGCCTGCACCGTACTGTTCTCCGGCACCGTGCACCGGTTGCTCGACGAAACCGCCCAGCGCGCCGTGGAATCCGCGCCCGCCGTGGTCACCGCGCGCACCGAGTCCGATCAGGCCAAGGCCGACCGCGCCACCCTGGACCAGCAGATCACCAAGGCGCAGGGCGATGTCACCACCGCGCTGAAAATCGCGCGCTGCGAATACAACCCGGACCAGGACTGCGCCGGAATCCCCAAGACCGGCGTGCCCGGCCGCGGACCCGAGGAACGCACCGCCAACCAGATGCTCGACGACGCCCGCGCGCAACTCGCCGTGGCGCAGGGCAAGGTGGACGGGCTCGACACCAAGGTCACCCAGAAGGACCAGGCCCTCGCCACCGCCCGCAAGGACGCCTACACCGAGGGTGACCGCGGGCTGGGCGCGCGCTGGGTGGCCATGAACGATTACACGACAGGGCATTTCGGTCCGCTGGCGCTGCGCCTCGCGGTCGCCCTGCTGCTCATCGTGCTCACCCTGCTGCCGCTGCTGCTGCGCTGGTGGCGCGGCGAGACGGCCTTCGACCGCAGCGTCGCGGTCCGCACCAGCACCGATCGCATCGACCAGGCCGCCACCACCGCCATCGCCGTCAAACAGGCGGAGGTGCGGGTGGAGACCGAAAAGCTGCGCGCCGAACAACAACTCACCGCCGCGCGGCTGGCCGCGCACGCCGACACCGCCATCGACCGGGAACGGCAGCGCACCCGCATCATCGCCGCCATCGGCAATTTCGAGATCGGCATCACCGAGCCCGCGCAGCGGGCGGTCGCCGAATTCGACTCCGCCGCCAGACTCGAGCTTCCGGAGGGGACCTTGACCCAGTCGCCCAACCTGCCCGCCCAGTTGACCTCGGGGGCGCTCGCCCCCCTGCCGCCCGCCGGTGCGCTCGCACCGCACGTACCGGCTCCCGCACCGATCGCCGCCCCGGCCCCCGCCCCCACGAACAAGGGTGGCGGCCTGGAACTTCCGATCATCGGCACGGTGCCGTTCACCGATACCGCGGCCCGCTGGATCCGGCCGCTGGTCCCGTCGTTCGTGGCCAATGCCATCGATACCGCGACGCATCCGCTGCGCACCGTGCGGCAGGCGTTCGAGGAGGCCGAGGAGATCACCTTCACGCTGCGCCGCACCCGCAAGGTGACGGTGGATTCCGAGGATTCCGCGCAGCCGCAGCAGCAGGTGTACGGCCAACCGCAGGCATACGGCCAGCCGCAGTACGGCTATCAGTTGCCGCCGGGCTCGCCGCAGCACGTGCATGCGCAGCGCGTCGCCTCCACCGTGGTGGATCAGCCCTACGCCCAGTACCCGTCCTATACCGCGCTCCCCCAGGGCCAGGTGGTCGATCCGAGCTACCCGCTGCCGGCCGCCCCCGACCAGGACGCGCTCGCCGCTCGCCGCAATGCCGAGCTCGGCTACCGCGCTCCCCGCGAACTGCCGCCGGGGACCGGTCGGTAGCCACTGCCCGAAACGCACTGTGGCCCGGATTGTTTCACGTTGAACACGGAAACAACCCGGGCCACAGCTCTATTCGAGGCCGGTGGTCGGCGTCGAGAAGGATCAGGCGATGGTCCACTGCCCGGTGTGGTCGGACCAGCCGCTGTCCAGGCCGAACTGGACCTTGGTGATCTGCGAGTCGGCCGGCACCTGGAACACGATGTAACCGGTCGACAGGTCGCCGGGCGCGATGTCGACGATGGTCGGGAAGTCCGGACCGGCGGTGGTGTCGGTGTAGGTAGTGGTGGACGCGAACGTCTGGCCCGTGGCGTCGACGACCTTCGCGCTGTTGCTGGGCGCGTCGTTGTATCCCTTGGTGCCGGAGTTCTTGATCTGGAACTGCACGGCGAAGTAGCGCTTGCCGGCGGGCACCGCGTCGACATCGTCGGTGGCGTTCGGGCCGTCGACCACCTTCAGCACGGTGACATCGGCCTTCGCGCCGTTGTCGATGCCCTTGAGGGTGAGCGTGTCACCGACCTTCGCGGGCGCATTCTGCGAGGCGGCCGGGCCCGCGCCGTTGGCCTTGGTCTCGACGGTGTTGGCGGCGCTGGGCCCACACGCGGTGAGCGCCAGCGAGACCGCCACCGCACCGAGCACGGCGACCGACGCACGACGAACGAGCTTCATGAAAGGGTTCCTCCCCAGAGAGATCACGGCGAGCCAGCGGCGCGCCGAATCGGCAAGTTATCAGTGATATCTCGGGGACTCGTCGTCGAAATAACAGTCTGTATCGGTCGCCGTATCAGTCGTTCAGTCGATCTTGTTCCTGTTCTTGCGGCCTGCCGCCCGATACGCGATGACCGCGGTCAGCAGCAGGATGGCCGCCGTCGAGGTGGCCGCCAGGTGGATACCGCTGACGAAGGCGGTGTGCGCCGAATTCAGCAGTTCACCGGCCGCGGGTTGCGGTAGCGCACGGGCGGTTTCGATGGCGCCGCCCAGTGATTCGCGGGCCGCGTCGGCGTGCACCGACGGGACGTGCGACAGGTCCAGGCCGCGGCGGAAGGCCGCCATCACGGCACTGCCCAGCACCGCGACACCCAGGGCGATACCCATCTCCATGGCCGTTTCCGAAATGGCGGCGGCATTGCCCGCGCGGGCCTCCGGCGCGGTGCTCACGATCATGTCGGACGACACCGTCAGCGCCACACCCTCACCCAGGCCGATCAGCAGGAAGCCCACGATGAACGGGGTCACCGAGCCCTGCGGATCGGTGGGCAGCAACCAGTACAGGCTCGCGCCCAGGGCGACGGTCACCAGCGAACCCGCCAATACCGTTGCCGGACGCCACCATCGGACCAGCCAGGCCGCCGCGAGGGCACCCAGCATGGAGCCGACGGTGCCCGGGATCAGCAGCAGACCGGCCTCCAACGGAGACTTGCCCAGCACCAACTGCAGGTACTGCGAGCCGAAGAACAGCACTCCGGCCAGCGCGAACACCGACAGCAGATTGGTGAACACGGCGGCCCGGAAGGCTGGCAGCCGGAACAGGCCCAGGTCGATCAGCGGGGCGGCGAGCCCGCGCTGGCGACGCACGAACACCACACCGGACACGATGCCGATCGCGGCGATGAACACCAGGTTCAGGCTCGCGCCGTGGGCGGCGAATTCCTTGACCGCGTAGACGATCGGGATCAGGGCCGCCATCGACAGCCCGGCGCTGATCAGGTCGAAGCGACCCGGGTTGGGGTCCTTCGACTCCGGCACCAGGACCGGGGCCAGCACCACCAGCAGCGCCATGACCGGCAGGTTCACCAAAAACACCGAGCCCCACCAGAAGTGCTCGAGCATCCAGCCGCCGAGCAGCGGGCCGAAGGCGGCGCCGGAGGCGGCCATCGCGCCCCAGACCGAGATGGCGAGGGTGCGCTGGCGGGCGTCGGCGAACATGGTGCGGATCAGGCCGAGGGTCGCGGGCATCAGGGTGGCGCCGGCGAGGCCCTGCAGAACGCGTGCGGCGATGAGCATTTCGGGGTTGATCGCCCAGGCGGCGAGTGCCGAGGCCGCGGCGAAGCCGACCGCGCCGATGAGCAGCAGGCGGCGGCGGCCGATGCGGTCGCCGAGGGTGCCCATGGTGACCAGCAGGCCGGCCAGCACGAACGAGTAGACGTCGATGATCCAGAGCAGCTGCGGGGTGGTGGGCGCCAGGTCGGCGGTGATGGAGGGGACCGCGAGGTCGAGCACGGTCGCGTCGACGGCGATCAGCAGCAACGCGAGCGCGAGAACACCGAGCCCGGCCCAATCACGGGGCCGGGCCTTCGGTGGCGTGGCGGTGAGGTGCCGGTCGGTGGTCACGGGAGTTCCGGATCGAGCGGTCGGTTTGGTGGTCATCGGCTTTCTCTTTCGGAGTTATGAACCGTCCAGACGGTGCAGTAGTAGTCTGAACCGTCCAGACGGTACAGTCAAGCCTCGTGACCACCCGCGACCCCGCCGGGACCCGTGACCGGATCCTCGACGCCCTCGAATCCCTGCTGCTCGACCGGGGTATGTCCCAGGTGACCCTGGAGAACGTGGCCGCCACCGCCGGCGTCTCCAAGGGCGGACTGCTCTATCACTTCAAGAGCAAGGACGCCCTGCTGGCCGGACTGCTGCGCCGGGTCGGCGACCGCACGGACCGGCAGGTACAGGCCGCCGTGGACCAGGGCCGCTCGGTCGCCGAGTGGTACCTGCAGGCCCCGCACCCCGACGACGAGACCGACGCCGTCGAACTCGCCCTGTATCGCTCGATGCTGGCCGCCATGCGAACCATCGAGGCGCCCACCGACGGCGGCCCGGCCGAGACCGACCGCGCCCTCACCGAGGTGATGCGGTCCTGGAAGACGGCCCTGGACAACGAGATCGACGATCCGGTCCGCGCGGAGATCGTGGGCCTGGTCGGCGACGGCGTCTACCTGCGCGCTCTGCTCGGCCTGCCGCCGATCGAACCCGGCCTGTACCGCCAGGTCGTGGCGCGACTCTTATCGGGCGACCGATAGCACCTGTCCGGATAGACTCGGGCCCGTGTTGCCGACCGCTGCCGACTCTGTCGGTTCGCCGACCGGCTCGGTGGGGGGACCGACTTCTACCGAACCGGTCGTTGTGCCGATTCGCCCGATGCAGTTCCGTGAACTGCTGGATCTGCCGTTCGCCCTGATCCAGGCCCGGATCAAGACCTTGGCGCCGTTGCTCAGCGTGGCGATCGCCGTGGCCGCCGGGCTGGCCGTCGCGGGCACCGCGCTGGCCGCCCTGCTCACCGGTGACTCCGACAGCGGCACCTTCTGGAGCGGTCTGGTGGTGACCCTGCTGTGCGCGTGGCTGCTGCGCGGGTTCGTGCGCTGGGTGACCGTGCCGATCGGACTCGCGGTCGTCTACCGGCGGCCGTTGAGCCGGCGCGCCGCCCTCGGGCAGGCCACCGGCAAAGCCGGTCCGCTGCTGGCCTATCAGGTGATGTACACGCTCATCGGGATCGGTGTGCTGCTGCTCGGCGCTCCCCTGCTCTTCACGGTCCCGTTCGCGGTGATCTGGCTGGCCTGGCTGCGCGCGCGGCGCGCCACCCTGGTGCCCACCGTCTTCGATCGATCCCTCGGCTACGGCGACGCCGCCCGGCGCGCGAAACTGCTTGCGAGCGGGACGGAATGGCCGCTGGTCGGCCTGTGGCTGTATCTGCGCACCCTACTGGTGGTGCTGCTGGTGCCGCTGTTCGCGCTGTGGCAGTTCATCACCCAGTTCTCCGGCACCCACCGCTGGACGGTGACGGTGCTGCTCATCGTGGTGGCCCTGCTGGTGGTGGCGTTCGGGGAACTGGTGGAATCGGCCACGCAGGTGGTCGTCTACGTCGATCGGCGCTGCCGCCGCGAGGCCTGGGACATTCCGGTACCGGCGGTGAGCGGCCGATGACCGATACCGAACGGATCCCGGTACCGCCCGAACCGGCCCTGGGCCCGGCCGCCACGCACCTTGCCGCGGCCGAGGATGCCGCGCGCCGTGGGGATTTCGGCTCGGCCCTGCGGGAGCGCTATCGCGCCGTCACCCGTGGCCTGGAGCAGCGCGGCGTGCTCGCGGAGGAGCGGGCGCGCACGGCGCGGGAGACCGCCGACGCCGCCACCACCGCCGTGCCGGACGCGATCGAACTACCCTCGGCCGCACACAGTTTCGACGAGGTGGTGTACGGCGGGCGCTACGGCACCGAGGCCGAGTATCGGCGGCTCGAGCAGGCCGACCGGTATTCACTCGCGCCGCCGCCCAAGGCCGGGCCGGTGGAGCTCACCGAGCAGCGCCGGGTCCGCAAGACCAAGGCCGTCAAGGCGAAGAAAGCCCGGGAGCGGACCGAACGGGAAGTGCCGCAGCTGCTGCGGGATTGGCGGTTCTGGGCGGCCGTGGCCGCCGTCATCGGCATCGGGCTGCTGATCTTCGTGCTGACCCATCTCGGGGCCCCGCCGTCCTTGCCGGATCTGCCGCCGACGAACCCGCCCAGCCCGCCGCCGAAGCCGCCGAAGGTATCGACGCCGGACTTCGGCGCGGGCAGCGACTCGATCTTCCAGACCATGCCGCACTGGCTGGCCTTCGGCGGACTGCAATTCCTGATCGCCTGGGCCACCGTGCTGTGGTGGCGTGGTCGCCGGCGGGGCGCGATCGTGCGCGAACCGCTGCCGGTGGAGGCCCCGGCCCACGAACTGCTCGCGGGACAGGCCGGGCTGTACCGGAAATCCCGCGATCCCGAACATGTGGCCACCAAACTTCGGGCGGCGGCGCTGCGGCGGCTGCGGCCCGCGCTCGGCGTCACCGCCGAGACCCCGGCGGAGCTGGTGATCGCGGCGGTGAGCGCCCGCACCCACACGGACCCGGCCGTGGTCCGGGCCGCCCTGTACGACCCGGTCGCGGATCAGGGCACCTTGGAACTCGTGGCCGCACAACTCGAATGGATCGAAGCGGAGGTCTTGTGACCGATCTGACCCAGAACACCGATCTCACCAAGAAGATCGAGGACGGCAACCATGCGCCCGCCGTGGTGAACGGACCGACCGCGGTGGACGGACCGACGGCGCAGGACGCGCAACAGGCGTTGCTGGCGTTGCGCGCCGAGATCGGCAAGGCGGTCGTCGGCAACGACCACGCCGTCATGTTCCTGGTGCTGGCGTTGCTGTGCCGCGGCCACGTGCTGCTGGAAGGCGTTCCGGGCGTGGCCAAGACGCTGCTGGTGCGGGCGCTGGCCATGGCGCTGGATCTGGAGCACTCCCGCATCCAGTTCACCCCGGACCTGATGCCGGGCGATGTCACCGGCTCGCAGATCTACGACCCGCATTCGGCCGAGTTCACCTTCCGCCGCGGCCCGGTGTTCACCAATCTGCTGCTGGCCGACGAGATCAACCGCACGCCCCCGAAGACACAGTCGGCGCTGCTGGAATCGATGGAGGAGCGCCAGGTTTCGGTGGACGGCGTACCGCAGCCGCTGCCGGATCCGTTCGTGGTGGTCGCCACCCAGAACCCGATCGAGCAGGAGGGCACCTACCCGCTGCCGGAGGCGCAGCTGGACCGGTTCCTGTTCAAGGTGGACGTCCAATTGCCCGGGCGCGACGACGAATTCCGCATCCTGCAGCGGCACGCCGCCGGATTCGACCCGCGCGACCTGAACGCGGCCGGACTGCGCCCGGTCGCCAACGCCGCGCACATCGCCGCCGCGCGCGCCGCGGTCGCGCAGGTGGCCATCAGCCCCGAGGTGCTGGCGTACACGGTCGACATCTGCCGGGCCACCCGCACCTCCCCCGCCGTCGCGCACGGCGCGTCCACCCGTGGCGCGACCGCGCTGATGGCGGCCGCGCGGGCCTTCGCGTGGCTCAACGGTCGCGCCTACGTCACACCCGACGATGTGAAAGCCGTTGCGACGGCGGTGCTCCGGCACCGGCTGCATCTGCGGCCCGAGCACGAGGTGGAGGGCGTCACCGCCGAGGGCGTCATGGCCTCGCTGCTGATGTCCGTCCCCGTCCCGGTCTAGCCGGTGATCGTCACCGGCCGGCTGGCCGCGGCGGCCGTGCTCGCGGCCCTGTTCGTCGCCGTCGTGCTGCCGTCCTGGATCGGCGTGCTGATCGCGACCCTAGTGCTGTTCGTGCTCATCGCCGTCGACCTGCTCGCACTGGGTTCGCCCGGCGCGCTGGAGTTCTCCCGGGACCCGATCACCACGGTGCGCACCGGACGCAGCATCGAGGTGGAACTGGCCGTGCTCAATGCCGGTACCCGGCCGCTGCGCGGGACGCTGTGGGACGACTGGCCGCCGAGCGCGCATGCCCGGCACCGCACCCATGCCCTGAACCTGCCGCCCAACACCAGGATTCGCCTGCACACCGAGCTGACCCCGGAATATCACGGCGACCGGACCGCCGGGCCGGTGACGGTGCGCCTGCTGGGCCCGCTGGGCGTGGCCGGACGCCAGGTGCGCCGCGACGTCCCCGCCCGGCTGCGCGCCCTGCCGCCGTTCCGCAGCGAACGACTGCTGGCCTCGAAGGTGAAGCAGCTGCAACATCTGGAAGGCCGCAACACCACCACGATTCGCGGGCAGGGCACCGAATTCGATTCCTTCCGTGAATATGTGGCGGGCGACGATGTCCGCACCATCGACTGGCGCGCCACCGCGCGCGCCAATGACGTCCTGGTGCGCACCTGGCGGCCGGAACGCAATCGGCACGTGGTCATGCTGCTCGACACCGGCCGGGTGAGCGCGGGGCGCGTCGGTTCCGGCACCCGGCTGGACGCCACCATCGAGGCGGCACTGCTGCTGGGCGGGCTGGCCGCCTCCGGCGGCGACTCGGTGGATCTGCTGGCCTACGACCGCCGCGTGCGCACCGAGGTGCGCGGCGTCGGCGGAAAACGCCTGCAGGTCAAGCTCATGCACGCGCTGGCCGGGCTCACCCCCGAACTGGTCGACACCGACTATCAAGGCGTCCTGCGGGCCACATTGCAGCGCGCCCGCCGCCGCAGCCTGGTGGTCTGGTTCACCCATCTCGACGCCGCCACCGTGCAGGAGGGCCTGCTGCCGGTGCTGCCCGTGCTGGCCGACCGCCACCGGGTGCTGGTCGTGTCGGTGACCGATCCGGAGGTGGCCGCCGCCGCGAGCCGCCGCAGCGGCCTGGACGACCTCTACGCCGCGGCCGCCGCCGAGAATGTCATCGCCGAGCACGCGGTGGCCCGGGAAACCCTGCGCCGCATGGGTGTCCGCGTCATCGCGGCCGCGCCCGACCAACTGCCGGAGGCGCTGGCGGACGAATACCTGGAGCTCAAGCAGACCGGAGCGCTGTAGCGGTTACGCGGCCGGGCGAGCGGGCTGCGCCGCCGGGTGCCGGGAGAACAGTCCGGGGGGCGGCGGCGGAATTGCCCGCCGCTGCCGCTCAGCCAGTACCGCACCCAGAATGTGCAGCGGCGGATAGCCGTTCGGCGGTGGCGTGCGCAGTTTCTCGCACACCGCGAGCACCAGCGCCCGCCCCAGCTGATCCTGGACCTCCGGGGTGAGGGTCCGCGAGCGCAACAGGTACTTGCGCATGGACAGCACCAGATCGTCCGGGAGACCGGACAGGTCGAGCGGCCGGGCCCAGCCGATCAGCCACGGCGGCGGCGCGGCCAGTTGCGCGAAGGGCAGCCGGCTGCGGTCGTGCACCACCACGGTGCCCGCCAGCGCGTCACCGATCCGGCGGCCCTGCGGCGAGCACAGCGACACCACGACGGCGATCAGCCCGGTGCCCAGCACCCAGAAGTCCACGATGCCCGCCAGTCCGCGCGTCACCGCGTGCCGGAAGTCGATGGGCCCGCCGTCGGCGCGCACCACCCGCAGCCCGACCGCCATCTTGCCCAGCGAACGCCCCCGCGAAAACGTCTCGAACAGCACCGGATACCCGATCATGGCGCTCACCATGCCGACCAGCGCCGCGGCGTCACGCCACGCGGAATCCGCGTCCATCCACGCCAGCACCGCCTCGAACAGCAGGATCAGCACTATTCCGACGAAGATCTGCACAATGAGGTCGAGCAGGAAGGCTGCGGCCCGGGTGGGAACCCGGGCGATCGGAAGCTCTACGGCAACAGCCTCGCCGGTGGTGAAAAGTGCCATGAGGGTCGTCTTCCTCCGCCGGGTGTGATCGCGATGGATAGCATTCTGTCAGCGTTAGCGCAGGAGGGGTACTCATGGATCTGGACGCCTATACCTTCGTGCACCGGCCGTCCTGGGATCGGCTCGATCAGTTGGCCTCCCGGCGAAAGCGGCTCAGTGGCACCGAAGCCGACGAATTGGTCCGGTTGTACCGCGTCGCATCGCAACAGCTGGCCCGGTTGCAGACCCGGGAGGCGGATCCGGAACTCATCGCCGGGCTTTCGGCGGTCCTGACCCGGGCGCGGGGACGCATACTGAGCGCCCGCATCGACACCCTGCGTGAGATCGGCTACTTCTTCAGCCATCGTTTCCCCGCCGCGGTCTACCGGGCCTGGCCCTGGTGGGTGTCGGTGGCGACGCTCTTCCTGCTCGGCTCGGCGGCGCTCGCGGCGTGGGTGGCCAATTCCGAGGCCGCCCGGCGGCATCTCGGGTTGGACACCGATACAGATGCCTTGACGCGTTCCGGTGGCGAATTCGAGACCTACTACTACGAGCATCCGCACGATGCCTTCGCCGCGAAGGTGTGGACCAACAACGCGTGGGTGTCGGCCCTGGCGTTGTTCCTCGGGGTGCTGATCCTGCCGGCCGTCTACCTGCTGTTCATGAATGCGCTGAACCTGGGGATCAGTGCGGGGCTGATGGCCGAGGCGGGGCGGCTGGGCCCGTTCTTCGGCTGGATCCTGCCGCACGGAATGCTGGAGCTCACCGCCATTTTCGTGGCGGGCGGGGCCGGTCTGAAGCTGGGTTGGACCCTGATCGATCCGGGCCGCGAGAGCCGGCCGCAGGCGATGGCGCGGCAGGGTCGGGCGACGGCCGTGATCGCGCTCGGATTGGTGGGTGTGCTGCTGGTTTCGGGCTGCCTGGAGGGCTTCGTGACGCCCAGTGGGCTGCCCACCGCATTGCGGGTGGGGATCGGGGCGCTGGCCGAACTCGGGTTCCTGGCCTATGTGTTCGGCCGGGGCAGGGTGGCGGTCCGCGAGCAGGAGGCGGGGATCGACCCGGAGCACATCACGGGCTATTCGATCGAGAAGGGTCCGGAACCGGTTGTGGGAGTGGCGACTTCGTAGTCGCGAACCAGTCGGAATTGATTTCCACTGGCCGCAGCGAGTCCGGCTCAGCTGCGGCCAGCGTTGCCGATGACTCTACACAATCGTTATGGCTACGCAACCTCCGACTTGCCCGCCGGGCGTATAACTCGACCAGGCGAAATGCCCGGTCTCAGTGGGGAACCCGACAAGATCGCTAATTCCCGGCATCCGCTTTGCGGATGGTCTGCGGAGGGCTCCGAAACTATCCCCGCGGTCGCCTTTATGAACCCGTTTCAACCCCTTGCACGCGATGTGTTTCGAACCCCGCCGGAGAGTTTGCGAAAACCGTGTAATTTTTCCGCTAACCATCGGTTCAACCCACGTTAAGCTGGCGTTTCGTCCCAGCTCAGCCCGATTGCCCGCCGGTCGCCGGAAGTCAAACAAACCCAGAGTTTGTTTACCCGCGACTTAGCTAAATGATCATCAGGCAATGCCGGTCAGTAATCGGGCGCATACCCCAGACGTCATCACCCGGCAAACGATTTACGGCCCCGGGAACACCCCGAAACGCCCGCCGGCAACGCCCCCGCCAGGTCACCCCGACCAGGGCATGCGATCTTCGTCACATCCACTGTGACCTGGGACTTTCCGAGTCTCACCGAGCGAGGGCTCACATCGCGAGGATGCGGTCGCGGACACCTGTGACACCACACGCACCCGGACAAAGAAGAAGGCCCCCGATCCGATGTGGATCGAGGGCCTTCCTCTTCAAGTGGGCGAGGGGGGACTTGAACCCCCACGTCCTTACGGACACTGGCACCTGAAGCCAGCGCGTCTGCCATTCCGCCACTCGCCCGAGCGACGAGAAGAAACGTATCACGAGGTTTGCGCCAAAAAGAAATCGCCTGGTTACCGGGGGTTCGAACGCGAAGCTACCCCGTCACGTAGACACGGGAACCCAGGGTTGCCGCCAAGAGTTACAGGTGTGGACGATCGTGGATATCATGCAATCAACGTGTCCCTGCGGCGACACGCCATGTCCGCGTGTTGCTTTGTAGGACGCACCGCGCGCCACGGTCTGTCGGCACACACGACACGACGCACGCGCTCCCTCACGGGAGTGACAGAACCCGAGAAGGGAGGGGGCTATATGGGGATCGTTTCCCGTTTCGAACGCCGTCTCCAGGGTGCTGTCGGCGATGTCTTCGCCCGTGCTTTCGGTGGGAGCGTCGTACCCCAGGAGGTCGAGGCCGCGCTGCAGCGCGAGGCCGCCGACCATGTCCAGGATCTCGGCGGGGGCCATCTACTGGCTCCCAACAGCTATGTCATCACCGTCAACGAGTCCGATCTACGGAATCTCGTCCAGGGTGAGGGGCAGCCGGATCGCGATCTCGCCGCGCAGGATTACGAGCTCACCAAGCGTGCTTTCGCCAAACATCTGCAAGACCACATCCGCGAGCAAGGGTGGCAGACCTACGGCGAAGTGCACGTGGAGTTCGAGGCATCCCCTACGCTGCACACCGGACAGTTCAGGACGCGCGGCCGGGTGGATCCGGACGCGGGTGGGCGGGCAGGCCCGTCACCGGGACCTGAACGCCCACAACGACCCAACCCGCAACCAGGAGCTGGCCCCATGACGCAGAACTCAGGCTACGACCCAAGCCGTGAGCCCGCGGAGTCCGATCCGCGGAGTCGCGGGTACGCGCCCCCGCCTGCGGGCCGTCAAGGTCAGCAGGGTTACGGCGAGTACGGCCGCGGTGGCCAGCAAGGCTACGAGCAGGGCGGCTACGGCCAGTCCGAGCAGGGCTACGGCGAGTACCAGAACGGCTACGACTACCAGCAGCCGCAGCAGGGTGGCGCGTACAGCCAGCAGGGCGGCTACGCCGAGCAGGGCTACGGCCAGCAGCAGCCGGGCTACGGCGCGGCCGAGCAGGCGTACGGCCAGCAGCAGGGCTATGCCGACCAGGCGTACGGCCAGCAGCAGCCCGGCTACGAGCAGCAGGGCTACGCCGATCAGGCGTACGGACAGCAGCAGGGCTATGCCGACCAGGCGTACGGCCAGCAGCAGCCGGGCTACGGCCAGCAGGGCTATGCCGACCAGGCGTACGGCCAGCAGCAGGGGTACGCCGAACAGGGGTACGGACAGCAGCAGGGCTACGGCCAGCAGGGCTACGACCAGTACCCCGAGCAGGCCGGCTACGGCGACGATCAGGGGTACGGCCAGCAGCAGGCCTACGGCCAGCAGGGCGGTGGCTACGGCGCGGCCGCGCCGGCGGCCCGGGCCGGTTCGAGCTACTCGGCGACGCTGCAGCTGGATGACGGCTCCGGCCGGACCTACCAGTTGCGCGAGGGCAGCAACATCATCGGTCGTGGGCAGGACGCGCACTTCCGTTTGCCCGATACCGGAGTTTCGCGGCGGCACATCGAAGTTCGCTGGGATGGCCAGACCGCGATGCTCTCGGACCTCGGTTCGACCAATGGCACGCTGGTCAACGGGTCGCCCGTCCAGGACTGGCAGCTGGCCGACGGGGATGTGATCCGCGCCGGACATTCCGAGATCCTGATCCGGATCGTCTGATCCCGTAAGCTCGCGATGCAGGTCACGATATGGCTAGGAATTCCTCGGTCGTATCGTGATCGCAACCGGTCTACGGCCCTATGATGCTGCCAATACTCGCGGCGGACTCTGGCCGCGCTGACCAGCAACACACCGGTTGGGGGTCACGGAGTTCCACCTCCGTAACTGCCCCGTACCTACGACACGGTCGAACAGGAGGTGGAGCACCGTGCAGGGACTGATCCTGCAATTGACCCGTGCGGGGTTCCTGCTGCTGCTGTGGCTGTTCGTGTGGGCGGTGCTCCGGACGTTGCGCAGCGATATCTACGCGGCTTCCGGCCTTCGGGTCGCGCCTCGGGCCGCAGGCGGTTCCGCGGTGCTCCCATCTTTTCGCCGGGGCCAGAAGGGCGCCAAATATCTCGTGGTGACTCAGGGTTCTCTCGCCGGCACCCGCATCTCGCTCGGCACACAGCCGGTGCTGATCGGGCGGGCCGACGACTCCACACTGGTTCTCACCGACGACTATGCCTCCACCCGCCATGCGCGAATTTCTCCGCGCGGTGAGGATTGGTACGTCGAGGATCTCGGTTCCACCAATGGGACCTACCTCGACCGGTCGAAGGTCACCACTCCGGTCCGAGTTCCGCTCGGATCCCCAGTCCGTGTCGGCAAGACAGTGATCGAGCTGCGATCGTGACACTTGTTCTCCGCTACGCAGCGCGTAGCGACCGTGGTCTCGTCCGAGCCAATAACGAGGACTCCGTTTACGCAGGTGCGCGCTTGCTCGCGCTCGCGGACGGCATGGGCGGCCACGCCGCCGGTGAGGTCGCCTCACAATTGATGATCGCCGCGCTGGCGCATCTCGACGATGACGAGCCCGGTGACGATCTGCTCGGCAAGCTGAATCGTGCCGTGCACGAAGGCAATGCGTCGATCGCCGACCAGGTCGAGGAGGAGCCGGAACTCGACGGCATGGGCACCACGCTCACCGCCATCCTGTTCGCCGGGCGAAAACTCGGCCTCGCGCACATCGGCGACTCCCGCGCCTACATGCTCAGAGGCGGTGAGCTGGCCCAGATCACCCGTGACGACACCTTCGTGCAGTCGCTGGTGGACGAGGGGCGGATCACGCCGGAGCAGGCCCATACGCATCCGCAGCGCTCGCTCATCATGCGGGCGCTGACCGGCAACGAGATCGACCCCACCCTGGTGGTGCGGGAGGCTCGCGCCGGGGATCGCTATCTGTTGTGCTCCGACGGTCTTTCGGATGTGGTGTCCGACGAGACCATCGCGAACACGCTGCGCGAAGGCACCACCGACGAGTCGGCCGACCGGCTCATCGAATTGGCCTTGCGCAGTGGCGGTCCCGACAACGTGACCGTGGTGGTCGCCGACGTCATCGATCTGGATTACGGCCAGAGCCACCCCATCGTGGCGGGTGCGGCCTCCGGTGAGGACGACGACACCCCGCCGCCGAACACCGCCGCGGGCCGGGCCGCCGCCATGCGCCCGCCGCGGGCCACCCCGCGCCGCGCGGTCGCGCAGCCCGAGCCCGAACCCCCGAAGAAGAGCCACAAGCTGCGCTGGCTGGCGCTGTCGCTGGCGCTGCTGGTGGCGGTGGGCGCGGGTCTCACCGTGGGCTACAACATGATTCGCAGCAACTACTACGTCGGCGTGGACGGCGAGAAGGTGGTCGTGCTGCGGGGTCTGCCCGGTTCGGTGCTGGGCTACTCGATCCGCGATGTGGATCAGGTCGGATGTGTCACGCGCACCGGTGAATTGACGCTGTCGGGCCCCGGGGACAAGTTCCCGTCCGGTTGTGTCCAGCTGACTCGCAGTGATCTGCGTGCCAGCGGCCGCGATTCGGTCGACAAGGGGCTGCCGCCGGGTTCGCGCGACGACGCCGTCAAGCAGATCCGCAATCTGGTGCAGTCCGAACTGCTGCCGCCGTGCGAGAAGGCGCAGCCGCAGCAGCCGGTCACCACGCCCACGCCGACCCCGCCCGCCGATCCGAACCAGCCGGGCACCGCGGTCACCACGACTCCGGCCGCGCCGACCACTCCGGCCGCGCCCGGCGGGTTGACCGGCGGTGAACGCACCGGCGAGAACCACACGCTGGAACCGCACCAGCCGACCACTCCTGTCACCACCACCACGGCACCGCAGACTCCGGGGCAGAACTGCAGGATGGCGGACTGATGTCCGCACCGGCACCGCCGTCCACTGGGGCCTTCCCCAGTCCACCCGGCGGATTCGCTCCTGCGCCGCCACCCGCCACCCGGCGCAATGTGGAGTTGCTGCTGCTGGGGTTGGCGGCGTTGATCACCACGGTGTCGCTGGTGTTGGTGGAGGCGAGTCAGGAGCAGGCGATCACCTGGGAGATCGCCAAACTCGGTGCCGCGTATATGGCTTTGTTCGGTGTCGCGCATCTGGCGGTGCGGCGGTTCGCGGCCTTCGCGGACCCCCTCCTACTACCGATCGCGGCACTGCTGAACGGGTTGGGCCTGGTGATCATTCACCGCATCGACCTAGCGCAGGCCCAGGATGCCGCCTTCGCCTCCCTGCCCATCCCCTCCCCCGACGCCAACCAGCAGGTGCTGTGGACGGGGTTGGGGATGGTGGTTTTCATGGGGTTGTTGATCGTGCTGCGTGACTATCGCAGCCTGGCCCGCTACGCCTACACGCTCGGCCTGATCGGTGTGATCGCGCTGGCGCTGCCCGCGCTGCTGCCGGACCGGTACTCGATGGTGAACGGCGCGAAGATCTGGATTCGCCTGCCCGGCTTCAGTGTTCAGCCCGGCGAGTTCGCCAAGATCGCGCTGATCGTGTTCTTCGCCGGCGTGCTGGTGTCCAAGCGCGACCTGTTCACCGGCGCGGGCAAGCACGTGTTCGGCATGGAACTGCCGCGCCTGCGGGACATGGGTCCGGTGCTGCTGGTGTGGGCGGTGTCGGTGGGCGTGCTGGTGGTGGAGAAGGACCTCGGCACCTCGCTGCTGATCTTCTGCACCGTGCTGTGCATGCTCTACATCGCGACCGAGCGGGTGGGCTGGGTGGCGGTCGGCACGGTGCTGCTGATCATCGGATTCGTGTTCGCCTACAACGTCTTCGGGCATGTCCGGGTGCGGGTCGAGACCTGGCTGCACCCGTTCGCGGACTACTCCAACACCGGCTATCAGATCTCGCAGTCGCTGTTCGGGCTGGCCACCGGCGGACTGGCCGGGACCGGACTCGGTTCCGGGCGGCCCTCGCAGGTGCCGTTCGCCAAGACCGACTTCATCATCTCCGCCATCGGGGAGGAGCTCGGCCTGATCGGGCTGACCGCCATCCTGATGTTGTTCTGCGTGTTCACCATTCGCGGTATCCGTACCGCACTCGCCATTCGTGACAGTTTCGGCAAGCTGCTGGCCGCGGGACTGGCCTTCACGATCGCCATCCAGGTGTTCGTGGTGGTCGGCGGTGTCACCAAGCTGATTCCGCTGACCGGGCTCACCACGCCGTACATGTCCTACGGCGGTTCCTCGTTGCTGGCCAACTACATTCTGCTGGGGCTGCTCATCAAGATTTCCGACGCCGCCCGGCGACCGGCTCCCGCACGCAAGCGGGTCGAGCCGATCGTGGACGCGTCGACGCAATTGCTGCGCAAGGTGGAGACGGATACAGCCCGGGTGAACATGAAGGTGGAGGGGGGTGCCGCGTGAATACGCCTCTGCGCCGGGTCGCGCTGGCGGTCATGCTGATGATCGTCGCGCTGCTGGCCAATGCCACCTACGTACAGGTGTTCAAGGCCGACAGTCTGCGCAACGATCCGCGCAATGTGCGCGTCCTGCTGGACGAGTACTCGCGGCAGCGCGGCCAGATCTCCGCGTCCGGCACCGTGCTCGCCAGTTCGGTGGCCACCGACGACCGCTACAAGTACCTGCGCACCTATCCGACCGATCCGCTGGCCTACGCGCCCGCCACCGGCTACTACTCGATGCAGTACGGCAGCAACGGGCTCGAGCACGCCGAGGACTCGGTGCTCAACGGCTCGGACAACGCCCTGTTCGGGCGGCGGCTGATCGACATGATCTCGGGCCGCGATCCGCGCGGCGGCAATGTGGTGACCACCCTCAATCCGGTCATGCAGAAGGTCGCCTACGACCAGCTGACCGCCAAGAACCTGACCGGATCGGTGGTGGCCATCGAGCCCAGCACCGGCCGCATCCTGACCATGGTGTCCACGCCGTCCTACGACCCGAACCTGCTGGCCGGGCACGACGGCGCGGCCACCCAGAAGACGTGGGAGCAGTTGCAACAGGATCCACGCCAGCCCATGCTGAATCGCGCTGTCTCGCAGACGTATCCGCCGGGCTCCACCTTCAAGGTGATCGTGACCGCGGCCGCGCTGTCCAACGGCATCGCCAAGCCGGACGACCAGTTCACCGCCGCGCCGCGCATCACGCTGCCCGACACCACCACCACGCTGGAGAACTACAACGGCAGCCACTGCGGCCCGGGCGATGCTCAAACCGCTTCTCTCACCGATGCTTTCAAGTACTCGTGTAACACCGCGTTCGCGGAGCTCGGTATGAAGGTGGGGGCCGCCAAGCTCAAGGACGAGGCCAACGCCTTCGGTATCGGGACGCAGCATCCGAACATTCCGATCCCGTGGGCGGACAGCACCGTCGGCACCATTCCCGACAGTGCGGCCATGGCCCAGTCCAGCATCGGGCAGCGCGACGTGGCGCTCACCCCGCTCGACAACGCGGTCGTGGCGGCCACCATCGCCAATGGCGGCGTGCGGATGAAGCCGTATCTGGTGGACCAGTTGCAGGCCCCCGACCTGAGCACGCTCGAGACCACCAAACCGACCTCGGTGGGCCAGGCGGTCACCCCGCAGGTGGCCACCCAGATCACCAACCTGATGCTGGAATCGGAGAAGAACACGCAGGGCGGGACCCAGCCGCGCTCGTACCAGATCGCGTCCAAGACCGGTACGGCCGAGCACGGCGACGATCCGCGCAATACGCCGCCGCACGCCTGGTACATCGCCTTCGCGCCCGCGCAGAACCCGAAGATCGCGATCGCGGTGATCGTGGAGAACGGTGGCGACCGGGCGCTGGCCGCGACCGGTGGATCCGTGGCCGCGCCCATCGCGCGAGCGGTGCTGGACGCCGGGCTCGGGGGCTGATCGACATGAAAGTGCAAGGTAGACAGGGTCTCGAATGCTGAACAACGGTGCGATGATCGCGGACCGGTACCGGCTGCAGCGGCTGATCGCCACCGGCGGCATGGGCCAGGTCTGGGAAGCGTTGGACACCCGGCTGGACCGCCGGGTGGCGGTGAAGGTGCTCAAGGCGGAATTCTCCACCGATCCGACCTTCCGGCAGCGCTTCCGTACCGAGGCGCGGACCACGGCGCAGCTCAACCATCCCGGCATCGCGAGCATCTACGACTACGGCGAGACGCAGGACCCGTCCGGCGGCGAGATCGCCTATCTGGTCATGGAATACGTGCAGGGTGAACCGCTCAACGCGGTGCTCTCCCGGCTCAACCGGCTCTCGGTGGCGCAGGGTCTCGACATGCTCGAGCAGACCGGCCGCGCGCTGCAGGTCGCGCACCTGGCGGGCGTGGTGCACCGGGATGTGAAGCCGGGCAACATTCTCGTGACGCCGACCGGTCAGGTGAAGATCACCGACTTCGGCATCGCCAAGGCCGTGGACGCCTCCCCGGTCACCAAGACCGGCATGGTGATGGGCACCGCCCAGTACATCGCGCCCGAGCAGGCCACCGGCGAGGACGCCACCGCGGCCTCGGATGTCTACTCGCTGGGAGTGGTCGGCTACGAAGCCCTCGCGGGTACCCGGCCGTTCACCGGTGACGGCGCGCTGACCGTCGCCATGAAGCATGTGCGGGAGGCCCCGCCGCCGCTGCCCGCCGATCTGCCGCCGAACGTGCGGGAGCTCATCGAGATCACCATGGCCAAGGATCCGACCCAGCGCTACACCGACGGCGGCGAATTCGCCGACGCGGTGGCGGCGGTGCGTTCGGGTCGCAGACCCACGCCGCCCGGCGGCATCCCGGTCTCGCAGTCCATGACCGGAGCGACCCGGGTGCTGCCGCCCGGGCCGACCATGATCATTCCGGGCGCCCGGGCCGATCAGGCCACCACGCGGTACCAGACCCCGTCGCAGCAGATGCGGCAGGCGCCCGAGCCCGCGGCGGCCTCGACCACCGTGCTGTCGGGTCCTCGCACCCCGATCGGGCCGATGACCTTCACCGGTCCCGCCGCCAACCCGGAGGACGAACGCTTCACCCCTCGGCAGAAGGCGATGGCCGGGCTCGTCATCGGTGTGCTGATCCTGATCGTGGGCGTCGGAGTCGCGGTGGCCAGCAGCCGCTCCCACGACTCCACGCCGCCCGCGCGCACCAGCGCCGTGGTCGCCCCGACAGCCCCACCGGTGACCACCACCACGGTGCCGCCGACCACGACCACCAGGGAACGACCCGTGCCACCGCCGCCGGTGACGACCTACGATCCGCCCCCGACCACCACCCCCGAGCCGACGACGACACCGCCGCCGACCACGACCGCGCCGACCACCACGACGCAACGGCCGACCACCACCTCGCCGCGGCCGACCACCACGAGCCGCTGGCCGTGGCAGCAGCCGGGCGACTTACCATCAGTTCCAGTGGTTCCCGGTGTGAGCCCCGGCGGTGTGAGCCCGGGTAGTGATCGCAGTCCGTTGTACGTCCAGGACCCCTATTCATCCACAGTCCCGCAGCAAGGATTGCCATGACGACCCCGAAGAACCTCTCCTCCCGCTATGAGCTGGGTGAGATCATCGGGTTCGGTGGCATGTCCGAGGTGCACAAGGCCCGGGATCTGCGGCTGGGCCGGGATGTGGCGATCAAGGTGCTACGCGCCGACCTCGCTCGCGATCCCACGTTCTACCTGCGGTTCAAGCGGGAAGCGCAGAACGCGGCCGCGCTGAACCATCCGGCCATCGTGGCGGTGTACGACACCGGTGAGGCCGAGATCGACGGCGGCCCGCTGCCCTACATCGTCATGGAGTACGTGGACGGCGACACCCTGCGCGACCTGGTGCGCGGCAAGGGTCCGTTTCCGCCGCGCCGCGCCATGGAAGTCATCGCGGATGTGTGTGCGGCGCTGGATTTCTCGCATCGCAACGGCATCGTGCACCGCGATATGAAGCCCGCCAACATCATGATCAACCGGGCCGGCGCGGTGAAGGTGATGGACTTCGGCATCGCCCGCGCCATCGCCGACAGCTCCAATCCGATGACCCAGACCGCCGCCGTCATCGGCACCGCCCAGTACCTCTCCCCCGAGCAGGCCCGCGGCGAGCAGGTGGACGCGCGCTCGGATGTGTACTCGGTGGGCTGTGTGCTCTACGAGATCCTCACCGGCGAACCGCCTTTCACCGGCGACTCCCCGGTCGCAGTCGCCTACCAGCATGTTCGGGAGGATCCGCGGCTGCCGTCGCAGGTCTATCAGGGCGTGCCGCGCGAACTCGACTCGGTCATCCTCAAGGCGATGAGCAAGAACCCGGCCAACCGGTATCAGACCGCAGCCGAGATGCGCGCCGACCTGATCCGGGTGCTGGGCGGGCAGAAGCCCACCGCGCCCTTGATCATGACCGACGAGGACCGCCTCGACGACGAACTGCCGCCGCCGCGCAGCTACCGCACCGTCGAACGCCGTGACGACACCACCGAACAGGAGATCGTCGGGGCCGATCCGCGGCGCCGCACCGCCCTGATCGCCGTGCTCGCGGTGGTGGCGGTCGCCGCGGTGGCCGGGCTGCTGTTCATGTTGATCGGCCCGGGCGCCCGACCGGATCAGGTCGCGGTGCCGGATGTGGCCAACCAGGCCTATCAGGTGGCGCAGCAGAATCTGCAGAAGGCCGGATTCAACGTCTCCATCCAGCAGAAGAACGATCCCAAGGTCGCACAGGGCAATGTCATCTCCACCCAGCCGCTGGGTGGTTCGCGCGTCGACAAGGGCAGCACCGTCACCGTGCAGGTGTCCACCGGCCCGCAGCAGGTGCCGGTGCCGAAGCTGGCCGGACTCAGCCAGCAGCAGGCCGAACAGCAGCTGAATTCGGTAGGGCTGCGGCTGAATCCGGACGTGAAGAAGCAGACGTCCAGTGTCGACGACAAGGACAAGGTCGTCGCGCAGAGTCCCGACGCGGGTCAGAAGTCGGACTCCGACGGGCAGGTCACCATCACCCTCGGGTCGGGCCCGGACAAGGTCCGGGTACCGGATGTGGTCGGCCAGTCCATCGATGTCGCGCAGTCGACGCTGTCCGATACCGCCGGGTTCCAGGTGACCGTCCAGGAAGTGCCGAACAACCAGCCCAAGGGCACGGTCATCGCCACCAATCCGGCCGCGGGCACCAATGCCGACAAGGGCTCGAGCATCACGGTCCAGGTGTCCAGCGGTGAGCAGCTGACCATGCCCGACCTGCGCGGCATGACCCCGGCGCAGGCCGTGGACGTGTTGCGGCAGAAGGGCTGGAACGGTCAGGTCAGTCAGAACACCATGAGCACCCTGAACGCGGGTGAGGTCGGGCGCATCCTGGCACAGCAGCCGACCGCGGGCTCCGCGCTGAGCAAGACGCAGACGGTCACCATCACGACCGGCATCCTGTCCCTCGGCCCGAACTGATCGGATCCGAAACCGAAAACAGGGGTTCGCGGCAGCTGCCGCGGACCCCTGTTTCATGTGAAACCTTGGCAGCCGGGTGAAACCTAAAGGCGCAGATGCCGGTTCATCGACATGGCCTCGTCGGCCAGATCGGCCAGTTCGACCACCTCGACGCCGTGCTCGCGCAGCTTCTCCACACCCACACAGTTGTCCACGAAGGTGCCGGGCTCGCGCCAGGCGATGACCACCCGCCGGATACCGGCCGCCAGAATACGATCCGTGCACGGCGCGCGGTCCTTGCTCGCGCGCTGCGAGCACGGTTCCAGGGTGCTGTAGAGGGTGGCGCGCCGCAGCCGCGGGTCATCGGCCGCCAGCTTGTTCAGCGCCGACTCCTCGGCGTGCACCTTGTCGTCGGTCTCCCGCGACCAGCCGTGCTCGATCTCCACGCCGTCCGCGCCCACGATGACCGCACCCACCGCGAAGGCGGTATCGCTGTGCGGGCACAGCCGCGCCAACCCGATGGCATGCCGCATCCAGCCGCGATCGCCACGCGACTCATCCGACATCGGAATCCTCCTTCGGCAGGTAGCGCAGCAGCGCGATATCGCCGATCCGCCCCACATCGGCCAGCTGCATGCGGTGCTGAGGGCCGCCGGGGAAGGCGGCGGGCCCGAGAAAGCGCGGCGCGGCCGCGTCACCGACCACCACCGGCGCGACGGCCATCCAGATCTCATCGGCCAGCCCGGCCGACAGGAACGCGGTATGAATCGAACCACCGCCCTCCACCATCAGCCGCTCCAGACCACGTTTACCCAGGTCGTCCAGCAGTGCCTCGAAATCGATTGCCGCACCCAGGGATACGACCACGGCCTGCCCGGCCAACCGGTCGCCGAGACGCTGGGCCCCGGAATCGGTGGTGTAGACCAGCCTTTCGCCGCCGGTGTGCCAGAACCGCAGCGCCGGATCGAGATCGCCGCTCGCGGTGACGATCACACGCACCGGGTATTCCGGCTTACCCGCCGCCACCCGGTGCAGCCGCCGATCCACACTGTTGACCAGCAGTCGCGGATTGTCGCGACGCAGCGTTTCGGCCCCGATGAGGATCGCGTCCGACTCGGCGCGCAGGGAGTCGACCCGGTCGAAATCGGCCGCATTCGACAGCAGCAGCCGATCCCGGCTCGCGTCGTCGATGTACCCGTCGATGCTGACGGCCACCGACAGCAGGACGTGCGGCCTCATGCCACCGGCCCTTTCATGACGCGAGAGCCGCGACCTCCGCCTCCAAGGTCTGCACCAGTCCCTCCGCCGGCCGCTCGCCGCACACGCCCAGCCAGTTGGCGAGCATGCGGTGCCCACCCTGGGTGAGCACGGATTCGGGATGGAACTGCACACCGTGGATGGGCAGATCGCGATGCCGCAGAGCCATGACGATGCCGGATTCGGTGCGGCCCAGCACCTCCAGCTCCGGCGGCATGGTCTCCTCGAGAACGGTCAGCGAGTGGTAGCGGGTGGCGATGAACGGATCCGGCAGGCCGGCGAGCACGCCCGCGCCGATGTGGAAGACCTCGCTGGTCTTGCCGTGCAACAACTCCGGGGCCCGGGTCACGGTCGCGCCGAACGCCTCACCGATGGCCTGATGCCCGAGGCAGACGCCCAGCAGCGGGGTGGCATGCTTGGCGGCGGCGTGCACCAGCGGAATGCTCGCGCCCGCGCGGTCCGGGCTACCGGGTCCGGGGCTGATCAGCACGCCGTCGTAGTCCTGCACCACCGCATCGACATCCGCGAGCCGCTCATCGTCGTTGCGCCAGACTTCGGCATCCACACCCAGCTGTCCGAGATACTGAACCAGGTTGAACACGAAGCTGTCGTAGTTGTCGACGACCAGTACACGCATGATTCGAGAGTAGTGGGCGAGCCCGGTCGCGTCGCATGCAATACCGCCGAACCGTGTCGCCACAATCGCGCCAACCCTCCCCGACGACACTTTCCCCAGGGTTCCCGGGATAATGTCTACGCAGACAGCACGCCGAAAACGAGGACGTCATGCCGAAGTCGAAGGTCCGGAAGAAGACCGATTACACGATCAACCCGGCCAGCCGCACGCCCGTGCGGGTGAAGTCGGCTGGTCCGTCGCCGATCTGGTACGTCGGCATCATGCTGGGCTTCATGCTCGCGGGGCTGGCCTGGCTGCTCGTCTACTACCTGGCCAATGAGCACATCGGGTGGATGAGCGACCTGGGCGCGTGGAACTTCCTGATCGGATTCGGCCTCATGGTCGTCGGGCTGATCATGACCATGCGCTGGCGCTAGCCGCATGCCGGCGTGTGCCTTACATCATTGTTATTCATACACACCTGTGGATGAGCCTGTGGACAACCCGAGGAGGGAGTGGGGACAGTGACCTCGTCCGATCCCTCCTCCCGCCTGGCGTGGTCCACCCCCATGGGCGCGCTCGTGGTGTGCGGCATCGGCGGCGTGGTGCTGGCCGGAGCCGCCTTTCTGGCCACCGACGGTCCCGGCCGCCTGCTCATCGGGCTGGCCGCGGCGGGACTGTTGTTCCTGACCGTCATGGGCCTGCGGCAGCGACCGCGGATCGCGGTCGAACCCGGTGATCCGGTGCATGTCGTGGTGCGCGGCATGGCCGGGGCGCAGCGCTACGCACCCGAGCAGGTGCTGCGCGTCCGCGTGGTGAACTACCGGCGACTGGGTCGCCGGATGCCCATGCTGGAAATGGATGTGGATCACCACGGGGACGAGAAACTGCTGATCTTCGGCCGCTGGGATCTGGGCGCGCACCCCGAGGACGTCCTCGAGGTGCTGCGAATTCATCTGGCGCGCTAGCCCGTCAGGGTCGGTGCGGCCAGCACCGTCACCAGTACCGCGACCACGGCCACCGCCGCGACCGAAGCCCAGCCGACATTGAGCGCGGTCCGGGTGTCGCGAATCCCCAGCCAGCGCGGCAGATACAGAATTCCTCCGGCGGCCACCGTGCCCGCCAGCAGTCCGCCGAGGTGTGCCCAGATCGAGATGCCGGGCACCGAGAACGTGATGACCAGGTTGATCCCCAGCAGGACCGCGATCTGGGTGAGGTTCTGCCGGGTGCGCAGCATGATCACGCCGACCGCGCCGAAGATGCCGAAGATCGCGCCCGACGCGCCCGCCGAAGCCGTGAGCGGATCCGAGAGCGCGGTCACCGCCGCCGAACCGCCGAGCAGCGCTGCCAGGTAGACGGCCACGAAACGGCCACGCCCCAGGGCGATCTCGCAGTAGGGGCCGAGGACGTAGAGCGCGAACATATTGGTCAGCAGGTGAATCGGGCCGTAATGCAGGAAACCGGAGCCGATGACGCGCACCCACTCGCCGTCCTGACCGACTGCCGCGGGCACCAGCATCCAGTCGTAGAACAACCGCGAACGGTTGTTGTCCATCAGGCTGTGGGCCTGGAAGGCCGTGATCGCGAAGACGATCACGTTGATCGCGATCAGCGCGTAGGTGACATACGGCTTGGGGATCTGTGACACCGGCGTCCCGGCCGCGTTGCGGACCGGTCGAACGTCATTGCGCCCCTGCTGGACACATTCCACGCAGTGCTGACCGACCGCGGCGGCGGTGAGGCACTCGGGGCAGGCCGGACGCCCGCACCGGGTGCAGGCCAGACCGGTGGGCCGGTCGGGGTGGCGGTAGCAGGCCGGGGCGGGCGGCTGGGGTTGCATGTGAGTTCTCTTCGGCTCTGGCCGGATTCAGGAGAGGGTGATGCTGTTGATCACGATCTCGTCCTTGGGCCGGTCGTTGCGGTCGGTGGCGGTGGCGGCGATGGTGTCGACCACCTTGCGGGAGTCCGGGTCGAGCACCTCGCCGAAGATGGTGTGCTTGCGGTTGAGGTGCGTGGTCGGACCGACGGTGATGAAGAACTGGGAGCCGTTGGTGCCCGGTCCGGCATTGGCCATGGCCAGCAGGTAGCCGCGGTCGAAGCGCAGCTCCGGGTGGAACTCGTCCTTGAATTCGTAGCCGGGGCCGCCGCGTCCGGTGCCGGTCGGGTCGCCGCCCTGCAGCATGAACCCCTCGATCACCCGGTGGAAGATCGCACCGTCGTAGAACGGGCCGGAGTCGGTGCCCGACGCGTTCTTGGTGGTGTAGGGCGCGGAGCCGTCGGCCAGGCCGATGAAATTGCGGACCGTGGCGGGGGCGTGGTTACCGAAGAGCGAGATCTTGATGTCGCCGAGGTTGGTGTGCAGCGTGGCGACGGCGGTCTGGTTCGGTGAGGTCACGCCCGCCAGCCTAGGCGCAGGGCCGAATGTCCCCGGGAATCGGCACACGCGCGGCCGGGAAATATGGCCGAAGATGTGATTCCCTGCCCGAATTCGGGCACAGAAGTGGCGGAAATGGTCGCGGCATGGCAAGTTCGGTCGAGTGAATGACGGGGTTCCGGCCGATCTGGTCCGCCATGTGGCGGCCTCCACCGGCCTGCCGCCCGCCGTCGCGGCCCGCGTGGTCGCCGACGTCGTCGGATACTTCGACGAGACCGCCGAACAGTTCGTGCGCCGCAGACACGCCGAACTGCAGGGCCGCCAGCTCCGCAATGCCGAGATCTGGCAGCGCCTGGCCGACGAGCTCGCGCAGCGCCCGGTGGCCGCCCCCGACTTCACCGAACGACAACTGCGTCGCCTCGTCTACGGGTAGGAGTCCGTCCCGCAATGTGTGGAATCGTCGGTTACATCGGGCATCGTGAGTCCGTCCCGGTCCTGCTGGAGGGCCTGCACCGGCTCGAATACCGGGGCTACGACTCCGCGGGCCTGGCCGTGCCGCACCGGGGCCGCCTGCGCGTCACCAAGACCCAGGGCCGGGTCCAGGACCTGCGCGACAAGGTGGACGGCGAGGGCACCCGGCTCAAGGGCAATGTCGGCATCGCCCACACCCGCTGGGCCACGCACGGGGAACCCTCCGACGCCAACGCGCACCCGCACCTGGACGGCTCGGGCCGGATCGCCGTGGTGCATAACGGAATCGTCGAGAACGCGGAAGAACTACGCGCCGGCCTGACCGCCGAGGGCGTGGAATTCCTCTCCGACACCGACACCGAGGCCATCGCGCACCTGGTCGCCGCCGCGCTCGACAGCACCGACACCCTGGAAGACGCCGTGCGCACCGCGCTGCGCCGGGTGCAGGGCACTTTCGGTCTGCTGGTGCTCGACGCCCGCCGCCCCGACGAGCTGGTGGTGGCCCGCAACGGCTCCCCCATCGTGCTCGGCGTCGGCGACGGCGAGATGTTCGTGGCCTCCGACGTGGCCGCCCTGGTGCACCACACCCAGCGCGTGGTGTTCCTCGACGACGGCGAGCTCGCCACCGTGCGCGCCGGCGAATTCCGCACCAGCACACTGGGTCTCGAGGCGCGCCGCACCGACAAGATCCCCACCACCATCGATATGGCGGCCGAGGACTACGCGCTGGGCGGGTACCCCGACTTCATGCGCAAAGAAATGGCCGAACAGCCCGACGCGGTGCGCCGGGCACTCCGCGGCCGCCTCGACGAACGATTCGCCACCGCCGTACTGGGCGGACTCAATATGGACGCGCGCGAACTGCGCGGCATCAGCAAGGTCGTGTTCCTGGGCTGCGGCTCGGCCTATTACGCGGGCCAGCTGGGCGCGCAGCTGATCGAGGAACTGGCCCGGATTCCGGCCACCGCCGAACCCGCCTCGGAGTTCCGCTACCGCAACCCGGTGGTGGACCCGGACGCCCTCTACATCGCCATCAGCCAGTCCGGCGAGACCCTGGATACCCTTGCGGCCGTTCAGGAATTGCAGCGCAAGGGTGGTCGGGTCATCGGCGCGGTGAACGTGGTCGGCAGCGCCATCGCCCGGGAGTGCGGTGCGGGCGTGTTCCTGCACGCGGGTCCCGAGGTGTCGGTGGCCTCCACCAAGGCGCTCACCAATATGACCGTCTCCTTCGCCATGCTGGCGTTGTTGCTGGGCCGGGTGCGGGATCTGTCCGCGGCGGGTGGCGAGCGCATCGTGAACGGACTGCGCGCACTGCCCGACGCCATCGACGCGGTGCTCGCCGCCGAGGCCGACATCGCCGATATCGCCACCCGATATGCCAAGGCGCGCAGCATGTTCTTCATCGGCCGCGTCCGCGCCTGGCCGGTGGCCCGCGAGGGTGCGCAGAAGCTCAAGGAGATCTCCTACATCCACGCCGAGGCGTATCAGGGCTCCGAGCTCAAGCACGGCCCGCTGGCGCTGATCGATCCGGATATGCCGAGCATCGTGCTGGTGCCGGACGACGAGCTGCTGGCCAAGAACATCACCACCATCGAGCAGATCAAGGCGCGCGGCGGTCCGGTCATCGCGGTCACCAACGCCGAGCTGCCGGACAGCCTGGCGGACGCGGTGATTCGTGTCCCGGCAGTGTGCGCGGAACTGGACCCGATCGTCCTCACGATCCCGCTCCAATTGCTCGCCTATCACACCGCGATGGCGCTGGGCCGGGACATCGACAAGCCCCGCAACCTCGCCAAGAGTGTCACCGTGGAGTGATCGGGTGTGGGGGCTAGGCCCCCACACCCCCTTACCCCCGGCCCGTGCACGAATTCCATTGCTGTGCCAGCATGGTCGGATGGAGCTGGGGAGCGTTCGTAACAAGGTCATTGTGGCCGCCCTTTTCGCGATTGCGGGCGGCGTCATCGCATTCTTCGTGAGCAAGCGCCCGCAGCCGCAGGCACCGGCCGCGGAGCCGCCGCGCCTGGGCTATTCGCGCAACGGCTCCGCACCGACACCGGATCTGTCGGTCACCCACTGATTCGGTCAGCGGCTGACGGACCGCTTGTACTGCTTCAGTGCGAGCGGCACGAAGATCGCGAGGATCACGACGATCCACAGGAAGGTCGTCGCGACCGGATGCTGCATGGGAAACACGTCCTGGGCCGGGCCCATCGGACTGGTGTTGCCGAACAGGTCACGGGTCGCCTGCGTGACCGCCGACACCGGATTCCATTCCGCCACAACGCGTAGCACCGTGGGCAAATTCTGTGACGGCACGAAGGTGTTGGCGATGAACGTCAGCGGGAAGATCACCATGAAGTTCGCGTTGTTGTAGACCTCGGGCGCGCGCACCAGCAGGCCGATCACGGCCAGGATCCACGACACCGCGTACGCGAACAACAGCAGCAGGACATAGGCGAGCACGGCGTCGAAGAACGAGCCGCGAATCCGCCAGCCCACCACCAGCCCGGTCAGCGACATCACCACCAGACTCACCACATTCATCACCATGTCGGCCACGGTGCGCCCGATCAGCACCGCGGACGGGGCCATGGGTAGTGAGCGGAAGCGGTCGATGATGCCCTTCTGCATGTCCTCGGCCAGGCTCAGCCCGGTGTAGGTGGCGCCGAACACCACGGTCTGGGCGAAGATGCCCGCGATCAGGAATTCGCGATAGGACGTGCCCTGCAAGGTGATCGCCGAACCGAAGACGTAGGCGAACAACAGCACGAACATGATCGGCGACAGCGTGGAGAACACCAGCACGTCCGGCACGCGCCGAATCTTGATCACATTACGTTTGGTGATGGTGATGCTGTCGGTGACCACCATGGCGAGTCGCTGTGTGAGCGAGGGCCTTTCGGCCACCGCGAGTCCGGCGCTCATCGGGCCCCACCCCCGACCTTCTCGTCGGAATCCCGATTGCCGTTGATCAGATCCTCGGCCTCGTGCCCGGTGAGGGTGAGGAACACGTCATCCAGCGAAGGTTTGCGCAGACCGACGTCGTGGATCTTCACCTCGTGCTTGCCCAGCAGTCCGATGGCGTCGACCAGCGCCTGTGAGCCGTCCACGACCGGCACGATGATGCGGCGCATGCCGGGTTCCAGCCGAATCTCCCCGTGCGCCAACCCTTCCAGCGCCTGCCGCGCGAGGGGGAGGTTGTCGGCATGATCGACCACCAGCTCGATGCGATCGCCGCCCACCATGGCCTTGAGTTCGTCCGAGGTGCCCTCGGCGATGACATGACCGTGATCGATGACGGCGATGGAATCGGCCAGCCGATCGGCCTCCTCCAGGTACTGGGTGGTCAGCAGCAGCGTGGTGCCGCCCGCCACCAATTCCTCGATCACATCCCAGAGGTCCAGGCGCGCACGAGGATCCAGCCCCGTGGTGGGTTCGTCCAGGAACAGCACCGGAGGATTGGCGACGAGTGCGCCCGCCAGGTCGAGGCGGCGGCGCATACCGCCGGAGTAGCCCTTGACCGGCCGGTCGGCGGCGTCGGAGAGGCGGAAGCGGTCCAGCAGCTCCCGGGCGCGGTCCTTACTGCGCTGCACGCCCATGTGATAGAGCCGTCCCACCATCTCGAGATTCTCGAAACCGGTGAGGTATTCGTCGACCGCCGCGTACTGGCCCGAGGTGCCGATGCGGGAGCGCAGCAGCTGCGGATCCTTCAGCACGTCCACGCCGGCCACGGTGGCGCGCCCGGCGTCCGGGACCAGCAGCGTGGTGAGTACCCGCACGGCGGTGGTCTTGCCCGCGCCGTTGGGACCGAGCAGGGCGGTCACGGTGCCTTCGGGGACGGAAAGGTCCAGGCCGTCGAGTGCGACCAATTGGCCGTACTTCTTGACCAGACCCTCGGCGACTATGGCGTCGGGCATTGATTCTCCTGACTACACGCTGGCTTTGAACTGCACAGATGAGGTCGAACAGGACCAAACGCTCTCGGCCAGTATGGCGCGGCGTAAAAGTGGCCGCATCCCATTAGTGGTCCGGCGGTGCTCGGGGTTGCCGGGATGGGATGCGGCCGATTCGATGATCCGCCCGGCCACCGGCGTCGATCGCGAGTAGTGCGCTACTCGAATCGAATTCGACGAAGGACGCAATTCGGTCACGATGGCATCGTGCCACTCGGGTATGACACTTTTTCCTCGAAAAAATCTTGGAACGCCGTGCCCCGATAGCTACACAATCCCCATTCGTCGCGTAGGATCGTTCCCGTCGGCCCCTCCCCCCCGGGCCGACCTAACGCGGGCCTCGGCTAACTCCCCCCCTTCGCCGAGGCCCGCTCCTATGTCCGGGGTAGGTCGGGCCGGAGCCCGGATCAGGCCTAGACCAATGGGCGAATCACATTGCGGCGCAGCACATGACCGTGCAATCGATTGATGCCCTTCACCTTCACGGTCGCCAGGTGCCGCAGCGTGAATTGCGGGTCGTCGTAGAGCGCCTCGGCCACCCCGTCGTCGACCAGGACGGTGCCCGGACGGGCCACACCGGTGAGGCGCGCGGCGGTGTTCACCACCGAGCCGTAGAGGTCGCCGAAACGTTGCAGGACCTCGCCGTAGGCCAAGCCGACCCGCAATTCCTGGGTGACACCGTGCGAGGCGATGGCCGCCTCCTGCACCGCGAGCGCGATCCGCGCGCCGTCGGCCGCGGACGCGGCGGCGAACATGACTTCGTCGCCGACATTCTTGATCACCCACCCGCCGTGGGCCACGATCGCGTTGCTGGTCGCCGTCTCGAATGCCTCCAGCAGCGCCGACAGCTCATCGGGTTCCAGGTGCCGGGTCAGGCGGGTGTACCCGACCATGTCCGCGAAACCGACGGTCAGCTCCCGCAGCGTGTCCCCCGCCTCCGCACCGTCCAGGGACCGGGCCAGCGCGGCGTCCAGGTGCCGTCGGAAGGCGTAGCGCTGCAACGTTTCGAACTCGGTGACCACCTCGTCGGTGGCGATGCGGGTCGCCTCGCGGGGATCGGTATCCGGATCGTCGCCGGTGATGGTGGCGATCCGATCCAGGATCTCCTCGACCACCAGATCCACCTGCCACTCGGCCAGCCGCGCCATAGACCGGCCGAGCGTGCGCGCCGCGGTGGTCTGGCGGTGCAGGTCGGCGCTGGCGAGCACATGCAGTTTGGCGAAGGTCTTGGCGGCCTCGATATCGGATTCGCTGTACTCGACAGCGTTGTCGTCCGGGTCGGCCGGGAAGCCGAGCGCCACCCACAGCCGCCGCGTCATGGAGTTGGGCAGACCGGTCAATTCCGACACCTGGCGGCGATCGTATTTCCGTTCCCCGCCGAGCAGGTACGGCTCCACCACGGACTGCACCAGCTCGTTGAACTCAGCGGACGACATCCCTCGACCTTACGACGTGAATCGGGCCGGAAACCGCCGCTTGTTCCGTGTCACAGTCCCGAACTTTCTGGTCGGTTTCACCGCCGTCAGCGCGTGAAACCGCGGTGATACCGCCGTGAATCCGCGCCCGCGCACTCTTCTCTCAGCGGCGGCCACCACGGCCGCGAACCAGAGGGAGACACCATGAACACCCACCCTCGCCCACCGGCGATCACGGTGACCGGGCTGCGGAAGTCCTACGGCGACCACCACGTTCTCGACGGCATCGACCTGACCGTCGAGACGGGAACCGTCTTCTCGCTGCTGGGCCCCAACGGCGCGGGCAAGACCACCACTGTGCAGATCCTGTCCACCCTGATCGGCGCGGACGGCGGCGAGCTCCGGGTGGCCGGGCACGACGTGCGCACCGAACCCGACGCGGTGCGCGCCGCCATCGGGCTCACCGGACAGTTCGCGGCGGTCGACAACCTGCTCACCGGCGAGGAGAACCTCGCCATGATGGCCACCCTGCACCACCTCGGCCGCGCCGAACGCAAACGCCGGACCGCCACGCTCATCGAACAATTCGACCTGGTCGACGCCGCGCGTAAGCCCGCCTCCACCTACTCCGGCGGCATGCGGCGACGACTCGACATCGCCATGGGGTTGATGGGAAACCCGCAGGTGCTCTTCCTCGACGAACCCACCACCGGCCTGGACCCGCGCAGCCGGCGCGCGGTCTGGCGGCTGGTCCGGGAACTGGTCGCGGGCGGCACCACCGTCTTCCTCACCACCCAGTACCTGGAGGAGGCCGATCAGCTGGCCGACCGCATCGCGCTGCTGGACGGCGGCAAGGTGGTCGCCTCCGGCACGCCCGAGGAACTCAAGCGACTGGTGCCCGGCGGGCACGTCAACCTGCGCTTCACCGACCCGCGCGCCCTCGACGCCGCGGCCCGGCTGCTCGGCGCGAGCACCCGCGACGACGACGAACTGACCCTGCAGGTGGCGAGCGACGGCGGCGTCGACTCGCTGCACACGCTGCTCGACCGACTCTCCGCCGCGGGACTGCACGCGGCCGAATTGTCCATCCACACACCCGATCTCGACGATGTCTTCCTCGCCCTCACCGGCCAGCCCAAGGAGTCCGTGCGATGAGCACCACCACCATCCAGAACGCCGTCACCGACTCCACCATGATGGTGCGGCGCAGCCTCAAGCACATCCTGCGGTACCCGTCCATGACCGTGCCGCTGGTCATCGGGCCCATCGTGTTCCTGCTGCTGTTCGTCTACGTCTTCGGCGGCACCCTCGGCGCGGGGCTCGGAAAGTCCGGCGGGCGCGGCGATTACGTCAACTATGTGACCCCGGGCGTGCTGTTGCTGGCGGTGACCAGCGCGGCCACAGCCACCGCCGTCGCGGTGTGCACCGATATGACCCAGGGCATCGTGGCCCGCTTCCGGACCATGTCGATCTTTCGGCCCGCGCTGCTGGCCGGGCACGTGGTCGGCAGCATGGTGCAGACGTTCATCAGCGTCGCGGCGGTCCTCGGTGTCGCCTTCGCCGTCGGCTTCCGGCCCAGCGCGACCCCGCTCGAATGGCTCGGCGCGGCAGGCATTCTCGCCCTGCTGACCCTGTCGATCACCTGGATCGCCGTGATCATGGGTCTGGTCAGCGAGAACGTCGAAATGGCCTCCAACCTGCCCATGCTGCTGATGATCCTGCCCTTCTTCGGCAGCGGTTTCGTGCCCACCGATTCCATGCCGTCCTGGCTGGCCTGGATCGCCCGCAACCAGCCCTTCACCCCGGTGATGGAGACGCTGCGCGGTCTGATGCTCGGCCACCCGGTCGGCCACCAGGCATTGCTCGCCGTCGCCTGGTGCCTGGCCATCGCGGCCGCCGCCTTCTGGGGCGCGACCGCACTGCTCAAGCGGGAACCGGGCCGGTAACCCGCACCCGATCGCGTAGCACCTCCAGCGCGATGGACCGCAATCCCGTCACCTCCAGGGCGGCATAGCTCGAGCGAGCCTCGAGATATGCCGCCCTGTCGGCGTTTTCGGCGGCCATCCGAGCCGTCGCGGCGGACATGGTCGGATGGATCTGGTGCGGCGGATCGAACCGTTCCGCCAACGCGGTCAACCGCGCGCCCGAGACCGCCTCTCCCCCGGCCAGATCCAGCGCCGCCAACGCCGAAAGCACCGCGCCACACGCCGTCAGCTCGGCCAGATGCCCCGACGGCTGCTCGGACGGCTGCTCCAGCAGAGCGATCGCCTCACCGGTCAACTCGGCGGCGAGCGCGGCGACCAGATCCGGCCGGGCATGCCGGGCATGCGCCACCACCGCGGCGGATCGGCCCTCCAGCGACCACACCCGCACGCCGCGCGGATCCGGGAGCTGGAACGGATTGTCCGGACTGGACACCGATTTCACGATCTCCCGCCAGCGCCACAGGCCGTCCTCGACCTCACCGCGCGCCAGCCGCAACTCGGCGTGCGCCACCGGCGCATAGGGATGCGCGAACGGGTCGGCCCGATCGGGGACCTGGGCCAGCCAGTTCTGCGCACCATCCAGATCGCCCAGCTGCAGGGCGGTCAGCGCCGAGGCGACCAGCAGATCGCCGAGATCCGGGCGCGGACCCAGCCCGTCCACCTGGCGCAGCGCGGCCGCCAATTCGGTGCGCGCCCGCTCCGGACGTCCGGCGAGCAGGGCCAGATGGCCGATGCGGCAGCGCGCTTGGAAGTTCAGCCAGCCGCCCGGCATCGAATCCAGGGCGGTGCGCATGCGTTCGGCGGCGGCGAGGGCCGCGGCCCGATCCCCGAACTGCTCGGCGCGCACGCTCACCAGCAGGTGGCCGAGGGCTCCGAGCAGCGGGCGATCGCTGTCGCACAGGCGATTCAGCGGCTCCGGATCCGGGCCGAGCAGTCGTGGCGCGGCCAGGAAGACCGCGGCCAGTGCCCGGACCGGGGTGTCGGGTGCGGCGTCGGGCAATCTGCGGAGCACCAGCAGCGACCGCGCGTCGAGGCGACCCTGAACCGCCGCGTGCACCGCACCGACGACGGCGGCCGTCCGGGCCGCCTCCACGAATTCCGGGTCGGGCCGGAAACGCGAGAGCAGCCAGGCACATTCGGTCGCGGGATCTCCGACGCGCGCGTAATGCGCACCGACGAACCAGTAGGAGCCCAGTACCGACCACACGGCGGCCACCGCAGGAAGATCGGCGCGCTCCAGGCCGAGGGTCAGTGCCCTCACCAGATTGTCCTGTTCGACCCGGATGACCGACGTCTCGACCAAATCGCCGAAGGCGCGCGGAGTGCGAGCCAGACCGAAATCCCGCGCCCAGGCCAGAAATTCCCGCAGTGCGTGCTCGTCCTCGCCCGACTCGGTGCGTTGCGCGGTCGCGAATTCCCGGACTGTCTCCAGCATTCGGAAGCGGGTGCCGGACTCGGACTCGGTCACCTGGATCAGGGACTGATCGGCCAGCGCGGTGAGCGCGTCCAACGTGTCGACGAGATCCCCGGCCAGCAGCCGGTTTCCGGACTCGGCGGTGAAGCCGCCCGGGAAGATCGACAGCAGCCGCATGGCTTCGCGACCGGGTTCATCGAGCAGGTTCCAACTCCACTCCACCACCGCCCGCAGCGTCCGATGCCGGGCCGGTGCGTCACGGGAACCGCCGCGCAGCAAGGTGAATCGGTCGGCCAACCGGGGTGACATCTCCTCCACCGACATCACCCGCACCCGTGCCGCCGCCAGCTCCAACGCCAACGGCAGGCCGTCGAGCGCGGCACACAGGGCCGCGACCGGCTCGCGCGGCAATTCGATATCCGGCCGCACCGCGCGGGCCCGCTGGGCGAACAATTCGGCCGCCGTGTCCGATCCCAGGGTCGGAAGCTGGTGCACCGCTTCGGCACTCACCCCGAGCGGGGCACGACTGGTGACCAGCACCCGCAGCTCGCGAGTCAGCGATACCAGCGCACTGACCAGGTCCGCCGCACCGTCCAGCACCTGTTCGCAGTTGTCCAGGATCAGCAGTGATCCCGTGCCCAGCGTGCGCGCGATCCCGGCCACCGCGGTGCCGCCGCCCGGTGCCGCTTCCCCCGCGCCGACCGCGGCCGCCACGGCAGCGACCACCGCGGCATCGTCGGTGAGGGCGGCGAGTTCCACCAGAAACACCGACCGCTGTTCGGCCGCCGCACCCACGGCGTGCGCGAGCCGGGTCTTGCCCAGCCCGCCGGGGCCGACGATCGACACCACCCGGTGCGCGTGCAGCAGCGCGGTCACCGCGGCGAGGTCGCGCTGCCGGCCCACCAGCGGATTCGGATCGTGCCGGATGCCTTGGCGCACCGCGGGTTCGCCGGCGCGCAGCAGTTGCCGGTGGATCGACTTCAGGGTCTCGCCGGGATCCGTGCCGAGTTCGTCGCGCAATAGGCGGCGGTAGCGGTCGTAGCGTGCCAGCGCGGCGGCCGGGCCGGCGGTATCGGCCTCGGCGCGCAGCAGTTCGGCCAGCACCTCCTCATTGCGGGGTGCGCGTGCGGCGATCTCCAGCAGTGGTCCGAGGGCCTCCGCGTACCGGCCGGACCGGGCCAGGCTCAGTGCCCGGACAGTGGCCAGCGTGCGATGCGCCGGCAGCCGGGCCGCCCGCAGTTCCGCGATCGGGTCCGCGGTGTCGCGTAACTCGTCGACCTCGCCGTCCCACAGCGCCAGCCCGGCCTCGGCCTGCGCCAGCGCCGCCGCCAGATCGCCCGCGCGGGCGTGTCTTTCGGCCGCCGCCGCGTGTATCTCCAGGGCCGCCGCATCCACCTGATCGGGTTCCAGGGCGAGCCGGTAGCCATGGGGAGTACTCGCGATGAGCTCCGCGCCCAGTTGCGATCGGGTCCGCGAGACGAGCACCTGCAATGCCTTGGCGGGGTTGTCCGGCAGCGCGTCCGCCCACACCCCGTCGACCAGTCCGGCGGCACTGCTGCCGCCGCGCAGATCCGCGGCCAGCACCGCCAGCAGGGCCCGGACGCGTGGCCCGGTGATCTCCTGTCCGCGCAGCGAAACACTCGGAAGCAGGGCCAGCTGGATACTCACGGACTCACCGTAATGGTGCGCGAACGGTGCGCCTACCCGTCACCGCAGTGACGAAATCGGCGCACCGTCAGGGGCTTTCAGCGGGTGGTGACCTCGTGCCAGAGGTCGGCGTCATTGCGCTGACGCAGCTTGCTGAGCCCGAACACCACGGCGGCCACGACAACGATCGTGAGAACGAATTTCATGCTTCCCACCCTACGTGGCGGAGTCTTGACGAACAAACATAGGAATCCTATGGTTCTCGGCATGACGATCCCCGCCCCCGCCGGATACACCTACGACAGCGCCGAACTCGCGCCCTCCCCGCTCTCACTCGGCGAACTCGCCCAATTGCAGAACTCACTGCTGTGGAGCCCCGACGATGCCGCCGCCCTGCGCCGCGCCGGGGAAATCCTTGTGCCGCAAACCGATCGGATCCTCGACGTCTGGTACGGCTTCGTCGGCGCGCACCCACACCTGGTCGCCACCTTCGCCGGGGCCGACGGACAACCCGATCCGGCCTACCTGGCCGCCGTACGCGCCCGATTCGGGCAGTGGATCGCCGACGTGTGCACCCGCGAATACGACGCGAATTGGCTTGCCTACCAGGACGAGATCGCACGACGGCACCACACCTCCGGCAAGAACCGCACCGACGGGGTCGACTCCCCCGCCACCCACATCCCGCTGCGGCACCTGATCGCGTTCATCGTCCCGATCACCGTCACCATCCGCGAGTTCCTCGCCGCCACCGGCGCACCCGCCACCGAGGTCGACGTCATGTATCACGCCTGGTTCAAGGCGATCACCCTGTCGGCGACGCTCTGGGCCAGGCCGTACAGTCCTGACCTGTGGTGAATGCGGGAGATGACGCGGCTGTCCCGGACCAGGCGGTCGCGGACAAGGTGGTCGCGGCGCTGGACCGGATCGCCCGCGGCGTCCGCGCCCACCGCCAGGCCATCGCCTCCCGCACCGGGCTGACACCCCTGCAACTGGAACTACTGCGGACCCTCGCCGAGGGTCCGCCTCCCGAACCGCTCACCGGGCTGCTGGCCACCGAACTCGGGGTCAGCCAGCCCACGGTGTCGGATTCGCTGCTGGCGCTGGAACGCAAGGGCCACGTGACCCGGCAGCCCGCCCCCGGCGATCGGCGACGCAGCGCCATCGTCCTCACCCGCGACGGCGCCGACCTGGCCGCCGAGCTCCGCGCCGCGGACGACGTCCTCCGGGCGAGCGTCGCGGAACTGCCGAGCGCCGAGCAGGATCGGACCCTCGCGACACTGCTCGACCTCATCGGCGGCCTGCTGCGCGCCGGTGTCGTGCAGGTGGCCCGCACCTGCACCACCTGCCGCTTCTACCGGCCGGGCAATTCCGGCACCGCCCACTGCGAACTGCTGCGACAGCCGCTGCCCCCGCGCGACCTCCGGGTCAACTGCCCCGAGCACCAACCGGCCGACTGAGCACGGGGTTTGACCTGGGCCAAGTCCGACATGTAACTTCGTGCAGGTCCGGGGCCTTAGCTCAATTGGCAGAGCACTGCCTTTGCAAGGCAGGGGTTAGGGGTTCGATTCCCCTAGGCTCCACAGACGAAAGCCGCAGGTTGATTCACAACCTGCGGCTTTTTCGTGCCCATTGGTGGATGAAACTGTGGATGGGAGTGGAGAATCCCGCCGAAACGAAAAAAGCCTCCCGGGAATCCGGAAGGCATTTGATCTTTGGAGTGGGCCTAGGAGGACTTGAACCTCCGACCTCTTCGTTATCAGCGAAGCGCTCTAACCGCCTGAGCTATAGGCCCTTAGTGGGTGTTCGCAGTGTGTAACTCGAACGAGGCAGAAGATTACCGTACCCAACCGTTGATAACCAAAACGGCCGGTCAGCGACCTGCTGATAGCAGACCGGACCGGCCGTCGAGGCGGATCGAAACAGCGGTTTCTAGTCGGGGTCGGCCAGGGTCACCTGGATGCCGCCGACCAGATCGGTGCACTGGTTGTAGACGAAGACGCCGACGGTCGACAGCGCGGTCAGCAGGACCACATTGATCAGGCCGATGACGCCCGCGTAGCCGAAGACCGCGCCCGCGTCGATGAGCGACGAGGAGCTGCTGTCCGAGCTGTCGGTGAAGGTGGAGACGGTGGAGTTCAAGCGCTCCCACACGCCCATGCCCTCGAGCACGAGATACAGCAGGCCGACGGCCAGCATCCACACGAAGAACATGGCGACGCTGATCACCAGCGAGACCTTCAGCGTGGACCACGGATCGATGTGGCGCAGCTGCACGGTGGCGCGCAGCGGCTCACCGGTGGCCGCCGCCTGCGCGACCGCCGCGGGGGCGGACGGCGAGACGGGGCCGGCCGGCGCGATCGGCTCCGGCGGCGGCAGCGGGTGCCGCAGCTCGGACAGATCGGGCAGATCCTTGACCAGTTCCGGGCGGGCGATGCTGCGGGTCGGTCCGTCGATGCCGACGGACTTCACCATGGCAGCTTCCTTGCGGGCCGCCTTGGCCGCCAGGTCGGCGGTCGTGCGGGCATTGGAGACGCCCGCGTTCAGGCCACCACCGGACAGCCCGCCGCTGCCCTTGAGGCTGGCGGTGCTACCCGGCAGCGGGGCCTGGCCCGGCCGGTACAGGTTGGACTGCGGCTCCCGCTGCGGCAGCTGCGACCAACCCTCCTGGAACGGCGAACCGCCCTGGGCGTCCGCGGATTCCGATGCGGCCTCTGCCGAATTGTTACCTTCCGGCCCGAAATCACCGGACTGGTCCGACAATTCGGGAGATTGCGGCGCACCGCCGTCGTGCCCGCCGGGCCGCGGAATGGGCCGCGGCGGAATCGGGGACGGGGCGATTCTCTCGGTCACGCCATTGGCATGACCGCGCTGGTCATTCGGCTGATTCGTGGTCAATGGTGAATCCTTCGATCCGTTTGTGCCGCCGCTGCTGTGGTGAAACTACTGCTTCGCCGAACCGCTGGTGTCATCTTCGGCAACCTGGTCGGGCTCATCCGCGTTCCGAGCGATCGCGAGCAAAATATCGCCCTCGCCCAGGTTCATCAACCGCACACCCTTGGTTTGACGCCCGGCCTTGCGAACCTGATGCGCCAGCGTGCGAATGACACCGCCGCCGGAAGTGATCGCATACAGCTCATCCTCGTCGTTGACGATGAGCGCACCGACAAGACTGCCACGCTTCTGGTCGTACTGAATCGTCAGCACACCCTTGCCGCCACGGCCCTGCGCGGTGTACTCGTCGATGGCCGTGCGCTTGGAGTACCCACCCGCCGTCGCGACAAGCAGGTAAATACCTTCCTCGTCGCGAACCACGTTGAGCGACAACAGCTCATCGTCGGTATTGAAGCGCATGCCCTGCACGCCGGAGGTGGCGCGACCCATCGGACGCAGCACCTCGTCATTGGCGTTGAAGCGGATGGACTGGCCGTGCGCCGAGACGAGCAGCAGATCGTCGTCGGCCGAACACAGTGCCGCGCCGACCAATTCGTCCTCATCGCGAAGATTGACCGCCACGATGCCGCCGGTGCGGTTGGAGTCGAAGTCGGTCAGCTTGGACTTCTTCACCAGACCCTTGCGGGTGGCCAGCACCAGATAAGGGGCGTCCTCGTAGGACTTGATCTGGATGACCTGGGCGATCTTCTCGTCCGGCTGGAACGCCAGCAGGTTCGCCACGTGCTGACCGCGCGCGGTGCGCATGGCCTCGGGCAGCTCGTACGCCTTGGCCCGGTACACCCGGCCCTTGTTGGTGAAGAACAGCAGCCAGTCGTGGGTCGAGGTGATGAAGAAGTGCTTGACGATGTCGTCCTGCTTGAGACCCGCGCCCTGCACGCCCTTGCCGCCGCGCTTCTGCGAACGGTAGAGGTCGGTCTTGGTGCGCTTGGCGTAACCGGTCTCGGTGATGGTGACGACCACGTCCTCGCGGGCGATCAGGTCCTCGTCCTGCACGTCGCCGTCGGCCGCGATGATCTTGGTGCGGCGCTCGTCGCCGTACTTGTCGACGATCTCCGCCAATTCGTCACGGACGATGGCGCGCTGACGTTCCGGCTTGGCCAGAATGTCCTGCAGGTCGGCGATCTCGGCCTCGATCTTGGCCAACTCGTCGAGGATCTTCTGCCGCTCCAGAGCCGACAGGCGACGCAGCTGCATATCGAGGATCGCGGTCGCCTGGATCTCGTCGATCTCCAGCAACTGCATCAGGCCGGTGCGGGCGGTCTCGGTGTCGGCCGATCGACGGATCAAGGCGATGACCGCGTCCAGCTGATCGAGCGCCTTCACCAAACCGCGCAGGATGTGGGCCCGCTCCTCCGCCTTGCGCAGCAGGTAGCGGGTACGCCGGATGATGACTTCCAACTGGTGATTCACATACAGCCGGATCATCTGATCCAGGCGCAGCGTCCGCGGCACCTTGTCGACGATCGAGAGCATGTTGCAGCCGAAGGAGGTCTGCAGCTGGGTGTGCTTGTAGAGATTGTTCAGCACCACCTTGGCGATGGCGTCACGCTTGACCGTGACCACGATGCGCAGACCCACGCGGTCGGAGGACTCGTCGTGGATGTCGGAGACACCCGCGATCTTGCCGTCCTTCACCTGCTCGGCGATCGCATTGACGAAGTTGTCCGTATTGACCTGGTACGGCAGCTCGGTGATGACGATCGTGGTGCGACCCCGGTTGTCCTCCTCGATCTCCACCACACCGCGCATACGGACCGAACCGCGACCGGTGGTGTAGGCGTCGATGATGCCCTGGGTGCCGACGATCAAACCCGAGGTCGGGAAGTCCGGGCCCTTCACGCGCTCGATGCACGCGGCGAGCGTGGTCTCCTCGTCGGCATCGTGGTTGTCCAGCGCCCAATAGATGGCCTCGGCCAGCTCGTTCAGGTTGTGCGGCGGGATGTTCGTCGCCATGCCGACGGCAATACCGTTGGAGCCGTTCATGAGCAGGGCGGGCACCCGGCTCGGCAGAACGGTCGGCTCCTGCGTCTTACCGTCGTAGTTCGGGATGAAATCGACCGTCTCGTGGTCGATCTCGCGCAGCATCTCCATCGCCAGCGGCGTCAGCCGGCACTCCGTGTAACGCATGGCGGCCGCGCCGTCATTGCCGCGGGAACCGAAGTTGCCCTGGCCGTCGACCAGCGGGTAGCGCAACGCCCACGGCTGCGCCATGCGCACCAGGGTGTCGTAGATCGCGGTGTCACCGTGCGGGTGGTAGTTACCCATGGTGTCGGCGACCGGGCGCGCGGACTTCACGTAGCCGCGGTCGGGCCGATACCCGTTGTCGTACATCGCGTACAGGATGCGCCGGTGCACCGGCTTCATGCCGTCGCGCACCTCGGGCAGCGCACGGCCGACGATCACGCTCATGGCGTAGTCGATGTAGGAGTTCTGCATCTCCTGCTGGATGTCGACCGGCTCGATGCGGTCGCCACCCGAAGGCGGAAGCGAAGTCTCAGTCATAGATAGGTCTCCGTAGGAAGTCTGTGGTGATCGGGTGCGGATCGCGCATTCGAAACGCAGTGGCGGAGCCGGGGGTTCGGGGGCTTGGCCCCGAACGGGGTTGGGGGCCTAGCCCCCTTCTCCCTTACCCCGGTCCGGGGGTGTCCCGATCACACATCGAGGAAGCGAACGTCCTTGGCGTTGCGGGTGATGAAGCTGCGCCGAGCTTCCACGTCCTCACCCATGAGGATGGAGAACAGCTCGTCAGCGGCAGCCGCGTCATCGAGGGTGACGAGGCGCAGGACGCGGACCGACGGGTCCATCGTCGTCTCCCACAGCTCCTTCGGGTTCATCTCACCGAGACCCTTGTAGCGCTGGATGCCGTCGTCCTTGTTGATCTTCTTGCCGGCGGACAGGCCGCGCTCCAGCAGTCCGTCGCGCTCCTTGTCGGAGTAGGCGAACTCCGGCTCGGACCGCTGCCACTTCAGCTTGTACAGCGGCGGCATGGCGAGATACACGTGACCGTGCTCGACCAGCGGGCGCATGAAGCGGAACAGCAGCGTGAGCAGCAGCGTCGAAATGTGCTGGCCGTCCACGTCGGCGTCGGCCATCAGCACGATCTTGTGATACCGCAGCTTGGCGATATCGAACTCGTCGTGGATGCCGGTGCCGAAAGCCGTGATGATGGACTGGACTTCGGTGTTCTTCAGCACGCGGTCGATGCGCGCCTTCTCCACATTGATGATCTTGCCGCGCAGCGGCAGGATCGCCTGATACATGGAGTCACGCCCGGACTTGGCCGAGCCACCGGCGGAGTCGCCCTCCACGATGTAGATCTCGGACTTGCTCGGATCCTTCGACCGGCAGTCGGCCAGCTTGCCCGGCAGACCACCCAGATCGGTGGCGGACTTGCGCCGCACCAGCTCGCGCGCCTTACGCGCGGCGACACGCGCCTGCGCCGACGAAACCGCCTTCTGCACAATGGTCTTCGCATCGGCCGGATTGGCCTCGAACCAGTGCGAAATGTGCTCGTTGCAAGTGCGCTGGACGAACGACTTCACCTCGGTATTGCCGAGCTTGGTCTTGGTCTGGCCCTCGAACTGCGGATCGGCGATCTTCACGCTCACGATGGCGGCGAGACCCTCACGGATGTCGTCACCGGTGAGGTTCTGATCCTTCTCCTTGAGAAGCTTCTTGTCCTTCGCGTACTTGTTCACCACCGTGGTGAGCGCCGCGCGGAAGCCCTCCTCGTGGGTGCCGCCCTCATGGGTGTTGATGGTGTTGGCGAAGGTGTGCACAGACTCGGAGTAACCCGAGTTCCACTGCATCGCGACCTCGACCTCGTGGCCGGTGCCCTTACCGGTGAACCCGACGATCGAGTTGTGGATCGGCGTCTTGGTCCGGTTGATGTGCCTGACGTAGTCCTCGAGCCCACCCGGGTAGTGGTAGGTGCGGGTCTTGATCTTCGGCGCCGCGGCGGGGGCGTTCTCGTCGAGATGCTTGGGGGCCTCGGCGGTTTCGCTCACCACGTCGTCGATGACATCGCCCTCGGCCACCCGCTGATCGGTCAGCGTGATGGTGAGGCCCTTGTTCAGGAACGCCATCTCCTGCAGGCGGCGTGCCACCGTCTCGAAGCTGAAAGTGGTGGTCTCGAAGATCTCCGGATCCGGCCAGAACCGGATGGTGGTACCGGTGCGCTTGGTCGGACCGCCCTGCACCAGCTTGCCGGGCTTGGAGTCCTTGTACTCCTGGGTCCAGTGGTATCCGTCGACATCCACATCGGCCTGCAGCCGGGTGGACAGCGCGTTCACCACGGAGATGCCGACGCCGTGCAGACCACCCGACACCGCATACGATTCGCCGTCGAACTTGCCACCGGCGTGCAGCTGGGTCATGACCACCTCGATGGTGGGCACACCCTGCGCGTGCATCGCGACCGGGATACCACGGCCGTCGTCGACGACCTCGACGCCGCCGTCGGCCAGCATCGTGACATCGACCCGCGAGGCGTATCCGGCCATCGCCTCGTCGACCGAGTTGTCGACGACCTCCCAGATCAGATGGTGCAGACCGCGTTCACCGGTGGAACCGATGTACATACCGGGCCGTTTGCGGACGGCTTCGAGGCCCTCGAGCACGGTGATGGATTCAGCACCGTAGTTCGACGGCTTGCCGTTCTTCGGCGGGGTCGAGCCTTCTGCGTTGGAGTCCATGGCAGCCACTGGTGGGTAGCTCTCCTTACTTGCTGATCCTCCCGGCACAGTGCGGTGGCACGCGTGAGGCCGTCAGACACTGTCTGCTCGAGCTTCAGACTGTGTCTGCTCGAGAATTACGGGGGCTCACGCGCGGGCGCTGCGGAACGCGCCGGGAGATATCGCCGCTAGTTACTCCCCCATCCTACTGGTACGACCGACAGAGAACCCACCTATGACACCCCTGAGTGGGCCGTACGGTCGTGAAATCGACCAGCGATATGACCGGTTATAGGCCCCGGGGGTCCGGAGAGCTTCAGCGGGCGATGCGCGGGCGGCTCCCGGAGTGTTTGCGCGAGGGTTCGCAACGATCTCCGATCGGTTCCACGTGAAACCAAGATCTACCCGTAGGTGTCGCGCGGACCTCGGCCTTTGACGTGCCGATCACCGTGCCGCCAGCTCGGCGCGGTCGGGCCGTTGATCTTGAGTTGTTTGACCACACCGTTGCCGACCGCCGCGGCGATCTTGGCCAGGATCTGCGACTGGAACATGCGCAACTGCGTCGCCCAGGCCGTCGACTCGGCCTGAATGCTCAAGATCCCGTTCTCCAAGGAGATCGGGGTGGCGTGCGAGGCGATGTCCTCACCGACCACGGCCGACCAGCGGCCGAAGACCGTGCCCTCGGCGACCTTGCCCGACCAGCCGCGCCCCTTGGCCAGCGTCATGGCCAACGACGAAAGCGTCTGCGGATCACGCTCGTCCGGATGCGCACCCGACCAGCCACTGCGGCGACGCAACGCCCGGATGCCACCCTTACGCGGCGAGGCCCGGCCCTGCCCGACGGATTTACCGGCCGCCCGAGCCGCCGCCCGAGCTTCCTCGAGCGCACGCCGGGCCAGGTCGACCCCGCGCAACTCGGGTTCCTGATCCGTGGGTCCAGAGTTCCCTTCGGGGGCATTGCGGTCGTCGGCTTCCGGCGGCTGCGCCATCCACAACTCCTTCCACATCCGGGAATCCCCGAGATCACTTTCGGTTCGTCACGTGATTCTGCCGCATCGCACCGACGGATTCACGCGGCGATCCGCGACGCGCGATGATCGGCCTCGCCCGTGGTCTCCACGCGCAGCGGCACCGCCTCGAGTTCGGCCGGCACATCCTCCGGCACCGCGGCCGTGATCAGCACCTGCTCGGCCCCGGCGGCCACCGAGGCCAGCGCGGCCCGGCGGCGGCGGTCCAGTTCGGCGAACACATCGTCGAGAATCAGCACCGGATCGGAACCGGCCGTGCGCAGTAGTTCGAACGCGCCGAGCCGCAGCGCCAGCGCGAAGGACCAGGATTCGCCATGGCTGGCAAAGCTCTTGGCCGGTGAGGAACCCAGCATCAACTCCAGATCGTCGCGATGCGGACCGACCAGGCATACCCCGCGTTCGAGTTCTTTCGTGCGGGCGGCGGCCAACTCCCGCAACAGGATTCCTTCCAGAGCCGATTCGTCCTCAGGCTGTGGAGAACGTGCCGGATCCAGGTATTCCGGCGGCAAACTCGCAGATCGGTAACCGATTGAGGCGGGCCGGGATTCGGGAGCGATACCTGAATAAGCCTGTGCAAGATGTGGATAAAGCTCATGCACCAGCCGCAGCCGCTGCGCCAGCAACACCGCACCGTGCGCGGCCAGATGCCCGTCCCACACGTCGAGGGTGCCCATCTCGGCACCCCGATTGCCCGAACGGGCATTGCGCCCAGCGGTTTTCAACAGGGCCGAGCGCTGCCGCAACACCTTGTCGTAATCCGCGCGCACCCCGGCCAACCGCGGCAATCGGGCCGTGGCCAGCTCGTCCAGGAAGCGCCGCCGCTCACCCGGATCCCCGCGCACCAACGACAGATCCTCCGGAGCGAACAGCACCGTCTGCAGGATCCCCAGGATCTCCCGCGGCCTGCGCACCGGAGAACGATTGATCTGAGCGCGATTCGCGGTGCCCTGATTGAGCTCCATATCCACCCGCAGCTCGCGGCCGGTGTTGACCACCGTCGCCCCGATCCGTGCCTTGTGCGCACCGATCCGGATGAGCGGAGCATCGGCCGCCACCCGGTGTGAACCGAGTGTGGACAAGTAGCCGATCGCCTCGATCAGATTGGTCTTGCCGTTCCCGTTGGAACCCAGGAAAACCGTTCTACCGGGCGAAAGGTCGAGCTCGGCGGCCTCCCAGGAACGGAAATCGCGCAGCGACAGCGCACGCACGTGCATCGCGTCAGTTCACCACGCATGTCGCGTTTTTCACAGGTTTGTCAACACTGTGCACAGGTGTGGACTCCGGTGTGCGATCAGCCCGGCAACCGCACCGGCATCAGCAGATAGATGTAGCTGCCCGACAGCGCCGAGAAGGCACCCGACTCCAGCTGGGTGGGCTCCTCCTCCGGAGCCGGCAGGAAGACCGCCGGGCGGCTCGGCGTGGTGAACCCGAAGGTCACCTTCTCCGAATGCGCGGCCGAGAGGCCATCGAGCAGGTAGCCGGGGTTGAAGGCGATGGTCAGCGCCTCACCGCGGAAATCGGCCTCCAGCCACTCCTCGGCGCGACCCGCATCGTCACCACCGGCGGAGAGCAGCAGGCCCTCCTCGGAGAACTCCAGCCGCACCTGCGCACCGCGCTCGGCCACCAGGGCCACACGCTTGATGGCCTCGGTCAGCGCGCTCACCGCGATGGTCGCCAGCGAGGTGTGCTCCTTGGGGAGCAGCTGACGGAACTTGGGGAATTCGGCATCGAGCAGACGCGTGGTGGTGCGCCGGCCGCCGTTCACGATGCCGAGCAGACCGTCGGTGCCCGTACCGAAGGCCAGCTGTACCGGCTGATCGGACGCACCAAGGGTTTTCGCGGCCTCGGACAGGGTGCGGGCCGGAACCAGCACCGCGGTCTCCACATCGGCGCGTCCGGGCTGCCATTCCAGCTCGCGCACGGCGAGACGGAAACGGTCGGTCGCGGCCAGGACCACCTTGGGGCCCTCGATCTCGACCCGGATACCGGTGAGCATGGGGAGCGTGTCATCGCGACCGGCGGCCACAGCCACCTGGGAAACCGCGGCGGAGAACAGATCCACACCGAGTTCACCGGTCTGCGGCGGCAGCTCGGGAAGCTGGGGATAGTCCTCGACCGGCATGGTCGGCAGCGAGAACTTGGCACTGCCACAGGCGATCAGCACACGGGTGCCGTCCACCGACACATCGACGGGCTTGTTGGACAACGCCTTGGTGATATCGGCCAGCAGGCGGCCCGACACCAGCACCTGACCCGGACCGGCGACCTCGGCGGCCACCCGCATCTGCGCGGAGACCTCGTAGTCGAAGCCGGAGACGGTCAGGCCGTCCTCGTCAGCCACGAGAAGTACGCCACCGAGCACAGGGACCGGCGGCCGCGAAGGCAGGCTACGGGCGACCCAGGCTACGGATTCGGCGAAGTCCTCGCGAGCGACCCGAAACTTCATGCTTGCAAGCTCCATCGCCCGGTCTGTCCTTCCCAGTGACTTCGGTGAACTCTGCGGATTGCTGAATCAGCCGCCCACCCAGTCTGGCACGGGGGACTGACAGAGAACCGTACCCGCGCACGGCCCGACAACCAACGCCGACCCTCCGGGCTATCCGATGCGCCGGAATCCCGCTGCCCCTCTTCTCCTTGCGAACCGATCGGGTGTGGAGGGGCTGCTCCCGGACCGTGCTCCCCCAACCCGAGTTTCCACACACCCTGTTTTAGAAGAGCCTTCTCTAGATGAATAACTGAAGTAGTAGTAGGTCCTGTTAGTTCTGTGGACTTCGCCCGTTTACGCAGGTGGGGCCGGGCGGCGGCGTGTGGATGTCGTCTGGGTGGCTCGAGGATGAACAGCGGGTGGCTGTGGAGTCGATCCACTACTCCACATTGCTCCTCGAGTCATCCTCGAGTTGCTCCCCCATTCCAGGCCCTGCTGCTCACATCTGAGCGAAACCGGGGACAACTCGAGGATTCCTCGAGGAGCTGACATGGATTCCTCGAGGAATCCACAAGGGCAGAACCGCATCCGGGCTGGTCAGCCCTCGAGGATGAATCCACCTGTGGGAACTGTGCACTACCACCTGTGCATCACCGTGCACAGTGACCTGGGGGCAAACCGGTGCACAACAGTGGGATTCCTCGAGGAATCAACACCCCATCCTCGAGGAGTCCTCGAGGAATCCACACCCCCGAAAACAGAAGACCCCCACGTCAGCGGACGTGGGGGCCTGTGGACTGTGGATCAGCGCGAACGCTGTTTAATTCGGGCTGTGAGTTCCTGAACCTGGTCGTACACGCGACGCCGTTCGGTCATCTCCTTGCGCACCTTCTTGTCGGCGTACATGACCGTGGTGTGGTCGCGGCCGAACGCCTGACCGATCTTGGGTAGCGATAGGTCGGTCAGTTCACGGCACAGGTACATGGCGATCTGCCGGGCCTGCGCCAGCGGCCGGGCCTTACCCGGACCGGTCAGTTCCTCCAGCGTGGTGTTGAAGTACTCCGCGGTCACGGCCATGATCGTGGACGCCGTGATCTCCATGGTGGTGGAGTCCGGCATCAGATCCCGCAGCACCACCTCGGCCAGTGAGAGATCCAGCGGCTGACCGTTGAGCGAGGCGAACGCCGTCACCCGGATCAGCGCGCCCTCCAGCTCGCGGATATTGCGCTCCACCCGGCTGGCGATGAGTTCCAGCACGTCGTGCGGCACATCCAGGCGATCCATCCGCGCCTTCTTGCGCAGGATCGCGATCCGGGTCTCCAGCTCCGGCGGCTGCACATCGGTGATCAGACCCCACTCGAAGCGGGTCCGCAGCCGCTCCTCCAGCGTCGCCAGCTGCTTGGGCGGGCGATCCGAGGACACCACGATCTGCTTGTTCGCGTTGTGCAGGGTGTTGAAGGTGTGGAAGAACTCCTCCTGGATGCCTTCCTTACCTTCGATGAACTGGATGTCGTCGACCAGCAGGATGTCGGTCTCGCGGTAGCGGCGCTTGAACGCCACCTTCCGGTCGTCACGCAGCGAGTTGATGAAGTCGTTGGTGAATTCCTCGGTGGACACGTACTTCACCCGCATGCCCGGGAACAGCCGCTGCGCGTAGTGGCCGGCCGCGTGCAAGAGGTGCGTCTTACCCAAACCCGAAGCGCCCCAGACGAACAACGGGTTGTAGGCCCGGGCCGGAGCCTCCGCGATGGCCACCGCGGCCGCGTGCGCGAAGCGGTTCGAGGCGCCGATGACGAAGGTGTCGAAGGTGTACTTGGCATTCAAGCTCGCCGAGGACGACGAGGCGGGCGCGGGTTCGCGCTCGGGCGGGCGATTGAAGTAGGTCGGCCACGAATTGCGGACATTGACCACGGGCTCGTCGTCGTGGGTCTCGTCCACCGGCCGGCGCGCGGCCGACTCGTCCGAGTACCGCTGCGGTTCGTCGTACCGCTGGGGTTCGTCATAGCGCTGGGGCTCATCCGAATAGCGCTGCGGCTCATCGGAGTACCGCTGGGGTTCGTCGGCGTAGCGTTGCGGTGCCGGTCGGGCCGGTTCGTCGTCGGGCTCCGGGGAGAACAGCGACTCCTGTCCGGGCGGCTTGGGTGCACCGCGGTGGTTTTCCCGGCGGCGCTGCGGCGCCTGCGGCTCTCCCGGGGGCATCGGGCGCTCCTGCGCCGCCGCCGGCAACTCCTCGGCCATCTGCGGCTGCCCGAATTCCACAGGTGGATAAGCATCCCGGCCGTCGTACTCGGCCGGGTAGTCCTGGGGAGGAAGATAACGCGGCGCCGCGTACTCCTGGGGCGCTTGGTACAGCTGCTGTGGACGCTCGGCGGGCGGCGGTTCGGGCGCGTACGCGGGCGGCGCGGGCTCGGCCTCGCGGGGCCGTTCCGGCCGCGAGGTCATGCGCGCGTGCCGCGGAGCATTGGCCGAGCGACCGGCCGGCGGATTCTGTTGCGCGCGAATGCGCACGCCCAGGCCCTCGACCTGGAGTCCGCGTCGGGCCAGCGAGCGCAGAATGAGTTCCCGCAGGTCACGTTCGACCGTGACCTGCGCCATCGTGCCCGGCACCGAGAGCAGAGCGAATCCCTGCGCGAACGTGATGGGTTCGATAGTGTTCAGCCACGCCTTGTGCGCCTTACTGACCGGCTGGATCTCACCGTCCGCGGAACCGCTCGCCAACTCGGCGATCACCTCCGGCCAGACAGCCGTCAGCACATTCTGCTCGTCGTCCACGAACGTGGTCCTCCCCGGAAATAGGTCGACAGAAGCAGACGGTCTGCGCTGCTCGGCTCCCCCAGTAACCGGGCGTCGGCGAGGTACCGTCGGCCCTACGAATATGCCACTCCAGGGGTCTTTCCACACAATTATCCACAGATGTGGAAAACCTGGGGATACACGCGACCGCGTGTCTGATTCCCCGAATCTGGCGCGCACCTGCGGGTTCTCAGCTATCAGCTGGCAATGTCAACCGCGGTCGCAACGGGGGTACCGTCGAAGGCCTGGAAAGGACCGTACACGACCCCCACCCCGCGACACGAACCCCCAGGAAACGCCACGCGGAACGGTCGGTCCAGCGTCCGCGGTAAACATGTTCTGCTCCGCAGAATCGGGCTTCTACCCCCGAGTTTGACCCTCGTCCAGGGGGTAAGTACCCTTCTACAGTCACCCTATGGTGCGGTGGCGGCTGTCTGCTGCCCGCGCCGACAAGGGTATTGCGCCGAGGGGCTCCCGTCCTTCGAGAGCACCGTTTCACCGAACAAAACTTCGGGCGTCACCGGACGTCCACCACTTAGAGGAGTGTTGACCGTGGCCAAGGGCAAGCGGACGTTCCAGCCGAACAACCGTCGTCGGGCGCGCGTCCACGGCTTCCGTCTCCGGATGCGGACCCGTGCGGGTCGCGCCATCGTGTCGGCGCGCCGTGGCAAGGGCCGCGCCAAGCTGACTGCCTGATTCGGTAATCCCGGATGCGGCGTCGTATGAGCGCTTCGCCGTCCGGTCTCCGGTCCCCCTTCCGCCCGCACTCCGCTGGATGCTCAGGTGCTGCCTGAGCCCTACCGGCTGCACCGGCGCACCGACTTTTCCCGGACGGTGCGCCAGGGCCGGCGGATCGGGAGACGGGACCTCGTTGTGCACGTTCTGCTACACGACGATGAGCAAGCCAGCGGACCGATTCCGCCCATCAGGGTGGGCGGTCCGCATTTCGGCTTGATCGTCAGCAAGGCGGTGGGTCCGGCGGTGGTACGCCACCGGGTGGCCCGCCGCCTGCGTCATATCTGCGCAAGCCTGACGGCCGAATTGCCCGGGGGCGCAGACATTGTCATTCGCGCCCTGCCGGGTGCCGCCGACGCGCCCTCCGAAGAACTGCTGCGGCAGTTGCGGAGTGGGCTGCGCAAGTTGGCAATCGGCACCGACTCATGAACGCATTGCGCGCGGCTGCGCGCTTCCCGGCCAAAGCTCTGATATTCCTCATCGAGCTGTATCGGACCTATATCTCCCCCACCCGCATGCCGACGTGCCGCTTCACGCCTACCTGTAGTGAGTACGCCGTGACGGCCCTGCGCACCCGCGGACTGTTCGTCGGTTCCGGACTGGCAGCCGTCCGATTGGCGAAATGTGCGCCCTGGCACCCTGGTGGGTGGGACCCCGTTCCGGAGCGTAAGCAACGGCACGCGGCATCAGCTTGTGAAGGGTCATCGTCCGCGGTGACCGGCGATACGAACGACGGGAGTGCATAGAGCCGTGCTCGACTTCATCTATTACCCGGTGTCGGCCATTCTGTGGTTCTGGCACCAGGCATTCGGGTATGTGCTGGGCAAGAACAGCGGATTCGCCTGGGCACTGGCCGTGGTGTTCCTGGTGTTCACGCTCCGGCTCGTGCTCTACAAGCCGTTCGTGAAGCAGGTCCGGACCACCCGGCAGATGCAGGAACTGCAGCCACAGATCAAGGAACTGCAGAAGAAGTACAAGAACGACCGTCAGCAGATGACGGTCGAAATGCAGAAGCTGCAGAAGGAACACGGCTTCAACCCGCTCATGGGCTGCCTGCCCGTGCTGCTGCAGGTGCCGGTGTTCATCGGTCTGTTCCACGTGCTGCGCTCGTTCAACCGCGTCGGCGGTGGTGGCGGTTTCGGTGGTTTCGGCGGCAGCCACGGCATGTCCGTGGAGCAGAACGCGAACACCGCGAACTACATCTTCAGCGCGAGCGACGTCCAGTCCTTCCTGGCGGCCCGGCTCTTCGGCGCTCCCCTGTCGTCCTACATCACGCAGCCGATGGCTCAGATGGAGGCCTTCGTTCACGGTGATGTCGGGCTGCCGAGCAAGGTGGCCATCGCGGCGGTGTCGATCCCGCTGATGATCATCGCCGGCATCGCCACCCACATGAACGCGCGTGCCTCGGTGGCGCGTCAGTCGGTGGAGGCCGCGGCCAACCCGCAGGCAGCCATGATGAACAAGCTTGCGCTGTATGTGTTCCCGCTCGGCGTTATGGTCGGTGGTCCGTTCCTGCCCGTCGCCATCCTGCTCTACTGGGTGTCCAACAACATCTGGACCTACGGTCAGCAGCACCTCGTCTTCGGCAAGATCGAAAAAGAAGAAGAGGAGAAGAAGCAGCTCGCCCTCGAGCGTCGCGCGCAGAACGCCCCCAAGCCGGGCGCGAAGCCGGTCGACGTTCGTAAGAAGCCGGCCGGCAAGACCGATGGTGTCGAGGACGCCGTCGAGGATGCGACCGATGCTCCGGCTGCTGCCCAGAACGGTGCCAAGCCCGCACCCGGCGCCCGGCCGAATACCGCCAAGAAGCGGTCCGGTAATCGTGGTCGCCCCAATCAGAAGCGGCGTCGCTGAGAGACTTACAACTCCAGATGAAGGAAACAACCATGACTGTTGAAACCGACGGAGGGGATCCCACTGTGACGGCTGCGACGGCAGCGGACACCGCGAGTGACGCCGCACCCGATACCGAGGAAGCTCTCATCGAAGAGGGCGAGATCGCCGGCGACTACCTCGAGCAGTTGCTCGATGTGCTCGACTTCGACGGCGATATCGACCTCGATGTCGAGGGTGATCGTGCGGTGGTGAGCATCGACGGCGGTAAGGATCTGGCGAAGCTGGTCGGCCGTCGCGGCGAGGTGCTGGACGCGCTGCAGGAGCTGACCCGCTTGGCCGTGCAGCAGGCGACCGGCGTACGCAGCCGGCTGATGCTGGATGTGGCGGGCTGGCGTGCGGGCCGTCGTTCCGAGCTGAGCGCGCTCGGCACCGAGGCCGCCAAGCGCGTGCTGGAAACCGGTGTGCGTGAGGAGCTCTCCCCCATGACCCCGTTCGAGCGCAAGATCGTCCACGATGCCGTGGCCGCGCTCGACGGTGTGGTGAGCGAGAGCGAGGGCGTCGAGCCCAACCGCCGCGTGGTGGTCCTCCCCGGCTGATCCCGGTGACGACATGAAGCAGGGCCCCCGAGTCGGATGGACTCGGGGGCCCTACGCTTATCCGGATCCCCCTTGCCGCACTTCGCCGTTCATTCGGAAGGATGTTTCACGTGGAACCAGAGACCGAGATGACCGCGCCGGGTCCGGTCGAGCCGCCGGCCGCTGCCGCGGTCGTGTTCGGCGATCGGCTCGACAAGGCCCGGCTCTATTACACGGCTCTGGCGACCGCGGGTGTGGAGCGCGGATTGATCGGCCCACGCGAGGTGCCCCGGCTGTGGGATCGCCACATCCTCAACTGCGCGGTGATCGGCGACCTCATCCCCCAGGGCGTGCGCGTGGTCGACATCGGCAGCGGCGCCGGACTTCCGGGCATCCCGCTCGCCATCGCCCGGCCCGATCTTCGAATCACCTTGGTGGAGCCGCTGCTTCGCCGGACCGTTTTCCTGGCCGAGTTCGCGGCCGCGGCGGGACTCGACAATGTCCTCATCGTGCGCGGCCGAGCCGAGCAGGCCGGGGTGAAGAAGGAAGCGGGCGGCGCGGACATCGTCACCTCCCGGGCCGTCGCTCCCCTGGCGAAGCTGGCCGGCTGGTCCATGCCGCTGGTGCACGAGCACGGACGGATGTTGGCGCTCAAGGGAATCAGTGCCGCCGAGGAACTCGAGCGGGATCGCGATGATCTGACCAAGGCGGGTGCGGGCCACGCCGAGGTTCTGGAATGCGGTGTGGGAGTGCTCGAAACGCCCACCTTCGTGATCAGCGCCGAGCGTCTCGCGCGCGCCGAGCGCCGCGCGGAGCGTAAGAGTGAACGACGCGGGACCCCGGGTTCGAAGCGTCACTGACGAAGCTCCGTCACACCGATTTCCGGCGATGTTTCATGTGAAACATCGCGCGGATGTGTTGTGAAGACGCCGATTCCGCGTGTCGTGGTGCGAAGCTTCCGTTTCAACTTCCGTATTGTGTTCCGTACTGGCAAGCTAGTGAACGTCGAGCGTGAGCACAGCTTGCGATGGCGCCCATCTCGCATCTCGCATCTCCTCGGTGACAATGCAGCGTCGCGGCTGCTGCTGCCAGGTGTGTGCGGATTCTGCTCGGCCACGTGTCTTTGAGTTCTCGGGGTTAGGAGCCTCTATGTCCAACGGTCCGCGGAATGTTTCACGGGAAACAACGTCCCGGGTTCCCGGCATGCTCGATAGCGGTCCCTTCGACACCGACGAGTTCAGCCGTACCCCGTTCGGGAACATCTCCCCCACCGAGACGCCGATCGCCGCCGAGGCGCAGCGTGCCAGCCAGGTGCTATCGGGCACCAACGTCCACATTCCGCGCCCGCACGAACAGCGCGTCATCACCATCGCCAATCAGAAGGGCGGTGTGGGTAAGACGACCACCGCCGTGAATCTGGCTGCCGCGCTCGCCATTCAGGGCATGCGGGTGCTCGTCATCGATCTCGATCCCCAGGGCAATGCCAGCACCGCCCTCGGTATCGAGCATCACTCGGGCATCCCGTCGAGCTACGAACTCCTCATCGGCGAATGCTCGGTCGCCGACGCCATTCAGCAGAGCCCGCACAACGAACGCCTACTCTGCATTCCGGCCACCATCGATCTGGCTGGTGCCGAGATCGAACTCGTCTCAATGGTTGCCCGCGAAGGCCGGCTCAAGGCCGCCATCCAGGAAGCCAACCTCGCCGGGTACGACATCGACTACGTGATGATCGACTGCCCGCCGTCGCTGGGACTGCTCACCGTCAATGCGATGGTCGCCGCCAAGGAGGTGCTGATCCCGATCCAGTGCGAGTACTACGCGCTGGAGGGTGTGGGTCAGTTGCTCCGCAATATCGGTCTGGTGCAGGCGCACCTGAATCCCGAATTGCATGTCTCCACCGTCGTTCTCACCATGTACGACGGCCGCACCAAGCTCGCGGATCAGGTCGCCGAGGAGGTGCGCTCGCACTTCGGTGACGCGGTGCTGCGCTCGGTCATCCCCCGCAGCGTCAAGGTGTCGGAGGCTCCCGGCTACGGCATGACCGTGCTCGATTACGATCCGGGCTCGCGGGGTGCGATGAGCTACCTCGATGCCGGACGAGAGATGGCGGCGCGTACGGCGCGCCATGCGGCGGCGGAGCAGGCATCCGACGCACAATCCGGTGTGTAGTTCCGATCGATGAGTATCGGTGGCGGTGGTGAACCTTGGAAGGGGTCGGTAAGCCGATGAGTCAGGCGAAGAAGGGTGGACTGGGGCGCGGTCTCGCGGCACTGATCCCGACCGGCCCGGCGACCACGCCGGGCGGGCTGGGGACACCGGGCGGGTTGGGCAGTGCCGCCGCCAATGTCGTCATTGGCCTCGACCCGGCCGGGCCGCAGCCCGCGTCGGCCCATCTGCATCGCGTCCCCGATCCGGTCGACGGCATCGATGCGACCGATGCGGGCGCGGTGTACCGGGAGATCCCGCCGCAGCAGATCGTCCCCAACCCGAAGCAGCCGCGCAGCGTCTTCGAGGAGGAGGCGCTCGCCGAACTGGTGCACTCCATCAAGGAATTCGGTCTGATGCAGCCCATCGTGGTGCGTCAGGTCGAGTCGCTGCCGGAGCCGCGCTATCAGCTCATCATGGGCGAACGGCGCTGGCGCGCGAGCCAGGAGGCGGGCCTCGTGGCCATCCCCGCCATCGTGCGCGAGACCGCCGACGACTCCATGCTGCGGGACGCGTTGCTGGAGAACATCCATCGTGTGCAGCTGAACCCGCTCGAGGAGGCGGCCGCGTATCAGCAGCTGCTCGAGGAGTTCGGTGTCACCCACGAGGAACTGGCTTCGCGGATCGGGCGCTCGCGTCCGGTCGTCACGAATATGATTCGGCTGCTGAAGCTTCCGATCCCGGTGCAGCGCCGGGTCGCGGCCGGCGTGCTGTCGGCCGGGCATGCCCGCGCCGTGCTGGCGCTGGAGGCGGGAGCCGATGCACAGGAAGCCCTCGCGGCGCGCATTGTCGCGGAAGGCATGTCGGTGCGTGCCACCGAGGAAGCGGTCACGCTGGCTAATCGGAATCCGGATGTCGTCGCTCCCCCGTCACCGAAACGCAAGCCGATTCAGATGCCCGGTTTGCAGGATGTGGCGGAGCGGTTGTCCGAATCTTTCGATACCCGCGTGACTGTTCAACTCGGTAAGCGCAAGGGCAAAATCACTGTCGAGTTCGGCTCCATCGATGATCTGGAGCGAATCGTCAGTCTCATGGAGCAGTCGAAGCCCTAGTGAGGGTCCACCCCGAGGGTCGCAGTGGAAACGTCACTGTGACGTTCGGGTTTATGGCCCTGGAGAGGCGTACAGCGTTGATCGCTTATTCTTTTTGGCGAGCACTGTCTTTTTGGCAAGCACCGTGTGATGCGGCGTGAGTGTGGATGAATCGGAAAGCTGGAGGCTGAGCAGAGCGGTGTCGACCAGCGTGACCGCACTTACCCTCGGCGGACTCGACAAACTTCCGGTACACGCGCGACGGTGCGTGTTCTGGGAGATCGATCCGGCGGTGGCGGCGGATTCCCATGACTTCAGCGATCCGGGCTTCGAAAAGGAGGCCTGGCTCTCGACCGTGATGCTGCAGTGGGGTTCCTGCGGCCAGGTCGCCATGGTGGACGACAAGTCGGCCGGGTGCGCGTTGTACGCGCCGCCCAGCGCGGTGCCGCGTGCCGGATTGTTCCCCACCTCCCCCGTCAGCCCGGACGCGGTGCTGCTGACCACGCTGAGCTCCGAAATTCCATTCCAGGGGAACGACATCGGCAACCAGCTGATTCAGGCCGTGGTGACCGATCTGGTGCGGCGTGGCGTGCGGGCGATCGAGGCGTTCGGGATTCGGAAGGATCCGCCGACCTCTCCGATGCCCGCCGTCGGTTCCATGACGCTGCGCGAGCGCATCGGCACGCCCCTGCGCTCCCCCGCCCCGGCCCCGTCGGGGTGCTCGCCGGAGCAGTGCATGATCGAGGCCGACTTCCTCGAGGACGTCGGTTTCAAGGTGGTCGCCTCGCATCACCGCTTTCCGCGGCTGCGACTGGAACTGGATCACGAGCACCTGTGGAAGGAAGACGTCGAGCGCGCGCTCGATCAGCTCCTCGCCGCGGCGGCCCTCACCATGCCCACCCGCATGGCCACACGCTGAGGGCCCAGCCCCTATGTTTCACATGAAACAAACCCCTCCAACCCAGAAAGGGTTGGAGGGGTTCTTGTTTGGGGGTTTGGGGGCGTAGCCCCCATCATGCTTCGCCTCAGAGGCGGTCGGCGGCAGCCAACTCTTCCGCGAGCAGCTCGGCGAATGTGTAAGTCCCCGTGGGCTGATCGTCCTGGCCGAGCAGGTACAGCCGCTTGACCGAGATCAGGATCGCCTCGGCGATCACATCGCGCATGCGCGGGTTGGTCAGCACGCCGGAGTCGTAATCATTGGAGAGGTAACCGATGTCGACCTGAACGGTCGGCATCTTGGTGAGGCGCAGCAGATCCCAGGTGCGGGCGTGGGTGCGGCAGTCCTGCAGGGAGGTCCGCGCCACGATCTCGCGCTGGATGAACCCGGCCAGCACCTGCCCGATCATGGAGGTCGAGCCGTGCGAATTGCCGAAGTGGAAGCTGGCCACCCCGCTCGCGGTGGTGCTGTCGTTATTGGCACAGCGCAGCGAGATCATCAGGTCGGCGTCGAAGGTGTTGGAGGTCTCGGCCCGCTCGGCATCCGAGGGGTTCGCGCCCCACGGCCGGGACAGGAAGGTCTCCATTCCGGTTGCGGCCATGCGCCCTTCGAGGCGGCTGGCCAGATCCCAGAGGATCTCCGATTCGTAGACGTCACCGAATTCGGTCGGCACACCCGAACCCTTGTCCGGCCCGCCCAGACCCGGATCGATGACGATCCGCTTGCCGGTGAGCTGCGGCCCGGCCCGGTGTACCACCTCTTCCTCGGCGATGCGGTGCGGGTTGCCGCCGGTGACGCGGGCGCCCAGCAGATCCAGTGAGCGCAGCGTGTCGGGACCGCAGATGCCGTCTGCGGACAGGCCGATCTCGCGCTGGAACGAGGTGAGTCCCTCGTGTGTGTGCGGCCCGAAATAGCCGTCCACCCGGTGCACATAGAAGCCCAGATCCTGCAGTCGCCGCTGGAGGGTGGCGACATCGTCGCCGTACAGCGGCGCGGAGAGCTGATAGATCAGCGTCCGCGCGCCGAGCCGATAGGAGGCTTCCTTCAGCGCTCGGTAGGTGGCCGGACCGACCACGCCATCGACCAGGAGTCCGCGGTGCTGCTGAAAAGCACGCACCGCGGAGTCGAGATCATGGTCGAAGGTCGCTTCCGAGTCCTTCCAGTACTCCCCGATCAGACCCGACGGGTCGGTATTGGGGTGGGAATGCAGGAACCCGAGGCTTGCCAGGGTGCTCCGAACCTCTGCTACGGCTGGTCCTGTATCGCCGTGACGAAGTCGGTGCATGCGTGAGAGCCCTTTCCTTCCGCCAACCCGGGTACCCACTCATGCGGCGGTTCACACCTTCGCACGACCGGAGCGTTGAATGATTGTTTCAGACCCGGACCGAATTTCGGCAACTGTCGAGTGCAGGCATCCTACGGCGAGTCGTTAAAGAACTTCTTCTAGTTCGCGCAAGAGGGCCGCTTTGCCCTTTGCGCCGACGATCCGCTTGGTTTCCTTGCCCCCTTGGAACAGGACCATGGTAGGCAACGACAGGATCCCGTAGTGCTTCGAGGTCTCCGGGTTGTTGTCGGCGTCCAGCTTGGCGATGGTGATCTTGTCGCCGTTGGCGGCCGCGATCTCCTCCAGCACGGGGGCGACCATCTTGCACGGACCGCACCAGGCGGCCCAGAAGTCCACGAGCACCGGCTTCTCGCTGAGCAGTACCTCATCGGCGAAGGTGGCGTCGGTCACCGTCTTGGTGGCGCTGGTCTTGGCGTCGGACATTGCCATGCTCCTTAGTTACTGACTTCCACCGGCTGACCGGCGTGATCGAGGGTGTTGGTGGTGATGTCACCCTGGTCGGCGAGCCAACGCTCGGCGTCGATGGCCGCGCGGCAGCCGGTGCCCGCGGCGGTGATGGCCTGACGGTAGGTGTGGTCCACCAGGTCGCCGGCGGCGAAGACGCCGGGCAGCGAGGTGTAGGTGCTCTGGCCCTTGACCTCCACGTAGCCCTCGCCGTCCAGATCGACCTGGCCGCGCACCAGTTCGCTGCGCGGGTCGTGGCCGATGGCGACGAAGAGGCCGGTGGCGGCCAGCTCGGAGGTCTCGCCGGTGCGGGTGTCGCGCACGGTGAGGTGGGTGACGGAGGTATCGCCGTGCACGCCAATGACTTCCGAGTTCAGCAGGAAGCGGATCTTGTCGTTGTTCTTGGCGCGCTCGAGCATGATGCGGGAGGCGCGGAACTCCTCGCGGCGGTGGATGATCGTCACCGAGCTGGCGAACTTGGTGAGGAAGGTCGCCTCCTCCATGGCCGAGTCGCCGCCGCCGACCACCACGATGTCCTGGCCCTTGAAGAAGAAGCCGTCACAGGTGGCGCAGGCGCTGACGCCGCGGCCGAGCAGTTCCTGCTCGCCGGCGACATTGAGGTAGCGGGCCGCGGAACCCATGGCGAGGATCACGGCGTGCGCCTCGTACACCTCGCCGCCGACGGTCACCTTCTTGATGGGACCGGTCAGGTCGAGGGCGTCCACGTCCTCGGTGCGGATGTCGGTGCCGAAGCGCTTGGCCTGCTCCCGCATCTCCTCCATGAGGTCGGGGCCCATGATGCCCTCGCGGAACCCGGGGAAGTTCTCCACCTCGGTGGTGGTCATCAACGCACCACCGAACTGGGTGCCCTCGAAGAGCAGTGGTTCGAGTTCCGCGCGGGCGGCGTACACCGCGGCGGTGTACCCGGCCGGACCGGAACCGACGATGATCAGGTCGCGAACAGGCGTGCTCAAGAGGCCCTCCGAAGCTAATTGCAGATTGGCTCGAATTTTTCGAGCGTGAGCGTGTCGGTCAACAACAGCCTAAACGCTGTTGTTCCCGACCCTGTTCGCCCTCGGACATCAGCCGATGTCGGCGCGTCCGAGGATTTGCGGATTGCCTGCGCCGCAGCCGGTTCCGAGGACGGCCGCGGTGATCTGCGGTGGGGTGGGCCCGGCGAGCAGCACCAGCACGCCCGGAGTGCCCGAGAACACAACATTGCGGGAGCCGAGCACCTGATGGTCCAGCCCGGCCGCCTGTAGGCAGGTGGTGAGGGCATTGCCGGTGGCCAGCGGGCCGGTGATGTCGTGGTGGCCCATGGCGGCCAGCAGCAGGGCGGGCGGCATGGTCGGGTCCAGGTTGCTGTCGGCGGCCGGTTGGGCGGTGGGAGTCACCGTATGGGTGCTGAGCGCGTCTACGGCGACCACAGCGCCCGCGACGACGGCCGCTGCCGCCGCGGCGACGGTGAGCCAGCGCAAGCGGCGTGAGGGGCTCTCGAGCGGGGCAGGCTCGTCCGGTTCTTCCTCGGGTTCCGGGCTGGGTTCCTCGAGTTCACGGGGGTCGAGGCGGCCGGTGTCGAAGATGGATCCGTTGAGGATCGGGATGGGGGCCGTCGCCGCCGGGGCCGGGTGGGTCGAGCGGACCACGGGTGGGGGCGCGACGGGCAACCGGGTGACGGTGGCCATGCGGTCGGTGCCGGTGGCGAGGTCGGCGATCATGGCCTCGAGCCGGTCGGCCACCTCGGCGGGCATCGGGTGGGCGATGTGCTCGTCCTGGCCGAGGTCTCGCAGGCGAGCGTCGACGCGGTCGAGGGAGTCGAGATAGCGCATGGCGTCGGGATCGCGGCGGACCGCGGGCCAGAGCCGTTCGGATTCGTCGGGTGGAACGCTGCCGGCGTGCAGGTCGGCCAGCAGTTCGTTGGAGAAGGGCGGCGTGGGCACCTTGGTACCGGCCATTGCTCCTCCTGTTTCCTCCATTGCCCCTCCATGGGCTTCGAGATGGGAATCGCAGACCTGTCTTTGTATCTGACGCACCGGAACCGTACAAGGTTCCGCAGATATCCAGTTATTGCCAATATTCGGTTGTTCCACCGGAATTCAGGTGTCGGTCGACCGGAAGTGGGTTTCGAGCCGCCGCCGCCCGCGGGCGCATCGGCTCTTCACCGTGCCTTCCGGAATGCCGAGCAGCGCAGCGGCATCCGCGATGGAGTAACCCTCCAGCTCGACCGCGACCAGGGCGGTGCGCTGGTCGGCGGGCAACGTGAACAGCGCGGCATCCACCAGTAGCCCGGCCTCGAGGGCGGCGAAATCGTCTCGGGGGCAGCGAGGTTCGTGCGCGGTGTCCTCGGGCAAGGGTTCGGTGCGGCGCAGCTTGTTGCGGCGGATGCGGTCCAGGCAGGCATTGAGCACGATGCGGTGCAGCCAGCTGCGCACCTCGGCGTCGCCGCGGAAGCGGGCCGCGCCCCGGTGGGCGGAGAGTAGGGCGTCCTGGAGCGAGTCGGCCGCGTCCTCGGGGCCGTAGGAGGCGCGTAGCGCGGTCTGCCAGAGATGGTCGTAGTGCCGGCGGAGCAGTTCGGCGAAGGCGTACGGTGCGCCGCCGACGTGGGCCGTCAACAGGTCGCGATCGCTGACCTGCCGCTCCTGCACGAGTTCGTTCGCTGACGACAATGCATCCCCTCAGACCGGCGGGCGCGGCCGCAACCACGGCCGAACGTCACCGAGTTTTTTGGCTGTCATCCGGAACCGCGAAGCCTGGTTTCCGGGATCTCCCCTGCCGAGAGTACGCAAGATCATATCGAAGATAACGATTCGATAGCAATGGATCGCGCGAAAAAAGCCCTGGTAGGCGGGCTGTTCGGGCGAATCGGACGGAAGATGACCGACCGGAATGTGCTGCGTCGAATCGTGAAAGAGATCAGCCGGAGATCGTCACGGCCGCTCGTAAAACCCCCAGAATCCCCGGAACTACTGTGCCGCTTCGAAGCGGATTTCCGCGATCGAGGACTGGAACTGTCCCCCGTTGTTGGCCAGCTGAGTGATCCAGATGAGCACGTACCGGGCGGGCTGGTCGGCCCGCACCGGAATCTCCGTGGTGCCGTCGCCGAGCACCGCCGACCCGATCAGCTGAGTCTGATCGAGGGTCGGCGAGGCGGTCGGCGAACTACGGATCTCGACCTGCGTTCCGGGCGAGGGCGATTCGATGATCACCTTGGTCAGCTTGCTGGGGCTGCCCAGGGTGGTCAGCACGCCCACGCCCTTCTTCAAGGCCGGGAACTGCTGGAAATAGGCATCGGTGCGCCAGGTGGTGGCCGGATTGTTGTCCAGCACCGCCCCGACGCTGCCGATGTTGTCGGGCGTGCCCTCGGGTGAGAACACCGTGGCCCCGGTGACCGGTACCGGCACGCCGCCGGTGGCGGGCAGCCCGGCGGGCGTCTGCGAGGCGCCCGGGCTCGGCGGCGGGGTCGCCGACGTGGTGAGGCCGATATTGTGCTGCTCGTTGAGCGGCGCGTTGGAGGAGCCGGGCGCGAACACGCTCAGCAGCCACCAGATGATGACGCCGACCGCCAGCGCGCCGAGCACACCGAGCCCGACCAGGATCCACATCATCCGCTGCGAGCGTTCCTTCTCGGCTGCGAGCAGTTCCGGATCGGCGAGGGTCTCGTCGGGTGCGCTGGACGGCTTCTGCCCGAGTCTCAGTACCGGGATGAAGTCGGTCTTCTGGTCCACCACCGACGCCTGTTCCAGCACGTGCTGGACGGTGGCGGCGGTGCGCACGCCCTTGTTGGACTCCATCGATCGCACCGCGACCGCGGAGATCTCGAAGGGCACCTCGGGCCGAATGGTCCTGGGCTCCACCGGGGTTCCGTCCGGCCCGAAGTCCGCCAGCGGCAGTCCGCCGACGGTGGCCGCGGTCCCGGAGACGCCGGGGATGCGGATGGGCCAGTGGGCGGTGATGAGCGCGTAGAGCATGGCGCCGAGACCGCGCACATCGGACTGCGCGTCCGAGTCCGACAGCGTGCCCGGGAACGCCAGCACGGCATCACCGGTGGAGCTGATCCGGATCCGGTCGGGGTCGTCGATGGACAGCGAACCGCCACCGCGGTGCGCCATTTCGGCGGCCGCGGCCAGCGCCCGGATGGCCCGTGCCGCGCCGATGGGCGAGGGCACCGTCTCCGCCATCTCCCGCAGCGACCGGCCGGGCGTCCATTCGGCCACCACGATGCCGCCCGAGGAGCCGCGCACCACGTCCAGCACGCGGGCCAGGCCGGGCGAGTTGATCCGCCCCAGGCGCAGCGTGCGGGACAGAATGGCCTGCGGCCCATCGTGTCCGGAGTTGTCGGTGGCCTGCTGGTCGGCGTCGACGAAGGTGAGCGCGACCTCGCGGTCGAGCTTCACGTCCAGCGCCTGCCAGAACTTCAGTCCGCGCGCGCCGCCGTGGCTGGCCAGCAGCCGGTACCGGCCACCCGCCACGGACGCGCCGGGCGTCAGTTTGGGCCCGCGCTGGATGCGCTTGCTCGGTGATTCCACCCGCATGGGCGGCATCATCGGCGAGACAGCCTCGTACACACCGGTTTCGGGACCGGGGTGGTCCTCCTCCGGTAGGTCCTCCGGTTCGCCGCGATCGCCGGACCCGCCGGAGCGGGCCTTGGATTCGGCTGGGCCACCGGATTTTCCGCCGACCTTGCCGGCAGGAGGGATGTCCGTGGAGAGCCCGCCGCCCGCGGCCGTTGCGGATTCGGCGGCCGGGACACCGCCCGCCGCGTCGTCGCTCACCCTCGTTCCTCCTTCGCCGTGATGTGTCGAAGACCGATGTGTCGGAGCCGGAACCGCTGCGCCGGTCTCCGGAGTATTGCGGAAGCCGCCGTCCGATGTGCCACGGGAACTGTCCGTGGGCATGCCGGGTCGAGCAGTTGCGTTTGCCTGCGGAACAGGGTACGGGAACTCACCCGTCCCGGTGATGTCAACCGCGTCGGGCCGGATGACGGGCAGCACCATGGTCTGCGCGTCGAGGTACGGGTCGAAGCGGTAGTAGTACGGGGCCGCGCGCAGATCCGGCTTGGGCAGCAGCGTGGTCGAGTGGACGTCCTCGAGCGGCGTGCCGTCGAGGTCGAGATCGGGTGCGGGCGGCGTGAAGCCGAGTCGCCGCGAGACGGCCACGGTGATGGCGACGATCTCGGGGATGCCGAGCAGACGCATCAGGCCGAACGCCACGCCGAACATGACGATGGCGGTGAGCCCGACCCGCACCAGCGAGCCGATGCCGCCGAAGGATTCCGAAAGCCGGTGCAGCTGCAGCACCTTGTCCACGATCAGCATCACCACGCCGCCGGCCAGCGAGGCCAGCACGACGCGGGTGATGGTCCGTCCGACATTGGCCATCCGCAGGTCGCCGAGGCTGCGGTGCAGCAGCCAGCCGCCGATGATCGCGCCCGCCAGGAAGCCCAGGCCGTTGGCGACGCCGAGCGCGATGACCACATGCCGTTCGTCGACGACGTAGGGCGCGATGCCCGACAGCACGATCTTGACGCCGGTGATGCCGAGGATGATCCAGGTCGGGGTCCACGCCTGTTCCCGGGCGTAGAAGACGCGCAGGTGAATCAGCACCAGCGCGTAGGGAATCAGGGTGAAGGCGGACCAGGAGACGGCCTCGCCGAGGCGTCCGGCGTGGTGGCCGAAGCGGCCGTATCCGTAGAGCGCCATGCCGATCTGGGGTCCGGCGAAGGTCAGGAAGGTGACGATCGGCATCAGCGCGATCATGGTGAGCCGCGTTGCCGAGCCGAGATCGTCGACCACGGCGGGCGTGTCGTCGGCGGCGGCATTGCGGCTCAGCCGCGGCATGATCGCGGTCAGCAGGGTGACGCCGATGACGCCGTACGGCAATTGCAGCAGCGCCCAGGCGTTTTGGTAGATGGCGGGTCCGGCCTCGTCGGCGTGCGAGGAGACGCGGGTGGCGAAGGTCCAACCGGCCTGGCTGATGAAGACGTACAGCATGATGGCCGCGCCCATGCCCGCGAACTGCTTGAGCCGCCGGTCGACTCCCCACAGTGGGCGCAGGTCGATGCCCGCCCGGCGGATGGCCGGGATCAGGCTGACCATCTGCACGATGACGCCGACGGTGACGCCGACGCCGAGCAGCAGCAGTTTCGGCTCGCTCATCTTGACCGGGTTCAAGGTGATCTCGCCCGGGGTGATCATGTAGAGGCACAGCACGACCAGCACCACCACGTTGTTCAGAACCGGTGCCCACGCACCGGGTTTGAACATCTGATGGGTGTTGAGGATCGCCATCAGCAGCGCGGACATGCCGTAGAAGAGGATCGCGGGCAGCAGCAGATAGGTCAGCGCGGTGGTGAGTCCGGTGTTGACCTTGCCGTCGCTGGACAGGAAGAGATGCGTGGTGAGCACGGGCGCCAGCGCGGTGGTGATGATGGTGCCGGTGGCCAGGATGGTGAAGGCCGCGGTGACGAGTCGCCGGACGAAGGCCGCGCCGTTGTCGGCGTCCTCTTTCTCCGCGCGCACCAGGGTGGGCACCACGATGGCGGTGAGCACCGCGCCGAGCAGCAGCTCGGAGATCATGGTCGGGATGGTGCTGGCGACGGTGAAGGCCGAGGCGATGGCCGGGCCCAGGACGGTCAGCAGCAGTAGCTGTTTGGCGAAGCCGGTGATGCGGCTGACCAGGGTGGCGACGGCGATGGATCCGGAGTCGCGCACGAGTCTGGCGTTCGAGTTGTCCGGGCGCTCCTCCACCTGCACGGGGGCGGCGGGCCGGCGTGGCACCTGGCGTTGTTGCCCGCTGGGCGGGCCGGGTCGGGGGTTGGACATCGGCGGCGTCGGGTAGCGCTGCTCGCCGGAGCGGGGTCCGCCGCCGGGCGGGCGGTTGCCCTCGGTGCCGGGGTGTCCCCAGTGGTAGCGCTCGTCGCCCGGCGCGCGGTGGCCCGCGACGGGTTCGGGGCGGCCCTGGGGTTGGCGGGGCCGGTGCATGATGGGGCCGGATTCGGGGCCGGGCGGCACCTGCCGCATCGGACCGGACGGTTGACCGGGATACGGACGACCCGGAACCCCTTGCGGATTCGGCGGAATCGGTCGCTGCGCGCCCGAGGGCGGGCCCTGCGGACCGGGTACCCGAGGCTGCTGGCCGGAGCCGGGACCCTGCGGTCCGGGCACGCGCGGCTGCTGACCGGAGCGCGGCGGCACGCCACGTTCCCACGGTGCCGAGGGTGCGCGTCGCGGCGGCGGCCCGTCGGGTCCTTCGCCGCGGCCGGATGAGCGCGGCCCGCCGTACTCGCTCACCGTGCCTCCTGTCGTTTCGACTCCCGTTTACGCGCGCGCCGACTCTGCCGCGTGCTCGGGTCGAACCCTTCGTCGGCCGGATCGGACTGTCCGCGGAAGCGGTGCCACAGTCGGCGACCGACCAGCAGGAGCAGCAGCGCGCAGGCGCACGCCGTAATTATTGCCAATACCTGACCGTAGGCGTTGGACCGCACGGATACCGAGACCGTATTGCCGAGCGGCACCGCATCGGGTGTGGTAAGCGCGATGGGAATGACCAGGTTTCGGCTGTCGGACACTTCGGTCGGGATCTGGAAGGACCGATTTCCCTTGGCGGGCAGCTGCACTTCGCCGAGATCAGTGATTTTCGTCTCGGCCGGGGCGTCGATCTTGAACCGCACCCGGATGGCCACCGGCAGGTCGTTGCGGGCCACCAGCAGCAGCGGACTCTGTTCGGAGGCGAGGGTGTAGACGCCGCCGGGCGGCAGCACGGTGACCGAACCGAACAGGTTGTCCATGGTTTTGGTGGTCTGGTCCAGGCGGCGCTGCGCATTGGTGTCGGCGGTGGCGACCGAGGCGCGGCGGTCCGAGAGGGTCAGCACCCGGATCAGGTCGTCGCGCATCGGGGTGAGGAAGGCGCGCGGGCTGAGTTCCTGCTGCGGCACATCCACCAGCGCGCTCATCAGTTCGGTAATGCGTTGCGCCTGCTGGTGCACGGGTTCGACGAAGTGCGCGGGTACCGCCTCGTCGGCGGCGGCCGCGAGGTAGTCGAGGTCGTAGGGTTGCGGATCCGGCTGCTGCGCAAGCAGATCGGTGAGCGGCCGGGCGGTGGCGAGGCTGTTGCGCAGCATCAGGTCCAGTTGTCCGAGCACCGCGGCGGCCTCGTCGCGATTGGCTCCCCACTGTTGCGGCGGCACGAGCAGGGCGGAGCGGGGCCGTCCGGGCTGCGGGTTGAGCGCGGTCCACGACAGCGCGCCGAGGGCGTCCTGCAGCCGGGCGGCGCGGGAGTCGACGGTGACGTCGTAGCGGACCTTGTCCGGGGTGAACGGCGGTGTGGGCGGGTTGGATCCGATGGCGGCCAGCGCGGTCGCGGCCCAGATGTCGAAGGTGGCGGCGTGCAGGGTCACCGGTGCGGGCGGCGGGTTCGCGCCCGGGGTCGGCGGCACGGCGATGTCGGCCAGGTTCACGATGTCGGGGGTTCCGGGCTCGGTGGCGGCGGGTGCGCCGGGAGTGGCCGGTGTCTTGCCCGCGGTGAGGTTGGCGCGGGCGTCGCCGGTGGTGACGGCGCTGTCGGCGAGCACGGTGGTGGTGAAGCCGTGGTGCGCGAGCAGGGTGGCGGCGTCGGTGTCGACGGTGCCCGCGTCCGGAACGGCCACGCCGCGCACCGATTTCACCGAGAGCAGCGAGTCGACCAGGTCGGCGGGTGCGTTGAGGGCGCGGTCGGCCAGGGTGACGTCCCCGGTGGCGGCCAGTGCGGTGGGGTCGGCCTGCGCGAACGGCAGTGCCACCACGCACATTCCGGAGGCGACCGCGCGCAGTCGTTCCAACCAGGCCTTGGCGGCGTGGGTTCCGGTGCCGGAGCGGGTGGACCCGTCCGGATCCGACGGGCTGGCCAGCACCTTGTAGTCCTTGGTCATATCGGACACGGTGATGAGCAGGTCCGGGTCGACGGCCAGGCAGAGCGCGTTGATCAGGTTCTTGTCGCGCCCGCTGTCGGGTTTGAGCACGCTCTCCAGCGCCGACAGCAGTTGGTCGAGCCGTCCGCCCTGGGCCAGCGAGCCGGCCAGATCGTCATCGGTGAGCAGCGCCTGCCCATCGGGTGAACCCGGTTGTCCGGCCACCAGCCGGGGCCGGTCGGCCAGCGGCCACAGCATGGTGGTGGCCACCGGCGGTGCGTCCGGGTTGGGCGGCGCGGGTTGGTGTTTCGGGTCGCCGCCGGGCATGGCGAGGACGGGCAGCAGGAAGCGGGCGTCGTCGAGGCGGGCCTGGCCGCCGTAGTCGGGTTGGCCGTTCACATTGAGCAGCAGTGGGTAGACGCCCGGCGCGGTGATGTCGATCGCCGAGATCCCGCTGGGCAGATCGGTTCCCGAGTGCAGGGCGACGGTGAGGCTGAACTGCTTGCGCTGTCCGGCGGTCAATTTCTCGGCGACATCCTGGAATTCACCGTTGACGTCGTAGTTGATCTGATCCAGCCGCAGCGCGGAGCGCAGCCCACTGGGGCTGGTGACCGCGGCCCCGCGCTGGATGCGGATGCTGATGTCGTTCACGGGCCGGTCGCCGATATTGGTGACGGTTCCGGCGACCACGAAGTAGGGGTCGCTGCTGCCGGTGATGGCGGTGGGCGTCACCGAATCCAGGGACAGCTTCAGGAATTTCGGTCCGGACGGCGTTCCGCTGCCGGTGCCGGTGGGTTCGGCGGCGGCAATGGGCGTGCCGAGTCCGGGTCCGAGGATTCCCAGTGACGTGAGCACCGCCAGCATTACCGCGACGAATGAAAGCAGCGTGCGCTGCGATCCCGCACGCGTCATTGTCTGCCGTTCTCCATCCGGTCGATCAGCCGGTTGGCGACCTCGGCCAGCCTGCGCTCGTCAGCGTAGGCGAGCCGGGAGTCTAGTTCGCTCAAGGGAACCCAGGCCACCTTGGTGACTTCCACGTCGGCGTCGGAGAGTTCCCCGCCGAGGCAGCGCATCAGATAGTGGTGCACGGTTTTGTGTACCCGCCGGCCCTCGGTGACGAACCAGTAGTCGATGCTGCCGAGTTCGGCGACCACGGTGCCGTGGATGCCGGTCTCCTCCTGGACCTCGCGGATGGCGGTCTGTTCGGCCGTCTCGCCCTCTTCGATATGCCCCTTGGGCAGGGACCAGAGCAGTCGTCCGCGGCGGTCGGTGCGTCCGATGAGTGCGGCACAGCGCTTTTCCCGTGGACCGTCGAGGCCGTCGACGACCAGTCCGCCCGCGGAGGTCTCGCGCACGGTGCGCATGCGCGGTTTCGCCGCACCCGCACCGGTACCCGCGCCCGTGGCTTTCGCCGCAGTACCGGCCGAACCGCGCCGCCGGGGCTGGCGGCGTCGACTGTTCGCACGATCGGCCGGGGACACTGCGCCAGTCTATAGGTGACTGTGGCCCAGCCCGCCCCACCGCGGTAGCTCCTCTATATAGAGAGCCCTCACAGCTGGTAGACGCCGTTCGCGGCGCGGCACGCCGGATGCTCGACCGGGGTGACCGGAGGCTTTTCGGGGATCGGGCACCCGACCGACTAAGCTGCGTCTTTGTGGTTTCGCCGAAGTCCGAGGAAGCAGCCGTGGAGGATCGCCGTACCCGATTGCTGGCCGCCGCGGCGATAACCCTGGGACGGTATTCGGAGGTGTTGACCCCGCTCGGTGAATTGTTCGCCCAGCACGGGCATCAGCTGTATCTGGTCGGCGGCAGTGTCCGCGACGCGGTGCTGGGCCGGTTGGGTACCGATCTGGATTTCACCACCGATGCCCGCCCGGAGGTCGTGCAGGAACTCATGCGCGGCTGGGCCGATCAAATGTGGGACACCGGCGGTCTGGTGTTCGGCACGGTGAGCGCGTCGAAGGCCGGGCAGCAGCTCGAGATCACCACCTTCCGCGCCGACTCCTACGATCGGGTCTCGCGCAATCCGGCGGTCACCTTCGGCGACACGCTCGAGGGTGATCTGGTGCGGCGTGATTTCACGGTCAATGCGATGGCCGTGCGCATCGGTGAACTGGGCGAGCTGGAGTTCGTCGATCCGCTCGACGGTATGTCGGCGCTGCTGGACGGGGTGCTGGATACGCCTGCGCTGCCGCAGGATTCGTTCGCCGACGATCCGCTGCGCATGCTGCGGGCCGCACGGTTCGTCTCGCAGCTGGGCTTCGAGCTGGCCCCGCGGGTGCGGGCGGCGATCGTGGAGATGGCCGAGGAGATCGATCGCATCACCGCCGAGCGGGTGCGCACCGAACTCGACAAGCTGATCGGCGGCGAATACCCGACCGACGGCATCGACATCATGGTCGACACCGGGCTGGCCGAGCGGGTGCTGCCCGAGGTCCCGGCCATGCAGCTGGAGATCGACGAGCACCACCAGCACAAGGACGTCTACCAGCATTCGCTGACGGTGCTGCGCCAGGCCATCGATCAGGAGCAGGGCGATCCGGATCTGGTGCTGCGCTGGGCCGCGCTGCTGCACGACATCGGCAAGCCGCCGACCAAGCGCAACGAGCCCGGCGGCGGCGTCAGCTTCCACCATCACGAGGTGGTGGGCGCGAAGATGGTGCGAAAGCGCATGCGCGCCTTGAAGTATCCGAAGCAGTTCACCGAGGATGTGGCGCGGCTGGTGTATCTGCACCTGCGCTTCCACGGCTACGGCAAGGGGCAGTGGACCGATTCGGCGGTGCGCCGATACGTGACCGACGGTGCGGAATTGCTGCCGCGCCTGCACAAGCTGGTCCGCGCCGACTGCACCACCCGCAACAAGCGGCGGGCGGCGCTCCTGCGTTCCACCTACGACGATCTGGAAGTCCGCATCGAGCGGCTGGCCGAGGCGGAGGATCTGGATCGGGTGCGTCCGGATCTGGACGGAAACGCCATCATGGAACTCCTTGGCCTGCAGCCGGGCCCGGATGTCGGCAAGGCCTGGCGCTTCCTGAAGGAACTGCGTCTGGACCGGGGTCCGATGGACCGCGACGAGGCCGAGGCCGCGCTGCTCGAATGGTGGCCGACGCAGCAGGCGTGACGCTCAGAAAATAATGAGCGTGGTTCCGGCGATGATCGCCGAACGCATCTGGGCCAGATCGAACGATCCGGTGATCGCGGGCAGGTCCGCGCTGAAATGGACGTGCTCACCGACCCTTTCGGCGCGCCCGATGCGGGCCTCGCTCGGCAATCCGGTCAGTGGAATCGGATTCAGCGTGGTGAATCGCTTGGGTGCGCGCAGCTTTCGCCAGTGCGCGCGGTGCACGGTGATGGACAGGATGTTGTCGGTGATCTCGGCCGCGGCCAGGGCCTTGATCTTGCGGCGGCGATGCTTGGCGCGGATCAACCCGTCCTCGGCCGCTTCCAGCTCCCAGTCGGGCTGCCAGCCGTTGATCCACTCCAGCAGCGCGGCAAGGGATATCACGCCGCTGAGGTCGAGTTGCGCCGCACGCACCTTGGTCGGCACCCCGGGGATGAGCCGCACCCCGTGCGCGATGACGGTCAACTCCTCGATGGGATGCCGGTTCCAGTGCAGCCCGGTGAGCACGGTCTTGGTCTGGAAGTGCGCGCCGCGCCGGCGCACCTTGAGGGTCTGCAGCGTGGCCCGCAGGTCGTGACCGAGCAGGGTGGCGCTGACCTCCTGCCCGCCGAACTGGCTGAGGATCCCCTCCGAGAGCAGCGTCATGAGCACATCGGGCATCAGCGCGGTGACGGTCCCTGCTCCGAAGTCGGCGGCCGGTTCGAGCCAGGCCGTGGTGAAGCTGGTCCACGCGCGCAGAGGTGACCAGGCCTTCGGATCGAAATACGTGGCCATGATTTTTCCGAGCGTACTGGGCGGCGGTGTCGGCGCGTAGATCTGAAAAGTGAACAGAAACACGGTCCCGGACACTGTGATCCGCATCTACGGTTATATACGATTCGTCCTTCCGCAGTTGCGGGTCTATTCTCCCTTTCATGCCCGATATCCGGATTCGTGACGCCGCCCAGCTCCTGGGCGTCAGCGACGACACCGTGCGGCGCTGGATCGACAGCGAAGTGCTGACGGGACGCAAGGACGAATCCGGTCGCCTGGTGGTGGATGGCAAGGAGCTGGCGGAATTGGCCGTCGAGCAGGCTCGCACTCCGCAGACCCGGATGGCTAGTGCCAGCTCGGCACGCAATCGGTTTCCCGGACTGGTCACCCGAGTGGTGGCCGATACCGTGATGGCACAGGTGGAGATGCAATGCGGACCGTTCACAGTCGTTTCCTTGATGAGCAGCGAGTCGGTGCGCGAGCTGGGCTTGCAGCCGGGGAGCGTGGCGTGGGCCAGCGTGAAGGCCACCACGGTGGTCGTGGAGACGGCGGCCGAAGCCGGTGGCACCGCCTAGGCACGAAGTCCGGTGCGGCCCTGGCCGCGACGGCCGTGCTGGGCGTCGGCCTGCTGTCCGGCTGTGGTTCGTCCTCGACCAGCAGTGACACCAAGACCATCACGGTCTTCGCCGCCGCGTCGCTCAAGCAGTCGTTCACCCAGCTCGGCACCGAGTACGAGAAGCAGCATCCCGGCGTGAAGGTGTCGTTCTCCTTCGCCGGTTCGTCGGATCTGGTGGCGCAGTTGAACAATGGCGCGCCCGCCGACGTCTTCGCCTCCGCCGATCAGGCGAACATGGACAAGGCGGTGAAGGGCGGCCGGATCAAGGACACCCCCACCGTTTTCGCCACCAATACGTTGACCATCGTGACCCCGCCGGGTAACCCCGCGCACGTCAACTCGCTCGCGGACCTGTCGAAGCCGGATCTGCGCCTGGTGGTGTGCGCCCCGCAGGTGCCGTGCGGCGCGGCCACCAAGAAGGTGACCGGCGACGCGAACGTGGCGATCAAGCCGGTGAGCGAGGAGTCCTCGGTCACCGACGTACTGGCCAAGGTGACCTCGGGTCAGGCCGATGCCGGTCTGGTCTACGTGACCGATGCCGCCGGTGCGGGCAACAAGGTGCAGACGGTGAACTTCCCGGAGTCCGCCAAGGCCGTGAACAGCTATCCGATTGCCGCGGTGGCCGATTCGAAGAACTCTGGTGCGGCCAAGGACTTCGTCGCGCTGGTCACCGGCCCGGACGGCCGCAAGATCCTGCAGCAGAACGGTTTCGTCCTGCCGTGATGCGACCCCCGGTCTGGCTACTGGCGCCGGCGGCCATCGGCTTCGTGCTGGTGGCCGGTCCGCTGGTGGCCCTGACCGGGGCGGTGGACTGGTCGCATTTCCTGGACCTGATCACCTCCGAGTCTTCCCGGGTGGCGCTGCTGCTGAGCCTGCGCACCTCGCTGGCGGCGGCCGTCGGCTGCGTCCTGCTCGGGGTGCCGATGGCGGCGGTGCTGGCGCGTGCGCGCTGGCGGTTGCTGCCGGTGTTGCGCGCACTGGTGTTGCTGCCCTTGGTTTTACCGCCGGTGGTCGGCGGTCTGGCGCTGCTGTATCTGTTCGGCCGTCACGGCCTGCTGGGCCGGGAGCTGGAGTCGATGGGTATTCGCATCGCCTTCAGCACGACGGCCGTGGTGCTGGCGCAGACCTTCGTGGCCCTGCCGTTCCTGGTGATCACCCTCGAAGGCGCGATGCGCACGGCGGGTGACCGTTTCGAGCGGATCGCCGCGACCCTCGGTGCGCGCCCGTCCATCGTGTGGTGGCGGGTGACGCTGCCGCTGCTGCGCCCGGCCCTGGTGTCGGGCACGATCCTGGCGTTCGCGCGGGCGCTGGGCGAGTTCGGCGCGACGCTCACCTTCGCGGGCAGCCTGCAGGGCACCACCCGTACCCTGCCGCTGGAGATCTATCTGCAGCGCGAGTCCGATCCCGATGCGGCGGTGGCGCTTTCGCTGCTGTTGGTGCTGGTGGCGGCCGTGATCGTGCTGGTGGCGTATCGCCGGCCGGGCCTCGCTGCGGACCGGATGGTCAGCCGTGCGGTCTAGCGTGGCTGTCATGTCGTCGATTTTCGTGCCCCGTGCGCAGCGCATCGTCGATGCGCTGCTGACCGCCGATCCGCACCTGGCCGCCTCGGTCGGTGATCACCGGTCCGACGATCGGCTGCCGGACTGGTCGCGGTCCGCGGTGCGCGGGCAGGTCGCCATGCTGCGGGAGGCTTCGCACGCCCTGGCCGAGGTCGACGACGAGGACCTCGCGCCGCAGGACCGGGTCGATCTCGCGCTGCTGCAGCAGCGGGTCGACGGCATACTCTTCGAGCTCACCGATGTCGGCGAGCACGAGTGGAATCCCCTGGTGCACAATCCGGGACCGCTGCTGCACCACCTGCTGGCGCGTCCGTTCGCGCCCGCCGAGGAGCGGCTCGAGGCGTTGCATTCGCGGCTCACGGCCCTGCCCGACGCATTGGCCTCGGCGCGGTCGGTGCTCGGTGGCATGCCGCGTGTGCACGTCGAGACGGCGATCGCGCAGTTCGGTGGGGTGGCGGCGCTGGTGCGTGAGCAGGTGCCGGTGCTGGCGGCCGAGGCGCCCGGCTTCGAGATCGAATCCGCTGCGGCCGAGGCGCGCTCGGCGCTGTCGGAGTTCACCACCTGGCTGACCGGCCGTCTGGACGGCGCGGACCGCGATCCGCGTCTGGGTCGCCGCCTGTGGGAGGCCAAGCTCTGGCACACCTTGGACACCAATCTGAGCTCGCGCGAGATTCTGGAGCGCGCGCACGCTCATCTGGAGCAACTCGGTGATGAAATCCGTGCCGCCGCAGGTGAACTGCTGGGCATCGCGAATCCGGACGATGACGCGGTGCGCAAGGCGCTCGGGCAGCTGGCGGCCGAGTCCCCCTCCAACGACACGGTGGTGGCGATCGCGACCGATGCGCTGGCGGAGGCCACCGCTTTCGTCCGCGCCCACGACCTGGTCGGTCTGGTCGACGATGCGCTGGTGATCCAGGAGATGCCGGAGTTCGCGCGCGGCGTCGCGGTCGCCTACTGCGATCCGGTGGGCCCGCTCGAAACCGCTGAACTGCCGACGTTCTTCGCCATCGCACCGACCCCGGCGGACTGGTCGTCCGATCGGGTGTCCTCGTTCTATCGCGAATACAACAACCACATGATGCGGAATCTGACCGTGCACGAGGCCATGCCCGGTCACCACCTGCAGTTGGCCCGAGCGCGCCGCTTCCGGGGCTCCACCCCCGTCCGGGCCCTGTGCTGGAGCGGAACTTTCATCGAGGGCTGGGCCGTCTACACCGAGAAGCTCATGGCCGACACGGGTTTCGGCGGTCTCCCGGTGCGCCTGCAGCAGTTGAAGTCCCACCTGCGCATGACCGTCAACGCGATCCTCGACCAGTCGGTGCACTGTGACGGCATGACCCGCGCCGAGGCCATGCAGCTCATGCTGGGCCGCGGTTTCCAGGAGGAGGGTGAGGCCGCGGGCAAATGGCGGCGCACGCTGCTCAGTTCCACCCAGTTGTCCACCTATTTCGTGGGTTACACCGAGATCGCCGCCCTCGCGAAGGACCGACCGGTCGTCACTTCGCCGCGTGACTGGCACGACGCCATCCTCGCCCACGGCTCCCCCGCCCCGCGGCACCTGCGCACCCTGCTCGGCGTCGATGATGGCTGAGCTGTCGACGATGGCCGAACCTGCCGCGGCGACCGGCGGCCTGACGATCTCGGCGCGGCTGGCGGACCGGAATTTCGAGGTGGCGCTCGAAGTCCCGCCGGGTGAGGTACTGGCGGTCCTGGGCCCCAATGGCGCGGGCAAGTCCAGCCTCCTGGATGTGGTGTCGGGCCTGGTGATTCCGGACGAGGGGCAGGTGCGCCTGGGTGACCGGGTGCTCACCGACACCGCGAAAGGCATTGCGGTGCCGCCGCATCGGCGGGCGGTATCGCTACTGGCGCAGGACGCCTTGCTTTTTCCGCATCTGTCGGTGGCCGCGAATGTGGCATTCGGTCCGCGCAGCCGGGGCATGCGTGGCCGCGCGGCCGCGGCTCTCGCGCGCGAGTGGCTGCGGGCCGTCGACGCCGAGGAGTTCGCAAACCGGTCGCCTGGTTCGCTGTCCGGCGGTCAGGCTCAACGCGTCGCGCTGGCCCGCGCGCTGGCGGTGCATCCGCAGGTCCTGCTCCTCGACGAACCCATGGCCGCCCTCGACGTGACCGCCGCCCCGGCCATGCGCGCGCTACTGCGCCGGGTGCTGCGAGATCCGATCGACGCGAACGGGAGCGGTGCGAGACCTGGCGCGGCCCTGCCGGATTCGCGACCGACCGGCACCATTCTCGTCACTCACGACATCATCGATGCCGTCACCCTGGCCGATCGGGTGGTCGTGATCGAGGCCGGGCGGGTCATCGAATCCGGACCGGTGGCAACGGTATTGGCCAGGCCGCGCAGCCATTTCGCCGCGCGGATCGCCGGGGTGAATCTGATTCTGGGGACCGCGGCCGACGGCGGCAGCGCCGGTCTGGGCGCGGTCTCGCACGGCGAGTCCGAGGTCTTCGGCCGATCCGATGGCGACTGGGCGATCGGTGTCCGGGGGGCGGCGGTGTTCTCGCCGGTGTCGGTGGCGGTGCATGCGACGCATCCGGAGGGCAGTCCCCGCAACGTGTTCCGGGTTCGGGTCTCCGAACTGGAGGATCGTGGCGGCATCGTGCGGGTGCGTGCCGCGGACGTGCCGGGGGCGGCCGCGGGCCTGGCGGCGGATCTGACTCCCGCCGCCGTGGCCCGGCTGGGCGTGACCCCCGGTATGGAGGTGTACTTCGCGGTGAAGGCGACCGAGGTCGACGTCTATCCCTACTGATCGGAACGGATTCGATCAGGCGGCGGCCAGCGCGCGCAGTCCGTCGACGCAGCCCGGATACTGCGGCTTCCAGCCGAGTTCGGCCTTGGCCTCGGCATTCGCGACCAGCATGTTCGCCCGAACCATCTCGTACAGGTACGGCATCGGCCGCAGCAGGCCGCCCGGCACCGTGAAAGGCTTGGGGGTGCCGAAGGTTTCGGCCACCAGCCGCACATGCGCACCGAATCCGAGCGGGTTGTCGTCGACGATGTTGTAGGCCGTGCCGGGTACACCGCCCTCGACGGCGGCGGCGACCGCCGCGCCCGCGTCGGCGAGGTTCACCCAGGGCAGCACCCGTCCATGGTCGTTGACCGCGGGCAGTTGCCGCTTGCGCAGCATGTCCACGATCGCCTCGGTGCCGCCCGCGCCGTAGAAGAAGCCGAAGCGCAGCGCGATTCCTTCGATCCCCGGGGTATCGAGCATCAACTCCTCCTTGACCCGCATGCCCTCGAGGTGGCGTGCGACGGGTCCCTTTCCGCCCTGGCCGAATTCGTCGCGCTCGGTGATCAAGTGGTCGCCGAAGTTCCGGTAGCCGTAGCCGAAGACCATCGATTCGGCGATCATGCGCCGCGCGCCGACCAGTTTCGCGGCCTCCACCAGGTTGGCGGTGCCGGTGACCCGCAGGTCGTCGGTGGCGAACATGTCGCGGTGCCGCATGGGGGCCTTGCGCAGCGCGGTGGCCGCGTGCACGACGGTGTCGATGTGCCGTCCCTCGACCGCCCGCAGCAACTGGTCGCGGTTCATGAGGTCGGCGACCACGTCGTTGCCGGTGCCCCGGCCGAGGGCCAGGACGGTGTAACCGCGTTGCCGCAGTGCGTGGGTGATGTGTCCGCCGAGGACTCCGGTCGCGCCGGCCAGGAGGACGTTCTTGGTGTCGTTCATGCCCATGGGACAAGGGATGCCCGCCGAAAGTGACACCACACCCGTGTGAGCCATGACACAGTTTTCAGCGTGAGATTCTTGTCGCCGGATGCGGGCGCGCCCACAATCGGATCACGACGACAGCTGGAGGACGCACATGACGCTGGATCTGAACAGCGACCTAGGCGAGGGCTTCGGCGATTACCGCATGGGTGACGACGCCGCCATGCTGGACGTGGTCACCAGTGCGAACATCGCCTGCGGTTTTCACGCCGGGGATCCGGCCATCATGCGGCGCACGTGTGCACTGGCCGTCGAGCGCGGCGTCCGCATCGGCGCGCATGTCGGTCATCGCGATCTGCCGGGCTTCGGCCGCCGCGCCATCGCCATCGCCCCGGCGGACCTGCGTGACGAGACGCTCTACCAGCTCGCCGCCCTGGACGGTTTCGCCCGCGCAGCCGGGGACCGGGTGCGCTACCTGAAACCCCATGGCGCGCTGTATCACCAGGCGGCCGCGGACCGCGCGCTGGCCGATGCGATCGTCGCGGCGCTGCGCGAATTCGATGCCGCGCTGCCGCTGCTCGGCCCGGCCGACACCGAACTCGAGCGGGCCGCACTCGCCGCCGGAACCTCGTTCGTGGGTGAGGGTTTCGCCGATCGTGCCTACACGCCGGCGGGTCTGCTCGCGCCCCGCGGCCTGCCCGGTTCCGTGCTGGACGCGGATGCCGCGGTGGCCCAGGCGCTTTCGATCGCCCGCGACGGCAAGGCCACCGGCGTGGACGGCGGCACGGTGGCGGTGTCGGCCGCGAGCATCTGCGTGCACGGGGATTCCCCGGCCGCGGTGGAGATGGCCCGGCGGATTCGGGCCGCATTGGACGAATCCGGCACGCCCGTCCGGGCTTTCGCCTGAGCGCGGGTGAGTGGCCATGACCGACCCCGAGCAGTTCGACGTCGCCGGTGCGGTGCGGGCGGCGGGTGACCGTGCGCTGCTGGTGATTCCCCCGCTGCGGTCCATGATCGCCGACCTGGTGTCCGCTCTGCGCCCGCGCCCGCCGGGCGTGGTGGACGTGCTGCCCGCCGCCGAGACCGTACTGGTCACCCTGACCCACCCCGCCGCGGCGGAACGGGTGCGTCAGCACCTGCTGGCCCTGCTGGCCCGCCTCGATGCCCGCGCCCGGGTCACCGTGGGCGAGAGCGCCCTCCCCGACCGCGCCCTGCCCGACCACCCGATGATCCGGCGGGTTCCGGACGATCCCGTCACCATCCCGGTCCGCTACGACGGTGCGGACCTGGCGGCGGTGGCGCGGCTGCTGGGCCTCACCCCGGCCGAGGTGATCGCCCAGCACACCGGCACCGTATGGCAGTGCGCCTTCGTGGGTTTCGCGCCCGGCTTCGGGTATCTGGAATCCCCGGACGGCAGACTGGCGGTGCCGCGCCGCCCGCAGTCCCGCACCGCCATCCCGCCCGGCGCGGTGGCGCTCGCGGGCGGCTATTCGGCCGTCTACCCGCGCAGCAGTCCGGGCGGCTGGCAGTTGATCGGCACCACGGAACTGTCGATGTGGGAGGTGGATCGGAAGCCGCCCGCGCTGGTGCGCACCGGTACCCGGGTTCGTTTCGTGGAGGCAGGGGTGCGCTCGTGAACGGCTTGCGTGTGGAGCGGGTGGGCCCGCTGGCCACCATTCAGGACCTGGGCCGCCCCGGCTGGTTCGACTCCGGGGTGGGCACCGCGGGTGCGGCGGACCGCGCCTCGCTGCGGCTGGCCAATCGGTTGGTCGGGAATCCGGAGGGCGCGGCCGGAATCGAGGTGCTGCTGGGCGGTCTGGAACTGGTGGCGCAGCGGCACACCACCGTCGCGGTCACCGGCGCCTCGGCCCCCATCACCGTCGACGGCTGCCCCATGGGTACCGCCAGCGTGCTGGAAATGGAAGAGGGACAGCGGCTTCGGCTCGGCTTCGCGAGTACCGGGCTGCGCGCTTACGTCGGGGTGCGCGGCGGTATCGAGGTCGCGCCGGTGCTGGGTTCACGCAGCCGCGACACGCTTTCCGGCATCGGTCCCGAACCGCTGCGCTCGGGCGACCTGCTGCCCGTGGGCCGTCCGCCGCGCAGCTGGCCGATCGTGGATGTCGCGCCGGTGTCGCCGCTCGGCAATGACCTGCTCACGCTGCGTGCCGTGCCCGGACCGCGGGCCGACTGGTTCGCCGATGCCGCAGCGCTTTTCGCGGGCGAATGGACGGTGTCCTCGGACACCGACCGCATCGGCGCGCGCTTGGACCGGCGCAGTGGACCCGATCTGCGCCGCAGCGTATCGAGCGAATTGCCCACGGAGGGCATGGCATTGGGCTCGGTCCAGGTGCCGCCCAGTGGGCAGCCGGTGGTATTCCTGGCCGACCATCCGATCACCGGCGGCTATCCGGTGATCGCGGTGGTGGTGGACGCCGACGTGGATACCGTCGCGCAGGCCCGGCCGGGCCAGGCGCTGCGGTTCCGGCGACTCGAATAGCAGTGCTGTCACTGCGGTTGGCGTGCAGTCACTTCAGTGCGGCGTGCATGAGGTACACGTTGTAGCTGCCCCACGCCGACATGGTGAAGTACAGATCCTTCCCGGTCGACCACGGATGGATGTACCCGCCGTAGGTCGTCGGATAGTCGTCGGTGTCGACCAGCGCCACCGGATCGGTCCAGGCGCCCTGCGGTTCTGCGGCGGTGCGCAGCACCAGGGCGTGCCGGTCGAGATCCAGGTAGAGCATCTGCCACTGCCCGCTCGACTGGTCGTAGCGCACCGACAGCTCACCGGCCGTGCCGGAAACGATGGGCGTGGCCAGCAATTCGTCCGGCCCGATCGCGGGCACCCAGGTGCCGTTGATCCAGTACTGGTAGGCCGACTTGTTGAGCACCTGATCCGCGCTCACCCGCGCCAGCCCGATGGTGCCGAAGCGGCCGTTGGGGGTGCCGAACATGTAGACGTACCCGTCGTGCGGGGCCATGCCGACCACCTGGAAGCGGCCGAATCCGAAGATGTTGTCCCAGCGCGCCCATTCGGACTTGGTCCAGGTGCTGCCGTTGTCGTCGGACCAGGCCAGCCCGCCCAGATTGGTCCACCACATGCCCGGCTTGTGCCGACTCCAGCGGGCCACCGACATATAGGTGAGGTACTGCCGTCCGCCGAGCGCGAAGCCCGAGGTGGGGATGGTGGTGATCTCGAAGTTGTCGATCTTGCGGCTGCCCAGGATCTCGGCCGCGTGGCAGCGGCTGTCCTGAGCGAAGGTGTCCAGCTGCAGACCCTGCGACAGATCACGATTGCTGCTGAAGGCGATCGAGTTGCTGCGCCAGTCCTGATCTCCGGCGCCCGCGCCGGGCGGTTCCCAGCCCTTGCCGAAGGTGTCCCCGAACGCGACCGCGACCTGCCCCGGCTTCGACTCCCACATGATTCCGAGGTCGGTGCCGTCCACCGACCAGCGCATGTCGGTGCGGTTGGTGGAGCCGTGCCCGGTCACCTGATTCACCAGATCCAACGAGTCGAGCTCGCTCGGGGCCACGGGTGCGGCGACCGGCGCGGGCGCCGGGAGCTGCAGGGCCGGAGCGGGTTGCGGCTGTGGCGGGGGCGGATCGCCGCCGGGTACCGGGATCGGGATCGTCTCGGGCACCTGATCGAACTGCACCTTCGGCAGTCCCGGCAGCTGGAACCCGTCCGAACTGCTACCGGACTGTGGGGCGGGCGGTGTCGGCGACGCCGGCGGCGGAGGCGGCTCCGTCGTGGAGGTCGGGTCGGAGACGGGCGGATCGACCGGATCGGCCTCCGGCGCAGCGATTTCCGGCTTGGGGCTCTGATCGTTGCGGATATCCGGGCACGGATTGCCACACGGGTCCGCGGGCAGCGGCGCGGGATCGATCCGGGTGTTGTCCAATGGCGGCCCCGGCACGGGAACCTGAGTGAACTGCGGGACCGGGATCTGCACGTGGATGGTGTTGTCCGGCGCGGGTGGCGGCGGTGGCGGCGGCAGGCTCGGATCGGGTTGCCGGGCCAGCGGATCGAATTTCGTTTCGCCGCAATCGTTCATGGTGGGCGGTTGCCAGGGGGCCAATGGACCGGCGGTTGCCGGGGCGGCGGGCAACAGCATGGTCGCCAGTACCGCCGCTCCCGAGAATGCCAGGGCGGCAGTCGGTCTGGAGCGTGCCGTACGCATCCCTGCCACCGTAGCCCGCGTATCGGCATCCGGGTAGCGATCTTGGCGTGTCGCGGAAGGGGTGTGATCGAGCCGATACCTCGGCCGCCCGCTATGCCGGAGTGGAGCGCCGCGAATTGACCGCAATCGCGGCGATACCGCAGGCGTAGACCGCTGCCGCACCCATCACGACCGCGGGCGAGCGCCCGTCGGCGGGCACGATCAGCGCGGTGCCCGCCAGCGCCAGCACGAAGGTGATGTTGAAAACCGTGTCCTGCAGCGCGAATACCTGCCCGCGCCGGGTGTCGTCGATATCGATCTGCATGGCCGCGTCCCCGGTCAGCTTGATGACCTGACCGGCCAGGCCGAGCAGGAAGGCCGCGGTCAGCAGCAGCCCCTCCGCCCAGCGTTCGGCGTCCCCGGTGGCAATGGTGATGGGCGTGACCAGCAGCAACTGCACCGCGATCGCGGCACTCAGGCAGGTCACCACGGTGCGGGCCCGGCCGAGCCGGGGAATCAGGAAGGGCGCGACCACGGCGGCCGTCAGCATGCCCGCCCCGGTCGCGGTGATGGCGACGCTGAACTTGGCCAGGTGCGTGCCGACCGCGCTGTCGTCGCCGCGCCGCAGCACCAGCACCATGAGCAGGGTATCCGCGCCGAAGACGATGCGGTGCGCGCCGATGCCGAGGAAGGTCGTGGTCACCTCCCGTGACCGCCACGCGGCGGTCGCGCCCGCACGCAGGCCCGCGGCAATGGCTCGCGCGGTGCCGCGCCGGGCGGGCCCGACACCCGTGTCCCCGGATGCCGCCGCGATGTCGGGTCCCAGTGCGCGGGGCCGGAATCCGGCCACCACCACTGCGCCCACCACCGAACCGACCGCGCTCACGGCCGCCGCCACCGCCGCGGCGAGATCGCCCGCGCCGATCAGCCCGACGAGCGAGAAGGCCACGCCCGCGCCCAGAATCGCGCAGCCGGAGGCGACCGTCGCCAGCACCGAATTCATCGGCACCAGCCAGCGCTGGGACAACACCCGCGGCAGGGCAGCCGCGACGCCCGCGCCCACGAACCGGCTGACGCCGACCACCGCGAGCGCGCCGAGCAGCAGCGGGGTGGCATGGATGCCGGCCAGCAGGCCCGCCGCAGTGAGCAGAATGAACAGCGCCCGCAGCAGATTCGCGACCAGCAGCACCAACCGGCGATCCCAGCGGTCCAGCAGTGCGCCCGCGTACGGCCCGATGATCGAATACGGCAGCAGCAGCGCCGCGAAGCCGCCCGCGATGGCCAGCGGGTCGGTCTCGCGTTCGGGGTTGAACAGGATCGCGCCCGACAGCGCCGCCTGGAACATGCCGTCGCCGAACTGTCCGGCCAGTCGGACCGCGGTCAGCCGCAGCGTGCCGGGATTCTCGCGGAGTCCGGTGCGGACCGCCGCGAGCCGCTCGCGCAGGGTGGTGGCGGGCGCGGCCGCGGTCACGGTGACATCCCCCGACTCATCTGCCCCGACTCACCTGGCGGGGTGCGTGGTCACCAGTGCGAAGACTGCGGCGCGCATATCGTCGGCCATGGGTAGGTTGTCGACGGTGTCGGCGTCGATCCACTGGTAGCGGTCGTGTTCGGCCGGGTCGAGCCGGATCTCGCCGCCCTGCGCCTCGACCACGAAGCTGTACTTGCGCACTCGTGATTTGGTGCGGGTCGCGTAGTCGAATCCGCCCAGCACATCGGTGATCCGCACGACCCGCAGCCCGGTCTCCTCGAACAGTTCGCGGACCACGCACTCGGCGAAGGATTCCCCGGATTCCACTCCCCCACCGGGCAGTTCCCACATTCCCGCATTCGAGCTGCCGTCCGCGACACGCCGCACGACCAGCAGTTTGCCGCTACGGAAGACGGCCACGCCCACCACGAAGTGGACGATGCCCTCGCTCCCGGCCTGCAGTCGGAGCTCGCGTTCGATGCCCGCGAGTACCTCGGGTCGCATCCCCCTGCTCTCCCTCCCGTTTCGCTTGCGGCACATCATGATACGGTCGCCGACCGGAGCCCGCCGGGGCATGAACGGGTCGCCGGGTATTTGCCCGAACCTACTGCCTGGATCGAAGTGCCTGGTCGGCAGCGGGCGGGGCCACGGTGCTCCCACGCTAGACTATTTACCTGGAGTTCAGCGCGAGGCATAGATTGTGCCCCTACCCTGGAACCCGATCGGTGCTCGCCGGTGAGAGGAGTACGGCGGTGTCCACCCTCACGACACCACACATCGATATCCATCGTGGCGGCGACCGCATGAAAACCCGTGTGGCGTGGCTGGATTCGAAGCATTCGTTCTCGTTTGGGGAACACTACGACCCCGACAACACCCATCACGGCCTGCTGCTGGTCAACAATGAGGACATCGTTCTCCCCGGTGAGGGCTTCGAAACCCATCCGCATCGGGATATGGAAATCGTCACCTGGGTCTTGAGTGGCAGCCTGGTGCACCAGGATTCGCTCGGGCACAACGGCGTCATCTATCCGGGGCTGGCCCAGCGCATGAGCGCGGGCACCGGCATTCTGCATTCGGAGAAGAACGATTCGTGGCGGATCAGCGCCGCGCCCGAACATCAGGAGCCGGTGCATTTCGTGCAGATGTGGGTGGTGCCGGACGATTCCGGGCTGACCCCCGGCTATCAACAGCTCGAGGTCGACGACGAGCTCGCGGCCGGCGGCTTGGTCACCGTGGCCTCGGGTCTGCCCCGCTATCGCGACCGGACCGCCATCGCCATTTCCAGCAGCCACTCCGCCTTGCATGTGGCGCGGCTGCCGGGCGAGGCCACCGAGATCCGTCTGCCCGAGGCCCCCTACCTGCATGTCTTCATCGCGCGCGGCGAGGTGGAGATGGAAGGGGCGGGCACCCTGTACGAGGGTGACGCGGTGCGGCTGGCCCGCAGCGGCGGTCAGCGCGTGGTCGCGAACCTGCCCTCCGAGATTCTGGTGTGGGAGATGCATGCCCGACTCGGCGGGCAATAACATCGCAGCATGAACCAGTACCCGCCGCCGGATCAGTACGGTCAGCCGGGACCGGGCCAGTCCGGTCAGCCCGGCCAACCTGGGCAGTACGGTCAACCTGGTCAGCCCGGCCCATACGGTCAGTACCAGTCGGCTCCGCCCGGCAACTATCCGCCGCCCGGCGGGCCGCAGTACTGGCAGGAGTCGCCGCAGGGCAAGGGCATGGCGATCACGGCCCTGGTCTTCGGCATCCTGGGCCTGCTCACCTTCTGGACCATCCTGTTCACGATCATCGGCGTGCTCTGCGGCCTGGTCGCGATCGTGCTGGGCCTGATCGCGGTGATCCGGGCGCGCAAGGGCCGTTCCGGCGGCTTCGGGATGGCGTTGGCGGGCGCGATCATGGGCGGTATCAGCCTGATCGGCGGTGTGATCATCGGTCTGTTCGTCTGGGTCTTCTTCAAGGACACCGGCGGCACCGACCTGATCGACTGCATCAACAAGGCGGGCGGCGATCAGTCCAAGGTGCAGCAGTGCCAGGACGAGTTCAACAAGCGCGTCGAGGACAAGTTCAGCGTTACCCTGACGCCGGCTCCGACCCGCTGACCGGGCGGCACTCGCGGGTAGCTGCGAGCACCTCGGCCAGGTCCGGGCGAAAGTCGCCCTCCGGCGGGTGAATCCACACGCGGTAGCCGCTGTGTTCGTCCGACGGTGAGGGCAGCACGATATTGCTGCCGGGCAGCGCTACGGACGCGCAATCGCGAAAAAGGTCCGAGAACAGGTCGGTGTCGAGGTACGAGCCGTCCATCGGCCCGGTCAGGAACGTCCATCGCCCCGAGCGCGGGTGGGCGATGACGGGCCCGCAGCGGTGTCCGGCCGCGAGTCGGTCGCGGACCTGCCGTCCCAGGTCGGTGGGCATGGTCACGGCTCCGACGGCCCCGACCTCCAACATGATTCGGCCCAGGGTCGAGTCCACCACGCCGTAGAGGCCGTGCTCCTTGCGGTAGCGCCGGCACCGGGCCAGCGCTTCCTGCGTGTCGGTATATGAGGACGGGTCCAGCGCGCTCATGGCGAACCTCCTGCTACCGACCCTATGCCGGGGCAATCGGTATGACAATAGTCACACGCCAGCGAGTTGTAGGCGTAGAGTCACGACCATGGCACCCGTCTCGCCCACGGTCGCCCGGTGGGAGCTGGTTCTGCGATTGCGCGAGCTACGCGAGCAGTGCGGCTTCGATTCGGCGACCTTCGCCAAGCGCGTCGGCTTCACTCCGGCCAACTGGTCGCATGTGGAGAAGGGTCGGCGCGTGCTCACCGCCACCACCATCGGTCCGGTGCTGGAACTGCTCGAGGTGGAAGGTGAGGAGCGCGAGGAGCTGCTGGAGCTGCTGACGTTGAGCAAGGAGCGCGGCTGGTGGGCCAAGTCCTCGGCGCTCATCGGCCCGGAGCTGCAACGGTATTACGGCATGGAGCTGGGTGCCGAGAGCATCCGCAGCTACGACAGCCTGGTGGTGCCCGGGCTGTTGCAGACCGAGGAATACGCGCGGGCGTTGATCAGTGCCGACGTCATGATCCGGCCGGTGCAGGTGGAACAGCTTGTCGCCGTACGGTTGCGGCGGCAGGAGCGGTTGCGCGGTGACGATCGGGTGGAGTTGACCGCCGTGATCGGCGAGGCGACGCTGCTGCAACAAATCGGCGGCCCGAAAGTATTGCGCGGGCAACTCGAACATCTGGCGTTGCTGCTGGATGAACTGGATTCGGTTACGGTGCGGGTGATTCCGTTCACCGCGACCCGCGGCGCACTACTGGGCGGGTCGAGTTTTCATCTGCTGGATTTCGCTTCCGAAAATCTTCCGACCTTCACCTGGGTGGAGAGCGCGGTTTTCGGTGGGGCCGTGGAGGATCCGGAGCAGATTCGCGATCTGCGGTTCGCATTTGTGCGCGCACTGGACCAATCTCTAGGTCGCGCAGAATCTTTGGAGCTGATCAAACATTATTCGCAGGGGTAGGAGAAGCATGCGTAACTGTAAAATGCTGCCCATGCAAACCACCGCGAAGTACCAGCCGGAATCCACCGGCTGGTTCACGTCGTCTCGTACCAATAACGGAAATCAGTGCGTGGAGGTTCGATTCGACGGTGATGCGGTGCTCATCCGCGACAGCAAGTACCGGCGCAATCCGGAACATCGCCTTGACGACGAGCCCATCATCACCGTCGCAGCGGCCGAATGGATGTCATTCCTCGCCACTGTGCTGGGCCGCCAAACCCTCCGCACCGCGCTCATCGCGGAGACCGGTGCGGACGGCCACACCACCCTGAAACACCGCAAGATCACCCTGGTCTACACCCCTGGCGAATGGCGTGCCTTCGTCGACGGGGCGCGGGACGGGGAATTCGACCGGAGCCCGGTATCGGCCTGACACCGCATTGCGTTCACTGATCGTGAACGCAAGGGGTGCGAAGTTCACAGTGCCCGGCCGTGTGCCACCGGAGTCGGCATACTGGGAATCGTGACTTCGCAGCTGACGCCTCCCTCCGGTATCGACCTGTCCTTCCGTGACGCGGACGTGCGGGTGCAGGACGACCTGTTCGCGCACGTCAACGGCAAATGGCTGGACAGTTATCAGATACCGGCCGATCGGGCGGTCGACGGTGCCTTCCGCACGCTCTACGACCAGGCCGAACGCGATGTACAGGCAATCATTCAGGATGCCGCCGCCGCTGACGGTGCCCCGGGTTCTGAAGAGCGCAAGATCGGCGACCTGTACAACAGCTTCATGGCTGCCGAGGCCATCGAGGCCGCGGGTCTGACCCCGATCGCCGAGGAGCTGGCCGCCGTGGCGGCTGTGTCCGACCGGTCGGATTTTGCCGCGCTCATCGGACGCCTGCAGCGCACCGGTGTCGGTGGCGCGCTCGCCTTCTACGTCGACACCGATGACAAGAACTCCACCCGGTACCTGGTGCACGCCACCCAGTCCGGCATCGGCCTGCCCGACGAGTCGTACTACCACAAGGACGAATACGCGGAGATCCGCGAGAAGTACGTCGCCCACATCCGCCACCTGTTCGAGCTGGCGGGCCTCGACTACGACGCGCAGCGCGTCTTCGACCTGGAAGCCAAGCTGGCCGCGGGCCACTGGGATGTGGTGCGCCGCCGTGACGCCGAATTGAGCTACAACCTCACCACTTTCGAGGCGCTGGCCGCCGAGAATCCGGAATTCGACTGGGCCGCCTGGACTTCCGCACTGGCCGTGGGTGCAGACCGCCCGGGTGCCGAACTGTTCGCCGAAGTGGTGGTCCGCCAGCCGGATTACGTGCGCACCTTCGCGCAGACGTGGGCCGCGGAATCGCTGGACGACTGGAAGGCCTGGGCGGCCTGGCGGGTCGTGAAGGCCCGCGCCCCCTACCTGACCGCGGCGCTGGTCGAGGCCAACTTCGACTTCTACGGCCGCACGCTGACCGGCGCGCAGGAGAATCGCGAGCGTTGGAAGCGCGGCGTCTCGCTGGTGCAGGATCTGCTGGGCGAGGCCGTCGGCAAACTCTATGTGGCCCGGCACTTCCCGCCGGAGGCCAAGGCCCGCATGGTCGAACTGGTGGAGAACCTGCAGGAGGCGTACCGCCGCAATATCTCCCAGCTGGAGTGGATGGGCCCGGACACCCGGCAGGCCGCGCTGGCCAAGCTGGAGAAGTTCACCCCCAAGATCGGCTACCCGGACGAGTGGCGCGACTACTCGAACATCAGCGTGGATCCGGCCGATGTGGTGGGCAACTACCGCAACGGCTATGCCGCCGAGCATGATCGGGACCTGAACAAGCTGGGTGGCCCGGTCGACCGCGGCGAGTGGTTCATGACCCCGCAGACGGTGAACGCCTACTACAACCCGGGCATGAACGAGATCGTCTTCCCGGCCGCCATCCTGCAGCCGCCGTTCTTCGACATGAACGCCGACGACGCCGCCAACTACGGCGGCATCGGTGCGGTCATCGGCCACGAGATCGGCCACGGCTTCGACGATCAGGGTTCGAAGTACGACGGCGACGGCAATATGGTCGACTGGTGGACCGAGTCGGATCGCACCGAATTCGGTAAGCGCACCAAGGCGTTGATCGCGCAGTACAACCAGTTCTCCCCCAAGGATCTCGGTGCCGACCACACCGTCAACGGCGAGTTCACCATCGGCGAGAACATCGGTGACCTGGGCGGTCTGTCGATCGCGTTGGAGGCGTACCGGATCGCCACCGAGGGCCAGGACTCCCCCGTCCTCGACGAGCTCACCGGCCTGCAGCGGGTGTTCTTCGGCTGGGCGCAGGTGTGGCGCACCAAGGCTCGCTCCGAGGAGGCCATCCGCCGCCTCGCCGTCGACCCGCACTCGCCGCCGGAGTTCCGCTGCAACGGCGTGGTCCGCAACCTGGACAGCTTCCATGAAGCCTTCGAGGTGAATCCGGGTGACGAGCTCTACCTGGATCCCGCTGAGCGCGTGAAGATCTGGTAGCTCAGTTCGGGTTACCCGCGTGGGTCAGGGTTTCCCAGAGGCTGAACATGAGCACGCCCTCGGGGCGGAGCTGATCGGTCAGCTTCTGGGTTTCCGGTAGGTCCTGGCCCATGCGGTTGTGCAGGGCGTTCAAGGCGACCTCGGTGGTGGGGCCCAGGTGCTTGTCGAACTTGCCGCCGCAGATGTCGGCCGGGAGCGGCTCGCCCAGTTCGTATTTCGCATGGAACTCCAACGCCGCGCGCAGGCGGTCGCCGACCTGCGGGTAGAGGTCCTCGTGCTGGATGCGACTGGTTTCGGCGATGTGCGCGATGGCGGACAGGCCGTAGCCGGTGTGCTCGAAGTCGCGGCAGGTCTCCTGGGCCAGGCCGTCGACGAACACGGACTGGTTCTGCCAGTACTTGATGATCGCCTCGGGGGTGCGCAGATTGCTGCGCGCCGAGATCTTCGGCATCGGTCCGTCCGACGACAGATAGATGTAGGCGGGCACCCGATCGAGGTACATGCCGACGGCCTTGTCATAGGTCGGCCGGTCCTCGGTGTACACCGCGATGCCGAGGGTGGCCTCGAGCATGGTGAGTTCCCAGTTGCCGTTCGACTGGGATCCGTTGATCACCTTGGGCAGGTACACGTTTCGCAGCATGTCGCCGAAATGTCCGGCGCCGGGCCAGTTGTAGGTGTACCTGACGATCTCGGCCGCGCGGGTCCAGATGGACGCGGCCCAGCCGCTCTGCAGCGGCGCATTCGAATTGGTGTGGTCGGTGATGGTGCCCGACCACGCGTCCATGATCTCGATCGCCTTGTCCGCGTAGCGTCCGTCGCCGGTGAGATACCAGGCCAGCGCATCGGTGTAGGCGGAGACGGCGTCCTTGCGTTCATCGGTGCAGCCGTTGTCCGGCTTGGAATACGAGCCGCAGTCCACCACGGCGCGCGGTACCGGCGCGTGGTCGAGCGCGGCGTACGGGCTCGCGATCAACTGATCGAACGCGCCCTTCCAGGGCTGCGCCCCGGCCGCGACCTGCTGCTTGGCGAAGTCGAGTTGTTCGCGCGAGACCAGCACGCCGGGGTGCGCGAACAGCAGCGGCGCGGCCTGACCCGCCCCCGGGGCGCACCCCGGCAGCAGGCTCACCGCCACGGCGGACGCGAGCGCCGCCAATCCGTATCTAGCGCAGGCGCTCTTCGGTTTCCGCATCGAAGAAGAACAATTCATCCTGTTTGGGAGTCAAGTACAAACGGTCACCGAGCGCCACCTGGAAGCGCCGGTCGACGCGGGCGACGACCCGGCCGGAGCGGCTGGACCATTCGTCCGCGACACCGTGGGAGTAGAGGAACGATTCCGAACCCAGTTCCTCGAGCAGTTCCACCTCGACCGCCAGCGCATTGCTCGGATCGGTGGTGACCTCCCAGGATTCGGGACGGATGCCGACGACCACATCCTTGCCCTCGACGGTGCGCGGCAAGGGAATCCGCAGCTCGTCGATTACGGCCGCGCCCTCGCGCACCGGTGCGGTGAGCAGGTTCATGCCCGGCGAGCCGATGAATCCGGCCACGAACGTATTGACCGGATTGTCGTACAGCTCACGGGGTGCCGCGACCTGCTGCAGCTTGCCGTCCTTCATCACCGCCACCCGGTGGCCCATGGTCATGGCCTCGACCTGGTCGTGGGTCACGTAGACGGTGGTGGTGCCGAGCCGCTTCTGCAACGCCGCGATCTGGGAACGGGTCGAAACCCGCAGCTTGGCATCGAGATTCGAGAGCGGCTCGTCCATGCAGAACACCTGCGGCCGCCGCACGATGGCCCGCCCCATGGCGACGCGCTGGCGTTGACCGCCGGACAGGCGCGCGGGTTTGCGGTCGAGCAGCTCCTCCAGTTCGAGCATGGCCGCGGCCTCCTGCACCCGAACCAGGGTGTCGGCCTTGCTCATTCCGGCATTGCGCAGCGCGAAGCCCATGTTCTCGGCCACGGTCATGTTCGGGTAGAGCGCATAGCTCTGGAACACCATGGCCACGTCACGTGACCGCGGCGGCAGGCCGGTCACATCCAGGCCGCCGATGCGGATGTGTCCGCCGGTCACCGCCTCGAGACCCGCCAGCATGCGCAGACTGGTGGACTTGCCGCAGCCCGAAGGCCCGACCAGCACCAGGAATTCGCCGTCGGCGATGTCCAGGTTCAGGTCTTCGACCGCGGGTGCGGGCGCGCCCGGATAGGTGAGGGAAATGCCCTCGAACTGCACAGTCGCCATGCCGGCGGATCTCCTCGACTAGTACTTACTTGGGCAGCTTCGGCGTGATCTGCCGGTCGATGATGGTCTGCAGCTGGTTGGTGATATCGGCGAAAGTGGCTGCCGTATCCCGGTTCTGCAGGCCCATCTGCTCGAGTCCGGTGCCGATGATCTGATCGCCGCCGGGCACGAACACGCGCGCGTAGTTCTGCGGCTTGGTCAGCGGGAGCTGATCGATGGCCGTCTTGAAATTGGGGTTCTTGGACAGGAAGTCGGCCATGCTGGGATCCTGCTGCGCCGACTTGCGCACCGGCACATAGCCGGTGGCCTGCGAGAAGTAGGAGGTGTTCTCGGCATTGGTGATGAAGTCGATGAACTTCAGCGCGTTCTCCTTGCGGGCGTCGCTGATGCGCGACGGAATCGCCAGGCCCGCACCGCCGGTGGTGGCGCCGGCCAGCCCGTTCGGGTGCGGCAGGAAGCCGGTGCCGAACTGCGTCTTGCCCTCGGAGTTGGTCTTGATGCTCTTGAGGTCACCGGTGGAGCCGATGGCGGAGGCGATGATGCCGTTGCCGAAGTCGACCGCGTAGGTGGGCCGGATGCTCGCGTACTTCTTGGTGTTCATCGAATCGCGCAGGTAGTTACCGGCCTTGATGGAGGCCGCGTCGTTGAACTTCAGCTTCCAGTCGTCGGAGTACGCGCCGCCGAAGGTCCACAGCGGTCCCTGGAAGGTCCACGCCAGGTAGTTCTTGGCGTCGCCCCAGCCGTGCGCCCACTTCTCGCCGCCGCCCATGACGCTCTGGATCTTGGGGCCCCACTCGTCGAACTCGTCCCAGCTGTTCGGGGTGCGGTCGGGCAGTCCGGCCTTGGACCAGAGGTCCTTGTTGTAGTAGAAGACCTGCGTCGAGCGCGAGTACGGCAGCGCCCAGGTCTTGCCGTTGAACTTGTAGTCGCCGATGAAGGTGTCGACGTAGTCGGACACGTTCACATTGGCCGAGGCGAAGTGGCTGTCGAGCGGTTCGATGGTGCCGTTGAGCGCGTAGTTGAACCACCAGACGTCCGACAGGATCACCACGTCGGGCAGGTCGCCGCCGGAGAGCGCCGCGTTGAACTTGGTCGCGACCTCTTCGTAGTTCTTGCCCGCGTCGACGAGGTTGACCTTGAGGTCCGGGTACTTGGCCTGGAACCGGTTGATCAGCTCGGTTTCCTGGTCCTTGGAGGTGCCGGGGTGGTTGGACCAGAACGTGATGGTCTTGGAGTCACCGCCCTGGGTGCCGCTGCCGCCGGACCCGGCACAGGCGGTCAGCGCCGCCGCGCCCGCGGCCGCACCGGCCAGCCCGAGGAACCCGCGTCGGGACAGACCGGGAAAACGTGAATCCGACACAGGGATCTCCTTCTTGGACTTCATTTTTCAGACTCTCAGCCCTTGACCGCACCGGAGGTGAGGCCCTTGATCATCTGGCGCTGTAGCGCCAGGAAGACGATGAGGATGGGGAGCATGGTCAGGATGACCCCGGCCATGACCGGCCCCCAGTTGGTGACGCTGGGGTTCTCGGTGTTCTGCAGCAGGGTCAAGCCGACCGGCAGGGTGGCCACCCGCGCGTCGTCGGCCATCAGGAACGGCCACAGGTATTCGTTCCACTCGTTCACCAGCGTGACCACCGCGAACGCCACCATGGTCGGCCCGGACATGGGCAGCACCACCCGGGTCAGCAGCCGCCACCAGCCCGCGCCGTCCATCCGCGCGGCCTCGATGACCTCGCTGGGCAGTGACAGGAAGTGGTTGCGCATGAGGAAGGTGCCGAAGGCGACGCCGCAGAGCGGAAGGATGATGCCCGCGAACGTGTTTCGCAGTCCGGCCTGCGACATCAGCGCGTAGTTGGAGATGATGGTGATCTGGTTGGGCACCATGAGCGCCGCGATGATCACCAGGAACACGATGTTCTTGCCCGGGAAGCGCAGGAACACCAGCCCGTAGGCGCTGAGCACGCCCAGCACGAACTTCACCCCGGACACGATCACGGTCACGATGATCGAGTTCCGCAGGAACTGCCAGAACGGCAGTGTGGTGGTGGCTTCCTTGTAGTTCGACACCAGCCAGTGCTTGGGCCAGTAGGTGACCGGCTGGGTGTAGACCTCCGCGTGCGCCATGAACGACCGCGTCAGGATGTAGTACAGCGGGACGCCGACGATGATCAGCACGCACAGCATGGCGGCGTAGCCGAACACCTTCGCCCAGAGCTCTCGATTGTTGCTGAGCGCGTTCACTTCTCGTCCCCCCGGTCCATCATGCGGACCTGTACCAGCGTCACGATCAGCAGCACCAGGAACATGATGGTGGCGACCGCCGCCCCGTATCCGGCGCGCTGGTTGACCCAGGACTCGCGATAGACCTGATAGATCATGGTGGTGGTGCCGGTGCCGATGGGCCCGCCGCGCGTCATCACATTGATGAGGTCGAAGACCTGCAGCGAGTTGAGCAGCACCGTGATGGACAGGAAGTACGTGGTGGGCCGCAGCTGCGGCAGCAGCACCCGGCTGAAGGTGGTCCAGCGGCTCGCGCCGTCGATCTCGGCGGCCTCCATGAGGTCGGCCCGAACCCCTTGCAGCGCCGCCAGATAGATGACGAAGCTGTAGCCGAGGTTCTTCCAGATGTAGGTGACCGTGATCATGAACAGCGCCCAGTGCGGGTTCTGTGCGAAGTCGGGTGAGTGAATCCCCAGCTTGTCCAGCAGATCCGGGATGAGACCGAAGCCCGGGTCGAAGATGAACTGGAAGCCCACGCCGATGGCGGCGCCGGAGATGACGTAGGGCGCGAAGATCGCGGAGCGAACCACATTGCGCCCGAACAGCTTGCGATCGAGCAGCATGGCGAGCGCCAGCCCCAGCAACATGCTGCCGAGCACGGCGGCGACCGTGAAGATCACGGTGTTCTGGACGATCTGCCAGGAGTCGCTGCGGCCGAACCACTCGGTGTAGTTGTCGAAGCCGACCCAGTTCATCCCGGTCGCCGAGATGTTCCAGTCGGTGAAGGAGAGCCGGATATTGTCGGCGAGCGGCCGATAGACGAAGACGCCCAGCAGAATCAGGTTGGGCACCACGAGCACGACGAACAGCGCATAGTCCTGCCAGGGTCTGCTTCGCCACCCGCGCCCTGGGGGCGTCGGGAGTACTCGTTCGGGCCAGGTTCGCACCCGCCCAGCCTTTGTTTGCACCCGCGCAGCTTTGCGGCCTTTGGCTAATGGCTGGTTAATTCCAGATGGGAGCTCGTTTAACTGTCGGTCGACACGCGCCACCGACTGTTCACCGGACACACCTGGGAGCGGCGCGGACATGGGACGAATGGTACGAAAGCCCAATTGATTTGGTGACCAAAACCACGTGAACGGTCGACCAACAGCAAGACGAAGGGCCCCGCTCGTAGGAGCGGGGCCCTTCGTGATCGAACGGGAAGACTAGTTCCAGTCGCCCCAGCCGTCGCCGGTGGAGAAGGTGCCGATGGAGTTCTTCACGATCACCGGGTCACCCTTCTTCACGTTCTCCTGGAACCACTTGGCGTCCTCGGTGGAGACGTTCAGGCAGCCGTGCGAGGTGTCCGAATAGCCCTGCTGCGCAACGCTCCACGGGGCGGCGTGCACGAAGATGCCGCTGTTGGACATGCGGGTGGCGTACTCGACCTCGAGCTTGTAGCCCTGCGGATCGGTCACCGGCACACCGTAGGTCGAGGAATCCATGATCATCTTGCGGTTCTTCTCGCTGACGATGTAGGTCCCGTTCGGGGTCTCGTGCCCCTTCTTACCCATGGAGGTCGGCATGGTCTTCACGACCTCGCCGTTGCGGGTGACGGTGATCTGGTGGGTGGCGTCGTCGGCGGTGGCGATGAACTCGTCACCGATCTCGTAGGAGACCTTGGTGTCGCCCGCCTGGACGGTCACCTGGGAGCCCGACGGCCAGAAGTCCTCGGGCCGCCAGCGCACCTGCTTGTCGCCCATCCAGTAGAAGTGGCCGTTCACCTTGTTGGTGGAGGTGATGCGAATGGCCTTCTCGGCGCCGGCGTGGTCGCTGACCGGGTCCTTGAAGTTGATGATGACGGGCATCGCCACGCCGACCACATCCCCGTCACCGGGGCTGACGTTCGGGGCGGCGAAGTTGGCCGGCGGGATCGGCGCCTTGGCGTTCGGATCGGTGGGCAGCGAGCCGTTCTCGGGCTGCGGCATGACGGCCGACGGCACGCCCGGGAGCTCGGGGCCGCCCGGCCATAGCGGGGTCGCCGATGCCGGTGCCACCACCACTGCTCCGGTCGCCGCGACAGCGGCGAGGGCGATCAGTCCCGTTCTCCGATAGCGGGTAAGCAGCACAGCAAGGTCCTCTCAGATCTTCGTACACACGCAAGAACTGCGGGCGTACTTCACCCGCTTAGGTCCCAACCCCGGGTCCATTACTACAGCGATCCGTCCGGCAAGCCAATTGGCTTGTGGCAGTTATGCATACCGACTCATTGGTGTGTGCCACGTCACATCGGTGCGAGAGGGTTGCTCGCCTGGCGTGTATGCGCCGTTGGCGTCGGCGATTCCCCGAAAGTGACACCGCTGCGGCCGGTTTCGGAGCGATTGCTTCCCGAAACCTCGCTGTGATCGAAATCACGTATGCCGCTTCAGGGTTGAACGTCGAACCGGATCGCCGCGCGCGGCCCGACCGCGATCGTATGGGGCACCGACAGCGGTGCGCCGAATCGGGTGAAATGCGGCGCGAGGCGCAGCCGCACCCCGGTCAGTACAGTAGCCAACACAATTCGAAGTTCATAGTCGGCCAGCGTCGCGCCCACGCACCGGCGGTGCCCGCCGCCGAACGGCGCGAACTCGAAGGGGCTGTAGCGACGTTCGAGAAACCGCTCCGGCCGGAACCGTCGTGGTTGCGGCCACACCGCCGGATCGGTGTGCAGCAGCTGCACCGAGATCCCCATGGTGTCCCCCGCCACCAGCGGTACGCCGCGCAGGGTGAAATCACCGGTGAGCCTGCGCAATACGATCGGCACCGGTGGATGCAACCGGAGCGTCTCCTGGCACACCGCGTCCAGATACGGCAGCTGCATCAACGACAGCGGATCCGGATCGCTTCCGGCCGAGGCCAATTCGTCCAGCAGCCGGTCCAGCGTGGCGGGTTCGCGGTGCAGCCGGTACAGCGCCCACACCAGCGCGGTCGCGGTGGTCTCGTGCCCCGCGACCAGCAATGTCCGCAACTGCTCGCGCAGATCCAGGGCGGTGATGACGCCGCCGTCCTCGTAGCGGGCGCTCAGCAGTAAGGCCAGCAGATCGTCCCCGCCGCCGTCCACCCGCCGCCGCGCCACCTCGGCGTCGATGAGCCCGTCGAGCCGATCCCTTGCCGCACTGAACCTTTCCCAGCCGGAGAGTCCGAAGATATTGCGGCGCAACGGTGGCAGCAGGAACAGCGTGGTACCGAACGATTCCAGGAATTCGGTGGTGACCGCGGTGTATTCGGCCCGCCGCTCGGCATCGTCGATGCCGAACACCGCCGCCAGAATCACCCGCAGCGTCAGGGCGCGCCCCGCCGCCCGCGCGTCGATCCGGGTGCCGGGCAGCCAGGGAATCCCGGTTCGATCGCCGCTCAGTTCGGCACGGGTCGCCTCGCGAATAGTGTTGCCGTAGACACTGATTCGATTGCGATGAAAGGCGGGCGCGAGCAGGGCCCGCTCACGGCGGTGCTGCTCGCCTCGGGCCAGGATGAGCGATGCCGCGCCCACCATCGGCTCGATGGGGTTGGGCCGTGGCGGCTCGAGCAGTTCGACCGGGGCCCGGAACACCTCGCGCGCCCCCTCCTGGGTGGCGGTGAACAGGACCGCGCCCAGGCCGGGGATGCGCACCCGGAAGGGATCCCCCTCCCGGCGCTGCCGCCAGGCCGCATAGCTCTCGAGCATGTCAGGCATGGCGCTCCCGGTTTCGCCGTTATGGACCGCTATACGAAATGATCCGACGCCTCGGTTCGATATCGCCCGTACGACACGTGATATGCATGATCGAACTCAAATCTGCTTGTTTCGAAATATAGGACTCTGCCGTGTTGCGTCAGCAGCTTTCCGCCCGGATCGTTCTCCCCGCGATCTCCGCCGCCACCCTGCTGCTCGCCGGCTGCGGGACCACCGTGAGCGGTCATCCGCAGGCCGCGCCCGGTGACACCCTGATTCCCGCCGGGGCGCCCGCCACTACCGGGGTCAAGCCGACGGGAAAGCCGGGCCCGGGCGCGCCGAGCACCACCCCGCGCGCCGACCGCGGCGGGCACACCGATTTTCAGGCCTCGATCGGCGACTGCGTGAAGCTGGGCGGCACCACCACCGAGGCGACCATCGATACGGCCGTGTGCGGCAGTCCGGACGCCAACTACAAGGTGACCGGCAAGGCTCCCGTGAATACCCAGTGCGGCAAGGGCGCCGACCAGGTCTACTACGAGACCTTCAACGGCGTCGAGACCGGCGCGCTGTGCCTGACCGTCGACTGGGTGGTCGGCGACTGTATAGAGATGGGTACCGATGTCGCACACCGCATTCCGTGCACGACCCGCGACGCGACCGACGGCGTGAAGGTCGTCTCCATCCTGCAGAACACGGTCAGCGTCGACTCCTGCCCCGGCAACAATCAAGGCTATGTCTACGAGGAGCGCAAGGTCGTCGTCTGCGTCGACACGCTCTGACGCGGACCCCCCGGACGAGAACGGGGCGGCGATTCGAAAATCGCCGCCCCGCAATGGTTCTCGTGACTAGATGGGGTAGTACCCCGAGCCGATGCTGCCGCGACCGTTCAGGTCGGCCATGATCGAGCTCATATTGGTGCCGACCTCGGGCCCGAAGCACGCCACCGCGAGGTAGGCGTTCACCATGCCGACCAGGGTGGTGCCGACGACGACCGGCGCGCCGGAATCGCCTTCCACGACACACATCTGGCTCCAGGTCTCGACGCTGGTGTCGAAGACGTCACCCCAGGACAGGCCGCAGGTGTTGCCGGTGGTGCGGCCCTCCTTGCAGACGATCATGGGGAATCCCGGCGGGCCGCCGAGCCCGGTGATGGTGACATTGCCGATCCGGTTGACCGGGATGACCCGGTCCGGGTTGAACTGGATGACGGCGTAGTCGAGATCGTGGTTGGAATAGACGAACTGCCCGATCTGCCCTGCGGCCCTGTCCTTCTCGGCCCAGACCTTGGCTCCGGCGTCGCCGCAGTGTCCGGCGGTGATCCCGACCAGTCGGCCGCTGCCGTCGTGACCGATGGTGGTCACGGTGCACTCGAACTGGTCGTCAATGATGATTCCCGAGCCGCCGCCGATGACGGCGGGCGCGGGATCGGCGGTGGCGGCTCCGGCGCCGAAGAGCGCGGTGCTCAGTGCGACGGCGAAAACCCCGGTCGCCCCGGCCAATTTCTTGATCATGTCCCTCCAGACGTCGGAAGCCGCACGAATCTCAACCTGCGGTTACTCATCCTGTCAGTATTCGTGCCCGGTTGCCTCTTGTACTGCCACATGTTGCGCAGCCGTGTCCTGCTGGGGTTCGGGGCTGATACCTAGTTGGATGGAGATATCGGAACAATGCACAAGCGCTATCGAATTCCGATAAATTTGATCCTATAAATTGTTACCCGGTCGATGTTCACATCTCTGACCGCAAGTCAAAATTAGAACATGTTCTAGATAACTGCCTGGTTCTTTGGGCTCGAAACCAACCCTGATGTGGCTGTTCACAGCCATAAGACGAAAGTGATCCGGGTCTATGACCGGAACCACAATCGGTGATGTGCTTTTCCTAACTCCGTAGTAGGGTGCGTCAAGCAACAGTCGCCGGAGACGGGTAACTCCGGCGTCGAGAGGGGTAGTCAGTGCACGTGACCACGAGCCCGGCGGACCAGGGGAGTCCACCAACGGCATCACGGATGAATGCGGCCGTGGATTGGGCCAAGGCGTACTGGCAGGATCATCCGAAACGCTCGCTGGAAACCGGCGGACGGATGATGACCATGGGTGTCTCCGCGGTCGCCGAGCTTTTCATTGCCATTTTCCGCCGCCGCTTCCCCTACGCCGAGTTCATCCGGCAGTGCGCCTTCATGGCTAATGTCGCGGCCGCCCCCACGCTGCTGGTCGCCATTCCCATCGGCGTCATCGTCTCCATCCAGGTCGGCTCGGTCGCCGGGCAGGTCGGTGCGACATCGTTCATCGGTGCGGCCAACGGGCTGGGCATCATTCAGCAGGGCGCGCCACTGGTCACGGCGCTCATGATCGCCGGCGCGGTCGGCTCCGCCATCTGCGCCGACCTCGGCTCGCGCACCATCCGCGAAGAGATCGACGCCATGAAGGTGATGGGTGTCGATCCCATGCGCCGCCTGGTCGCCCCGCGCCTCGGCGCGGCCATGCTGGTCTCCGTACTGCTGTGTGGCTTCGTGGTTTTCGTCGGCTTCCTGACCGGCTACATCTTCAATATCTTCGTTCAGAACGGCACGCCGGGTTCCTACATCGGGACCTTCGCCTCCTTCGCCATCACCACCGACCTGGTTGTGGCGCTGCTGAAGTCGCTCATCTACGGGCTGCTCGCCGCCATCATCGCCTGCGATTCGGGTCTCAATGCCAAGGGCGGCCCGGGCGGTGTCGCCAACGCGGTCAACACCGCCGTCGTGATGTCGGCGGTCATGCTGTTCGGCGTCAACCTGATCATTACCCAGCTGTACAACTCCTTCTTCCCGCCGCAGGTGGTCTGAGCCGTGTCAGCTACTTACACACCGCCGCTGCTGCGGCCGCTGAACAAGCTCAAGGGTGTGGCCGGTGCGCCGCGCGACTGGCTGGCCCGCATCGGCCACCAGGTCTTCTTCTTCCTGCGCTCGATCGGCTCCATGCCGATGGCGTTCAAGCACTACCCCAAGGAAGTCTGGCGGCTGCTGTCCGACGTCACCTGGGGCAACGGCAATCTCGTGGTCGGTGGCGGCACCATCGGCGTGGTGCTGATCCTGTCGGCGTTCGGCGGCATGACCGTCGCCATCCAGGGCTACACCTCGCTGAACCTGTTGGGCCTGAGCCCTTTGACGGGCGCCATCTCGGCCTTCGCCACCACCCGTGAGCTCGGCCCGCTGCTGGCGACGGTCGCCTTCGCCGCGCAGGCCGGCTGCCGGTTCACCGCGCAGCTGGGCGCCATGCGCATCTCCGAGGAGATCGACGCGCTGGAATCGGTTGCCATCCGGCCGCTTCCGTATCTGGTCAGCACCCGCATGATCGCGGCCATGATCGCCATCGTGCCGCTGTACTGCATCGCGCTGCCGCTGGCCTACATCTCCTGCTCGCTGACCGTGTCCCTGGTGGGCGGTACCGCGACAGGCACCTTCCAGCACTACTTCTATCAGTTCCTGATCCCGCACGATGTGCTGTACTCACTGCTGAAAGCGGTGCTGTTCGTCGCGCTCACCACGTTCGTCCAGTGCTACTACGGGTATTTCGCCTCCGGCGGCCCCGAGGGCGTGGGCGTGGCGGCCGGTCGCGCGATCAAGTTGTGCATCATCGCGGTCGTCTTCGCAGACCTGTTCATGACCTTGGCGATCTGGGGCGTCAACCCCGGCATCCGGATCTCGGGATAGGGGGCCGCACACCATGCTTATCGATCCGAGTGGACGCGGACCGACGATGCGGCAGCTGCTCATCGCCGGGATCTGCGGCCTCACCGTCATCGCCGTCGTGCTGGGCTTGCTGTTCGCCCGCTACCGCGGCTACGGCGTCGAAAAGGTCAATGTCACCGCGAATCTCACCACCACCGGTGACGGCCTGCCCGCCAACGCGGACGTGAAGTTCCGCGGCGTGCTGGTCGGCGCGGTCCACGATGTGACCGTCGCGGCCAAGGGCGAGAAGCAGGAGGTGCACATCGAGATGAAACCCGAGTACGCCCCCGGCATCCCGGCCAATGTCACCGCACGCGTCGTGCCCTCCAACCTGTTCGCCGTCACCTCGGTCGAACTCGTCTACAACGGCGCGGATCCCACGCATCTGAAGGAGGGTTCGCAGATCGCGCAGGACGAGTCCAAGGGCACCATCGCCCTGCAGGACACCCTGACCAAGGTCCGCGACATTCTCGGCCAGATCGATCCGGTGCAGTTCGGCCGGGTGCTGGGCACGCTGTCCTATGCCCTCGACGGCTCCGGGCGGATGCCCGGCTCCACCGTCGAGCGCCTCGACCGCTGGCTCGAGCAGGTGCGCGGTTCGGTGCCGGATGTCGGCGGGTTCCTCGACGATCTCTCCGGTTCCATGCACGCGCTCAACCAGTCCGCGCCGGAACTCATGGGCGTGCTGAAGGATTCGGTCGAGACCGCCAAGACCATCTCCGACCGTCGCGCCCAGCTGACCGCGCTGCTGGCCGGCGCCGGGGGCACCATCGACAAGGTGAACGGGCTCTTCGCCCGCAACCCCAATGTCGGTAAGGACGTCACCACCGGCACCAGCGCCCTGTTCGGCGCGCTGTCGGACCAGCCGGACGCCATCCCGCAGGCCATCTCGAACCTCAACGATTCGGTGCGCAAGCTGAGCTCGACCTTCAATTGGGGTCCGCAGCAACAGATGCGGTGGAACCTGGGCATCACCTTCACCCCGTACAAGCCCTATACCCGCGACGACTGCCCGCGCTACGGCGACCTGGCCGCGCCCAGCTGTGCCACCGCGCCGCTGGTCTCGGATCCGGGCACGCTGCCGGAGGCCATGCGGCCCAAGGCCATCGACGCCGCGCAGGGCCTCCCGATCACCCCGCCGCCGGCGGGCTTCCCGCTGATCCCGGGCCTGACCACCACCGGTACCCCCACCGACGTGCCCGACGCCGCCCAGAAGCCGGGCAACGACCCGCTCGCGGGTACCCCGCTGCAGGGCCTGTTCCCGAACCTGGCTCCGGCTCCGGCCGCGGCCGCTCCGGCGAGCCAGCCGGGTTCGGTGCCCAACGCCGGGAATATCGCCCTCTCCGGTGACGACGCCATCACCGCCCTGCTGGGCCGGCGTCCGACCGCGGCCGAATACCTGCTGTTGAGCCCGATCCTGAAGGGTGCCACGTTGCAAGTGACCGAAAACGGTGCCGGCCGATGAGCATTCGCAAACCGCTGATCGGATTCACCATCTTCGCGATCGTGTCGATCCTGGTGACCGCGGTCATCTGGAACACGCTCGCACGCACTGTGTCGGGCAGCACCAACTCCTACAGCGCGACCTTCACCGATGTGCTCGGGCTGCGTCCGGGCGATGACGTCCGGATGGCCGGCGTACGCGTCGGCAAGGTCGAGTCGATCGACCTGGACAAGAAGAACCAGGCGGTGGTCAACTTCATCGTGCAGCGCGATCAGACGCTGTACGGCGACACCAAGGCGCTGGTCCGCTACCAGAACCTGATCGGTCAGCGCTATGTCGCGCTGGCGCCGCCGGATCCGAAGAAGCCGCACACCGGTGATCACGTGGCGCTCAAGAACAATGCCGCGATCCCGCTGGAGCGCACCGAGCCGTCATTCGATGTCTCGGCGCTGCTCAACGGTTTCCAGCCGCTGTTCCAGGTGCTGCAGCCGGAGCAGGTGAACAACCTGTCCAACAGCTTCATCCAGGCGCTGCAGGGCGACAATGTGTCGCTGGCCGCATTCATCACCCAGGCCGCCGCGGTGGCCTCGGACTTCGAGCGGCGCGACGGCATCCTCTCCGATGTCATCACCAACCTCTCGGGCGTGATGTCCGGCCTGGCCAAGCGCGGCGACGAGCTGGAGACGCTGGTCACCCAGACCCGCGCCCTGATCGGCGGCCTCTACGCGCAGGGCCAGTCGCTGCAGTCCTCGACCGTCCAGATCGCCGATGCGACAACGGCTCTGGTCGCCATGTTCGGGCAGATCCAGCCCAAGCTGGTGCTGGCGCAGAACTCCTCGCACGACGCGCTGGCGCTGCTGCTGAACAATGGCGCCAAGCTCGACCAGGCGGCGGTGGACCTCCCGGCCATCCTGGCCAACGTGGGTAAGTTCACCCAGAACGGCACCTACGCCAACGCCTACCTGTGCAGCTTGGACGTCTCGCTGTACGGCATCCTCTTCCCGCGCGGTTTGTTCTCGCAGATCGGCGGCAACTCCCACTCGGCGGTGTGCCGGCCATGATGACGAAACTCAAGTCCCGCTTCAACGCGAACCGCAATTTCTGGCTCGGTGTGGGTGGTGTCGCCCTCATCGCCGCACTGCTGCTCGGCTCCACCCTCTACAAGCAGGTCGGCATCGGCCAGCAGACGATCAAGGCCGAGTTCGTGCAGACCGCCGGCGTCAAAACCGGCGACAAGGTGGCCGTTTCCGGCGTTTCGGTGGGCACCATCTCGGGCGCGGAGCTCGAGGGTGACCACGTGCTGATCACCTTGAATGTCGACAAGAAGGTCAAGCTCGGCCCCGACGCCAAGGCATCGATCAAGATGGCGACCCTGCTGGGCGCGCGCTACATCGACCTCACGCCCGGCGACGGCACCGGGATCAAGGGCAACCGGATTCCCAAGTCCAACACCGTCGTTCCCTACAACCTGGCCGATGTGGTGCAGGAGGGCACGCCCAAGTTCGAGGAACTCGACACCAAGAAGCTGGCGGATTCGCTGAATCTGATCAACCAGCAGATGGGTGACACCCCGAACATGACGGTGCAGGCGCTGGACGCCATCGGCGCGCTGGCCAAGACCATGAACAGCCGCAAGGACCAGGTCGACCAGCTGCTCAAGGACCTGGACCGGGTCACCAAGATCCTCGGCGACAACCGCAACAGCCTGCTGCTGGTGATCACCCAGGGTGATGCCATCGCCAGCCGGGTGATGGAACGCCAGGGTCTGCTCAAGAGCCTGCTGGACAATATCGCCACGCTCAGTGGTCAGCTGCAGCAGATCGGTGCGCAGAACCAGAACCAGTTCGGCCCGACCCTGATTCAGCTCAACACCATGGCCGACGGTCTGCAGAAGAACAAGGACAACCTGGACCGGATGCTGTCGATCCTGCCGCCGTCCGTCCGGCAGTTCAACAATGCCTTCGGTAACGGCAACTACGGCGAGGTCGCACTGCCGTGGCTGTTCCCGGACAACTGGCTGTGCTTCGCGCAGGTGAACGAGGGGTGCCACCAATGACACTCGCTGAGAAGCAGACACCGTCACTCGCTGAGAAGCGGACACTCGGTACGCGAATTGCCCAGGCCGCCATGATCGGTGTGGTCGGCCTGGCCGTCGGTTCGTGCTCCATCGTGCCGCTCGGGGTGAAGGACGCCACGGGCCAGACCAAGCACATCACCGCGGACTTCCTCAATATCGCGGGCATGTTCGAGGGCAACCCGATCACCGTGCTCGGGCTCGAGGTGGGCCGGGTCGACAAGATCGTGCCGAAGGGTATGTACGCCGAGGTCCACATGACGGTGGACAAGGGCGTGGACATTCCCAAGAACGTTCAGGCCGCGCTGGTTTCGCCGTCCATCGTGACCGACCGCCACATCGAGCTGACCCCGCGCTACACGGGCGGTGACAAGCTGCCCGACGGTGCGCACCTGACCACCCAGCAGACCAAGACCCCGGTCGAGCTGGACACCATGATCAAGACCATCGACAGCTTCGCCGCCGCGCTGAAACCCCAAGAGGGACAGGACGGTGTCGGTCCGCTCTCGGGTCGCGTGTTGTACCCGATGATGAACGGCAACGGCGAGAAGATGCGCGATGTGCTCAATGCGCTCTCGGGCGCGTTGAAGACCGGCGTCGACAACAAGGACGCCATCTCCACCATCATCATCAAGCTCAACGAGCTGACCAGCATGCTGGCCGACAACGACGATTCGGTGCGCGGTTTCAGCAACAAGATCACCCAGATGACCGGGCTGCTCGCCGACCAGGCCCCCGGCCTGCAGGCCACGCTGGATCAGCTGAATGCCTTCCTGGCCAACACCTCCGGGGCGTTCTCGCAGTACTCCGATCAGCTCAACGGCACCCTGACCGGGCTGACCAAGGTCACCCAGCAGCTGCGCGACAACGCGGCCGGGGTGACCGAGATCGTCGACGTGGCACCGCTGCTCATGCAGAACCTCGACAAGTCGGTCAACCGGCAGGGCAACTTCATTCGCCTGCACGGCATCCTGGGCACCGCGCTCTCCGGCGAGATGATCAGCGTGTTCTGCGAGCGCATCCAGATGAAGTCGGACGGCTGCCGCACCGGCAAGGTGGAAGATTTCGGACCCGATTTCGGGCTCATGGCGGCGATGTTGGGAATGACCAAATGAGTAATCGCTTGATGCGAGAGCTGCGTTCGGGCCGGGCGGCCCGGCGGGCGATCGTCGCCATCGCGGTCTCCGCGACGGCGGTGGTGGCCTCCGGTTGCGGCCTCACCGTGGAGAGCCTGCCGCTGCCCAAACCCGGTGCGGGCGGCGAGACCTACACCATCCACGCGACCTTCGACAATGCGCTGAACCTGCCCGACCAGGCCAAGGTCAAGGTCGGTGGTTCCGATGTCGGGGTGGTCACCAAGATCACCACCAAGGATTTCCACGCCTACGTGGACATGGACATCCGCAAGGACATCGAGCTGCCCAAGGGCACCACCGCCGAACTGCGCCAGGCCACCCCGCTGGGCGACGTGTTCGTCTCGGTCATCACCAAGCCCAAGACCGGCGCGGACACGGTGCTGCTGAAGAGCGGTGACACCATCACCGACACCTCGGCCGGCGCCACCGTCGAAGAGCTGCTGATGTCGGTCTCGTTGCTGTTCAACGGCGGCGGCATCGCCAGCCTGTCCAAGCTGACCTCCGAGATGGACTCCATCGTCGGCGGTCGCGGTGAGCAGCTCGGTCATGTGCTCAGCCAGATGACCAGTGTGATGGCCAGTCTCAACAAGAACAGCGCGCGTATCGACGGCACCCTCGCCGGATTCAGCGCGCTGGCCGACACCATCGAGGCCAACCATCAGCAGCTGGGTCAGGTGGCCGACACCCTGCCGGGCATGATCGGCGCCATCGCCGAGAACAACCAGGCACTCGGTGATCTGCTCACCAAGATCTCGACAACCAGTGCGGCACTGGGCGATTACGCCAACACCACATCGGATTCGTTGGCCAGTCTGCTCGACAATGTGACGCAGTTGATGAACGCGCTGTCCAAGACCGATCAGACCCTGGGCCCCGCGCTCGACGCTCTGCACGACATCCGGCCCAAGGCCGATGCCTCGTTCAAGGGTGACACGCTGGCGGTGGCCGCCACCCTCTCCATGCTGGACATCGGGCTGCTCACCGACCCGGCCAACAGCAAGTTCCCGGATCTCAAGGACCTCAACGACTTCGGGGGCAGCCTCATCCAGGTCCTGCAGATCATCTACAGCCGGATCAACGGGGGACACCGATGAACTGGGTGAAAAGCCACAAGAACCTGGTGTCCAACGCCGCGCTCGTGCTGATCCTGCTGGTCGGCGCGTCGTACCTGGCGATCAGCGTGATGCGGGTGAACCCGCTGCGCGAAACCTACCGGGTGACAGTCAATCTGGACCGTTCCGGCGGTCTGCAGGCGGGCAATGACGTCACCCTGCGCGGCTACCGCATCGGCAAGGTCACCGACATCAAGCTCGTCGACGACGGCGCGGCCATCGCGGCCACCGCCGAGATCGACAAGAAGTACTCCATCCCCACCGACACCCTGGTGGCGGTCGGCGCGCTCTCCGGCGCGGGCGAGCAGTACATCGACTTCCGCCCGAATGTCGAGTCGGCTCCGTTCCTGCACAACGGATCCGTGATCGCCTACGACGCGAACAAGGTCAAGACCCCCACCCCGGTGTGGTCGGTGCTCGACAATGCCAGCGCCATGATCTCCGAGATCGATCCGAACAAGTTCAGCGTCATCCTCACCGAGCTGGACACCGCGCTGTCGGGCGGGCCGGATCAGCTGCGCTCCATGATCGACGCGATCAGCCTGGCCACGACCGGTCTGGACAATCTGCTGCCGCAGACCACCAATCTGCTCAAGAACCTGCAGACCATCACCGGCACCACGTCGCTGGCGCAGCCGGATCTGGGTACGCTGACCCGTAATTCGAGTGTGTTGTTCAATCAGTTCAACGACGCGAATGCCGAACTCCAGAAGATCCTGGAGCAGGCGCCCGGCCAGATGCAGGCCCTCGGCGCGGTCCTGGACAAGACCGCCGACCCGATGACCAGCCTGGCCACCAACTTCGCGGCCATCACCAAGGCCGCGCAGCTGCGCACGCCGGCACTGCGGGCACTGTTCCCGTCGCTGGCGCTCGGCACCTCCGCCATGGGTGTGCCCGCGCACGACGGTGAGTTCTACACCATTCTCGACATCTGGCCGCGCACCTGGTGCGACTACGTCACCAAGAAGGTGGCGGCGGATGTGGCCACGGAGAGCACCTTCCCGAAATGGGCGAGCTACTGCCAGAACCCGCCCATGGATCAGCAGATCCGCGGGTCGGCCAATGCTCCGCGACCGGACGTGCCCAATAACGGCGCGCTCCCGCCCGCCGGCTCGGATCCGAACGAACGGACCCTGCCGCCGATCAAGTGAGTGCCCTGTCGCTGCTCTTATGCGCGACAGGCATACTCGCTGACGAAACCTAGACGGTGCGTCCGCAGCGCACCGGGAAAGTGATCGATACATGTCGGATGACGCTGCCCAGGACAAGAAAACCGAAGACGATTCCATCGCTGAGGCCGATGCCCAGGACAGCGCAGCCAGCGCCGAACAGGCCACCGACAGCGTCGAGAAGGCCACCGACAGCGTCGACAAGGTCACCGACAAGCCGGAGCTGAGCAAGGCTGAGCCGGTGACCGAAGTGATCGCGACGGAGACGCCGACCGAGGTGATCGAGACGGCCGAAAAGGCCGAACCGGCAGCCGAATCGACGCCCGCCGCAACGCCCGAAGCGGACAAGCCGCAGGCCGCACCGTCCAAGTCCGCGGCAATGACCAAGATCGCCGTCCCGATGGTGGCGCTGATCGCGCTCGGCGTGCTGCTGGTCGCCTCGCTCGCGGGTGTGGCCGCGTTCTGGTGGCAGTCGCACTCCAAGAGCAATGAGCTCGCCGACCGCGACTCGGCCAGCACGGCCGCGTGCAATTTCGCCAAGGCGGTCTCGGTCTACGACCAGAGCACCTGGAACGACTTCGGTCCCCGGGTGCAGGCGCTGATCACCGGCGAGTTCAAGACCATGTTCGATCCGATGGCCGGCGACGTGAAGGACATCCTGTCCAGCGCGCACGCCAAGTCCTCGTTGAACGTGCTGCGCTGCGGCTGGGAGTCCGGCGACTCGAACAAGGCGACGGTGCTGGTCAGCCTGACCCAGACCTCCACCAACGACTTCCACAACAAGCCGATCGTGCTCACCATCCCGACCTACGTCGAGCTGGAGAAGCACGACGGCAAGTGGCTGGTCTCGAAGTTCCAGCCGGTCTACGCCGGTGACGAGAACCCGCTCTTCCCGGGCGGCGGTGGCGGCAACGACCAGCAGGGTGTGCAGCCCTCCGGCACCCCCGGAGCTCCGGCCCCCGCGGCCACGCCCGCTCCTTCCGGTCAGCCCGCGCCCACCAGCGCGGCTCCTAAGCCGGGCAACTGAGCTTTCCCCCCTGGGGGAATCCAGCACAAAAAGGAAGGCCCGCATCCGAGTTCGGATGCGGGCCTTCCTCCGTACGTGGTCGACTCAGAACAGCGTGAGTGCCTCGGGCGCAGGCGTTTTGGTGGCCGCCGCGCGCACGCGTGGAGTCTGCGGCGCGGAATGCGTGGTGGCCACCACCTTTTCCGCCTCGGCGGGCCGGATGACGGGCAGTTCTTCGGTCTTCGGTTCGGTGATCGGCAGCGGCTCGGTCACCGGATCTAAGGGCGTGGGTTCTTCCGGCTCGGTGACGCCGGAGGCGGCGGCCCGGCGGGCGGCCTGCCCGGCCAGCCCGTCGGCCTGCTCGTTGAAGTAGTTGCCGACATGGCCGCGTACCCAGCGGAAGCGAACCGGTCCGGGCCGGGTGGCGATGGCCCGATCGATCTGCTGGATCAGCTCGACATTCTTGACCGCCGCACCGGTGGAGGTCTTCCAGCCGTTGTTGCGCCACCCGTTGATCCATTCGGAGGCGCACTTGATGGCGTAGAGCGAATCGCTCTCGATGAGCAGTGGTTCAGCGCTCGGATGCGCTCGGATGGCCTCGAGTAGCGCCCGCAACTCCGCGATCTGGTTGGTGCCCGAGGGCCCACCGCCGCTTGCCGACCCGCCCGCATGATTGACCCAGGCCCAGCCGATCGCGCCGCCCGGATTACGCAGGCATGATCCGTCGGTGCTCACGATGATCATGCGGCCTACCCTACGCGATCCGGCCGACAAGATCGGTGCCGTGGAATTCCTCTATCTCCCTACGCAATTGCGACTCCGTTCGATGGACCGTGGCCTGCACCAATGCGGCTGCCATCTTGCCCAGCAACTTGCCGGTGAGACCGCGCGGCACCCAGTACTCCGTCTCCGAGGTCAGCACCGCGCGGCCGTAGCCGAGCGGGTCGAAGCGCAGGGTGATGACACAGAAGTTGTGGCACGCCGACGTCGGCTTCCCCGTCCGGCGTCGGCGCAGTGTGTACTCGATGACCGCGTTGCGGCGGTAGTCGGAGATCTCACACTCGATGGTGGGATGCCACAGGCCGACCCGCAGGGTCGCGGCGAAGACGGCTCCGGAACCGTGATCGGAATCCCCGATCGGTTCGAAGGCGACGACGCCGAAGGCCCAGTCGGGCACGAACTGGTAATTGTCCGTGTACGTGAACGCGACCTCCACCGGTGCTCCGACGTCACTCGCGTACTTGAAATGGCCCATAGGCTGCTCCCTGTCCCACGGCTGCCACCAAAAGTACTACAGCAATCCTATTTATTGCAGGGAGTCGCTCAAACGGAGTCTGCCAAACGGTCGACGATGTACTCCGCGATGGGCAGGGCGGAGGTCGCCGCGGGGGAAGGCGCATTGAGCACGTGCACCGAACGCGGAGTGCGTTCCAGCAGGAAATCATGGGCGAGCGTGCCGTCGCGCAGCACGGCCTGGGCGCGGATGCCCGCCTCTCGCGGTTGCAGATCGGCTGCGGTCAGCTCCGGGCAGTAGCGACGGCACTCGGCCAGATAACCGCGCTTGAACAGCGAATTGCGCATCTCCCGCAACCCGGTCCGGACATTCGCGGCGGCCACCCGGTGAAATCCCGGATAGCCCAGGATCTCTCGCGCATCACGCAGATTCACGCTGCCCTTGCGGTACCCCTCGCGCGCCAGACCCAGCACCGCGTTCGGCCCGACGGTCAGCTCACCGTCGATGGTCGGGCTCAAATGCACGCCCAGGAACGGCAATTCGGGATCCGGGATCGGATAGATGAGGGTGTTCACCAGACCTTTGCGCTCGGCGGGCAGCCGGTAATACTCGCCCCGGAACGGCACGATGCGCAGTCCGATGTCCAGGCCGGCCAGCCGTGCCATCCGATCGGCCTGCAGCCCGGCGCACACCACCAGCCGCCGGGCCTGCCTGCTCCCGGACGGACCGGAAATGGTTACCGCTGAGTCTGTTTCGGTGATGGCCGTGATCTCGGTGTCCAGCGCGATCTCGCCCCCGGCCGCGCGGACCCGCTCCGCCAGCGCCCGGGTGACCCGGCCGTAGTCGATGATGCCGGTGCTCGCCACGAACAGCGCCCCGACACCGGTGATGCGCGGCTCGCGGCGCCGCAGCTCGGCGGCATCGAGCAGTTCCACCTCGACGCCGTTGGTGACCGACCGCTCGTAAAGTGCGAGCATCCGCGCGTGCTCATCGGCGTCGGTGGCCACCAGCAGTTTTCCGCACTCCTGGAACGGAATCTGCTGGGCCGCGGCGAATTCCTTGGTGAGCTGTGCGCCGCGCACGCACAGCTTCGCCTTCAGGCTCCCGGGCTCGTAGTAGATGCCCGAATGGATGACCCCACTGTTGTGCCCGGTCTGGTGCAGGCCGAGTTGCCCGGCCTTCTCCACCAGCAGCAGGCTCGCCCCCGGATGGCGTTCGAGAATGCGGTGCGCGGTGGCCACCCCGACGATGCCGCCGCCGATCACGCAGAAGTCGTACACACCGGGAAGTCTCACACAGTAAGGACGGTCGAGTCTTCCCCGTGCGTGGCGGAATCGGCCGGGAACTTGGTCGACTCGACCGGGACCGTGGTCGACTCAGTCGGAACCGTGGTCGACTCGGCCGGAACCGTGGCCGCCGGGACGGGATGCCGGGCGATCTGCAGGCCGTAGCGCCCGAGCGACGGGTCCGACAGGGTCAGCGTCACGTCACCGTGGCTGTCCACATCGGTCCGCAGCTGGGTATTGGCCGTCGGATCGCCGGTGATGCCCAGTTGCTCGCCCAGCGGGCTGCGTAGCAGCACGTCGGCGAACGTGGCGAAGAGATTGGTATCGACGGTGAGCGAGATCGAATTGTGCTGTGCCGCAGCGACTTGCGCACCCAGGTAGGTGGTGCCGAGCCGGACCTGGCCGATGAGCGGGTGCGGCGTCTCGGCCGCGGTGGCCGCCCCGGTGCCGGGGATCCGGATCGGGATCGATCGCGTCGGGACCGATTCCATCGGGTTGGTGGTGAACAGCGAGGTGAGTCCGACCTTGTCGGACAGCGGTCCCGCCGACGGTGTGTTCGGCTGGTCGGCTCCGGCCCCGAGCTCGATGAGCGCCGGGTGTCCGGCCGGCGGTGCGGCGAGCTGCCCGGGCGCGTGCGCCATCTCGTTGGCGATGTAGGACCCGGCGGCGACGGTCAGCCCGATGCTGGCCATGCTCGCGGTGACGATGGCGGTGTAGCGGAAGACTTGCGCGGTGCGGCGGGTCGACATCGCCGCCTGCGTCGCGAGTTCATGCGACATGACTGGTGCGTCCTTTCCCTCTCCCCTGGTCCCCCTGCGTCTGGACGACGCAGCGACCCGCACCATTGAAAGTCGTACGCGCGTCCAGGTTACGGTGACCTCAGGTAACACCGGCCACCGATATGACCAGGATCACAAGATGGAAAGGTTGGACATCATCAGGTTTTCCCCGTCGAAAGCCTGGGTAAAAACCTCATAGCGGCGAGCGCCAACTCGACTGCCATCGAAGAGACCTCCGGCCAACGGCGTCCGGTCGGCACCAGGCACGGCGCACCCAGGCTGGCGCTCGTCGCGCCCGAAAAGCCCTGTGGGAATTGGGGATTCTTGGTCGGAGGCCGGGATAAAGCGGCGGGTCAGGCGAACTGACCCGCCGCTCGGCCGCTTCCGGGCGGACCGGCGAAAGCCTGGGCCAGACCGAGCCATTCGCGAGCGTCGTCCCCGCGCACGTCCAGAGCCAGATCGTCGAAGTGCCGCCGCTGGGTCACCAGCCGGCAGAAGTCCAGGGCCGAACCGGTGACGCGCTGCGCGGCATCCTCGGGTCCCCAAGCCCATTCACTCCCGTCCGGAGCGGTCAGCTCGACGCGGAATTCCTCGCCGGGCACGGTCTTGCCGTGGGTTATGTAGGCGAAGTTGCGGGTCCGCACGCCGATGTGCGCGATGTGCCGCAGGCGAGAGGTCGGTTCGCGGGTGATGCCCAGGCTGTCGGCCACATCCTGCCCGTGCGCCCAGGTCTCCATGAGACGGGCGGTGACCATCGAGGCAGGGCTCATGGGCGGCCCGAACCAGGGCAGCTTGGTGCCCGCCGGCACCGTGCGCAGGGCCTCGACCAGGGCAGCGCGGTCTCGTCGCCAATCGGCGAGCAGTTGCGGCGCAGGGGTTTTCGCGCCCGCCTCGGCGGCCTCGTCCACGAAGGTGAGCACCTTGGGCAGGGCCTCCTGGACCAGCGCGTCGAACTTCACCGGGTCGGCGGCGGCCACGGCGGCGACCTGATCGGTCCAGTTCAGGTGGGCGATCTGGTGGGCGATGGTCCACCCGGCGGCGGGGGTGTCACGCTGCCAGTCGGCGGGATCGAGGTCCGCGACCAAGCGATCGAGATCGGCGCATTCGGCGGTGAAGTCGGCGAGTAATGCCTCGAGATCGGCCACCCGGCCAGCATCGCAGCCGGTCCGGAAAAATGCAAGCACGCGTGCTTGATTTTCTGAACGCGCGTGCTCGGTGCTGAAAAGTGGCCGCTACCAGCCGAAAAGAATCAAATGCACGGCCCCGACCACCAGGCCCAGCGCCGCACCGTGCAGATACAGCAGCCACGCGTCCTGCTCGATCGAGGCGTAGAACATCTCCATGAATTCGCCGGGCGTGAGCTGTTGCAGCTTGCGGGCGGCGAACTCATCGATCTTCTTGGCCTGGGCCGCCGCGAATTCCGGATCGTCGGCCAGGCTCGGGGCCAAGCTGACCGCGGCCGTGGTCGCGCCGATCTTCAGATTGTCGAACTGCCGCTTGCCGAAGACGCTGCGCACCACCGAGTGGGTCGGCCCGAGCTGGCGGTGGATCTCCTGGGAGATGAGCCGCTCCAGCAGCTGCCGGGTCTTGTCGCCATTGGGTCCGTCGAGCAGTTCGCGGGCCAGATTCGGCAGCGTGAGCACCTGGTAGGCCAGGATGTGCGAGAGATCGGCGGCCGCCTCGGGCTGCCGCTTGGCCAGCAGCGCCTGCTTCCACAGGTACTTGTAGCGCGGCTGCGGATCGCCCGGCTCGAACACCACCTTGACCGCGATCACGTTCACGATCACGCCGATGAGCGCCGTCGCCGACAGGATCACGAACCAGCCCGGCAGCCAGCCCAGCACCGGAATGTGGTGGTGCACCTGCATATACAGGGCCAGCAGCAGGCCGAAGGGCGCGCCCAGCAGACCGACCTTCACCATGAACCGCAGTTCGGGCGCGGCGATGGTGGTGGTCAGGTCCTTGAGGATTTCCGGGTTCTCCCGCAGGTACCGGATGACGAAATCCTTGATGTCGATGAGCTGATCGACATTGTCGCCGAGCTGGTCGAAGGCCCGCCGGGCCAGCGTCGGCAGCTCCCGCTCGATGCGCTGGTAGAGCACATTGCGCACGGCATTGGGCACCGCGCCCCACAGGTCCGGGTTCTCCTGGTTCATGATCTCGTCGACCATGGACGGCACCTGTTTGCGGCCGACCTCGGCGATGTAGTCGGCAATGCCCTCGAGGTCGAGTTCGTGAATGAAGTCGCGGGGACTGCCGATCCGCATCAGCGCCTTGTCCACGCAGATGCTGGCCATCTTCTCCGACCGGGCGGGTATGAAGCCCTGGAAGCCGAGCCGTTTGCCGTCGCCGGAGAAGGTCGGCAGCACCTGCACGCGGCGCGGGAAATAGGGGTAGAGGTACTCCAGCCCGGGGATCCGGTAGCCCTTGAAATAGACCGGCCAGAACAACATCAGCACGCCGGTCCAGTTGGTGAGCCAGCCGGCGATGGCGCTGAAGATGGGGAAGCTGATCAGATCCACGACGAGTTCGGTCTGGCCGGTCAGTCGTTCCCAGTCCAGGAACAGGCCCGAGGCCAGTGTCGTCATAGCAGCGTCCCCCTACGGCCGAGCTGATGGTGTGAAATTCGGACTCCCAAGAACGTACCGTGTCGTGGTCCGGACGGGCCGGTGACCGGGACGTAGTCTGCGGCGGGTTCCATAGTCGGGAATACTGGTCGATCGACCAATAATGCGAAGGTGGGAGTTCGGCATGTCATTGGATCGTCGTGGGTTCTTCACCGGCACCGCCGCGGCCGGGGTGGCCGCGTTCGCTGCCACGGGAGCGACCGCCAGGGCCGACAATGCCCCGGCCGACAAGTTCGCACTCCCGGGTTCCGACCGTCTGCGCATCCTGCTCACCGGTGACGCCGGCACCGGTGCGCGCCCGCAGTGGCAGGTCGCCGACGCCATGCGCGCCGAGCATGCGCGGCAACCGTTCTCCTTCGCGCTCGGCCTCGGCGACAACGTCTACGAGCAGGGCCCGTGGTCGGATGACGACGCCCAGTTCGCGGCCAAGTTCGAGGACCCCAACCACGACCTCGACTTCCCCTGGCTCATGGTGCAGGGCAATCACGACAACTCCTCGATCCTGCCCGGCGACGGCGGCTGGCTGCTGCGCGGCGACCACGAGGTGGCCTATCACGCGCGCTCGCGCCGCTGGTTCATGCCGTCCCGCTATTACTCGGTGCGGATTCCGCAGGAGCAGCCGGTGGTCGAATTCTTCGTGCTGGACCTCAATCCCATCGCCGCCTACCTGCCGCCGCTGTTCCAGCCGTACTGGGCCGCCGACGGCCAGTTCATGACCGAGCAGGCGGCCTGGCTGGACCGGGCCATCGACGAGTCGCCCGCGAAATGGAAGATCGCCTGCACCCACCACCCGTACCTGAACAACGGGCCGCACGGGAATGCCGGGGAATACGAGGGATTGGGCATCGAGCCGATCGACGGGCGCTATGTGAAGGACTTCTTCGAGGCGCACGTGCTGGGCCGCTGCCAGTTTCTGCTGTCGGGTCACGACCATTCGCTGCAGGTGCTGGAACCCGGCACCGCCTCGAAGGGCACCCGGCAGATCATCTCGGGCGCGGCGGCCAAGTCGGTGCACGACGAGCCGCACACGTCCGGCCGGCACACGCCGAATACCGCGCTCTACGAGAACTATTCGGACCTCGGCTTCATGGTGCTGGACCTGACCCCCACGTCCGCGGACCTGGGGGTCTACACCGTCGATCTCTCGAACGGACAGTCCACCAACGCCTTCCAGCGTCGAATCGCTTAGCCCACCTCCAGTTTCGCCCCGCACTCACTGTGTGAGTGCGGGGCGAGCCATGAGTTGTCTAAGGCTTCAGGATAATCCGGATCGGATTGCCTTCCTTGGCCTCCAGCGCGTGGACGGCCTTGGCGGCATCCGCCAGCGGGACGACGGCGCTCACCGAGCGGGAGAAGTCGACCCGTTGCAGCCCTTGCAGTTTCACCAGCTTGGTGACGTCCTCGGGTGCCGAGCCGTAGTGGCCGCGCACCTGCTGCTGGAAGAAGCTGAACGTGGTCCCGCCGGTGATGGTGATCGGCTTGTCGGTGAGCCCGACCAGCACCAGGCGGCCCTGCGGCGCGAGGCAGACGACGGCCTGCTCGCGCACCGGGGCCACGCCCGCGAAGTCGAAGGCGGCATTGAGCCCGGTCCCGGTGGCCGCGAACACCTTGCGCCGCAGGTCCGGATCGGCCGGATCGAGGGCCAGGTCCGCGCCGAATTCCAGCGCGCGTTCCCGCGCCGCGGGCAGCGGATCCACCGCGATGATCGGGGCGGCCCCGACCAGGCGCAGCAATTGCACCCCGTGCGCACCGAGCCCGCCGACGCCCCAGACGCCCACGGCCTCACCGGCTTTCACCTCGGCGGTGGCGGTGATGGCGGCCCACGGCGTGGACACCGCGTCGGGAATGAAGCACGCCTGCTCGAACGGCAGCTCGTCCGGGATCGGCACCAGCGTGTCCACCCGCGCCAGCGAGTACTCGGCCCAGCCGCCGTCGTAGTCGACGCCGCGCGTGAAGGTGGCCGCGCCGCGAAGCTCGCCCGCCTGCAACACGACTCGATCGCCGACCTTGGCGCTGGTGACCCCGGGCCCGAGCGTGTGCACGGTGCCCGCGACCTCGTGCCCGAGCGTCACCACATCGCCCGGCAGGAACATCGGCGTCAGGGTTCCGTCGATGAGGTGCACATCCGACAGGCACACGCCCGCCGCCTCCACCTTGACCAGCACATGATCCGGTCCGGGTTCCGGAATCGGCACCTCGTTCAACTCCAGCCGCCGCGAGCGCGGCGACTCCGAGCGCGGTCCCAGGTGTAGTCGTGCGGCCAGCATGGTGCTCATACGCTCCTCGTTCCGGTTCAACGGCCCTCCCCGGCCGCCATCGTAGGCGCGTGTTCAGTGCGCGTGGTCGGTCTTGTCGACCCGGGCCGCGCTGAGGAATTCGGTGAGGATGGCCGTGACCTGTGCGGCCTGCTCGAGCATCGGGACGTGGCCGCCGTCGTCGATGTATTCGGCGCGATCCGGTCGCAGGCGGTCGTTGAGGGCGCGGCCCGCGGCCGCCGACAGCACCCGGTTGCGGGTGCCCCAGATCGTGCAGATCGGTGGTAGCCCGTCGCGGTCGGGCCAATCATCCAGCGCGGCAAAGGAAGACAGGTCCCGGATGACGCGCAGTAGCGATTTGGCCGGATAGCCGGCCGACAGTGCGCCGGTGTACGGGCTTTCCCGGAAGGCGCGGCGGCGGGTGAACCAGTAGCGCACGGTGGCCCGGGCCAGCCAGCGCGGCGTATGCCAGTGCTCGAGGGCCTGGATCACAGCCTCGGGCGCGGCACGGTCCAGGCGGGCGGCCGGGCCGAGTCTGCCGTGCAGCACGGTCGATTCGGTCAGCGGATTCATGGCGACCGCCGCACGGATCAGCTCGGGATGCTGCCGGGTGGTGTTCAGGGTGATCGCGCCGCCCAGGCAGTTCCCGATCAGGCTGACATCGGTGAGCTCGTGCTCGACCAGGAAACGGTGGATCAGCTCGGTGTACCGCGCCAGCGTGAAACCACCCGCCGGGTCGTCGGTCAGGTTCTTCGCCGAGCTGCCGAAGCCGGGTAGATCGAGCGCGTAGACCCGGTATTGCCCTGCCAGCGCATTGATCTGGGGCATCCACACCACGTGCGCCGCGCCCGCGTGATGCAGCATGACCACCGGTGGTCCGCTCTCGCCACGACGTAGGTAGGCGATCCGGACACCGTCGCACTCGTACTCTTCCATGGCACCCCAACACCCTCGTTGTCAGTGTTGGGTTCATGGTCCCGCAAATCGGTTCAGGCCGAGCCGATTTCGGTGAGGCCGCGATCCAGGAAGCGGATCATCCAGTCGAAGCTGTCCTCGGCGTCGTTGCTCCATTGGAAGCCGTCCGCGGCCTGCAGGGTGGCGAAGCCGTGGAACAGGCAGCGCAGCGTGCGCTGGGCGTGCACCATCTCGTCGGCGCCGATCCCGTAGCCGTGCAGCACCGCCGCCATCGAGTCCAGCACGCGCGAACCCGATTGCAGCAGTGGATCATCCGGTCCGGTGAACTTCGCGCCGACGGTCGCGCTGTAGCGGCCCGGATGCTCGACCACGTAGTCGCGGAAGGTGTTCGCGAAGGCCGCCAGCGCGGCGCTGCCGGATTTGCCGTGCATGGCGTCGCGAACCTGCTGGTCCACCTCCGCCATGGCCAGCGCCGCGATGCCGTGCTGCAGGTCGGCGAGGCTCTCGATGTGCTTGTACAGCGAGGGGGTTCGCACCCCCAGCCGCTGTGCCAGCGTGCCCAGGGCCAGATTGCCGAAACCGACCTCGTCGGCGAGGGCGGCCCCCGCGGCGACGACGTCGGTTCGGCTCAGGCCCACCCTAGGCAAGGTTTTCCTTCAGGAAGGGCAGCACCAACTCTGCCACCTGGTCGGCCTTCTCGAACTGCGGGTAGTGGCCGGTGCCGGGGACGATGGCGAGGCTGCCCAGTCCGGCGGGCAGGGCGTCGACGATGCGCTTGCCCTCGGCCTCGGGGCTCGGGAAGTCCGGGTCCGCGCCGCCCATGATGACGAGCACGGGCTGGGTCACGTTGGGCACCTGGGCTTCCGCGTCCGCGGGGGTCGACTTGCCGGTCTTCATGAACTCGGCCATCCGGCCCGGCTCGGCCAGCTTGGCGGCGACCTCGGCGAGGTACTCGTCGCGGTCGGCCGGGTTGGACGGCATGGCCACCTTCAGGTACTTCAGCCACTGGCCGACGCTCTTCAGCATCATGGTGGCCATCAGCGGGATCATGCCGCTGCGGTGCCGCGAATTGGTGAAAAGCGCTGCCACGTCGACCTTCTGGGTCAGGGTGAAGGGGTTGATCTCCACGACCGCCCGCACCAGGTCCGGCCGCAGCGCCGCGGCGATGGTGACCGAGCCGCCCGAGAGCGAGTGCCCGATCAGGATGGCGGGCTCGCCACCCAGCTTCTCGATGACGGCCAGCAGGTCGTTGGCGACGTCGGTGCGGCTGATGGCGGCCTTGCCGGTCTCCGACGCCCAGTCCAGGCTCGACTCGCCGTGGCCGCGCATATCGGTGTTGATCACCCGGTAGCCGGCGGCCACCAGCAGCGGCATCAGGTGCTTGTTGACATTTCGGTCGATGCCCATGCCGTGCGACAGCACGACCAGCGGGCCCGTTCCGGCCTCGTCGTACGCGATCCGGCCACCTGCGATGTCCACGTACTCGGTCATGTCGTTCTCTCCCTAGCGAGTGAAGCTAACTGCGATAGCCATAAAGCTAATCGCATTAGCTGTAGCCGTCAACCCCTACGCCGAGATTCGTCTACTGTGAGCCTATGACCAGCGAAAACGACAAGGAACCCCCCGCCCCCGAGGGCACCTGGGCCGGTATCCCGTACGACTGGCGACGCCCCACCCGCGAGCGTGTCCGCGCCCGCTGGTGGAACCCCGACGACCCCCGCTTCCTCACTCCTAAGAGCTTCGGCTGGGGCTACAGCTTCAACCTCTATCGCCTCTTCCACCCCCGCTCGAACCGATAGGCAAGCCCCGGGAACAACGGCATGAAGTCCTTGTTCAAGGGGATATGAGGTCAGCGCTCGCGAATACCGTGTCGTCCCTGGTGCTTCGGGTCGTGCTGGACGCGGCGGAACCCGCCGGGGTGTCGGGGCCGCAGTTGGCGCATATCGGCGGACTGGATCGATCGCTGCTGCCCTATGACCGGACGCGGATCCCGACCGCGGATCTCTACCGGTTGTGGGAGGTCCTGGTCCGAACGGGTGGCCGGGAAGTGGGAGTGCGGGCGGCCGCCGCGGCGGAGTTCGGGCGACTGCACGTGTGGGACTACCTGATTAGCAGCGCCCCGACGCTGGCGGACGGCTTCCGCGACGCGGCCCGATTCAGCGCGGCGATCTGTGATCCGTCCGTCGAGTTCCGGGTCGTCGAGGACGGCGACCAGCTGCAGGTGACCTATGTCGACACTCCGAGCGGCGATCCGGTCGACCAGGTGCATCGGGAGTTCGCCCTGGCCGTGGCCGCGCGGCGGGCGCAGGAAGGCTTCGGGAAGGCGGCGACGCCGGTGCGGGTGGACTTCGCCCACCCCGCGCCGCCGCATCGCGAATACCTGGTGCGGGCCTTGGGGACCGACAACATCCACTTCGGGCAGCGTTCGGACGCACTCACTTTCCTCAACGCCGGATCGGCGCGTGAATCTCACCGGTACGACCCGCAATTGCGCGAGATCCTGCACTTCTACGCGCAGGCGCAGATCGACAAGGTGCGCACCGAGTCGTCGTGGCTGGACACCTTCCGCACCACGCTGCGCGAAGCGTTCTGCGTCACCGCCGAAGGCCCGGTCACCCTCGAAGGGGTCGCCCGCCGGCTGGCGTTGAGCGGCCGCACCCTGCAACGCCGCTTGGACGAGCAGGGCACCTCCTGGCGCATCGAACTCGAAACCGCGCGGCACGAATTGGCGGTCACGCTCCTGCACGATCCAGCGCTGTCGGTGCAGTCGATCGCCCGCCGCCTCGGCTACCGCGACCAGCAGACCATGGCCCGCGCCTTCCGCCGCTGGACCGGCCGCTCCCCCAGCGCTTTTCGCCGATCGCTCTGATCACGCCGCCAGCAGCACACCGGCGCCGATCAGCATCACCACGGCGGTGGCGTGATGCACACCGAAGGCAATCGCCTTGGGCCCGCCGCTGCGGAGCACATTGATGCCGTCGATGAGCGGAATCACGGTGCCCGCCAGCATGAACCAGCCCAGCGCGTGAGTGGAGGCGGTAATCATCAGCGCCACGGTGATCGCGCCGAGGCCCAGATCCCGTCCGCCCTTGATCGTCATATAGGGCTCGAGTCCGGCGACCTCCGGGATGCCGTAGGAGGTGGCGGCGGCCTTCGGCGCCAGTAGCGCGCGAGCGCCGATCAACAGGAGGAGGGCGCCGGTGAGTCCGGTGATGGCGTAGCCGATGGAACTGAGCATGGTGTGCGGTCCTTCTTCAGAGCAGGGCCGAGCCGGGTGAGGGCGTCAGGCGGGTGGAGGTGACGGCGAGAATGGCGGATACGTCGAAACCCGCCATATCGCTGCGCAATTCGGGGCTCCGCAGGTAGCGTTCGGCGACTTCGGCCGGGTCGACGCCGGCGGCGAAGGACAACAGTGCGTAGAGCCGATAGCCGTCGTCGGTATTGGTCCAGATCCCGTGTGCGCCGATGCCGTACGCGAGGAAACTGACCAGGTGGCGGGGGTAGTGGATGCGTCGATACGTGTCGAGCGCCTCGGCGGTGGCGAGGGTGTAGACCCTGAGTTCATAACTGCGTGACATCAATCCGACGGTAGGAGTCGGGATCGCGTTGCCAGCGGCCGATTCACGACGAGCACAGTGCAATTGCCGCCATCGGCGGCTCGAGTCCGGATCGCGGCGTGTTCTGCCCCCCTGGCTGCCGAGTCGGCACGCATACGTTCGGTTGATGAGAAGCCGGATCGCCGATGGGATCGCGCAGCCAGCCTTTGTTCTGATGTGGAGTAGCGCGTTCATCGCGGGGATCATCGGGGTGGGTGCGGCGCCGCCGATGGTGGTGTTGCTCGGGCGGTACGCGATCGCGGGGCCACTGCTGCTGCTGTACGGCCTTGCGGTGCATGCGGTCTGGCCGCGGGGACGGGAGCTGCGGCATGTCATGGTCGCCGGGCTGCTCATGCAGATCGTGCAGTTCGCGGCCTTCTACTCCGCCATGGGCGAACACGTCTCGGCCGCGGTGATCTCGCTGGTGCAGGGCTTGAATCCGGTTGTCATCGCACTGTTTTCGCGGGTCCTCGGCGAGCACATCAGCGCCCGCCAGTGGGTCGGATTCGGCATCGGCGGGATCGGCATCGCGCTGGCCGTCGGCGGCCAGTCGCACTTCTCGTGGCTCGGCCTGCTGCTCTGCGTCATCGGCCTGCTCGGCCTCAGCCTCGGCACCGTCTACCAGAAGAGGTTCAGCCCCACCGTGGACAGCCGGGCCGCCACCGCTGTCCACCAGCTGATCAGCGCACCCTTCGCCGGACTACTGGTGTTGCTCAGCGGCAATATCCACATCAACGACCCCGGCCGCTTCGCGATCTCACTGTCCTGGATGATCGTCATCAACTCCATCGGCGTATTCCTGCTGTTCAACGCCATGCTGCGCCGCTGGGACGCCACCCGGGTCGGCAAACTCTTCTTCGCAACCCCCGCCACCACCGCAATCCTCGCCTGGCTGTTCATCGGCCAACCCCTGCACGCCCTGACCATCGCCGGCCTCGGCGTCGGCGTGATCGGCATGATCCTCGCCGCCCTGAAGCCGCACACCGCCGAGCCCGCACCCACCGCCGACCCGGAACTCGAAGGTTCCCAGGACCCCACCGCGCAGACCCCGCTCGAGCAGATCCGCCTCTGAGCATCGCGCCCCGGAAAATAGTTGCCATGTACAGTTTCGCGCGTGTCCGATGCCGAGAGTGATGTGCGGGCCAACGCCGGTTATCTGGTGTGGCGGTTGTCCACGCGGTGGCGTGCCACCATGGATCGCGTCCTCGCACCGCACGGACTGACCCAGGCCCAATATTCGGTGCTCGCACCGCTTTACGGCCTCACCCTCGACGGTTCCCGGCCGAGCCAGCGGCAACTGGCCGATGTCACCGGCCTGGACGCCGTCTATATCTCGAAGCTGGTGCGGGCGCTCGAGGGGCTGGGGCTGCTCACCCGCACCACCAGTGCCGCCGATCCGCGAGCGGTCGAACTCGCGCTGACCGAGCGGGGAGTCGATACCGCGGCGCGGACGATCCCGCTCGTGCGCGACCTGCGCGACCGCTTGACCGCGCCGCTGGGCGGCAATGACGGCGGGCGCACCGCGGAGCTGACAGCCATGCTGCGCGCGCTCCTCGATGCGCCCGAGGGTGACGAATAACCCTGCGGCTAGCGCACTCTCACAATTCCTGCCCCATCCGGAGCTTGTTCGCCCGTTCGATGACCGAGCTCAGCACTCGGTGCGCGGTGGCGAGTTCCTCCGGGTCCGACCCGCCGAAGATCGGCCTGGTGAGGGGCCCGACCGTCTGCATCAGCCGCCCGAGTTCCGCGCGACCCTCGGGTGTCAGCTGAACCGGACCCGCCTCGTCGAGACCGCTTCCACTGAGAAATCCCTTGTCCCGCATTCCGGCCAGCAGCGTCGCCGCGCCGGCCGCGTCGATGCCGAGTTGGCGCTGCCCGGCCAGATATTCGTGCAGCTCGGCCGGTGTGGGGTACGGCCCGCGGACTGCCACCGCGCGCAGCACGGCGTATTCATTGGCGGTGATGGTGAAGCCGCTCGCGACGAGCGTCGCCTCGAGCAGGGCGGTGACCGCCCCTTCGGCCTCGGCGATGTCCTGTCCGGTGAGTGTGGGTGCGGTTGTCATGGCGGAACTCCTGAGTGCGACGGAATCTGCGTCGGTTTTTACTTTACTTGGAAACTATGTCCATGGAAGCTATATTCCTGACCAGCGGATTTCAGACATTCGCAGTGTTCACCCCCGGCGAACAGCGGGCTGGAACAATCGGTATACCCCCGAGGTTGACAAGGTAACGCTCAACCTTGGAAGGGGTCGAAGACGTGACTACACCAACGAACCTGCCGGTCCTGTTCCTGACCGATCCGATCGTGCTCCCCGGCATGGTCGTGCCGATCGAGCTGGACGAGTCGTCGCAGGCCGCCATCGATGCCGCCCGCGCGGGCAAGGTCAACCAGGTGCTGGTCGCGCCTCGCCTCGATGAGGGGTACGCCAGTTACGGCGTCGTGGCCACCATCGAACAGGTCGGCCGGATGCGCGGCGGCGCGCCCGCGGCGGTGTTGAAGGCGGAGAGCCGGGCCAAGATCGGCCACGGCGTGACCGGGCCGGGCGCGGCGCTGTGGGTCGAGGCCGAACCGGTCGAGATCCCGGCGGCCGACGGACGCACCAAAGAGCTTGCGGCCGAATACAAGAAGCTGGTCGTGTCGGTCCTGCAGCGCCGTGAGGCGTGGCAGGTCATCGACGCGGTCAATCAGATGAACGATCCGTCCACGCTGGCCGACGCGGCCGGCTGGGCCTCCTACCTCAGCAATGAGCAGAAGCGCGAAATCCTGGACACCCCGGATCCTTTCGCGCGACTGACCAAGCTGATCGAGTGGACCACCCAGCACATCGCCGAGACCGAGGTCAGCGAGAAGATCAGCGAGGACGTGCGCGAGGGCCTGGAGAAGACCCAGCGCGAGTTCCTGCTGCGCCAGCAGCTCAACGCGATTCGCAAGGAGCTGGGCGAGGACGAGCCGGACGGCGCGGAGGACTACCGCACCCGCGTCGAGAACGCCGACCTGCCTTCGGACATCAAGGAAGCCGCCCTGCGCGAGGTCGGTCGCCTGGAGCGTTCCAGCGATCAGAGCCCGGAGACGGGCTGGATCCGCACCTGGCTGGACACCGTCCTGGAACTGCCGTGGACGGTGAAAACCACTGACTCCACCGATGTTTCGGCCGCCCGCGCCCAGCTGGACGCGGATCACCACGGCCTGGACGAGGTCAAGGACCGCATGGTCGAGTACCTGGCCGTGCGTTCCCGCCGGGCCGCCCGCGGCCTGGAGGTCGTCGGCGGACGCGGTTCCGGCGCGGTGCTGGTGCTGGTCGGTCCGCCTGGTGTGGGTAAGACCTCGCTGGGTGAATCGGTGGCACGGGCCCTGGGCCGCAAGTTCGTTCGCGTCGCCCTGGGCGGCGTGCGCGACGAGGCCGAGATCCGCGGTCACCGGCGCACCTACGTGGGCGCGCTGCCCGGCCGCATCGTGCGCGCCATGAAGGAGGCGGGATCGATGAATCCCGTTGTCCTGCTGGACGAGATCGACAAGGTCGGCAGCGACTTCCGCGGCGATCCCGCGGCGGCCCTGCTGGAGGTGCTGGACCCGGCGCAGAACCACACGTTCCGCGACCACTACCTCGACCTGGATCTGGACCTGTCGGACGTGCTGTTCATCGCGACCGCGAACGTGCTCGACACCATCCCCGGCCCGCTGCTGGACCGCATGGAACTGATCAGCGTGGACGGCTACACCGAGGCCGACAAGGTGGCCATCGCCCGCGACTTCCTGATCCCGCGGCAACTGGAGCGCAATGCTCTTACCGCCGAGGAGGTCTCGATCACGGACGAGGCGCTGCGCGAAGTCGCCGCGAACTACACCCGGGAAGCCGGCGTGCGGCAGATGGAGCGGCTGATCGCCAAGGCGCTGCGCAAGGCGGCGACGAAGCTTTCGGAGTCGGCGGATATCGCGGATACCGAAAGTGTGATCAGCAACGGCGAATTCGTGCCCGAGGGTCTGGGCTACGAGAAGGACCTGGGTTACGAGGCCGAAACCCCGTCGGCCACCGGGAAACTGGTGATCGGATTGGGTGACCTGAAGGACTACCTGGGTCGTCCGCGCTTCACCCCCGACGGGGTGGAACGCACCGCGGTCCCCGGTGTCGCCACGGGCCTGGCCGTGACCGGCGCGGGCGGTGATGTCCTCTACATCGAGGCCAATTCCGCCGACGGCGATCGTTCGCTGACCCTGACCGGTCAGCTGGGCGACGTCATGAAGGAGTCCGCGCAGATCGCCCTGACCTACGTCCGCTCCCACCTGGAAGAGATCGGCATCGAGCCGAGCGTGCTGGATCGCAATATCCACATCCACTTCCCGGCGGGCGCGGTGCCCAAGGACGGTCCGTCGGCGGGCGTCACCATGGTCACCGCCCTGGTGTCGCTGGCCCTGGGTCGCCAGGTCCGCGCGGATGTCGGCATGACCGGTGAGGTCACGCTGAACGGACGGGTGCTGCCGATCGGCGGCGTGAAGCAGAAGCTGCTCGCCGCCCAGCGCAACGGGCTGAAGACCGTGTTCATCCCGGCTCGCAACGAGCCGGACCTGGACGAGGTCCCGGCCGAGGTGCTGGCCGCCCTGGATGTCCGCCCCGTCGCCGACGTGGCCGAGATCCTGGCCTACGCCATCGAGCCGGTCGCCGAACCGGCCTATGACGGGCGGCAGCTGAGCGCGACCGCGTAAGTCGCTCGAAAAGGGGCCGTGCGTGTTCTCAGAACACGCACGGGCCCGTTGTTTTTTCGCCCCGGCGGGGACCAGTCCGGGGCGTACCCGCGGTATGGTTCT
>NZ_JBHZAC010000005.1:227453-423335 GCF_042753865.1 Nocardia sp. NPDC059240 | reverse complement strand
GCGTCTGTTGGGCGGCGGCGGGGCCCCGCACCGGATTAGGGCCTTCTAACGGGGGCGTGGCTTATAACCACCCCCCCCACGGCCCCTTTCTTTTTTCGCCAGGCCTGGAACCAGACCGGGTCGTACCCTCGTTATGGATCTATCGGGGATCCGACGGAGGGCGAACGCAATGCAACCCAACCAGCCGAACCAGCCCGGCCAGCCGCAGCCGCTCGATCAGGTCGCGGGTGAGCGTCTCTCGCACGCGAACCGCATCTTCACCTCGGACCTGTCGGTCAACGAGTTCGCACTGCTGCACGGCGCGGGCTTCGAACCCATCGATCTGGTGATGGGGGTATCCGTCTATCACGTCGGCTTCCAGTTCACCGGCATCCGCCAGCAGCAAGAGCTGCCGGTGCTGACCGAGGCCACCTACCGGGCCCGCTGGAATGCCATGTCCCGCATGCAGGCCGAGGCCGACGCGCTCAAAGCCGACGGTGTGGTGGGGGTCCGCCTGGAGTGGCGGCAGCACGGCGAATCCATGGAACACCTGGAGTTCATCGCCGTCGGCACCGCTGTCCGCTTCGCGAAGAACCCCGGCAGCTACCGCCGTCCGAACGGCCAGGCGTTCACCAGTCACCTCTCCGGCCAGGACATGGTGACCTTGCTGCGCACCGGCTACGCCCCGGTCGCCTTCGTCATGGGCAACTGTGTGTTCCACGTGGCCGTGCAGAGCTTCCGGCAGATGCTCAGCCAAATGGGCCGCAATATGGAGATGCCGCAGTGGACCCAGGGCAACTATCAGGCCCGGGAACTGGCCATGTCCCGCATGCAGGCCGAGGCGGAACGCGACGGCGGGACCGGTGTCACCGGCGTCAGCTTCGATATCTCCAACTACGCCTGGGGTTATCACACGGTGGAGTTCTACGCCTCCGGCACGGCCATCCGCCGCATCGGTGACGGTGACCCGATCATCCCGCAGTTCACCCTCGGCCTGGACTCGTGACCGACTTCGACGTCGAGACCGCCACCGGTGCCATCAATGCGGCACTCGGCGGTCCGGGCGGGCTGGGTCTGGTCTTCAACGTGTTCTCCGGCGTCCCCGGAGTTACCCGGACCCCGCCCCGCAAGTCCATGTTCCGCTCGGATCCCGAACGGGTGCAGATCGGTTCGTGGCGCTACGAGGTGACCAGGGATCAGCGCATCAAGGCCGGTCACGTGGTCGGCGGGATCGTGCTGGCCGAGGAGTTGCTCCCGGCCGCCGCCATCGCACCGCACCTGGCTCGCGCGCTGGCCGAGATCGCCGCCTCCTATGGGCCGCCGGCGCTGCCGCATCTCTCGGCCGCACTCGAGGTTCTGGCCGGTGCCGGCTGAAAGAGCAACCCGTGAGCGAACTTTCGTTGTTTCACATGAAACTATGTTTTCGAATGGAATGAAAGCCGCACGGTCCGTTCGAATCTCATAGGGTGCTGTAGTGATCTCCGTAGCCACCTGGAATGTCCTGCACCGTGTCCATGCCGACAACTGGGTCAGCGATATCGCCGGGCTATGGCCGGAGGAATCCAAGCGCATCGCCGCCGTGACCGCGATGGTCGCGGCCCGCACCGAGACCGTCGTCGCACTCATGGAGGTCAGTGGCGACCAGCTCGCCAGTCTCCGGAATGCCCTGCCCGGCAGGGAATTCCATGTGCTGGACTACCCGCGCGTGCCGCGCCCCCGCCGCGTGGCCAATGTGCTCGAGGACCGGAGCGAACACCTGGTCATCCTGGTCGACGGCAGCGCGCGACCGGTCGCGGCCGAATCCTTCGCCTTCGACCCGGGCAAGGGCGTCCTCGCGGTCGAACTCGACGGGCTGCTCATCGCCGCCACCCATGTGACCGGCGACGAACGCCGTGACATGCAGCTGAAGCGACTGCGTGAACTCACCGAGGCGAGGCCGGCCGTGCTGCTCGGCGACTTCAATATCGACCGGACCGCACTGGCCGCGGGCCTGGGCGACGGATATGCCGTCGCCGACTTCCCGTCCGATGCGGTCCCGACCCGGCCCCGGGACTCGGGCTCGAAATCCCAGTTCATCGATCATGTTGTCGGGCACGGAGTTCCGGTGCACGACCTGGCCGTCGAGGAGGTGGCCGGAGCCTCCGACCACAACCTCGTCCATGCCGTCGTCGGCTAGAACTCCCCTGCGACTCCCAGTACCGTCCGGCCGGAGTGGGTGCCGTCCAGAATGGAGTGCAGGACGGCTTCCGCCTCGGTGATCGGGGCATAGTTCTCCAGCAGCGAGAGATGCTGGGGCTTCAGGTCTTTTGCCAGCCGAGCCCACAGGTCCCGCCGCTGCGCGATCGGGAAGTGGGCGGAGTCGATGCCGAGCAGGGAGACACCCCGCAGGATGAACGGCATCACCGTGGTCGGCAGGTCGGAGCCACCGGTGAGGCCCGAAACCGCGACCGCGCCACCGTATTTGATGGCACTGAGCACGTAGGCGAGCGAGGTACCGCCGACGCTGTCGACCGCCGCCGCCCACTGCGCCTTGCCCAGCGCCCGGACCTTGTCCTCGCCGGGCAGCCGCCCGATCACGGCATTCGCGCCGAGCGCCGAAAGCAGTTCGCTCGCACCGATCTTCCCGGTGGACGCGACCACCTCGAAGCCGAGCCCGGAGAGAATGTCGACCGCCACGCTGCCCACGCCACCGGTCGCGCCGGTGACCAGGACCGGCCCGGCATCGGGGGTCAGCCCCGAATCCAGCAGTGCCTGCACGCTCATGGCCGCGGTGTATCCCGCGGTGCCGATGGCCGCGGCCTCGCGCGGGGTGAGCCCGTCGAGCTTCACCACCCACCCGGCCGGAACCCGCGCGTATTCGGCGAACCCGCCGTGATGGGCCACGCCGATCTCGTAACCGTGCGCCACCACCAGGTCGCCGGGTGCGAATTCCGGATCGGTGGAAGCGAATACCTCACCGGTGAGGTCGATGCCGGGGATGAGCGGGTACTGGCGCACCACACCGCCGCGCGGGGTGATGGCCAGCCCGTCCTTGTAGTTGGCGCTCGTGAAGTGCACCTTGATCGTCACTTCGCCCGGCATCAGGAAGTCGTCGGTGACTTCCTCCCGGGTGAGGGCGATCCCACTGTCCGTTTCGTGTGCCACCATCGCCTGGAACTCCATGTCCCGAGCATAGGGCCCCCGGCGCTGGTCAGATCGGTGAAAGCGGCCGGGATCAGGCGAATTTCGGACTCAGGCGAATTTCGGGGCGCGCTTGCCGGTGAAGGCGGCGATGCCCTCCTGCCCGTCGGCGGATTCGGCGCAGCGGGTGATGAACGCCGCCTCGGTGTTCAGCTGCTCCTCGAGGGTGTGCTGGGACGAGACCAGCAGCAGCTTCTTCACATTCGCGTTGGAGCCCTTGGGGCCGGTGGCGAATTCCTGCGCCAGCGCCTCCACCGCGTCGGTCAGCTCGGCATCCGGCACCACCCGGTGCAGCAGGCCCCAATCGAGGGCCTCGGCCGCGGCCAGGGTGCGGTTGGTGAGCATGAGGTCCTGGGTCTTGCGCAGGCCGATGAGGCGAGGCAGGTAGTAGGACGCGCCGCCGTCGGGGCTGAGCCCGATCTTGGTGTACGCCATGGTGAATTTGGCCGACTCGGCCGCCACCACCAGGTCGCCCGCCACCGCGAGGCTGAACCCGGCACCCGCCGCGGTGCCGTTGACGGCCACGATGAGCAATGCGTCCATCCGCGCCAGCGCCGACACCGCGCGGTGCAGGGTGTCGGCCAGCTTCTCGATGAACCGACCGGCATCCGCGCTCTCGGCCATGGCCCGGACATCGCCGCCCGCGGAGAAGAACCGTCCGGCACCGGTCAGCACGACCACCTTGACGGCCGGATCGTCCGAGCAATACGACGCCGCGCGCTCCAGCTCGTCGGCGAGGGCCTGATCGATGCCATTGGCGGCGTTGGGCCGGTTGAGCGTGATGCGGGCGATCGGGCCGTCGTGCTCGAACAGGATGTTCTCGTAGTCGCTCATCGCGAGAATGCCTTCCGTCGGTGGAACCTGATTCACAGCATGGCGTATTCGACCCGGACCCCGAGCAGCCGGATGGGCCGATCCAGCTCGAAAGAGTGCAGTACCTGCAGTGCGGTCTGCACGATCTCGTCGACATCGGCGGTCGGCGCGGGCAATTTCCGCTGTTTGCTGCGGGTGAAGAAGGTCTTGGTGCGGACGGTCACGCTGACTCTGCCGATAGCCCGCCCTTGCGCCACGGTCTCCTCGGCCACCTGGGTTGCCAGCCGGACAACTGCGGCGTCGATCTCCGCGCGCTCGGTGAGATCCTGCGGAAAGGTCTCGGAACGGCTGTGGCCCACCGGTTCTCGTGGCTCCGCAATATCGGTGTCGCCCGCACCGTGGCCCAGTACCCACAGGTAAGGCCCGGTATTCGGCCCGAATTCCTGCGCCAGCACATTCCGGTCCGCGGCTGCCAGGTCGGCGACGGTCTCGATACCCAAGCCGCTGAGCCGTTTCGCGATCCGCGCGCCGATTCCCCACAGCGCTCCGGTCGGCCGGTGCGCCATCAACTCCACCCAGTTGTCGGCGGTGAGCCGGAAGACCCCGGTTCCGGTCCCGGCAGCCGGCTCGTCGGACTCTCCGGTTTTGCCCACCGCCTTGGCGAATCCGGTGGCCAGCTTGGCCCGAGTCTTGTTGTCTCCGATGCCGACCGCGCAGGTCAGCTCCAATTCGGCAATGGCCGAGCGGATCTCATCGGCCAGTTGCTCCGGATCCTCGGTGTCCACCGCCAGGAACGCCTCGTCGAATCCCAGCACCTCGACCCGGCCGGGAAAGGTGCGCAGCAACGCCATGATCTCTTCGGACGCCTCGGCGTAGAACGCCAGATCCTGCGGCAGGAACACGCCCTCCGGGCAGATCCGCGCGGCATTGCGCAGCGGCATCCCGGCCCGCACGCCGAAGGCCCGGGCCGGATACGACGCGCAGGAGACCACCTTGCGAGGCTCGGCGGGATCGCCGTTCCCGCCCACGATGACCGGCTGACCGTGCAGTTCCGGATGACGCCGGAATTCGACCGCGGCCTGGAATTGGTCGAGGTCGACGTGCAGCAGCCAGCGCGTCACACCTCTGTCATACCGCATGGTCTCCCGAAATGCCGGGATCCCCGGGAATGGTCAGCGTGACCGGCGCATCCACGGCAGCGGCGAGCGGTAGGCGTAGCGCGCCTTCACCACACCCGTGTCCACCTGACCGGTGACCCGGATCAGCGGAGCTCCCGGAAAGCGCGGCAGCTTGACGCGGTTGGCCACCGTACCGTTGCCGGGCGTCACCCCGTCCATATCGACCCGCCAGCCGCGCGGCACGATCAGCACGATCGCTCCCGCCCCGGAGTCGACCTGGATGTCGATCTCGCGCCGTGAGCAGCGGGCCCGGGTGAAGTCGACGACCAGCTTGCCCGAAACGGCCTCGGCCACCAGCTTTTTGGGAACCGTCCAGTCGTCGTCGGTGCGCCGGGACCCGCCGGTCACCCTGATCGTCATGGGTGGCGCTTCGGCGGCAGGCTGATTTCGCCGTGCGCCGAACATGCGCTCGACATCGTCGACGTGGGTCGCGGGCGTCTGCCGCTGCACCTTGGTACGGGTCACCGAAACTCCTCCCCCGGCATGTGAAACGATCATGTGGGTTATGCCATGGGAGCTCGAATTATGCCGCATAGCAGGGCATTTGGGGAGGGCGAGGGCGCGTCGGCGGGCACAACACGGTGTCGGTTCGGGCACGGCCAGATCACGACCGTGCCCGGCCATGCGGGCAGGCTATCGACGGCCCTATCGGCGGCCCAGGAATACCGTGGTCGCGCCCAGGATGTAAATGTCCTCGCGCGCACCGAGATACGTCGCGGCGGCCGGATCGAGGACGGCTGCGAGGGTGGCGCGATCCGACTCCGAGAGCCGATCGCCGACTCGCTCGCTCAAGCCGCTCAGCCACGCGATGACGCTGTCGCGCACGGCGGGCGCGGGCGGCGCGGGATGGTCGGTGAGCACGCTGAAGGAGGTGACCGCCGACAACCCGGCCCGGCTGAGCGCCACATTCCAGCCGTAGGGCATGGGCGTGGAATCGGTGATGTCCGTGCGCATCTGGGCGAAGCCCGCCTCGCGCTGGGCCAGCAGCCGGTCCTGCAGGCCCGGCGTGCCGACGCCGAGGTCCCAGGGCAGACAGCGCATCGCCAGTCCGCCCTCGGCCAGGGCCAGCCAGCCGTCCGGTCGCAGCAGTTCGGCCAGGCGCGTGGTGCCCGCCTGCTGATCGGGCAGGTGATGCACCGAGCGCGAGGCCCACACCAGATCGGCGGCGGGCAGCCCCGCGCCGAACTCCGCCGCGGCGGCATCGGCCAGCACCGTCTCCACCCGGACCCGGTCGTCGCCGGCGAGCGCGATCTTCACGGACTGCTGGGCCACCTCGAGCAGTTCCGGCACCGCGTCCACGATGACCAGTCGCCCGCCGCCGCGTGCCAGCAGTTCGTGCGCGAACGCCACGCTCTGGCCACCGGCCCCGGCTCCGATATCGAGAACGGTCGGTTCGGTGCGGGCGGGAATCAGGCCGATCAACCGCCGTGCGATCTCGGCATTGGCCTCCGCCGACATGGCGTCGTCGCGCTGCAGATCCGGGATCATCGTCGCCCAGTCGATCTTGTCGTGGGTGTGTCCGTGAGCATGCCCGTGGGAGTGCTGATGCTCGTGGGAGTGCTGATGCCCGTGCGTGTCTGCCTGTCCGTGCGTGTGAGAACCCATGGTCCCGACGCTAGTGCCGGACCGGCTCCGGGTTCGAACCCTTTTGCCGATCCGGCAACCCGTGTCTTTACACCGCTGCGGGGCTCGCGTCGGCGAACTGGGTGCGGTACAGCTCGGTGTAGCGACCGTCCGCGGCCAGCAGTTCGGCATGGGTGCCGCGCTCCACGATCCGGCCGTGCTCGAGCACCAGGATCTGGTCGGCATTGCGGATGGTGGACAGCCGGTGCGCGATGACCAGCGCCGTGCGGCCGGTGAGCGCCTCGGCCAGCGCCTCCTGCACCGCCGCCTCCGACGTCGAGTCCAGCGAGGCCGTGGCCTCGTCGAGGATCACCACGCGCGGCTGCTTGAGCAGCAGCCGGGCAATGGTGAGGCGTTGGCGCTCACCACCGGAGAGCCGGTAGCCGCGTTCACCGACGACCGTGTCGAGTCCATCGGGCAGCGACTCGAGCAGATCGCGTAACCGCGCGCGCCCCAGCGCATCCCAGAGCTCGGCCTCGGTGGCCTCCGGGCGGGCCAGCAGCAGATTCCCGCGAATGCTGTCGTGGAACAGGTGCCCGTCCTGGGTGACCAGGCCGACGGTGTCCTGGATGGACTGCGCGGTCAGCTCCCGCACATCCTTGCCGCCCAGCAGCACCGCGCCGGAGTCCACGTCGTAGAGTCGCGAAACCAATTGCGCGATGGTGGATTTCCCGGCTCCCGAGGAGCCGACCAGGGCCACCAGCTGACCGGGTTCGGCGCGCAGCGAGACCTGGTGCAGCACTTCCTCGCCGCCGCGGGTGTCGAGCGTGGCGACATCCTCGAGCGAGGCCAGCGACACTTTGTCCGCCGACGGGTAGCCGAAGCTGACCTCGTCGAGCTCCACCGCGATCGGACCCTCCGGCACCGGCACCGCCAGCGGCGAATCCTCGATCAGCGGCTTCAGATCCAGGATCTCGAAGACCCGCTCGAAGCTCACCAGCGCCGACATCACGTCTACCCGGGCGCTGGCCAATGCAGTGAGCGGCGAGTACAGCCGGGTCAGCAGCAGCGAAAGCGCCACCACCGCACCGGGTTCCAGCTGCCCCTTCAGGGCGAGGTAGCCGCCGAGTCCGTAGACCAGGGCCAGCGCCAGCGCCGATACCAGGGTCAACGCGGTGACGAACACGGTCTGCAGCATGGCCGTGCGGACGCCGATATCGCGCACCCGCCCGGCGCGCAAGCCGAACTCGGAGGATTCCTGCCGCGGGCGGCCGAACAGCTTCACCAGGGTCGCGCCCGGCGCGGAGAACCGCTCGGTCATCTGGGTGCTCATAGAGGCGTTGAGCCCGGCCGCCTCGCGCTGGATGCCGGCGATCCGCTCACCCATGCGTCGCGCGGGGATCACGAACACCGGCAGCAGCACCAGCGCGAGCAGGGTGATCTGCCAGGACAGTCGCAGCATGACAGCGAGGGTGAGCGCGAGCGTCACCACATTGGTGACCACGCCGGACAGGGTGGTGCTGAACGCCCGTTGCGCCCCGATGACGTCGTTGTTCAACCGGCTCACCAGTGCGCCGGTCCGGGTGCGCGTGAAGAAGGCGATGGGCATCTTCTGGACGTGGTCGAACACCGCGGTGCGGAGATCGAAGATGAGCCCCTCCCCGATGCGCGCCGACAGCCAGCGGATGACGATGCCCAGCCCCGAGTCCAGTACCGCCACCGCCGCGATGATCGCCGCGAGGGTGATCACCGTGCGTGGTGCACCGTGCCCGACGATGGCGTCCACCACCCGCCCGGCCAGCACCGGCGTGGCCACCGCCAGCAGCGCCGAGGCGATGCTGAACACCAGGAACGCCATCAGCCGCCGATGATGTGGGCGCGCGAACGCCAGAATCCGCCGCGCCGTCACCAACCGGAACGGCCGCTGCTCGGTCGGCGCGTTCATCTGCCGGTACAGCTGGCTCATCGCCACGGATTCGATACTCATCCCCGCTCCTCACATTCGGGTTCCATCGAACCCCACACCACCGACACTAAGACCTGAACAAAGGTTGAGATCAAGCCCATCCGCCCGGCCCGCGGGTTCGCGCTGAGCGAAATCCACCGGCCGCACGCCTAGGGTTGGGGCGTGAGCGAGGCGTGGGAACGAACACTGCGCGGGGCGATCACCGGCGAGGTCGATACCGCTCCTCGGCGGCGTGCCGAGTACTCCTCGGATGCCTCCAATTATCGGGTGCTGCCCCGCGCTGTGGTTTTTCCTCGCGATGCCGCCGATGTGAGCGCCACGTTGGACCTGGCGCGCGCCGAGGGGCTGACGGTGACCGCGCGCGGCGCGGGAACCTCGGTCGCGGGCAATGCCATCGGACCGGGCCTGGTGCTGGATTTCTCCCGCCACATGAACGCGATCCTCGAGGTGCACCCGGAACGACGGACAGCCCGGGTGCAGCCCGGTGTGGTGCTGGCCGCGCTGCAACGGCGGGCCGGGGCGCACGGGCTGCGGCTGGGGCCGGATCCGTCCACCCAGAACCGTTGCACGCTGGGCGGGATGATCGGCAACAATGCGTGCGGACCGCACGCCGTGGCCTGGGGACGCACCTCGGATACCGTGCGGGAGTTACGGATTCTGGACGGGCGTGGCGTCGAGCGGGTGCTGGGCGATGATCTCACCGTCATCCCCGGACTCGCGGATTTCACCCGCGCGCACCTGGCGCTGATCCGTACCGAGCTGGGCCGGTTCGAGCGGCAGGCGTCGGGTTACGCGCTGGAACATCTACTGCCGGAACGCGGTTCGTCGGTGGCGCGGGCCTTCGTCGGTACCGAAGGCACCTGCGGGTTGCTGCTGGAGGCCACCGTGGAGCTGGTGCCCGTGCCCGCCGCGACGGTGCTGGTGGTGCTCGGATACCCCGATATGCCCACGGCCGCAGACGATATCGCCGTCGTCACGGCCGTCGGCCCGCTCGCGGTGGAGGGTATGGACGCGCGTCTGGTCGAGGTGGTGCGCACCCATCGCGGGTCGGTGCCCGGCCTGCCGCGCGGCGGCGGCTGGCTACTCGTCGAAATCGACGGCGACACCGCCGAAGCGGCACAGGAGAAGGCGGAACTGCTGCGCGCGAGTGCGCATGCCCTGGATTCCCGCCTGGTCACGGACCGGGCGGAGGCGCAGGCACTGTGGGCCATTCGCGCCGACGGCGCGGGCCTGGCGGGTCGCACCCCGGACGGTCATCCGGCCTGGCCGGGCTGGGAGGACGCGGCGGTGCCGCCGGACCGGCTGGGTGACTACCTGCGCGACTTCGCCGACCTCACCCGTGAACACGGCGTGGACGGCCTGTTGTACGGCCATTTCGCCGACGGCTGCATCCATGTCCGTCTGGATCTGCCGATAGCCGATGCGCCGCAACGTTTCCGGGCCTTCCTCGAGGACGCCGCGCGCCAGGTGGTGAAGTTCGGCGGCTCCCTGTCGGGCGAGCACGGCGACGGCCGGGCCCGCTCGGAACTGTTGCGGCACATGTACTCCCAGCAGGCGCTGGACGCCTTCGCCGAGTTCAAGGCCCTCTTCGATCCCGGCGATGTCCTCAATCCCGGCGTCCTCGTGCATCCGCGACCCGTCGACGCCGACCTGCGCGTGGCGGGCGTGCGTCCGCTGCCCTCGACCGGCGGTTTCGTCTTCCCCGAAGACGGCGACCTGTCCACGGCCGTGCACCGCTGCGTCGGTGTCGGCAAGTGCCGCGCCGACACCGGCGCGGCCGGCGGTTTCATGTGCCCCTCGTATCTGGCCACCGCCGATGAGAAGGACAGCACGCGGGGTCGCGCCCGCGTGCTGCAGGAGGTCGTGCGGGGCGCGCTCGATCCGCGCTCCGACGCCGTCGCCGAATCGCTGGATCTGTGCCTGTCCTGCAAGGCATGTCGCTCCGACTGCCCCGCCGGGGTCGACATGGCCACCTATAAATCCGAGACGCTCTACCGCCGCTACCGGCGCAGGCTCCGCCCGATCGACCACTACACTCTGGGCGGCCTGCCGCGCTGGCTCGGTCCGGCGACCCGGCTGCCGCGGTTGGCAAATGCCCTGAGCTCCTTCGCCCCGCTGCGCAAACTGGGGCTGCGGGCGACGGGCATGGACCCTCGTCGCGAGGTGCCGCGCCTGGCAGCCGAGAGTTTCCGGCGTTCGGCGCGGGTGGCGACCGGCGGCGGGACCGGTGTATTGCTGTGGCTCGACACCTTCACCGACGCCTTCGATCCCGAGATCGCCGGTGCCGCCGTGGAATTGATCGAATCGCTGGGCCACCGGGTGACCATCCCGGACCAGCGGGTGTGCTGCGGCCTGACCTGGATCAGTACCGGGCAGTTGGATGCCGCGCGAAAGCGGCTGCGCGCCACCATAGACGCGCTCGACATCCACGTCCGCGCGGGCGGCGTGGTGCTCGGCCTGGAGCCGTCGTGCACGGCCACCCTGCGGGAGGATCTCCCGCGCCTGCTGCCGGACGACCCGCGCGCCGCCGCCGTGGCGGCCGCGATCGTCACCCTGGCCGAATTCCTCGAGACCCAGTCCGATTGGCGGCCGCCGGACCGCACCGGTCGGACCGTCCTGGTCCAGCCGCACTGTCATCAGCATGCCGTGCTCGGTTTCGAGGCCGACCGTCGAATTCTGCGGAGCACCGGCGCGACAGTGACCGAAATATCCGGATGCTGTGGACTTGCCGGAAATTTCGGCATGCAGCGCGGCCACTACGACGTCTCGGTCGCCGTGGCCGAGAACGGACTGTTGCCGGCGCTCCGGGGGGCACCGGAGGATGCGATCCTGCTCGCCGACGGATTCTCCTGCCGCACCCAAGCAGCGCAGCTCGCCGGGTATTCCTCCCGGCACCTCGCCCAGTTCCTGCTGGACGCCCCCGCCCCGTGAAATCGAAGGGCACCTGCCCCATCCGGTATGGATGTGGGGCAGGTGCCCTTCCCTCATCTATCAATGCCGAACATTTGCCGATCGAGCAGATGATCGGCGTCCTCGCTCGTCGCGTTACCAAATAGAATGGCGCGGTGACTTCAGCGCCCCCCGCACCGACCAGTGCGGTGTCCGGTGCGCGGAGTCGGACGCTATCCAGCGAGCGTCCGATCGATCTGGCCGCCACCATCTCTCCGCTGCGTCGCGGATTCGGTGATCCCTGTCACCGTGAAACCCCGGACGGCGCGCACTGGCACGCCTCCCGCATGCCGTCGGGCGAGGTCACCTTCCGCCTCCGGCAGGCCGACCGGCACACCGTCGAGACGCGTGCCTGGGGTGCGGGCGCGGAGGAGTTCCTGGAGCGGTTGCCCGCCATGCTGTGCCTGGACGAGGACGTCAGCGACTTCACCCCCGAGCATCCGAAGGTGGCCGAGGCGCACCGCCGCAATCCGGGGCTGCGCATGCTGCGCACCGGTCTGGTGTGGGAGGCGCTGGTCCCGGCGGTGCTGGAACAGAAGGTGCACACCCGCACCGCGCACGAGTCCTGGCGGAAGCTGGTGTGGCGCTACGGAACCCCCGCACCCGGCCCGGTCCCGCAGGGCCTGCGGGTGATGCCGGACGCGGAGACCTGGCGGCACATTCCGTCCTGGGTCTACCACCGCGCCAATGTGGAGCCGCAGCGTTCGAAAACCATTGTGCTGGCGGCTCGTATCGCCCCGAAGCTGGAGCAGGCGGCCGAGCTCGGCCCCGAGGAGGCGGCGCAACGGCTGCGCACCGTGCCCGGCATCGGGGTGTGGACGGCCGCCGAGATCGCGCAGCGCGCCTTCGGTGACGCGGATGCGCTGTCGGTGGGCGATTTTCATCTCGCCGCGACCGTCGGCTGGACCCTGCTGGGCAAGCCGATCGACGACGACGCCATGGTCGAATACCTCGAACCCCTGCGTCCGCATCGGTATCGGGCCGTCCGGCTGCTCGGGCTGGCCGGTTTCGCGCACAAGCCGAAGTTCGGCCCGCGCACGCCTTACACCGATCACAGCCGGATCTGAACGCGCCTCACTGCTGGGTGAGCGCCGCGTTGCCCTCCCGCTGGGCGCGGGCCAGCGCGTCGGGCACCGGCAGACGACCCAGATACATCTCGTCGAGGATCGGCAGGATCGCCTGCAACGCGGCCGGGAATCCCGGCCCGCCGCCCGCCGCGATCTCGTTGCCGCGCAACACATCGAAGAACGGTGACACGTCGATGCCGTGCGCGGTCCAGTAATCGCGGTACACCTGCTGGTCGGACACCACCGCCGGAATCGTCGCCCCCGCCGTGCCGAGATAGCGATTGCCCGCGGCGCTACCCAGCCAGGCCAGCACCCGCCGTACCGCCTCCGGGTGCGCGGAGGCCGCATTCCCGGCGACCCCGATGGCATTGTTCGCGCTCACCCGCCCGGCCGGGCCCGCGGGAATCATGGCCACCCGCCATCGGAATCCGGCTTGCTTCGCGATCGCGGCCAGGTTGAACGTGCCCGACTGGAACAGCGCCATGCGGCCCTGCAGGAAGGCGTTCTTGGCGAAATCGGCGCTGGCACTGCTGGTATCGGCGGCCGAGGGTGAGAGCCGGTCGGTGACCAGTCCCACCGTGTAGCCGAAGGCCTCGCGTCCCTGCGGGGAGTCGAAGTCGAATCGGCCGTCGCGTTGCAGCTGCCCGCCCGCCGAGCCCAGATACGGCAGCGTGATGGACTGAAAGTCGTTGGCGGCGTTGTAGGGCCACGCCGACACGGTCGCCAGCCGCCGCAGGAGCGGCCGGAAGGTGTCCTGCTCGGGATCGGGACTCCAGCGTGCCGCCGCGAGCTCCGCCGGATCGACACCGGCCTGTCCGAGCAGATCCAGATTGACGTAGACCGCGGTCCCGCCGTCCACGAATTGCGGTACCGCCCACAGCTTTCCGTCGCGGGTGTACTGCCGCACGGCTTGCGGATCCCACCCTTCCGCCGCCTGCGGTCCCAGCGTCGCCCCGATGTCCATGAGGTGCCCGCTGTCGGCGTAGTCCTCGTAGAGGTTGGTCCAGAACAGGTCGTCGGCGACCCCGCCCGCCACATCCAGCCGCAGCTTCTGCTGATAGGAGGCCCACGGCACCAGCGTGATCCGCACCTCCACATCCGGGTTGGCACGTTCGAACTCGTCGAGCGAGGCCCGGTAGGCGGAGACGAAGCTCTGATCCCAGATCCGCAGGCGTAGCACCGTGCGCCCGCCGCTCTCGGCATCGCGCCCGAGCCACAGGGCGGCTGCCACCAGCAGCACGGCGACCAGCGCGATTCCGAGTACGGCCCGCGTCGCATCCTTGGTGGGCGCCATCTTGATCCGCATTCCTGTCATTTCAGCCCCGTGACCGCGACGGACCGCAGCACCTGCCGCTGGGCTGCCACGAACAGCACCACCAGCGGTGCGATGGCCAGCGTGGTGGCGGCCATGATCAGCGTCCACTGCGCGCTGTACTGCGTCTGCAGATTCGCGGTGGCCACGGTCAATACCTGCCACTTCGCCCCGGACGCGGCGACGAGCGGCCACATGAAACTGTTCCACTGCGACACCACGGTGATGATCGTGAGCGTGGCCAGGATCGGTCGGCTCATCGGGACCACCACGCTCACCAGGATGTCGAGGGTGGAGGCCCCGTCCACCCGCGCGGCGTCGATGATCTCCCCCGGTATCGCCCGGAAGTACTGGCGCAGCAGGAAAATCGCGTACGGCGACCCGAACAGGAACGGCAGCACCAACGCCCAGAACGTATTGAGCCAGCCCAGTTTCGCGAACATCAGATACAGCGGGACCAATGTGACCGCACTCGGCACCATCATGGTGCCGAGATAGACCCAGAACAGCACGTCGCGTCCGGGAAAGTCGGTGCGCGCGAACGCGTATGCGGCCATGATCGACACCAGTAGTTGTCCACCGGTGATGCACACGGTCATCAGCGCCGTCACCAGCACCGCACGGCCGAGCCCCTGGTCCAGCACCGTCCGGAAGTTGCCGAGCGTGGCGGGATGCGGTGCGGCCAAGGCGGATTCGTTCGCGAACTGCGCGGGCCTCTTCACCGCCGTCATCGCGCTCAACACCAGCGGCGCGACCGTCACCAGCGCGCCGAGTACCAGTACCGCATAGGCCGCCGCGGCCCGCAGCGATCGTTCAGTACTCATAGCTGGTCCGATCCCGGAAGTACCGATGCTGTGCCACCGTGATCACGAACATGACCGCGAACACCACCACAGCCATGACCGCCGCCCGGCCCGGATGGGCGGCCTCGAATGCCTCCGAATAGATCCGCATGCCAACCACATCCGTGCGGTGGTCCGGCCCACCCCCGGTGAGCGCATACACCACATCGAAGGTCTGGAAGACGCTCAATACCCCGGTGACCAGCACGAAGAACATGGTCGGCCGGAGCAGCGGCAGCATCAGCCAGCGGGTCCGCCGCCACCCGGTGGCCCCGTCCAGCGCCCCCGCGTCGAGGATCTCGCCCGGTATGGCCCGGATGCCCGCGACGAAGAACAGGGCCACGTATCCGACATTCATCCACACGATCACCGACGCCACCGCCGGTAGCGCGAGCGTGGGCGAGCTCAGCCACTCCACCCGCCGCCCCAGCAGTGCGTTCAGGGCCCCGCCCGTGGGCGCGAAGATCCACTGCCACACCACGCCCACCACCACCGGCGCACACATCCACGGCAGTGCGTAGACCACCCGCAGCACGGTGCTGCCCGCCCCGCGCCGGGCCACCAGCGCGGCCACCGTGAATCCCAGCGCGGTCTGCACCGGCACCACGATCGCGGTCAGCGCCAGCGTCACCAGAATCGAGTGCCCGAACTGCCGGTCGCTCAGCACCGATCGCCAGTTGTCCCAACCGCTGAAGGTGATGGGCCCCAGCAGGTTCCAGCTGTGCACGCTGAGCCACAGCACCACCGCGACGGGCAGCAGCAGGAAGCCGCCCACCCCGATCAGGCTGGGCAGCAGCAGGGCATAGCCGACCGCGGCCGGTCTGCGTCTCGCCGTGTTCACGATCGGCGACGCTACCGGCGCGGTCCCGCCGGGCGTCCGACCCACGCCCGATCTGCCCGATATTGTGCTGTGCCCGACGCGATTTCGGTGCTGCCCTCCACCCGGTGCGCGGGCCTGGCGCATGATAGTTTCAGCCGCGCTCGTTCATAGCGTTACCGGCGGGGCTGGCCACGACAGGGCAGGGGCAGGCGTCGATGAGAATCAAGCCACGGGAACAGATCCTCAGTGTCTGGCGGTCGCTGCTGACCGCGTGTTATCAGGATGACGACTGGGTCTGGGGCGGGCGCAACGGCTCGAACTCGATCAGCGACGCCGAACAGCTGTTGTGCCTGCTGTATCCGGCCACCGAGATCGACGGGTTCGGGCTGGAACGGCCGGACGAGATCGCCGACGACATCCGCGCGGTGCTCTCCCCGCTGGGCGACAGCGGCCTGCGCATCGGCGAGCGCGTGGTGTGGCTGCTCGAGCAGTACATCGAACGCCACACCGAGGGGGAAGCCGGCACCCCCGACGAACTGCCGATCTTCGCCGCGGGCAGCTACCTGGCCTCCTCCGACGGCCGCGAACCGACCGCCGACCAGCGCGGGCTGGATGTCGTCGACTCCTACTCCATGTCGCTGACCCTGTGCCTGGCCGCACTGAAGTTCCTGCGCGGCTTCCGCGGTCCGGTCGCCGAGCTGGCGGTGGGCCGCCGCACCCGCCTCGCGGTGGAGGTGCTGCCGCGCATCGAGGCGCTCGACGCCCGCGTCAATGTCCGGCTCACCGCCGCCATGGTCGGCCTGATCCGCAGCTTCGTGGTGAACACCGTCTCCCCGAAGTCCGAGGCGGGCCTGGCGATGCTGTCCATGCTCAATCAGACCGGCGGTCCCACCGAGTCGGTGGTGCACGCGGTGCAGCAGCGGCTGGACCGGGTCCGGATCCGGCTCCGCAACGACGCCACCCTCAGCCAGGTCGAGGGCGTGGATCTCGACAGCGAGGACATGCTGTTCGAATGCGGTTGGAGCTGGGCCATCGTGCGCAAGGCCGCGGCCATCGACTTCGTGGACATGGCCATCGCCGATCAGACCGGCTACGCCATCGCCCGGCCCTACCTGCACTTCACGGTGGTGGCGCTGGACGGCATCAACGACCTCACCTCGACGCGCACCCGCGAACTCGACCTGCTCAACGGTCAGCAGCGCCGCCTGGCCGAGGCGCTGCAGTTGCGCTGGGATCTGGCGCAGCGCTACTGGGCGGCGGTGGCGCGCTTCGGATCCGGGCGCTGGCCGCTCGAGGACATTCCCTGGCGCACCTCCGACGGCGAGGAGTCGGACTACTTCAGTCTCGTCGTATCCGCGGTGCTCATGCAGGATCTGCTCAATCGCGAGGCCAATGACGACGACCTGGACCGGGCCGCAACGATTTTCGACGAACTGGCCCGGCGCGGCCGGATCATCCGCCGCTTCACCGAGGACGATCCCGCCCGCATCATGCACACCCCGGGCGTGAGCCTGCGGCTGCTGGGCAGCGAGGAACTCGACGGTCCGTTGCTGCTGTGGACCGTATCCGATTACGCCACCGTGCTTTTGAAGCGCACGCTGCAGGCCGCCCGGCTCTCGGGCACGGTCGAGACCCGCGATCAGCTGATGGCGCTGGCCCAGGCGACCATGGACCATCTGGATCTGCGCGCCTTCCGTGCGGGCCCGGCCACCGGTCTCTGGGACGACCCCAGCCGCATCTTCGGAACCGCCGAGAACCCCTTGCCCTCTTGGTATCTCACGGAGCGGGTGGTCGAATGCATGGTGACCGCGGCCCGCATGTACCGGGAACCGCCGCTGCGTTCGCCGACCTCGGTGACCCGCGCCATGGAACTGCTGATGGAGGCCGAGCACCTGCTCAACCGGGAGATGCTGGAGCTCAGTGAGGCCGACGTATCCGCGGGCCGCACCGCCCTGGTACTGGCCGAACAGCGCCTGGAACGGGCCCGCGAGCTGATCGACGAACGTCCGGGCACCGCGGTGAGTCTCGCCTCGCAGGCCCTGCTGGAACTGGACGAGCTCTCCTACGCCCGCTTCGACGCCACCAGGAGTGTGTGACCGTGCTCGTGTTCTCCGCCTCCGACAAGGGTGGCACCGGCCGCTCGGTCACCAGCTGCAATATGGCGTACTGGCTGAGCATGAAGGGATACAAGGTCGCCTATCTGGACTTCGATTTCGGATCGCCCACGGCCGGTGGCACTTTCGAGATCAGCCGGATCGACAACGGGGTGCGCGACGGTTCCGGACTGCACGCGTTCCTGCTCGACGAGAACGGGACGCCCGCCCGGCTCAGCGTGCGCTCGGAGACCGATCGCCTGGAGCTCAGTCGCTCCCGGCATCCCTCGGGCCGGTTGGTGCTGTTTCCGGGTGACCTCGGCGGTTCGGAATTCACCACACTCGACGATTGGATGATCGACCGCTGCGCGGCCCTGTTCGTCACGTGCGAGCAGGAATTCGACATCACGTTCGTGGATCTGAGCGCCGGACGCTCGATCGCGCTGGCGCTGGCGCTGAGCGCGACCAAGCGGCCGCAGCTGTCGCAGGCGGTGTGCCGGTGGCTCATCTTCCATCGCTGGACGCGCCAGCACATCGCCGCCGCCCGCGGCCTGGTGTACGACGAGAACGGCGTGCTGGCCACCGGCGAGGTGTGGGGTCACGACCGAACCGAGCTGATGACCGCGCTGCGTTTCGTCCGCACCGCCGTGCCGGAACTCAACGCCGCAACCGGATTGCGCCCGGCGCAGGCCGCGTGGCTGCAGGAACAGCACAACACCCTGACCCGCGCGGCGAACCGGCACGGCATGGGCGAGAGCGGGATACTCGGGACGATCCCGGTGGAACCGATGCTGCAGTGCCGGGAACAGGTGATCCTTGATGTGGACGTGGCCGCGCATGTGGCCAATGCCGCGACCGTGGCGGCGTTCCGGGAACTGACCGAGAAGCTCGTGAACGACGCCGTCTGGGAACAGGTGGAGGTGCGCAGATGAGTTCCGCGACCGACTACAGCGAGGCCGGTGAGCGCAGCCGGGTGGAGGGGCAGCCGCTGTCGCATCTGTCCATCGAGGTCGGCCACTTCTATATGGACGAGCTCGTCAACGGCGTCGACCGCATCCACGCGCAATTGCGCAAGGTGGCCCCGATCGTCAAGGCCCAGCGGGCCGCGGCCGTCGCGGAATTCGGCGAAGGCGCCCGGGTCAGCACGTGTTTCCTGGTCGACGACTATTTCTGGTCCAGAACCGGGAGCAACCGGGAGTCCCGTCCGGGGGCCGAACCCGAGGCGATTCTCACCAAGCTGCTCGATGCGGCGAAGGAATGTGACGTCCCCATCGACTATCTGGCGCGCGAGGCCGGATGCGCCGAGGTGCCGATGTTCCGGGACGGCGAGCCGATCGGTGAGCCGATCCGGTTGGCGGAGATGATGTCCGCCCGGATCGTCGCGGAGCCCGAGCGCGACGGCACCGGCCGCCGCCCGCCCACGGTGGAGTCCGGCTGGCTGTGCAATGGCCGCCGCTCCTCGGAATACGATGCGGGACAGGCGATGCAGCGAGCACGCTATCGGCCGCCGGAGGAGTTCGGTGCCCGCAATCACTCGATCTTCCTGGATGTGCAGCTGTGGAGCCGGCCACCCGAGGGCGTGGCGGGCGCGCAGGCGGACCGGATTCTGTGGTCGTGTCCGTTCCTCGCCTCGATCTGGCAGTTGTTGCGGCTGGGCATGATTCGCAATGAGGGCGCGGTGGTGGCCGCGCCGATGCCGTGGAACGACCCGTGGCCCAGCGAATGGTCGCGGTTGCCGGCGGTGGTGCAGTTGAATCCGGCGGCCAAACCCTTCGCGGCGTACCGGGCGTTGTCGGTGCTGCCCTACAGCTATCTGGGCATCGAGCACGCGGTGCGGGTGATTCTCGACCATCTGCAGTTGGATGAGGATGTGCAGGCCAAACTGGTGGAACGCGGTGCGAACGAGCGCAATCCGGTGACGGTGCCGTGGCCTGCCACCCGGCGGCTGAACCATCTCTTCCTCGGGGATGTCTGAGGTGACACGGCATGGGTGATCCGCTGGTGCTGCTGGGGGAGGTGCGCACCGCACTGTTGCCGAACTCGGGGGGATTGGCGGCGCGCGAGGCCGCGGCGGTGTTGTCGCTGCTGCCCGGGCGACGGGTATCGATGCGGGAACGTCCGCTGCCGCTGGCGATCTCGCCGACCTCGGCGGTCGGTGTGGACTGCAAGCTGGCCACGGCCTCACAGAAGGAGACCCGCGCGGTCGGAACGGTGGCCGCGCATGCCTTGCTGGTGGGCGGCCGGGTGGTGCAGAGTTCCGCCTGCTCGACCCTGGTGCGCACCTCGGACAAGGATCGGCGGCCCTGGTCGCACTATCTGACCCGGGTCGGGACGCTGGAGGTCTGGCACCGGATGACCGACGACGCCTCGGCGGCAGTCGATCTCACCGCGGGATTTCTCGAGAAGTCCGGCCGCAACACCTTGGATCTGGGTTCGATCAGCGACCGGCTGCTGACCCGGGTCCGGACCGATCGGCGACTGGATCAGCAACCGCCGGTGCGTTCGGGGGCGACACGCCTGCGCTGGGCCGCCCGGGTGGCGCCGCCACTGGGCGGCAGTGTGCGCGGGCGGGCCTTCATCTCGCTCCGATTGGAGGACGAAACCACAAGGTCGGTACTGATTCTCGTGCCGACCGTCCGGGATCTCGAAGTGGTGCAACGCTTCTGCGAGGACCTCGCCGTCCACGACTGGCTGCTGTCCATGCTCGGCGCGGCCCTCTCGGACGCCGACCGGCCCTCGGCCGAACGGGATACCGCCGAGCAGCTGGCCCCGCTGCTCGAACAACTCGTGCACCTGTGGATGCCGGGCGCGCACACCTCGTCGCGGATGGGCGATCTGTGGGAGCGGCTGGAGAAGGATCCGGGCTTCACCCGGCAGTGGACCGCGCAGGTCGGCCAGTTGCGCGACCGGCTGGCGGTGGCGACCCTGGAAGCCTTGCGCAGCTCCAAGATCAGCACCATCCAGTGGTGAGCCCGCGTACTCAGAGCCGGAACCAGCGCCGCACCAGCAGTGCGAAGAACACCGACATGGTGACCGCGCCCAGATAGCTCTCGATCACGAAGATCGCCCGACCACCGACCAGCAGATTCTCGGTATCGCCGACACCCAGCGGATTGAGATAGTTCATCAGCACCTGGAAGACGGTGACCGCCGGTGGCTGGTCGGAGCGCAACAGCACGGCCACGACGAAGACCAGCAGTTGCACGGCGACGAACCAGAGCATGCGGAAGGGCCGATACCCGTAGCCGCAGATCAGGTCCGGAATCCAGCCGCCGATTCGCTTCCAGCTCACCGGCTGCGCGAGCCGCCGGGCGCGGGCCTGCGCGAGGCCGCAGCGGTCCTCGGCATCGGGATCCTCGTCGATCCGATAGAGACTGCCCGCCCGCCGATAGGCGAGTACCGCGTGCGCGGGCAGCCCGGCCTGCACCAGGGGCGGCCCCAGCCGCTCGTAGACCTCGGCCAGCAGCCGATTCTGGGTGCGGCTCAGGCGCAGTGGACCGCGGAACTCCACCTCGGCCGCAATGAGGGCCGCCAGGAGGACGTTCACCGCCATCGGTGTCGACGTGCTGGTGGCGGTGTGCGTGAGCAGTGGGGCGTAGATGCCGGTGAACACGAGACTGTCACCGGCCCTGCGGATTCCGGGTGGATCGTAGGTCTCCACCACGGCCTCGGTGTGCAGGGTGAACAGATCCAACAACGGCGTCTCGGTCGTGCGACGCCGCTGGCGGTGCTCCAGCTCGAGGAATTCGGTGACGCTGTCGGCGTAGGTGTCGGCGCGCCGTCGGATGCGGGTGCTCATGTCCTCCACGAACTTCGACGGAGGCGGGCGTTTCTCGAGCATGATCAATGATAGATCCTGTGCACCAGCACATCTCGTGGCTCATCGGGCCCGAAGTAGGCGGGTTCGTGGTGTTCCCAGACGAATCCGACTTCTTTGTAGAGCCGGTAGGCGGCCCGATTGGCGGGGTTCACGGTCAGGAAGATCTGCTCGACCGCGCTCCGGCGGCAGTGCGCGAGAGCGGCTTCCAGCAGCGCCCGGCCGAAGCCGCGGCTGCGGCATTCCGGTGCGACGGCAAACCCGAGAAACCATGCGGTACGTTCGCCGCCGAGGGCGGTGAGCACGTAACCGCAGACCCGCCCGGACTCTTCAGCAACCGTCCAGTTTGCTCCGTGTAGCTCGAAGAGCTGTCGCAGAACGAAATACGGATAGGAGGTGTGGCCGAAGACGGTCACCTCCAGGCCGCGGATCGCGTCCAGATCCGATACGGACGCCGTCCGACAGGTAGGCGCGTCCGGTTGTTCGAAGGCCAACAACGGTGTTCCCCTCCACCCCGGGCACTGCGCATTCGGGAGAAAGCGCAGTGAATTCCAGAGTAGGCGTCACACCGGATCTTGGGTGCGGTTCGGCCCGCCCGCCGTCTGTGGAGCGGGAGGGCCGAACCGCGCTGCTGCACGCGATGGGGACTTCGCCACCGCAACCCGGAGGTTAGGCGCGGGGCGATCGAAAGCGCTGTGCGGCAGCGTTTATCGCGACCGGGGGCCTTCCCCGGGCCACCCCCGGTCGCGAAACCTTGTTGGTGCGGGATAGTGCGGAACGAGCGTCGAGAGCCAGCCACAGCAGCCGGAACACGACCCGATCGCAGCCTGTCCGTATCACCGCCGGCCCGGTCATGGCAGGGCGCGCTCGTCGAGCACGCACCGTCCTTCCTCGACCAGGGTCGCCCGCGCGCGGCGGCGCACCTTGCAGGTTGCCACCGTGCAATCGAGGTGCAATTGCATTGCCGCGTGGGCTTGTTCGGCGCTCATCACCCCCGGATCCCGGCGGCAGCGCGACAGGACTGCGATGTGCATATTCAGGGACGTCAGTTGCATGTCCAGACCACTCCTACTTCCCGCGGTTCCTGAAGTGCCCGGAGATTCAGGAAAGGAAAGGGGCCTAGCTACACCACTCCGGGCACACATCTAGCACACCACGAGCAGACGCCAAGCGGGCGAATTTCGACAAGGAGAACGCAAAATTGCGCGAATTCCCAGCAGCGAATCCACCTGGGGGAGGACGATTCTCCATAGTGGACGAGGCCCGCCCCTGGTAACGGGCCCCGATCCACTCAGTCGATCCAGCCGCCAACCCCGATCCATGCCCGCGACCGCGAATGGAGCGTGTTGTGTCAGAAGGTCCCGCGTCCTCCACCCTGCCCCGCCGCCAGCTCGGTCGCTATCTGCGCGACTGGCGCATCCAGGCAGGACTCACCATCGCCGAGGCGGCGAAACTGATGGAGTGGGGCGCGAGCACGTTACAGCGGCTCGAGAAGGGCAATGCCGATCGCATCCGCACCATCGACATCCAGGAGCTGTGCCGGATATACGGCATTCCGGCCGAAATCGCCGAGGGGCTCAAGGGTTTGGCGCAGCAGGCGGCGGTCAAGAGCTGGTGGCACTCCTACGGCGATCTGATTCCGGAGAACTTCGACGTCTACGTGGGACTGGAGGCATCCGCGCAGCAGTTGTCCTGCTACCAATCGGAATTGGTGCCGGGCCTGCTGCAGACCGCCGACTACGCAAGGGCCCTGAACCGGCTCGGATATCCGGAAGAGACGGTGGCGGAGGTGGATCGGCGGGTTCAGCTGCGCATGCAGCGCCAGGCCATGATCACCCGCCGCACCCGGCCGGCACAGGTCGCCATGGTGTTGCACGAATCGGTATTGCGCCGCCTGGTGGGAGGTGCAAGGGTGATGGCGGCGCAGGTGCGGCACTTGGCGGAACTGAGCACCCGGCCCAATGTCGGCCTGCGTATCCTGCCCTTCGCCGCCGGTGTCCCACTGGGACTTTCGACCGGTCCGTTCGTGATTCTGGAGTTCGGAACCGATGGCAAGGGGCAGCCGGTGGAGCCCCCGGTGGTCTATGTGGAGGGGTTCACCGGCGATCTGTATCTCGAGAGACAGGGCGATGTGCAGCGCTATCGCCGGGCGCAAGACGGCCTGCAAGGCTGCGCGCTGGACGTCCAGGACAGTAGAAACCTGCTCAGACAGGTGGCGAAGGAGTATTCGGCATGAGTGTGGAGCTTCCCGGGGCCCGCTGGTTCAAGAGCAGCCGCAGCGGGGCCGGTAAGGAATGCGTCGAAGTGGCATTCCTGTCCGCGGACCGAGTGGGTGTGCGGGACAGCAAGAATCCGCAGGGCCCCGCGCTGGTGTTCGGTGCGGCGGAATGGCGATCGTTCACCGCGGGCATCGAAAACGGTGCATTCGAAGGGTGATTCACTGAACGGAGGGTTCACGGGCCCCGCCCCGTGAACCCTCTCTCTCAGAGGATTGCGACGACCCCGATGGCGACGGCGGCCACGAGCACGCCGATCGCCAAGGCGGGTATCAAAGCGCCGGTCAGTACGTATACGCCCATCGCCGATACCGCGAAGAGCATCCCAACGATCAGCCGTTCGACCCAGTCATGGGGACCCATTTTCCGGTACCGGGGAGGTGCATTCTTCAGTCCTCGGTCCACGAATAGTTGGATACCCATGCTTAGCCGCCGCAAACATACTTCCGTTGTAGAACGGCGGCCGTTTCGTGATCTTCCCAGCTAGTACCGTGTGATCTTCCCAGCTATCGCCGGAACAGCTTGTTGCCCAGCCAGACGATGGGATCGTATTTCCTGTCCACGACCCGTTCCTTGAGCGGGATCAGGGCATTGTCGGTGATCTTGATGTGCTCCGGGCAAACCTCTGTGCAGCACTTGGTGATATTGCACAGGCCCAGGCCCGCGTCCTCCTGCGCCAGATCACGACGGTCACCCACATCGAGGGGATGCATTTCGAGTTCGGCAATACGCATCAGGTATCGCGGACCGGAGAAAGCCTGCTTGTTCTCCTCGTGATCGCGCACCACGTGACAGGTGTTCTGGCACAGGAAGCATTCGATGCACTTGCGGAATTCCTGCGACCGTTCCACATCGGTCTGCTGCATCCGGTACTCGCCCGGTTTCAGATCCATCGGCGGCGTGAAGGACGGGACTTCGCGGGCCTTCTTGTAATTGAAGGAAACGTCCGTGACCAGGTCGCGAATGATGGGGAAGGTGCGCATCGGCGTCACCGTCACCACTTCTTCCGGGGTGAAGGTCGACATGCGTGTCATGCACAGCAGCCGCGGCCGGCCATTGACCTCCGCCGAGCACGAACCGCACTTGCCCGCCTTGCAGTTCCAGCGCACCGCCAGGTCCGGGGCCTGGGTGGCCTGCAGCCGGTGGATGATGTCGAGCACCACCTCGCCCTCGTTCACCAGCACGGTGAAGTCCTGCAGCCCGCCGCCCTCGATGTCGCCACGCCACACCTTGAACTTCGCGTCGTAACCCATGGTTATTCCGCCTTTCCTGCGTCGTCTCGCAGCGCCGCGAGATCCGCGTCGGCGTAGTACTTTTCGAGCTCGCCCAGGTCGAACAGCCGCAGCAGGTCCTCCCGCATGGGCACCTGGGCCTCGGGCGTCACCGTCACCGACGGCACCGAGAAGCCGACCTGATCCGCGTCGATCGTGCAGACCAGCAACTTGTTGCGCCACAACGGATCCATGCCCGGATGGTCGTCACGGGTGTGGCCGCCGCGGCTCTCGGTCCGCAGCAGCGCGCCCTGCGCAACGCACTCGCTGATCAGCAGCATGTTGCGCATGTCCAGGGCGAGATGCCAGCCCGGGTTGAACTGCCGGTGCCCCTCCACCACGACGTGGTCGTAGCGGTCACGCAGTTCCGAGAGCTTCTCGATGGCCTGCTTCAGCTCGTGTTCCTTGCGGATGATGCCGACCAGGTCGTTCATCGTCTGCTGCAGGTCCATGTGCAGGGTGTAGGGGTTCTCCCCCGGGCCGCCCTCGGTGGGCGGATCGAACGGTGTCACAGCCGCTTTCGCGGCGGCGGCCAGATCCTCGTCGGAGATCTTGGGCCGCCCGGCCAGCTGCTCGACGTAGCTCGCCGCGCCCAGACCGGCGCGACGGCCGAACACCAGCAGATCCGACAGCGAGTTGCCGCCCAGCCGGTTGGATCCGTGCAGACCGCCCGCGCACTCACCGGCCGCGAAAAGGCCGGGGACCGTGGCCGCCTGGGTGTCCGGGTCGACCTCGATGCCGCCCATGACGTAATGGCAGGTCGGCCCGACCTCCATCGGCTCCTTCGTAATGTCCACGTCCGCCAGCTCTTTGAACTGGTGGTGCATGGACGGCAGCCGCTTGACGATCTGATCGGCGGGCAGCCGGGAGGCGATATCGAGGTACACGCCACCGTGCTCGGTGCCGCGCCCGGCCTTCACCTCTTCATTGATGGCGCGCGCGACCTCGTCGCGCGGCAGCAGATCCGGTGTGCGCCGGGCGGAGTCGTTGTCCTTCAACCACTGATCCGCCTCCTCGATGGATTCGGCGTACTGCCCCTTGAAGACCGGCGGGATGTAGTCGAACATGAACCGCTTGCCCTCGGAGTTCTTGAGCACTCCACCGTCACCGCGCACGCCCTCGGTGACCAGGATGCCCTTCACCGACGGCGGCCAGACCATGCCGGTCGGATGGAACTGCAGGAACTCCATATTGATCAGCGAGGCTCCGGCGCGCAGTGCCAGCGCGTGGCCGTCACCGGTGTACTCCCAGGAGTTCGAGGTCACCTTGTAGGACTTGCCGACACCGCCGGTCGCGATGACCACCGCGGGCGTCTCGAACAGGATGAAACGCCCGGACTCGCGCCAGTATCCGAAGGCCCCGGAGATGGCGTCGCCGTCCTTGAGCAGTTCGGTGATGGTGCATTCGGCGAAGATCTTGATCCGCGCCTCGTAGTCCCCGGTGGCCGCGAAGTCCTCCTGCTGCAGCGAGACGATCTTCTGCTGCATGGTGCGGATGATCTCGAGCCCGGTGCGGTCGCCGACGTGCGCCAGCCGCGGATAGGTGTGGCCGCCGAAGTTGCGCTGGCTGATCCGGCCGTCGGCGGTCCGATCGAACAGCGCCCCATAGGTTTCCAGCTCCCACACCCGGTCGGGGGCCTCCTGCGCGTGCAGTTCGGCCATGCGCCAGTTGTTGAGGAACTTGCCGCCGCGCATGGTGTCCTTGAAATGGGTCTGCCAACTGTCCTTCTCGTTGGCATTGCCCATGGCGGCCGCGCAGCCGCCCTCGGCCATGACGGTGTGCGCCTTGCCGAACAGGGATTTGCAGACCACCGCCACGGACAGACCGTGTTCACGGGCCTCGATGACCGCACGCAGGCCGGCACCGCCGGCACCGATCACGACGACGTCGTACTTGTGCCGCTCGACTTCTGGCATGGACCGAACACTCCTGGGAGAGAAGAGGAATAGAGGACGTCAGCCGATGAGGCGAGGATCGTGGATGGTTCCACTCGCGACCAACATGACGTAGAAATCGGTGAGCATCAGCGTGCAGAGGGTGGTCCACGCCAGCTGCATGTGCCGCGTGTTCAGCTTCGACACCACGGTCCAGAAGCGGTAGCGCACGGGATGCTGCGAGAAGTGCTTCAACCGTCCGCCCGCGATGTGGCGGCAGGAGTGGCACGAGAGCGTGTAGGCCCACAGCAGCACCGCGTTGGCGGTGATGATGAAGGTGCCCAGGCCGATACCGAAGCCGCTCTTGCCGTGGAAGGAGATCACCGCGTCATAGGTGTTGATCACCGAGATGATGACCGCGACATAGAAGAAGTAGCGGTGCGCGTTCTGGATGATCAGCGGAAGCTTGGTCTCACCACTGTATTTCGCGTGCGGCTCGGCCACCGCGCAGGCGGGCGGCGACATCCACACCGACCGGTAGTAGGCCTTGCGGTAGTAGTAGCAGGTCAACCGGAACAGCAGCAGGAACGGCAGCACCAGGAAGCCCAGCGGGATCCACATCGGCAGATGGCCGATCGGCGTACCGAAGTGCGTGGAGCCCTCGACACAGGAGGCGCTCAGGCAGGGCGAATAGAACGGTGTCAGATAGTGGAAGTCCGGTACCCAATACGCCGCGCGCACAAAGGATCTGATGGTCGCGTAGATGACGAACGTCGCCAGTCCCGCCACCGTCGCGGCCGGCGGTACCCACCACCGGTCGGTGCGGAGCGTGCGTGCCGCGATGGCGGCCCGGCCCCTCGAGAAAACCCCGGTTGTGCTCGATTCAGAAGCCTTGACTGGTGCGGCGCTCACTGCTGGATGCCTCGCTGCTCTACCCCGTGGAACGTCATCGTTACCTCCGGCATCGAATGTGATGGTGAGCACCTTACGACAGGGGCGCTATCACTCGAGCTCGCAACAGCTATTTCGCGAGCCCGTGATTTGCGCCACATTTCCTGCGTCGACCAGCGTTTCGTTTGCTCGGTGAACAAACGGCAATCACTCGAACTCGGCGGCATTTCAGAAAGATTCAGATTTCGGACATTGTGCAGCTCCGGCCGCTCGCATTTTCCGGTTACACACCGTCACACGGCAGCAACAACCGTGTGGTGGCCTGTCCCCTGAGCTAGACCGTCCCCGCCGCGGGGCAGCCGGTGCTGAGGTTCGAAGGGAGCCGGTGATGAGACGAGCCGCGATCGTGATGCCGATGCGCACCCCCGTGGGGCTACCGGGCGGAGCCCTGTCCGAGGTCCCCCCGCACCGCTTGATCGCCACGGTTCTCACCGCCGTGCTGGGTCGTTCCGGCCTGGACCCGCTGCGCGTCGAACAGGTGGTCACGGCCGTCCCCGACCCCGAATCCGTGACCGCCGCACTGCCACTCGCGGGCCTGTCCCCGACGCTCGGCGACTTCGCCGTCGGCCCCGGCCCCGGCGGTGGGCTGCGCGCCCTCATCACCGCCACCATGATGGTGAATACCGGCGCGGCCGATGTGGTACTGGTCGTGGGCGCCGAATATGCCAGTGGCACAAGGCGTCCCGTACCCCGGCCGCCCGCCCCGGCATCCCGCGACGCGGACGACGACACCCTCACCACCGACGAGCATGTGGCGCTCTGGGCGACGGCGGAACCCGGCCGCGGCCACCGGGAGTGGCAGGCCGCCGACCGGCTCGGCGACCATTACGGCCTCACCCGCGCCGATGTCGACAACTATGCCGCCGCCAGCCACCGCCGCGCGGCCCGCGCCCGGCGACAGGGCATCTTCGGCGCGGAGACCGCGCCGGTGGTGGTGTGCGCCGACCCCCACGACGTGAATTCTCCTGTGCGGCAACTGGTCGACCGCGACGAGGGCCTGCGCGACGACGTCTCACCCCGGGCCTTCGCGGCGTTGGCGCCCTTCCATGCCGCCGGCGTCACCACGGTCGGCAACAGCAGCGTTCGCACGCTCGCCGCCTCGGCCTGCCTGGTCATCGCCGAGGACCGGCTGGCGGATCTGGGGCTGGAACCGATGGCCTATCTGGTCGGCTGGGCCACCGCCGCCGCCGAACCCGGCGCGCCCGTCCCGGCCGCCACCCCGGCGGTAGCACAGGCGTTGTGGCGCAGCGGTTTCGATCTCGCCGACCTGGATCTGCTGGAGGTCGAGGAGACCAGCGCCGCGGATGTGCTGGCCCTGGCTCACACCCTCGGCCTCGAGGAACGCGAACTGCTCAATGTGCACGGCGGCGCGATCGCCCTCGGCGATCCCGGTGGCGCGTCGGCGCTGCGCATGGTCACCACCATGCTGCACGAATTGTCACGTCGCGACGGCGGTCTCGGACTCGCCGTCACGCCGACCGGCCCCGGTCGTTCGCTGGCCGCCGTCTTCGAGTCGCCGAATCTGGAGCCTGTCAGCCAGGCTCCGCTCGGCGCACGCTTCCGTGGCGCCGGCTCGAAACGTTCCGGCCGCCACCGCAATCGAAGCTGAAACTCGGGGTTGGTTACCTATTCGGTGCGCGGGCGGGAGTGGAACCCCAGGCCCTCGTCCTGCGCGCCGAGCCAATCCTGTTCCTGATGCTTGGCATCGGGGACGTAGATGGTCTCCTGCTTGGCGCCGGGCGCCTCCGGCGGTGGCGTCTGTTCGAACTCGTCGGTGTCGATGACGAGCCTTTCCAGATCGTTCTCCAACCGGCGGATCGTGCCGGCGTCGCCGTAGTGCGACCGCAGTGCGCCTACGCACTGCCGGAGCTGGCCGACCGCGTAGCGGAGTTCCGCAATCTCGCTGCGTGTCATCGAAACCTCCTCGAGCCGTGTGACAGACCACACATCGTGATCTACAACACAGTACGTGATGAATTTCAATCCGTCTCGTTTGCCGATAGTACTCGCAGCTCAGGGGCCTGTCGCGTGAGCGAAAAACCGGGCATTGACGTTTCAGATGGCTCGAAACGGGCCGTCGCAGATGATCTTCCAGCTACCCCGCGACGGCTCTTCCCATTACCCCGCGATGGCCAGTTCCGGCCCGCAGTCGGGGCCGCAATCGGGGTCCTGTCCGCGGGCCGCCGCGGTCGCGCGGGCCACCAGTGCCACCACCGCCGCGGCCACCTCCTCCGCGCGTTCCAGGATCACGCTGTGCCCGGCGCCGTCCAGTCGCACCAGCTCGGCGTCGTCGACCTGTGAGGCCAGCACCACCGAATGTGCGAACGGGATCATGATGTCGGCCGACCCGGCCAGCACCAGCACCGGAATCATGCCCAGCCGGTGCAGGGTCGCGGACTCGTCGAAGCGCATGAGTGACTCCAGGAAGCTGGCCATGGTCAGCAGCGAGGTGTCGTTCAACATGGCCGTCGCCACCGCCAGCATGCGCGGGCTCACCTTGCGGGTGCCCAGCGTGGCGTCGCGCAGGATGGGCTCGAAGAGGCGGCGGCTCAGGTGTTTCGACGCCTGCATGGTGCGCGGGGCCTTGCGCACCGCGGCCCGCAGCGAGCTGACGGCCGGCGCACTCAGCAGTCGCCCCAGCCCGACCCGGGTGACCCCGCTGGCGGCGCTGGACAGCAGACCTATGCCGACCACGCGGGTGCCGATGGTCTCCGGGTACAGCCGCGCATACGCCAGCACCGTCATGGCCCCCATCGAATGACCCACCAGCACAACGGGTCCGGTCGGCACCACGGCACGCAGGACCGCCTCAAGATCTCGCGCCAGCTGTTCGATGGTGTAGGTCGAGGGATCGGCCGAGCCCGAATCCCCGTGGCCGCGATGGTCGTAGAAGACCATGTGGGTGTCATCGCCCCAGGTCTGCAGCAGATGCCCGCGCATGAACGCCCACGATTCGGCGCGCAGGCAATGGCCGTGCACGAAAACGACGGTGACCGGCGCGTCGGTGGTGCCGAACTCGCGGACCGCGAGTGGCACGCCGTCGTCCGCGGAGACGGTGATGTGGCGGCCGTCGAAATCGGCGGCCCGGGGGCTGGCTGTGGACATGACGTCCTCCTGAAGAGTTCGCCTTCTTGCCCGGTTGTCGATAGAAGTAGCCCCCGCGTTAACCCGTCACACCTGGCGTTATGCACAAGTTGTCCAACTGTCGCCGCCGATCTATGCAGCGCTGTCGGAGGATCCGCACGGCTCTCGGCAACTTGCAATATCTACAGATATCTAGTGACGGCACTAGATATATGTAGATAGCTGATAATTGGGGAATGCGAACTCGGGGACATAAGAATCTGCCGCTATCTAGCTGGATTGCTAGATAGCGGCAGATTGCCCTGACGAGCTTCGACTACTGGGTGGCCGCCGTCTTCGTGGACGGCAGGAACGGCCGGAGCAGGTTCTTCTCGGTGGATTCGCCGAACTGCCATTCGGAGATCCACGGCCCGGTGCCCTCGCTCGGGTCGAGCGCGCCCGCCTCCAGGAAGCGGTAGCGGCCGTCGAGCACGCCGCGGGTCAGCTCGGTGTCGGCGTCGTCGGTATTGGACCAGAGGGCGTCGAAGAGCTTCTCGACCCGCAGCCGGGACTGCCGGCAGAACAGGTCGGCCAGTTCCTCGGCGGCCACGCCGTCGGGATCGCCCGCCACGCGCAGGGACTGGGCGCGCACGCAGGCGGCGGCCATGGCGAACAGTTCCGCGCCGATGTCGACGATGCGGCCCAGGAAGCCCTGCTTGTACTCGAGCTTGGCCTGCCAGCGGGCCATGCCGTACATGAGCGCGCGGGCCTGCTTGCGCGACATGCGTTCGACGTAGCGCATATGCCGTGCGAGCGGACCGAATTCGCCGTAGGTGACCGGGGTGCTGCCCGCGCCGACGGTCAGTTGCGGGAACCACTTGGCGTAGAAGCCGCTCGCGCCGACCGCCGCCTTGGCCTTGGCCTTGAGTTCGGCATTGCGGTCCACCAGCGCGCCCGCGGCCGCCATGTGGGCATCGGCCATCTCGCGGGCGATGAGCAGGCGCATGATCTCGCTGGAGCCCTCGAAGATGCGGTTGATCCGGAGGTCGCGCACCATTTGCTCGGCCCCGACGGCTCTTTCGCCGCGGGCCGCGAGCGAGGCGGCGGTCTCGTAGCCGCGGCCGCCGCGGATCTGCACCAGTTCGTCGGCGATCTCGCAGGCCATCTCCGAGGCCCACAGCTTGGCCAGCGCGGCCTCGATGCGGATGTCGTTGCGGTTCTCGTCGCACATGGTGGCCGACAGGTCGAGTACCGACTCCAGCGCGAAAGTCGTTGCGGCGATGAAGGAGATCTTGGCGCCGACGGCCGCGTGCTCACCGACCGGGCGGCCCCACTGCACGCGCGTGGCCGACCATTCGCGTGCGATCTTGAGCGACCATTTCGCCGCGGCGGTGCACATGGCCGGAATCGCGAGCCGTCCCGCATTGAGGGTGGTGAGCGCGATCTTGAGCCCATCGCCCTCGCGCCCCACCAGGTTTCGCTTCGGAACCCGGACATTGTGCATGCGGGTAACGCCGTTCTCGATGCCGCGCAGGCCCATGAACGCATTGCGCCGCTCGACGGTGATGCCGGGGCTGTCGGCCTCCACGATGAAGGCGGAGATGCCGCCCCGATGCCCCTCGCTCTTGGGCACGCGCGCCATGACCACGAGTAGTTCGGCGACCACGCCGTTGGTGGTCCACAGCTTCACGCCATTGAGGTCGTAGGCCTCGCCGTCGTCGGTCGGGGTGGCGGTGGAGGCCATGCGCGCCGGATCCGAACCCACATCGGGTTCGGTCAGCAGGAAAGCGCTGACAGCGCCTTTGGCGCAGCGCGGCAAGAACTCTCGCTTCTGTTCCGGGGTGCCGGCCAGCTTGAGCGGTTCGGGCACGCCGATGGACTGGTGTGCCGAGAGCAGCACGCCGAGGCTGCCGTGCGCGGAGCCGACCAGCATGAGCGCCCGGTTGTAGCCGACCTGGGACAGGCCGACGCCGCCGTACTCCTCGGGAATCTTGAGGCCGAAGCAGCCGAGTTCGGCCAGCCCCTCGACGTATTCGTCCGGAATGCGGCCGTCCGCCTCGATGCGCCCGCCGTCGATGGTCTCGCAGAACGCGCGCAGTCGCGTCAGGTAGGCCTCGGTCTTGGCGGCGTCCTCGGCGCCGGGGCGTGGGAACGGATGGATGAGGTCGAGCCGGAACCGGCCGAGGAACATCTCCTTGGCGAAGGATGGCTTGTTCCAGGTGGTTTCGCGGGATTCCTCGACCAGTGCCCGGGCCTGTTCTTCGGTGGCGTCGACTTTGGCGGCAGTCGCCATGATGTCCTCCTCGACCGTGATGAGAATCACATTCGAGTGTAGGAGCGTTTGTTACCCACCGGTAGGGGGCGGCAATGATCGAAAAGCCTTGTCAGGGAAAGATCTTGATCAAATGGCTAATCTTTCGCTACTGCACATTTCTTTGGCTACTGCACGCTCCGCAGGTATCGGCCGAAATGCGGGACGGTGAAACCGATGCTGCCGCGCTCCGCCGAATAGATCAGGCCCTTCTTGATCAAACCGTCGCGGGCCGGGGACAACGAGGCGGGCTTGCGGCCCAGCTCGCTGGCGACGGCCGAGGTGGCCACCGGACCGTCGTCACCCGACAGATCGGCCATGGCGCGCATATATTCTCGCTCCGCCGGAGTCGCCCGCTCGTAGCGGGAACCAAAGAAACCGACCGCCAGCTCTTCTTCGGCGGTGGGCGCGGCCACCGCCACATCCTCGGCCATGATCGGACTCTGCGCCGCCGCGTCCCAGGTCGCCTTGCCGTACGCCTGCACGAAATACGGGTACCCGTCGGCCTTGCGGTACAGCGCTTCCAGGGCCTCCTCGCTGTACTTCACGCTCTCCAGATCGGCCGGCGCGGTCAGCGCTCGATCGGCCGCCTCCCGATCCAGCCGGTCGATGCGGTGATAGGAGAACAAGCGCTCGGAGTAGCTCTTGGACGCCGACAGCACCGCCGGCAGATGCGGCAGGCCCGCCCCGACCACGATCAAAGGTGCGGCGTCCTGGCTCAATTCGTGGCAGGCACCGCAGATGGCCGAAATGTCGGCCGCGCCCAGATCCTGCATCTCGTCGATGAACACCGCGATGCCGATGCCGACATCGCGCACCAGCGCCGCCGCCTCCATGAGCAGCTCCACCAGATCGATCTCGATATCGCCGGAGTCGGCCCGCCCGGTCACCGCGGGGACGTCGATGCCGGGATTCCAGCGCTCCCGCATGCCCTTGCCGTCGGTGGAGCGCAGCGCGAAAGCCTTGAGAATCCCCAGGAAATCGTCCACCTGCTCCGGATTGCGGTGTGCGACAGCGAGGGAACGCACCGCCATGTGCAGCGCCGAGGCCAGTGGCCGGCGCAGTTCCTGATCCGGACGCGCCTCCAGCTTGCCGGTACCCCAGCCGCGCGTGCGGGCCGCCGAGCGAAGCTGGTTGAGCAGCACCGTCTTTCCGACCCCGCGCAGGCCGGTGAGCATGACGCTGCGTTCCGGCCGCCCGCGCGCCACCCGCTCCAGCACGATGTCGAAGGCGTCGAGTTGCCGGTCGCGGCCCGCGAGTTCGGGTGGTCGCTGCCCGGCGCCGGGCGCGTACGGATTCCTGACGGGGTCCATGCGGCCCAACCGTAGCGCGGGAATCGCGGATTATCCGGGTGTCTACCGGGGGCCCTAGACGCAGCTATCGATGGGCATACCGTGCTGGTTCCGCGTGTGCGCGGCGGAAGTTCGCGCAGTGTGTCCGCGTTGTCCGCCGGGGTCTCTACCCTTATGCCTGATTCGTTGGGATGCAGCGTTCACGGATGCAGCGCAGGAGGGTTCATGTCGGAAGAGGCCATGCCCGTACCCACCGTCGCGGAGGTGGTCGAATCCTGGAACGTGCCCGCCGAGGCGATCGTCGCCGCGCGCATCCGCAACAACATCCTGGTGGCCATCGAGCGTGGGTACGACGATCCGCAACTGGTCGCGGATCTCGCGGTGGGTCCGCTGGTGATGGCGCTGGGGCAACTCGAGGTCGAGCTCGCGGACGCGCGCCGGCGGATTGCCGAGCTGGAGCGGCTGCTGGATGCGAAGAGTTGATAACGGCCGAGTCGATCACCTATACCGTCTCGTGATCCACCGCCCTATACACCGAATTGGCCTTCCAGCGGGGCATTTTGGAAAAGGTGCGACACACCCCTCGCGTCGGGTGGACAACCGGCGGACCGAGTCGTAATCTTCTCGTGACTTAGCGGAGTCTGTTGCTTCATCGGAGAGGCAGCCCGCTTCGTTACAGCAGCAAGATCGGAGATGCGGCGCAGTGGGTAAGCACAGCTTGCAGCGGGAATCTAGACTTCCGAATTCCGTCAAGGGTGCCATCGTCATGGGTGCGATGGCCGCGACGACAACGGGTGCGTTCCCGGCGATCACCGCCAGCGCCGCGACCCTCGACATCCCGGGCATCGGAAACTTCGATGTGCCCGACCAATTCGCACCCCAGGTGCAGCAGTTCAACCAGGCTGCCAAGGACGCCGCGACGGCGCTGGCGCCGGCCCCCCAGGCCGCCGCGCCCGCCGCACCGCAGTTCCAGCTGCCCTCCCTGTTCCAGCAGAAGTCCAGCAGCGTCGGCGATATCGCCCTGCACGCCGCCGAGACCAAGGTCGGCGCCCAGTACTCCTGGGGCGCGACCGGCCCGTACTCCTTCGACTGCTCCGGCCTCGTGCAGTGGGCCTACAAGCAGGCCGGAATCGAGCTGCCCCGCACCAGCTTCGAGCAGTCCAACGTCGGCGCTCCGGTCGCCTTCGAGGACCTGCAGCCCGGTGACATCGTCATCACCAACGGCGGCGGCCACGTCGGCATCTACGCCGGTGACGGCAAGCTGCTGAACGCCGTGCAGACCGGCACCCCGGTGTCGTACACCAACCTGCACCCCAGCCAGGTGGTCACCGCGCGCCGCATCGCCGCGTAGCGAGTTTCGATCTTCGGGTCGCGTCGCAGTATCGTCGAGACGTGACCCCTGCTCCACTGAGCACTACGGCCCAGGCCCGAGTTGATTCTTGGACCTGGGCCGTGCGCATTTTCAAAACCCGTTCGGCGGCCGCCGCGGCCTGTCGCGCCGGGCATGTGAAGGTCAACGGCGTGCCCGTGAAACCGGCGCACAACCTCAAGCCGGGCGACGAGATCCGGGTTCGTGTCAATGGTTCCGAACGCATCGTCATCGTCGAGCAACTCATCACCAAGCGGGTCGGGGCGGCCGTGGTCGTGCAGGTCATGATCGACAAGAGCCCGCCCCCGCCGGACCCGCAGCTGACGGCGTTGATGCCGCATCGCGATCGCGGCGCGGGCCGTCCGACCAAGCGTGAACGTCGCGAGACCGACAAGCTCCTGGGCCGCGACGCCGACTGACCCGGTTCAGGACTTCGAATCACCCTGCGGTGGAGCCGGACTCCCCGGTTGTGCCGTGGCGGCCTCCCGGGCACCCCAGGCGGCGGCCGCGATGGTGATCAGCGCGCCCAGCATGAGCGCGGCCGGTTCACCGGGTTTCAGGACATGCAGTTGGGTGCCGACGGTGACCGCGGCGACCGGGACGCCGATCTGCGCGGAAGCGATGGTGCCCAACGGGACCGGCTGACCGAGGAAGCGCATCAGTGCGTGCACGAGGACGGCTCCGCCGCCGAGCGCCAGGCCCAGCAGGATCAGGTACGGGTGGTCGCCGAACTCGCGCAGATTCAATCGCGCGCCCAGCCAGACGAAGAACAGCGGTGCGAAGAAGCCGTCGCTGAGGGCGAAGAGCTGCCGGGCGACCCGGCGCGGTTCCCCGATGGCCGCCACCACCAGACCGAGTGCGAAGCCCGCCAGCATGATCGAGACGTGACTGCGGGTGGCCAGCGCGCCGAGCGCGAACAGCAGCGCCAGGCTGACCCGCAGTTCCAGGGCGAACTGCCGATCCTCGGACACCTTGTGCAGCCGATGCCGGATGCCGGAATCCTCGATCCAGCGCAGGAAGAAGTAGACGGCCACCGCCGCCGCGGCCACCAGCAGCGCGCCGATCGCGGCCCGGCCCGCATTGCCCGGATCGATCACCAGCGGCAGCGCCACCACCGCCGCCGCATCCGCGATCGCCACCTGGGCGGTCAACTCCAGCACCGACTTTCCGGTCAGCCCCTGCGAGTCGAGGATGGGCAGCACGATGGCCGCCGAGGAGGAGGCCAGCAGCACCGCGTAGAGCAGTCCGTGCCCGGTGTCGAACCAGACCGCGATGCCCTGCCCGGCGATCATGGCGAGCACGCCCACCACGGCCGCACGCAGTGCGCCCCGGCCGAGGGCCGAGCGGATGGACGCGTCGCGCACCGGCACATGGGTGCCCGCCACGAACATGACCACCGCGAAACCGACATCGGCGAGGAAGGTGAAGGTGGGGTCCTCCGGGTGCAGCAGCCGTAAGCCCGTGGTGCCGCAGACGATTCCGGCCAGCAGCTCGCCCAGGATGACCGGCAGATGCCAGGACTGCCGCCAGGCCAGCCAGGGCCCGGCCAGGCCGAGCAGGGTGATGAGGGTGAGGGTCTGAAAGTTCACGGTGTCGTCTCGTCAGTGCGGTAGGGCGGCGATCTTCACGGGGATCGCGATGTTCTCGTCGGTGTAGTAAATGGCGCACACCCGGTGGTAGCCGTCGGCGATCACCATGGGCACGCCCTTGCGGAAGTCCCCGGCCACCACCAGGATCGGCGAGAGCGCCTTGCCGGTGACGATCTTCTGCAGGTCACGCCGCACGTACGGGTTGGAGGTGGGCAGGGCGTCGAGCGCGGAGGCCCGCAGCAGGTCCTTGGCCTTCTTGTAGACGATCGGCGCGGCCCGCAACTCCTGCACCACCTTGTCGATGGTGGTCGCGTCGGCCAGCATCTCCAAGTAGTCCGCAGCGGCCGGATAGTCGTGCTCGTCCGGCTCTTTCTTCCACTTGACCGTGATCTCTGGGTCCGCCATGGAGTCATCCTGCCCTAGGCGGCGGGCCCGACCTCCCAATCCACGCATATGACGCGCCGATCCGCCTGCGCTGCCGCGAATTCCCGCACCGCCTCGGGTTCACCGGTCCCGGGCACCGGGGTCAGCAGCACGGTGAAATCCGTCGGATCGGCCGCGGTCAGCTCCAGCAGATTCGCGGCCGCCACCAGCCGCGTCTCGCCCGACGCGTGCACCACGCCGCGAATCGCGGCCCCGCACTCGCGAATGTCCTGCAGCGCCATCGCCAGATCCGTCCGATCCGCGCAGTCGCACCGCATCACCACGATGCGATCCTCCATCCCCGCCAACCCGGTCGGCAGCGGCCGCGGGGACCGGGTCAGCACCACCACATCCCGCGCTCCCGCCCCCAGCAGCCACCGCACCGCCGCCTCCCCCTGCGCCCCCAGCCCACCCGCCACCACGTACGCGCCTTCGGGTCGGATTTCGATGGCGGGGAACACTGGAACGATCTCGGCCGTCCCGTACTCGGAGTGTGGCCGGTGCCGGGTGTCGCCGGAATCGCCTCTGCGCCATTGCCGTTGCGGCGGTCCGGCGAGGTGCGGGCCGAGTGCCGTCCAGTCCACCGAACGCCCCTCCAGATACCATTCCGCGATGGTGCGCAGCAGGCTCTCGGCCTCGTCGTCCCGGGTCAGCACGGCACGAGCGGGGGCGTGATCGCGCAGCCCGGGTGTCAGCACCGGGTAGGGGCCGATCTCCAGCACGGTCGTGATTCCCTCGGCGGCAGCGCGTTCCAGCGCGGCGGCCAGTTCGACACCGCACGACGCATTGTCGGCCCAATAGTCGGCATCCAGCCGTGCCGCGAGTTCGCCGCGCCGAGTTGTCGAATACAGCGGGCGCGCGGGCGGGACCGGTGCCAAATCGGAAAGGTCACCGCGTAATTCGTCGATCCGGCGGCGAACCGCGGGCAGGTGAGCGGGCCGGGACACGGCATCGGGCGCAAGGAGTTGGGCGAAGATGGCGCGGCGATGAGCCCGACGCACCAAGGCTTCGACGTAGCGCGGCTCGCCGGACACGGTGATGGTGGTCGGACCGTCCACCGCCGCCAGCGCGACCTCGGCGCGCATGGGCTCGAGCAGCCGGGTCACTTCCGCCCGGGTCCCTTCGAGGACCGCGGCGGCTCCGCCCGATCCGGCGTGCGCGAGCAACCGCGCCCGCGCCACCGTCACCCGTGCCCCGTCCTCGATCGACAGCCCACCGCACGCCACCGCGGCGGCGACCTCTCCGGCCCCGTGCCCGGCCAGCGCGTCCGCGTGGATCCCCCACGTCTCGAGCAATTCGGCCAAGGCCACCTGGAATGCGAACAATGCCGCCTGCTCGAATACCACCTCGGCACAGTCGTTCTCGCCGGTGCGGTGGAATCCGTGCCGGGGTGTCCAGACCCGGGGGCCGCCCGCGGCGGCGACGGCGTCCACCGCGGTGGTCAGGGCGGTCGCGAAGATCGGGTAGCGGGCGGCGAGGCGGCGGCCCATGCGCGGGTGGAATCCGGTGCCGGGGAACAGGAACAGGGTCCGGCCGTCGTGGGGAGTGTGGGCCGGATCGAAGATGCCGGTGGCGGTGGGTGGCGCGTGGGCGATGCGCCGCGAGAGCGTTCGTAGCTGGGCCGACGCGTCGGCGCTGTCCCGGGCGAGGATGACGGCGCGGGTGTGTTCGGGGACGAGCCGTGCTGTCGAGGAGGCGAATTCGCGCAGCGAGCGGTAGGAGCCGAGCGCGACGGCCCAGCGCAGCGCGAGCGCGTGGACGGTGGCCGGATCGGGGCCGCTGATCGGGACCAGCACCGGTGGTTCGTCGCCGCGGTCGCGGTCGTGGGTCGCGCGGGCGGGGTCGTCCAGGGCGATGTGCGCGTCGAGGCTGTCGGCCTCGGGGAATCCGAGTGCGGGGCCGCCGATTTCCGCGTAGCGGCGGCTTCCGGTCCGCAGCGCGTCGGTGGTGCGTTGCAGCACCAGGACGGTGCAGACGCCGGTGCCTCCGGTCCGGGGCACCGGCAGGCGAAGGTCCGAAATGTCCGGTAGCAGAGTGAGATCCACGCCGCCCGCGAGCACGAAGGGGACCGATTCGTCGGCCAGCAGTCGGACGCCCATGTCGACCGCCACCAAGGGCGAGGCGCGCTGGCTGTCGACGGTCAGGCTGGGGCCGCGCAGGTCCAGCGCCCTGGACAGGTGGTGGGCGGAATTGGTGCCGCCGATCGCGCCGAAGACCACCGCCGCGTTGGACGCCGGTGCCAGGCAACCCAATCCGGAGTCGTCGAGGGCCTCCACGGCGACTTCCAGATTGGTGCGCTGGCGCGGGGTCAGACCGGCGGCCGCGAGGCGGTCCAGGCCGAACCACTCGTGGTCGAAGTCGGTACCAGTCGCCCGGCAGCCGACACCGACGATCGACACCCGCGGAAACGGGGTGGGATCGGTCGATGCTCTGCTGCTGTGCCCCACAGGAATGTCCTCCCGTGTCCGCGCGCTGTCGGCCGCCGAGGTACCACCCGCGATTCTGCCAAGATTTCGGCGCGCCCAGAAGGGCTTTCACGCAGGTGCGTCCCATACCCGCTGGGGGCTGGGCTTACCGGGCCCTAGGCCGTCCGCGCCGGAAAGGGGTGGTCGAAATCCTCGGCGGTGGCGTGTGCGCTGAAGAATCTCAACGCTAGGTTCACCGCATCCTGTTCGGTGTACACACCGGAGATGGCCATGGCTCGGCGCAGCGCGTCGTCGTCGAGATAGATTCGAGTGATTGCCATTTCAGGCACCTCCGCCATCCGTCGTGTACTGAAAGCATGACGGATACAGCGGTCAGCGATAGCAGAAATGGCAAGAGCCCTTGGCACGATTGCCAAGGGCCCATTGCCGTAATTGTCTGGGACGTACCGACTTTCGCCGGAATTATCCGATCATGCCCGCGAGCCGCTGACCGATCAGCGCCTCGGCCTCGGACACCATCCGCGACACCAGCTCACCGCAGGTCGGGATGTCGTCGATGAGACCCTGCACCTGACCGGCCGACCAGATGCCGGCGTCCAGATCGCCCTCTTCGAAGACGCGGCGACCGCGCGCACCCGCGACCAGATCCCGCACGTCCTCGAACTTGCCGCCGGCCTTTTCGATTTCGACGACCTTGCGGCTGATCTCGTTGTCGGCCACCCGCGCGGTGTTGTGCATGGTGCGGAAGATGAGCTGGGTGGCGCGCTCGGAATTCGCGACGATCTGCTCCTTGACCGTCTGGTGAATCGCCGACTCCTGGGTGCACATGAAGCGGGTGCCCATGTTCACGCCGTCCGCGCCCAGCGCCAGCGCCGCGACCAGGCCGCGCGCATCGGCGATGCCGCCGGAGGCGATGACCGGAATGTCGAGGGCCTTGGTGGCGGCCGGAATCAGGATCAGGCCCGGGACGTCGTCCTCGCCCGGGTGGCCCGCGCACTCGAAGCCGTCGATGGACACGCCGTCCACGCCGATCTTCTGCGCCTTGAGCGCGTGCCGCACGCTGGTGCACTTGTGCAGCACCTTGATCCCGGCCTCCTTGTAATAAGGAAGGAAGGGCTCCGGGTTGGACCCGGCGGTCTCCACGATCTTCACGCCGGACTCGATGATCGCCTTGACGTAGTCCTGGTAGGGCGGCGGGTTGATCGACGGCAGGATGGTGACGTTCACGCCGATCGGCTTGTCGGTCAGCTCCCGCGCGCGCTCGATCTCGCGCAGCAGATCATCCGGGGTGGGCTGGGTGAGCGCGGTGATGATGCCGAGACCGCCGGCCTCGGAGACCGCGGCGGCGAGCTCGGCCCGGCCGACCCACATCATGCCGCCCTGGACGATCGGGTGTTCGACGCCGAACGTCTCGGTGAACTTGGTCTTCAGTGCCATGGGGCTGTCCTCTCCCTGCCTCTCGCGACTGCCCTGATACTCGCATAGTTGCATATGGGGCGACAACCCCGATGTGAGCCGGAGTTTGCTGGTCCGATGGCGTATTTCGGTCCTGCCTGTGGATAACTGCTCGCGCACCGACTTCTCGTCCACCTCCGTATTTATGTCTTGAGCTGCTGGTTGAAGTGGTGAGAACTTTTCAATGAAACCTTCTCTGTAACCCTTGTCACTTCAGAAAGTTAGCGAGTATTCTCACGCTCGACCAGCGTGAAAGGACACTGCATGACCTTCCAGCCGCTAGACGAGCCGATTCGGTCGCGTCGCAATCACTGGGTGAACCAGATCGCGACCCACGCGGCCATGCGGCCGGACCATGTCGCCTTCCGGTGCAAGGGCGTCGACACCAGCTGGAAGCAGCTCCACGAACGGTCGGAGAAGTTCGCCGACGCGCTGTCCCGTCGAGGGGTCGGGTTCGGCGATCGGGTGCTCATCCTGGCGCTCAACTACACCGAGTACATCGAGGCGGTCATGGGCATCAATGCTCTGGGCGCCATCGCGGTACCCGTGAACTTCCGGCTCACCCCGCCCGAGGTCGCCTACATCGTGGCCGACTCGGGCGCCAAGGCGATCGTCACCGATTCGGTGCTGCAGCCGTTGGCCGTGGGTGTGGCCGGGCAGGCCGTTGGTCTCGACACCGTCGTCGTGATCAACGGGCAGACCGCCGAGGGCGTGCTCGGCTACGACGACGCGCTCGCCGAGGCGGGTGAACCCCATGCGCCGCTGGACATTCCGGAGGACACGCCCAGCCTGATCATGTACACCTCGGGCACCACCGGCACCCCCAAGGGCGCGGTGCTGACCCACGCGAACATGAATTCGCAGGCGCTGACCTGTATCCGGGCCCTCGGCGTCACCACCGATTCCATCGGCTTCTGCACTTCGCCGCTGTTCCACATCGCCGGATTGGGCAGTCTCACCCCGGCTTTCCTGCTCGGCAGCAAGACCGTGCTGCATCCGCTCGGCGCGTTCGACGCCACCCAGTTCCTCGACGCCATCGAGGCCGAGCAGGCCACCACCGCGTTCTGTGTGCCCGCGCAGTGGCAGCTCATCTGCGAGGAGCCGACGGTCAAGCAGCGCAAGCTCGCGTTGAAGGGACTGTCGTGGGGTGCGGCCCCGGCCTCGGACAGCGTGCTGCGCGCCATGGCCGACTGCTTCCCGGACGCCTCCAATGTCGCGGTGTTCGGCCAGACCGAGATGTCGCCCATCACCTGCGTGCTCGACGGCGAGGACGCGCTGCGCAAGCTCGGCTCGGTCGGCAAGCCCATCCCGACCATCCAGGCCCGCGTGGTCGACGACGAGATGAATGATGTCGCGCCCGGCGAGATCGGCGAGATCGTCTATCGCGGACCGACTCTCATGCAGGGCTACTGGAACAAGCCCGAGGCCACCGCGGAAGCTTTCCACGGCGGCTGGTTCCACTCCGGCGACCTGGTCCGAGTGGACGAGGAGGGCTTCGTCTACGTGGTGGACCGCAAGAAGGACATGATCATCTCCGGGGGCGAGAACATCTACTGCGCCGAGATCGAGAACGTGCTCTTCGCCCACCCCAAGATCCACGAGGCCGCGGTCGTCGGGCGCAAGCACGAGAAGTGGGGCGAGGTGCCGGTCGCCGTGGTGGCGTTGATGCCCGGTGTCGAGGACCTGACTCTCGAAGAGCTGGAACCGTTCCTGAACGATTCACTGGCTCGCTACAAGCACCCCAAGCATCTGGTGATCGTCGCCGAGCTGCCCCGCAATGCCAGCGGCAAGGTCGTGAAGGTCGAACTCCGCAAAGAATATTCGGCCTAGATCATGTCCTTGCGGGTGAGCCAGCGCATGATCGGCCAGCCGCAGAACACGGGCAGCCAGCAGGTCAGCACGCGGTAGAGGAGGACGGCGGGGACGGCGATCCCCGCCTCGACTCCGAAGGCGGCCAGGCCACCGATGAGGGCGGCTTCCACAGCGCCCACACCACCGGGTGTCGGGGCGGCCGAGGCCAGCGTGCCACCGACCATGGTGACGATGGTGACCGTCACGAAAGTCGTGGAGCCGCCGAAGGCTTCGATGCTCGCCCACAGCGCCAGCGCGGAGCCCAGGGTGGTGGTCGCGCAACCGGCGATGATCATGCCGAGGCGACCGGGGCGTCGCCCCAGATCCTTCAACTGCGCCACCACCTCCGCCAGCTGCGGACGCACCTCGTTGAGCAGCCAGCGGCGGATCTTGGGAATGAACATGGTCGCGCCGAGCAGGCCCAGCAGCGCGCCCGCGACGAAATACAGCACGGTGGCACTGGGCACGAAATGCGACAGGTTCGTCGAAACCCCCGCCGCCGCACCGAAGATCAGCAGCAGCACCAGGTGCGTGACCACCTGCACGGTCTGCTGCAGGGCCACGGCCGCGGTGGCGCGCACCGCGCCCAGGCCGCCCTTCTGCAGGAATCGCACACTCAGCGCCAGACCGCCGACACCGGCCGGAGTAGTGGTCGCGGCGAAGGTATTGGCGATCTGCATGAGCAGCAGGTTGCGGAACTTCACGGCCTCGGAAGCGCACGCCCACAACGCCATTGCCGCACCGACATAGGTCAGCGCCGAGACCGTCAGGCCCAAAGCCGCCCAGCCCCAGTGCAGGTTGTGCAGTTCGGTGAAGAAGGTCGGCACCTGGCTGATGTAGGGGTAGGCCACGTAGACCAGGCCGATGAGCAGCACCAGCTGCACGATCTGATTGCGCGAGAACCGGGTGACCTGCGCGGCCGCGATCTTGTCCTGTCCGGTCTGCTCGGCCACCTCGGCGCGCAGATCCTTCATGAGCGCGCCCGCCTCCGGCACCGCCTTGCGCAGATGCGCGGGCATGGCGGTCTTGGTGAGCCGGGTCGAGGCGTCCAGCACGGCCTGCTTGTCGAGCACCTCGAGAGCGGTGCGCACCGCCGGTTCGGGGCCGAACAGGGCGGACGAACTCAGCAGCAGCTGCGCCACATCGGAGTCGAAACGCACCTTGTAGGCGCCGAATTCGGACTGCACGAAGCCTTCGAAGAGCACGGTGTCGTCGTCGAGTACCCGAATCTCGTCGGTGCGCAGATCGCCGTGCGAGATCTGTGCCTGATGCATGCTGTTGAGCGCGCGCCAGGCGCTGGTCAGCGTCTTCTCGCTGTCGGAGGCGGCGAGCGGGCGACCCTGGGGGACGGTGTGCGCGTACATCATCCAGCTGCGGTCCAGTGCCGCGACGGTGAGCGGCTTGTTGCTGGCCAGCCCCAGATCCGCGATGGCGAAACCCATCAGCGCGCGATGCTCGACCGCGCGCCGCATGGAGGCGAAGGAGGCCGGATATTCGCCGCTGCGGATGGTCAGCCAGCGCTTGAGCTGCTGCAGCATGCCGCGGCTGCGCTGATTCGCGCCGTACAGCTCGAGAATCAATTCATTGTCGGGCGACGGGGTTTCGCTGTCCGCGGCCGATGCCGCCGCGGCACTCAGCTCCGGTTGCGGCACCGTGCTCGCCGAGAGCACCAGCGGCCCGCGCGCGGCCGGGCGCAGCACCTTGAAGGCGGTCACCCGGAAGCCGCGCCGGGCCAGCACCCGCACCGCAGCATCGAGGGGCACCTCCAGTGCGGGTGTGCCGACCACCAGCACGATCACCGCGCCGATCAGCCAGCCCACCACCAGCCCGAGGGCGGCGCGCGCGGGCACCACCAGCGAGACGAACAGGTGGATGGGCACGAAGGCCAGCAGCAGCGTCCACCACCAGCGCCGCCAGCGGGTGGGCAGCCACGGGCTGGCCACCGTGAGCACCGCCGCCAGCATGGCGATCCAGCGCGGATCGTCGAGGAACTGCGACAGGAAGGTATTGACCTGCTGCGGTTCCGACAGATGCCAGCGCGGCGCGGTGAAACCGGTGCCGGTGATGGAGAACAGGCCGAGCGCGATCAGGCCCGCGGAGATGAAGCCCGCCAGCAGTTTCCACTGCCGGCGCAGCACCAGCCGCACCAGGATGGCGAAGGGCAGTGCCAGAATCGCGATGCCGTAGACGATGTAGACCAGGTTGGACTGTTCCGGGGTCAGGAAGCCCACGATGCCCGAGACCGATCGCTCCAGCTGTTCCCACTGGGGCCGGGTGATCAGCGATCCGGTGATGACGATGGCCACCGCCAACGCGGACAGCGCAACGCGCAAGATGTCACTGGTCCGGCGGATCCGCGGCTGCAGCAGGCTGCCGGAGACGGGAATCTCCCGCCCGTCGACTCGCATGTCCTATTCGCGCTTTCGGATCGTGGGAACGGCTGCGGTCCCATGGTCGGCTCGGTGTGAGTATGCGCCAGGCGGCCTCTTCCGAGGTCACCCAACACGCCGGTAACCGTAACAGTGTTCGATCCGGTGTCCGCTGCGCGCAGTCCGGAATGTACAACTCCGCGGATCCCGCGAACTACCTGTTATTCCTGCTTAATACCAGAGTGCGATGGATTGTGAAGGGGCGTGCGAGGATCGGTGCGTGGTGCTCGATCTGCGTGTCTGCTTCATCGGTGAGTCCTTCGTGGCGGGGGTCGGTGATCAGAAATGCCTGGGCTGGGCCGGGCGGTTGGCCGCCAGAGCCATTGCGGCGGGGCAACCGCTGACCTATTACAACCTCGGGATCCGGCGCGAGAACAGCACCGAGCTGTCGTTGCGCTGGGAGGCCGAGTGCGCGCTCCGGCTACCGGCGGGCTCGGACGCCCGGGTGGTGATCTCCACCGGCGTCAACGACACCCAGTTCGAGGACGGCCGCCCACGCGTCGACCTCGAGGACTCGGTGCGGAACCTGGCCGCCATCCTGCGCACGGCGCGGGAAAGGGGTTGGCAGACAATGGTGGTCGCGCCGCCGCCCAATGTCGACGATGCGCACAATGCCCGGATCCTGGCGTTGGACACCCGCTACGCCGACCTCTGTGAAGAGGTCAAGGTGCCGTATCTGCGGACGCATCACCCGCTACGCGAGAACACCGTCTGGATGCGGGAGGTCACCGCGGGCGACGGATATCACCCGGGCGCGCCCGGCTATGACGAGTTCGCGGCATTACTCGCGCCTCACTGGCTGCTCTGGCTCGCCGATCCGGGCTCGGAACTGCCTGTCGTGCGCTGAGTTTCAGGGGCACCGCCGGCGGCATGCCTGCCGGTGTCGGGGCCCAGCCAGTCCTCGACCATGTTCTCCAGTCGCGGTCGCCGCGTCGAGGACACCAGTCCGGACCCGACCAGCACGCCCATGGCGATGGCGAGAATGGTGAGCACCGCGTTCACGATCACGTGCAGGCCGTTGGGATCGTTCTTGGTCACCAGTTCCGAAACCCCGGTCAGTCCCATGCCACCGGGCACCAGCATCCAGAACGCGGGCAGGAACACCACCTGGGTGGGCGGGGCGTCGTTGCTGCGCTGCACCAGGTAGGCGACGGGCACCGCGATCATGCCGCCGAGGAACGAACCGAGCAGTCCGCCACCGTGCAGCTGCTGGCCCAGCTGCTGCCCGCAGAAGGCCGCGTACAGCACGATCAGCAGCCAGCCCAGCGACTTCTTCGGCGCGCTCGCCCGCCAGCTGTGGCCCAGGCCGATCAGCAGCACCCCGAGTACCGGTGTCCACCAGCCCAATCCACCCCCGTGCGCCGGTTTCGCCGACGGCAGGGTGCCCAGCAGCTGCAGGCCGATGAGGATGCCGAAGGCCAGCAGCAGCAGTTTGTTGAAGCCGTAGATGGTGCGGCTGGCCCCGGCCACCATGCTGCCGGTGGCCAATTCGATCGACCCGTTGGTCAGCGCCGCACCCGGCAGCAGACTCGACACCGACGGGATCAGCAGCTGGGACGGATTGCCGCCGCCGAGCGCATTGGGAAAACCGAAGGACAGCAACGTGACCAGCGCCCCGGCGACCACGGGCAGCCCGGTCGAGAGCAGCCGGAACCGATCGGCCGCCATCAGCAGCAGCTGGACCACCAAGCCCAGCACGATATAGCCGAGCAGCGCGTTCGAGGTGGGATTGAGCATCAGGCCCAGGCCCACCGTCAGCACCACGTTGCCCAGCAGCAGCCGCCAGACGGGGGTGGGCTGTGGAGAGGTGAGGATGCGGGCCAGCTGGGCGGTCGCCTCGGCGGGCGGCGGCACATGGGTCTTGATGTCGTCGATGAGCCGGTAGAGCGCGGCGATCTGATCCAGGCGCAGCGTGTCGGAGTCGGCCTCCAACAGGTCGACCGCCGAGCCGCGCGAATCCTGCACGCGCACGAACACTCCCGTGGGCAGCACGAAGAAGTGCACCTCGTCGACGTCGTAGCGCCGCGCCAGATCGTCGAGGATGTCCTGCACCCGGGTGGTGGTCTCACCGGAGCGGATGAGCGCGACACCGAGATGGCGCAGCAGGTCCAGCAGGTCCTGTGAGACCGGCGGCTCCACCGGTTCGGGCGCTTCCTCGGGCGGTGCGGCGGTGTCGGCGCTGACCCGCCGCAGCCAGCGGTCCATGGATCCCGCGGCCTTGCGGGTCGCCCCGTAGAGACCGCGTGTCATGGGACCCCGGCCCTGCTGTGACCGCCGGTGCTGGGGCAGATGCCGCTCGCTCGTACCGATCGCCTCCGTACTCGATGGCGTCCCACGCGGTTGCGGGGGCGCGTCTTCCGGTCTACTGATCAGGCAATCTTCTAGCAAATGAATCTAGCGTGAGATGGGCGACAGACCTGTCCGGAACCGCCGATAGCATCCGCCTCATATCCCGTCTTCCAAGGCTTGGGGTATGCCTACCGGTTGCCCTGTTCCTAACCTGGTGGCATGGATATCGACACGCGACTGCTGCGTTACTTCCTGGCAGTCGCGGATGCGGAGAACCTGCCGCGGGCGGCGCAGCGACTGCACGTCGCGCAGCCCGCGCTGGCGACCCAGATCAAACAGCTCGAACAGCAGCTGGGCGTGGAACTGTTCATCCGGTCCCGCGCGGGCTGGACGCTGACCGCGGCCGGGAAGGTGCTGGCCGAACAGATCCCGCCGCTGCTGGCGTCCTGGGATCGGATACTGCGCGACACCAAGAGCGATGCCAGCCGCGCCTCCCGGGTGCTGCGGCTGGGCTGCGTCAACAGCGCTGCCGACAGCCACATTCCGGAGATCATCCAGGTCTTCCACCGGCTGCACCCGGACTGGCAGGTCGACATCCACACCGGCGGCTGGACCGACCCCAGCGCCGGGCTGGACGAGGGCGATGTGGATGTGGCCCTGCTGCGGCTGCCGTTCCCGGGCCAGGAGGACTATCACGTGCGGGAGCTGTTCGCCGAGCCGCGCTGGATCGCGCTGCCGCACGATCATCCGCTGGCCGCGCGCGAGGACCTCGCGTTCCGGGAACTGTGGGACGAACCGTATGTCGCCTCGCCCGCGGAAACCGGTTGGTGGCGCGACTATTGGATGGGCCTGGACGCCCGGCCCGCCGACACCGCCATCATCGGGGCCATCGCGCGCAGCACCGAGGAATGGCTGCGCGCCATCGCCAACGGTTTCGGCGTCAGCTTCACCCCCGCCTCGACCGCCCGCACCGCCTACCCGGGCGTGGTGTTCCGGCCGGTGCACGGCATCGGCCCCACCCGGGTGGCGGTGGTGTGGCCCGACGCCTCCGAGGCGGATCCGGTGCTGCGGTACTTCATTCGCTGCTGCTCCGACATCATGGGCCAGCACGGGGACCACGGCCGCCGCACCTCATGAGCGGCTGAGCGCGGCTGCCGAGTGCGCGAGCGCGGCGGCGATCTCGTCGCTCACCAGGCGCGGGGCATCGGTCAGCAGGGCGGGCAGGTCGCTGCTCGTCGCGTGCAGGAAGCCCGCCTTGAGATTGGCGAACAGCGACACACTGTGGCCGATCCGGTACGGCTCCAGATCGCTGCCGAGCATACCGGCGCGCAGATCGGCGAGCGGGACATCGCGGTATTGCACCGGGCGGCCGAGGGATTCGCCGAGCAGCTCGGCGATCTCGACACCGTCGACCGAGCCCACACCCTCCAGTTCGTAGGTGCGACCGGCGTGCGCGCTGGGTGTTCCGGCCCGCAGGTCGGCCTCGACCTCGGCGGCCACCCGGATCGCGACCTGGGCCAGATCGTGCCGCGACACCCCGGAGATCCGGCCGGTGCCGAACGGGGCGGTGAAAACACCGGTGGCGAAGGCGGTTTCGATCGCGTCCGCGGCCAGACCGACGGTGAGTTCGCTGTAGAAACCGTTGCGCAGCACCGTGAATTCGAAAGGTGCTGCCGCCAACTGCTGTTCGGTCCACAGATGCGGGACGGCGATGGAGGTGTGCGACGCCGACGTGGACAGGCTGGTGTAGATCACGTGCCGCACCCCCGCGGCCGTGGCGGCCGCCACCAGCGCGCCGTGGCGGGCGGTCACCACATCATCCTCGGCGTACCCGGCGGAAATGAAGACCAGCACGTCCACCCCGCGCAGGCCGTCGGCGAGCGTGGCCGGATCGTCGAAGTCGAGGCGGCGCACGGTGTCGCCGTCACCGGAACTGCTGCCCGCGAGCACCTCCAGCTCCGGGCGGGCCCGCAGCCCGTCCAGCACCAGTCCGCCCAGCGCGCCCGAGACACCGGTTACCAGGATCATTTTCGTTTCTCCTCGTGTTGAGCAAGTCGTGTATTTCGACACGACCGAGCCTGCGGGAGCCGCGGTGAGCTGGGAAGAAGGCACTTTGCTGTCAGTCACGAACACCGCTGATACCGACCAGGTCGCGCCGGTGAATCCCGAAGGGCCGTGTGGCGATGATCGCTGCGGTATTCGCGACACCGTCGAACGCCTCGGCGACAAGTGGACCATCCTGGTGCTGGTGGAATTGAGCAAGGGAGTGCGACGCTTCGGCGAATTGCAGCGCGCGATACCCGGCATTTCCCAGCGCATGCTGACCCTCACCACCAAACGCCTGTGGCGCGACGGGTTTCTGGAGCGCACCGCCTATCCGACGATTCCGCCACAGGTGGACTACCGGCTCACCGAGTCGGGCGAGAGCCTGGCGCGGGTCGCCTTCTACCTGGCCGACTGGTCGCGTGCGCAGATGGCCGGAGTGGCCGCCGCCCGGGATCGCTGGGATGCCGAGCACGGCGGCCTGGATTGAGGCTCAGCCCTTTTCGGCGCCCCGGCCCATTTCGAGCACGGCCATCGCGGCATTGTGGCCGCCGATGCCGCTGACCCCGCCGCCGCGCACCGCGCCCGCGCCGCACAGCAGGATATTGGCGTGCCCGGTCGACACGCCCCACCGGGCGGCAGGGCCGTCATCGGCCTCGTTCCGGTAGGGAAATGCCAAGTCGCCGTGGAAGATATGGCCGCCGGGCAGGGAGATCTCCCGCTCGAGTTCGAGCGGCGTGCGGGCCTCCACACACGGATTGCCCTCACCGTCGAGCGCCAGGCAGTCGTGGATCGATTCGGCGAGTACCGAATCCAATTGTGCCAGTGTGGCATCCACCAGCCGGTCCTTGGTGCCGCGCGGATCATCGGCGAAAAGCTTTGCGGGGGTGTGTATCCCGAACAGTGTGAGGGTCTGGAATCCGCGTTCGAGCAGTTCCGGCGCGAGGATCGTCGGGTCGGTCAGGGTGTGGCAGTAGATTTCCGAGGGCGGGGCCGAGGGCAGTTCGCCCGCCGCCGCCTCCCGATAGGCCTGCTCGAGTTGCCGCGCCGACTCGGAGATGTGGAAGGTCCCGGCGAACGCCGTGCGCGGATCCACGTGCGAGTCACGCAGTTTCGGCAGCCGCCGCAGCAGCATATTGATCTTCAGCTGGGCGCCCTCGGGTTTGTCGGCTTGCTCGCCGAGCAGCCCGGCCAGCACGTAGGGCGCGGCGTTCACCAGCACGTGCCGGGCCGTCGCCGTGCTCTCGCCATGGCGGCCCGAGACCCGGACTTCCGCTGTGCGGCCGTCGGTTTCGATGCCGGTGACCAGACTGCCGGTGCGGATCTCGGCCCCGGCCGCGCGCGCCGCGCCGGCCAGCGCGTCGGTCAGCGCGCCCATGCCGCCGACCGGCACATTCCAGTCCCCCGTGCCGCCGCCGATGACGTGATAGAGGAAGCAGCGGTTCTGCAGCAGCGACGGATCGTGGGCGTGGGTGAAGGTGCCGATCAGCGCATCGGTGAGCACCACGCCGCGCACCAGATCGTCGGCGAAGCGAGCTTCCACCGATTCCCCCAGTGGCCGTTCGAAAATCGCCTCCCAGGCCGCGGAATCGTCGACCATGCGCTGCAATTCGGCGCGGGTCGGCAACGGCTGCGTCATGGTTGGAAAGACGCGCCGGGCCAGTCGCCCGGTCATGCCGTAGAAGTCCTGCCAGGCCGCGTAATCCCGCTCCGAACCGGTGACCTGCGCGAAGCTTTCCCGGGTGGCCGACTCCGAGCCGTTGTCCACCAGCAGCCCGGTGTCACCCACCGGCGTATAGGAGGAGATGCGGCGCTTACGGGTCTCGAAGCTCAGATCCAGGTCCCGCACAATGCGTTCCGGCAGCAGGCTCACCAGATACGAGTAGCGCGACAGCCGCGCGTCGAACCCGGCGAACGGCCGCTCGGACACGGCCGCGCCGCCGGTGCGCTCCGCGCGCTCCAGCACCAGCACCGACCGTCCGGCCCGAGCCAGATAGGCGGCGGCCACCAACCCGTTGTGTCCGCCGCCCACCACGATCACGTCGTACCCGGTCCGCCCGGGCGTCCCCGCAGTCATGCGCTCATCGCATCACATGACGGGTCTCCGACGCTGCTAGCGGGTGCTCATGTCGAGTGCGGCGAGGTGACTGAACAGGACCGACGCGCCGATCGGATTGCCGCCGCCGGGGTAGACCGTGCCGCTCACCGCGGCCATGGTGTTGCCCGCCGCGTACAGGCCCGGGATCGGATTGCCGTCGGTGTCGAGGACGCGGGCGGCGGTGTCGGTGCGCAGGCCGCCCTTGGTGCCCAGATCGGAGATGCCGAACGCGGCGGCGTGGAAGGGGCCCTTCACGATCGGCGTGAGCGGAGGCTCGCCATTGGAGAAGGCGCGGTCGTAGGCCTCGTCGCCGCGACCGAAGTCCGGGTCGACGCCCTCGGCGGCGAAGCCGTTGAAGCGGGCCACGGTGGCGGCCAGGGTGTCGGCGGGGACACCGATCTCGGCGGCCAGTTCCTCGAGCGTGTCAGCGGTTTTCCACAGGCCCGCCTCGACATAGCGTTCCGCCTCCACCATCGGCACATTGCTGGCCTTGATGGGCGGCACGATGCCCTCGGTGTCGTCGTAGATCATCCAGAACGGCAGCGTCACCGACCCGTCGTTCAGCTGCTCGATGACGTCGCGACCGAGCCGGTCGTAGGGCGCGGACTCGTTGACGAAGCGTGCGCCGGTCTGGTTCACGAACAGACCGCCGGTGAACCACAGCGCGAAGGCGGCCCGCCCGTCCGGGTGGATCAGACCCGGTGACCACCACGCCTGATCCATCAGATCGGTATCCGCGCCGACGGCGATGCCCGCCTCGTGCGCCAGGCCCTGGTTTCCATACGGCCCCATGGTGTCCCGGGCCGTGCCGGGCACGCCGTAGCGCTGCCGCAGCTCGTCGTTGCCCTCGAAACCACCCGCCGCCAGCAGCACGCCCCGGCGGGCGCGGATGGCGACGCGCTGCCCGTCGCGTTCGACGATCGCGCCGGTGACCGCACCGTCCTCGGTGACCAGCTCGACCAGCGCAGTGTTGAGGTGCAGGGCCACATTCGGGAACTTGGCCAGCGCCAACAGGAACCGGCCGATCAGGGCGCGCCCGCCGATCAGATAGTCCGGCTGCGGGTCGCCGTGCCGGTCGGTGCCGAGCGGGCCACGCACCGACTCGCTCAGTTCGCCCAGCTTGGCGGCCTTGAGCGGGGCCGGGATGATGTGCCGCTTGCCGTCGGTGCGGGCCTTGGGAGCCTTCCCGAAATAGTCCGGCCACGGGAACATCTGAAACGCGAAAGCCTCGTCCTGCTCCAGGTATTCGATGACATCGGAGCCCCGGCGGACGTAGGTCTCCTGCAGCTCGGCCGGGGTGCGGTCGCCGACCACGGCCCGGAAGTAGGTGAGTGCGTCCTCGACGGTGTCGTCCACGCCCGCGCGCCGCAGCACCGGATTGCACGGGAACCAGACCCCGCCGCCACCTGAATACGAGGTGGTGCCGCCGAATTTATCGGTGGCCTCGACCACCGCCACCGTCAGCCCCTCGCGGGCCGCCGTGTACGCCCCGGCCAGGCCGCCGCCCGATCCGGCCACCAGGACATCGACTTCTTCGTTCCAGTCCGTCACCGTTACTCCCTGCGCAAAGTGGTCTCTCCGCGACGATAAGCACAACGGCCCGGCCGCGCACGCACTGTCCCGATGGCCGGATGCGTCCCGATAGCCGGGGGTCAGGGGTTGGTGAGTACGATCTTGCCGCGCACCCGGCCGGATTCGCTGAGCCGGTGCGCCTCGACCACGTCGGCCAGCGGCATCACCCGGTCGATCTCGCCGCGCAGCCGCCCGGCCGCGACCAGGGCGGCGATCTCGCCCAGGTCCGCGCCGGAGGGATGGAAGTAGTGGCGGTGATAGCGCGGATCGGCGAGCGGCTCCTCGCCCTGGGCGTCGACCATGCGCCCGTGCGGGGCGAGCACCCGCAGTGACCGCTCCGCGTAATCGCCGCCGACCAGGTCGAAGACGAGGTCGACGGGCTCGATCGCGGTGGTGAAATCGGTTGTCGTGTAATCGATCAGCTCGTCCGCGCCGAGACCGCGCAGGAATTCGTGATTGGCCGTACGGGCGGTGCCGATCACGTACGCGCCCCGCGCCTTGGCCAACTGCACCGCCAGGTGGCCCACGCCACCGGCCGCCGCGTGCACCAGAACCCGTTGCCCCGCACGCACATCCGTCAAGGCCTGCCATGCCGTGAGGGCGGCCGTCGGCAGGGCGGCGGCATGCGCATGATCGAGTGCGGCCGGTTTGCGGGTGAGGAAATCCGCGGGTGCGACGACATAGTCGGCATACGCGCCGTTGCGGCCGAGGACATTGCCGAAAACCTCGTCACCCGGGGCGAATTCGGTGACCTCGGCGCCGGCCCGGGTCACCGTGCCCGACAGGTCGAAACCCAGCGTGAACGGCGGCGGACCGAGTTTGGTGACCGCGCCCGAACGCAGTTTCCAATCCGCCGCATTGATCGAGGTCGCGGCCACTCGGATCAGGACCTCGCCGGGGCCGGGCCGGGGGACGGCCACCTCCACCGATTCGAGTACTTCCGGGCCGCCGAGGGTGCGTTGCGTAATGGCCCGCATGCTGTTGTTCGTCACGATGTCGATCGTGCTCGCAGCTGGTATCTTTCGGGAAGAAGGCACTCTTTTGATCCCGAGGTACCTCATGGATACTGCCCCTGACTGGGAGCCATCCGGAAATCTGGTCGACAGCTATCTGCGGCGCTGTCCGGCACGCGACGTGCTCGCGGTGCTCGCCGACAAGTGGGTGCTGCTGGTGCTGGGCACCCTGCGCAAGGAGGGCGGCCCGATCCGGTTCAACGAATTACGCCGCCGCCTCGACGGCATCACCCAGAAGGTGCTGACCCGCACGCTGCGCGATCTCGAACGCGACGGGCTGGTGCGGCGCACGGTGTATCCGACGGTCCCGCCCCGAGTGGAGTACACGCTCACCGAGCTCGGGGCGGACCTGGGCCACATCACCCACGCCATGGGGCAGTGGGCGCTGCGGCATGCGGACGAAATCGCAGACGCGCGAACCGAATTCGACGAGCGCGCGGCCCGCGAACCGGAGCCGGTCAGACTCTGACGGCCAGCACGTTGGCGTGCGGGGTGCGCTCGTCGGCGCGGGCCTCGCGGCTGAGGGTGGCAGTGGCGCGGAAACCGTTGGCGGCCAACGTCTCCACGAAGGTGACGGGAGCCCAGCGGTAGGCGAGGGCGACCTTGTGGTCGTACTCGGTGATGCCGGTGGGCTCGTCGGTGGCCTGGAAGCCGAACAGGACGTGTCCGCCGGGCCGTACCACTCGCGCGAATTCGGTCAGCACATCCGGAACCCGCTGCGGCGGAATGTGAATGATGGAGTACCAGGCCACCAGCCCCGCCAGCGCGGCGTCGGCGAACGGCAGTTGCTCCATCGGGCCCACCTCGAAGGCCAGGTCGGGGAACTCGGCCCGGGCCAGGCGGATCATCTCCGGCGACAGGTCGATTCCGGACACCTCGAATCCGGCCGCGGCGAGATGAGCGGTCACTCGGCCGGGCCCACAACCGATATCGGCGACCGGCCCGGTACCGCTCTCGCCGACCAGCTGCGCGAAGGCGTCGATCATGCCCCGGTCGAAGGGATTCGCGAGCAGCTGCCGATGGATGAAGTTGGCGTAGCGCTCCGCCACCTCGTCGTAGGCGGCCCGGGTGACACCCATGTCTTCTGTCTCGATCACTCTTCGACCTTAGGCGCGGCGACGCCTCCGATCGACCCCGTGGACGGCGATCGCACCGGCTGATCCAAACCGTCCAGCAGCACCCGCAGCTGACCCTGCGGCGGCAGCAGCGTGCGCAGCGGCAGCACCGCCAGCCGCGCCAGCCGGCGTAGCTCACGCGGCAGGGCGGGCAGGGGAATCTCTATGCGCCACAAGGGATACTGGTGATCGGGATGCTGCCAGCCGTCGCGCAGCATGAACTTCAGCACCCGCGGCGACAGGGCACGCGCGGTGGCGCTGGCCAGCTCCAGGCGCAACAGCTCACCGTGGCGGTCGATGCGGGCTCGATGCGGCTCCCCGGCGTCCACCGTGAGCTGCCCGGCATCGGTGAGATCGGTGATGAGACCGGCCAATTCGTCGAAGAACTGCGCCCATTCGCGTTCGCGGGCGCGCTGCGCGGCCCGCTGCTGCTCGATGATGAGACGGCGGTCGCGATCGGCCGCGGGCACCAGATGCAGTTCCACGGTGTCCGCGTCGGTGACCACCCCCAGGGTGAGATCCGCGCCCGGCCAGGCCGGTCCGTGCAGCTGGCCCAGCACCCCGTAGCGGGGCAGGCCGAATTCGGCGCGGAAGCCGTCCACGGCGCGGGCGTGCGCGGCGGTGCGTTGCTCGCGCACCTCGTCGGGCAGGCCCTCGTCGTAGAGGAAGGATTCGATGCTGTCGCTGAGGGTCAGGCAGACGGCCTCGAGCCGATCCCCGTCGAAGCAGAAGCGGGCGCGCGGATCGTCCACCGTCAGGTCGGTGTCGACCCAGACCGTGCGCTCCCCGGCGGTGCTGTCGTGCACCGGTTTCCAGCCCACCGCCACGGTGAAGGCGTCGAGATCGGCGCGCGTCCAGGTCCAGTCGAAGGCGCGGGCCGCGCGCGCGACCTCGATGCCCGCGGGCACATCCACCCGCAGGGGTCCGGCGTCGAAGTCGTAGGTGGCGTGGCGGCGCAGGAATTCCGCGCGCTGAGTGCGGGAGGTGGGATGCGGCGGGACGCCCAGGGGCGTCACGTCCAGGTCCGCACCGCCCTCCACCCAGGCGTCGGCCACCAGCGCGGTGGTGGTGTCGACACCGATCGTGCGGAACGCATCCACGATGTGCAGGGCGAGCCCGCTCACGGCCGCGGGGCCCGCGCGCCGCGACAGGGTGCGGGTCCAGTTCGCCTCGCGGGGTGGGGTCCAGCCCTGCTCGATCAGGGACTGTTCGATCTGCGGGGTGTAGCGCCAGGTCGGGTCGATGAATTCGCTGCGGGCCAGCTCGCCGGTGAATTGTTCGGGCCCGGCCTCGAACTGGATGAACCGGCCGCCCGGCACGGTCAGCACCAGTCGCGTGTCCACGGGCAGCGTTTCCAGAAACCCGGCCAGGTTCTCGGCGAAGCGGATCCACGCTCCCGCGGCGGCGCGGCGGCGGGCCGCCTCGTGGCGGCGGTCCATCCAATACCGTTGCGCGGTCGGGCTCACCAGCAGCAGGTCCACGGTGTCGACACCGATGGTCAAGCCCGCGAACACATTCGCGAAACGCCACGCCACGCCCTCGGACGGGCCGGCGTCGGCGCTCTCGGGTTCACCCCAGTGCTCGGTGAACACGGCCGTGACGCGGGCCAGCGCGGCGTCCAGGAGTTCCCGGCTGCCGAACTCGGCGGGGGCCGGGCAATCGGAGATGGTGATGCGCACATGGTCGAGACCGCGTTCACTGCCCCAGAACATGGCCGTGTCCCACCACACCGACAGCCCGGTGCGGGAGAACACCGGACCGTCGCGGAGGGTGCCGACCGGCTGCGGACTGCTCCAGCCGACCAGTCGGGAGAATTCGGCCACATTCCCGGAGCCCCACCGCCAGCCGAACCCGGCTGCCGCTCTGACGATCTCGACCGCACCCGCGGTATCGACACGCACCTCGAAACCCACCCAGCGACACTAAACCGGGTCGGCTGGTAGGGACACCTTCCGGCCCCGATTAGTCTGTAGGCGGCCGGTGCTTCCCGAACAGGGGCGGACAATCCTCGGGAGGCCCCGGCCACGGTCATCCTGCGCTGCGAATATGTCAGTGTGCCATCGGGAATCGTGAACTTCCCGCGTCGCCCGCCGGAATGATCGGCAACACGATCGCCGACGGATGCGCCGCATCGTGATAGATCGTCTGCGTCGCCACCTGCGTATTCGCATTCGCGCCGAACGGGTCACCGGTATTCGGATTCGGTGCGAACTGCGGGAAATCGCTGCTCGAGACCTCGACACGAATCTTCGACCCGGCCGGGACCAGATAGCTCGTCGGCCAGATGTCGATCGTGTATTTGTAGGGCTGCCCCGGCACGATCGGCGTCGGATGCTCGAGCGAATCCCGGAACGCGGCGCGAATGATGCCGTTGTTCAGGTTCACCGTGGAGCCGTCCGGGGCCACCGCCACCAGTTTCGCGGTGAAATCGGTATCGGTCGCGGTCGAGGCCGCCCACAATGTGAGCCGAATCGGGCCGGTGAGTTCGGTATCCGAGGACAGCGGCGCGGTCGTGTAGGTCAGCACATCCGAACGCTGCTCCACCACGAACTGATCCACCGGGCCCTGCGGACCGGTCGAAGCACCGCAGCAGGAGTGCCCGCCCGCACTGGGCACCGGGTTCAACGGGTCGTAGTCGTAACCGTCAGGCTGTTGCGGATCCTTCGGGGCGTCGGTGGTGAGCTGACCGACCCGGCCCTGCGCGGCATTACCGCCATTGCCCGACAGGTAGTAGGTGGTCCACCGCGTATTCGGCAGCGGCCAGGCCGACGCGGACTTCCACTTGTTCGCGCCCATCAGGAAGTAGTCGACCATCGGCGTGCCGGAAACCTTGTTGTCCTTGCCTTTCAGGAAATGGTCGTACCAGGCCAGCATGAGATCGTTGATCGGACTGTTCCCGGCTTCCCCGGCGGCGGCGAGCATGGGCGTCTCCACATTGCTGCCCGGCCGCCCCCAGCCGACGTGATCCCAGGGGCCCAGCACCAGCCGCTGCCCGGCCCGCGCCTCGGCGGTGCCGCCGTTCGCCACCATGCCCGCGAAGTTCTCCACGCCGCCCGCGAGGAAGGCGTCATACCAGCCCTCGAAATCCAGCACGGGGACTTTGACATTCGCGTACCGGTCGCGAATGCTCCACTGCTTCCAGTAGTCATCGCGGGTGGAATGCTTCAACCAGTCGTAGAACCACGGTGCGACCGCCGGATCCCCCGGGTGTAACGGCGGAAACTGCTGGTACGGACGGAAACCCAGCCAACGCGTGAAATTCGCGCCGTCCGCGGCCAGTTGTTTGGCGGTGCCGGTGTCGCCCCGATTGACCGCCGCGCTCGCCCCGATGGTCTCCATGGCCCACGGCTCCACGAACGCCAGCCGGAACGCGCCACCCTCGTAATTCCAGCCGTCGTAGTAATCCGAGGCCGTATTGGCCGGAACGATGGTGGTCAGATGCGGTGGCGCGCCGACAGCCGCAAGCCATTGCGTCGCACCGACATACGACGAGCCGTACATGCCGACCTTGCCATTGGATCCATCCAGCCCGGCCGCCCACTCCACCGAGTCGTAGCCGTCGTTCATATCGTTGGTGAACTCGCTGAACGTGCCCCCGGACTGGCCCTGACCCCGAATGTCCTGTACCACAACCAGATAGCACTGCGAAGCGAACCAGTCCGGCGTCTGATACCGGAACGGCTGGATCTGCGCGGCCGCCTTCCCGTACTGGGTGCGCATGAGAATCACCGGCACCGGATCCGACGTCTTCGGTTTGTACACATCGGCTTTCAGCACGGTGCCATCCCGCATGGTGGCGGGCACATTCTCCTGCTTGTCCACCGCGCACGCTCCACGCCCGCCCGACGGCGGCCAACTCCCCGCGGCCTGCGGCGTCTGATCCTTCCCGCTGCTCCCACAGCCCGCCGCGACCAAGGCGGCCGTCGCCACCACCACCCCGGCCCGAACGATGCGGCCGTGTCCTCTCCCACTACGGCTCATTGATCGACGGTAACCCCGGCGCCGGGCCCGATGATCGCTAATCGGGCAAAGCGGGTCTTCGCGCCCAATACCCTCGACGATCTCCGCGGGTATGCCGAACTGGCCGCCCGCTATTCTTCGGTTCCCTTGATCGTCGGGGCGCTCGGCGAGTTCCACACGCTGGACCTGGTGGAACTGGCCGCTGCACGGCGCAACCTCCACCTGGACCTGTCGAGCGCATTGCAGGTCTTCGCGATAGCGAACCCTGGTTCCGGCGGACGACTTTCAACGAATTCTTGCGGGCTGACCTGCGACGAAGCCTCCTTCTCGAAGATCATCGCTAATTTTCAGCAACGAAATTGGGGAACCGGACGATAGGTACATCAGCGAGCGTGACGACGGGAACTGCCCCCGTCGTCGCGCCCGCTTTTCGCCCGGTTCGGGGACCGGTTCCGGATAGCCCTGCGGTCGCATGGCCACACGAGCGAAAGGATCGGGATCGATGGAATCGATTCGCGGAAGATCGAATTCGAGCGGCAACCGCGCCGGATTGTCCCGGCGCACCGTGCTGGCCTCGGCGCTGGCACTGGCCGCGCCACTGGTGGTGTCCGTAACCGGAGTCGGTGCAACGGCATCCGCCGCCTTCGAACCCGCCGCCTTCGACTTCTGGGTCGACTCCGCCATGGGCCCCATCAAAACCCGCATTCTGCGCGCCGCCGACGGCAATACCAACCGCGTCGTCTACGCCCTCGACGGCATGCGCGCCCGCGAAGACCTCAGCGGCTGGGAGATCGAAACCAATGTCGCCGAGGCCATGGCCGGAGCCAATATCAACGTGGTCATGCCCGTCGGCGGCCAATCCAGCTTCTACGCCGACTGGAACGCCCCCAGCTCCTTCTTCGGTATCCCACCCGGCACCGGCTCCGCCAATACCGGCTCCGGCGCCACCGACGCCCTCTCCGGCGGCCCCGGCAAAAGCTACCGCTACACCTGGGAATCCTTCCTCACCAACGACCTCCGCTGGGCCCTACGAGACCGCCTCGGCTTCAACCCTTATCGCAACGGCGTCTTCGGCCTCTCCATGGGCGGCTCCGCAGCCCTCACCCTCGCCGCCTACCACCCCGACCACTTCTCCTTCGCCGGCGCCTTCTCCGGCTACCTCAACATCTCCGCCCCCGGCATGCGAGAAGCCATCCGCCTGGCCATGATCGACGCCGGCGGCTACAACGTCGACTCCATGGCTCCCCCGTGGGGTCCGCAGTGGCTCCGCATGGACCCTTTCGTCTTCGCCCCCAGCCTCATCGCCAACAACACCCGCCTGTACATCGCCGCAGCCTCCGGCCGTCCCACCGCCATGGATGGCCCCAACATGGGCACAGTCAATGGAATGGCATTAGAGGCGTTGGCCCTAGCCAACACTCGCGCCTTCCAAGTCCGCATGGCGACCCTCGGCGCAAACAACGCCGACTACTCCTTCCCGGAATACGGCATCCACGCCTGGAACAACTGGCAAGACGAGGCCTACCGAATGCTCCCCGCCCTCTCCGCCAACATCGGCTGACCTACACCCCGGCGTACACCGAAACACTGTCCGCTACGAGATTGTCGGTGCCTGCCACGGATACCGAGAAGACATCTTGCTCACCAAGATCGGTGATCCGATCCCAGAAGACATCGTTGGTGCAGAGCATCGCGAGTTCGGGAGCGTCGAGGATGGCGGCCGCGCGAGCCAACCGGGTACGACTGGGTGAGCGCTTGTACATCGCTGATCCGCAGAACTCGCTGCCCATGGCGGATTGGAACTGCCGGTGTGACATGGCTCGGGTGGTGAGCAGCGCCCGGACCGTCTCCCAGATCTCTTCGGGAATCGTGTCCACATGGTGTTGCTGTTCAAGGAGTTGAGTTTTGGCACGGTTGCTTCACCGATCACCCCGCGCGCGCCGTGGGAACCGATTTCGTAGAGCACGATAGGAGAAGTCGTGAGAGGTGGAATATGTTGAACGACACTAGTGTCGGCCGATACATACAGTTGTTGTCGGTGGAACTCGCGCCGAGGCTGCTGCCCGGGGGTCTTCAGGTTTCGCGGTCTCGAAGTGGTGACGATGCTGACCTGCGGTTCAGTGGCCGGGTTCCGTCGTTCCCGTTGTTGACCAGGGTGATTGATATCTATGCCGAGCCTCTGCGGGATTGGATGGGGATGACGGCCTACGCACGTGTGGTGTCGGCCGAGGTTGGTGAGGTGATCGGCGGTCTGCCGGAATCCGCGCAGTTGAAGGACTGGGCGGACCCGGGTGCCGAACTGGGTCTGGTCGAGTTGGCCGGGTTCGACGGCTTCGTCAACGCGGGGCCGTACGGTTCGTTCGCCTTGCGTGATGAGTCGAGTGTGGCTGGTGCGGTGGAGTGGGTTCTGGAGTGTCTGGATGGTCCGGTTGGTGGGTGGTTTTCGCAGCGTGATGATGTGACGAAACTGCTTGACCTGGCGAAGTATCCGAGGCCGCGGTCGGTGGATCAGGTCAACCCGGACTCCGAGCTGTTGAGGGCGACGGTTGTTTTGTGTTTATTGAGTGATCGTGTGGCGGATGCGGCTGGGTTGATGGGTTGGTATTTGGGGGCGGGTCGGTTCAGTGTTTTCGATTCTTTCGAGCGGGCGTCGGCGTTCGATGTGGCGTTGGGTGAGCGGTTTCCTGGGTATGTGGAAGCGCGGTCGGTGATCGGCTGATCGCTTGGCTGACCACTTTCGGGCTGATTTCGGCCCTCGGTGATGCGGTGATGTCGGTGTGGCGGAGACCTTGGGAGCGGATCTGATTCGGAGCATCATCGAATTCGGCTTGGCGGCAGCATGATCCAAGTGGAATGGACGGGCCGGCGGGGACGGTTGGTTTTCGGTCGCGTTGCTTGAATGGCGTCAGGCGATGGCCACCGGGACAGAGCATGATCGAGGCATCCTCGATGAAGACGTCTGGGAGGTTCGGGACTGCCCCGAGTTCGGTTGACTTGCGGGGTGTGGTGTTTCAGGCCGTGAGTGCGGGCTGATTGATTGTCTCAAATTCGATCGGCGTCAGGCGGCCGAGTCGGCGTTGTCGGCGTCGGCGGTCGAGGACGTTGCGTTGCAGCAGAGCGAAGAACGACTCCATCGCGGCGTTGTCGCCGCATGCCCCGACGCACCCCATCCAGTCTCGTAATCAATTGGCCGACAACGTATGAACGAATCGCCTGGAACGAAACTGACTGACCCTATCCGAGTGGACCACCGTGCCGGCCGGTGAGCGGATCGCGACCGCGTTGCGCAAAGCCGCGACTGCCAGTGCGGCGGTCATGCGTTCGTCGATCGAATAACCAAACGATCCGGTTGGAGAAGCAGTCCTTGATCGCGCAGAGATAGAGCTTTCCTTCACTGGTGCGATGCCCGGTGATGTCGGTGAGCCACAACCGATTTAGCGCTGATGCGGTGAACTCGCGAGCGACGAGTCGTCATGGACTGGCGGGCTTCGATCAGACGGGCATCGTCCCAATCACGCTGTGAGGCAGGCATTTTCTTCCACTTATAGAACGCCTGTGGAGTGATGTCGGCCTGTTTAAGCCAGTTGCGCAGGCAGGCTTCGGAGATCTCGAGATCCTTGGCGACCTGCTTGATCGAGGCGTTGCCCTTGCGGGGCGACCGCGACGACATCGCGGCGGAACTCCTGCGGAGACCGCCTCCATCGTTGGACCGGGTGGCCGTGCTCGGGGGAGCTGACTCGGCTGCGTCTACCCCTGAGCAGCCGAGTCTGGAAACCCGGGATCCGCGCGCCGCCATCAACCGAAGTCAGTGGCGCCAGCCAGCAAGAATCTGTCTCATTGCCGATGGCCAATTGGCCATCGGGTGGCCATGTTCAATGAGATTTGGCCATGTTCAGTGAGACACTACATGCGGAAAATCAGCCGCGGGCCATGTCGACGAAGCGGCTCAAGTGGAGCTGGTGGGCGACGGTGATGGTGGCGGTGGGGCCGTTTCGGTGTTTGCCGAGGATGAGGTCGGCTTCACCACCGCGCGGATCGTCCCGCTCGAATGCGTCGGGTCGGTGCAACAGGATGACCATGTCCGCGTCCTGTTCTAGCGAGCCCGATTCGCGAAGGTCGGACACCATGGGGCGCTTGTCGGTTCGCTGTTCCGGACCACGGTTCAGCTGCGAGATTGCGATTACCGGGACTTCGAGTTCCTTGGCCATCAGTTTGAGGCTTCGGGAGAATTCGGAGACTTCTTGCTGGCGGGATTCGACCTTTTTGCCGGAGCTCATCAGCTGGAGGTAGTCGACGACGATCAGGCGTAGGTCGTGCCGCTGCTTGAGGCGGCGGGCCTTTGCCCGGATCTCCATCATGGTGAGGTTCGGCGAATCGTCTACGAAGAGTGGGGCTTCCGAGATTTCACTCATGCGGCGGGCGAGTTTGGTCCAGTCGTCGTCGCTCATGCGGCCTGAACGCATGTCGCCCAGTTTGATCTTCGCCTCGGCGGAGAGGAGGCGCATGACGATTTCGGTGCGGCTCATTTCGAGAGAGAAGATGACGCTGGCCATGCCGTGCTTGATGGAGCAGCTGCGCATGAAATCCATACCCAACGTGGAGTTGTGAGTGGGGATCATGGCACGACCCGCGAGGTAGAGGTGGTCGGGGTTGTCCACTTCTACACAACGGACCGGGACGCTGGGGAGCGGGCGGACGTCGATGATGAAGCGGGAACCGGAGCGGGCGGTGTTGGTCGCGCCGCGGCGTTTCTTGTGCAGCAGTTCTTTTCGGCTGAGGCCGAAGACTTCGTCTTCGGTGGCGAAGGTGAGGGTGTAGGCGGTGGAGGACGCCTCCGTACGGCCGTGGACTCGCTTGGTCGACAGCTGAACGCGGTAGCCCAGGCTCACGATCAGCTCTTCGGTGTCACGTGCCAACTGCTGGTTGGTGACCGCGAACTGGACGGAGCCGCCCTTGGTGACAGTGCCGTCGGTATCGAGCAGCCCCGCCAGCAGAGCGCGGCGCTGCGATTCCGAGGCTCGGAGGTACTCCGTCGGGATGTGCTTGTTACCGAGCACACCGAGGGTCCGCAGCCGGGCTTGAACGGTGCCGATGGCATTGCGGCAGGACTGGCACAGGCGCAACCCGATCGAGGGGCCGTCGCACTGTGGGCAGGTCGGCGCGGGGACCGGAGCGGAGATGAAACGGGCCTTGCCACCGCAAGATCGGCCGCAGGTGCGAACTTCGCTCGTGTGGGGAATGAACTCTGTACCGCAAACGACGCAATCGCGGGGCTCGACTGCCACATCATCCGGAAGCTGGAGGCTGTAGCGCAGCGGTGCGGAATCCGAGTGCACCGCAACGATTCCCTCGTTCTCGATGCGATGGATGATCTCCGGATCCGCGGTGGTCAGCTGTGCGCACGCCGAAGTGCCATCGCCGAGCCAGGCGCCCAATGTGTAAGGGGGCACCAGCAATTCACGTTCGGGCAACTGCAACGCCGCAGTGTTCACCACAGAATGGTTCACGCGCCGATCCGCGGTTTCGCAGTGGACGGTTGCTGCGATGTCGGCAGTCGTGCGGACTTCGGCGAAGGTCTTCTGATTCCGATACCGGTTGTATCCGATGGCAGCCTGCTGTGCGGACCGCCGTGAAGCTCGCGTCTCGGTGAGCCATTGATGCTGCGCATCGGCGACGATCACAGTGCCATCGGAGAATTCGACCTCGTAGCAAGGACGGTCGGTCATGACATCGGTCGCCGCGACCACGCGGGTCGGACGGCCGTGTGCGTCCAGCAGTTCATCACCGACCTGGACCTCACCCATGGTGGTCCAGCCGGTCGGGGTGGGCAGTGGCGTATCGAGAGCGAGAGCCTTGCCGACGCCAGGTCGGGCCGCGACGATGATCATCTGGCCGGGGTGGAGGCCGTTGGTGATCTCGTCTAGTTCGGTGAAACCGGTTGGTACGCCTAGGGAGATGCCGCCTCGGGATGCGATGGAGTCGAGTTCGTCCATCGTGGGCTGGAGGATGTCGGTGAGGGGGGCGAAGTCTTCGGAGGAGCGGCGTTCGGTGACGTCGTAGAGCTCCGCTTGGGCTCGGTCCACGACTTCGGCTACGTCTTGGCCATCGGCGCCGGCGTAGCCGTATTGGACGATGCGGGTGCCGGCTTCGACCAGGCGGCGCAGGATCGCCTTCTCCGCAACGATTTCGGCGTAGTAGCCGGCGTTGGCCGCGGTGGGGACCGTTTGGGTCAGGGTGACCAGGTAGGGGGCGCCGCCGATGCGCTTGAGTTCGCCTCGGCGGTCGAGGGTGGCGGAGACGGTGACCGGGTCGGCGGGTTCGCCGCGGCCGTAGAGGTCGAGGATGGCCTCGTAGACGGCGTCGTGGGCGGGGCGGTAGAAGTCGCCGGGGCGGAGTACCTCTACGACGTCGGCGATGGCGTCCTTGGACAGCAGCATGCCGCCGAGGACGGATTGTTCGGCGGCCATGTCGTGGGGTGGCTGGCGGCCGAAATCTTCGCCGGGGGCGTCGGGGTAGTCGGAAGGGCCGTGATCATCGTGGCCGCGATCGTCGACGACTGCCATGGGGGCGACCGTCCTCTCTGTTCGCGCCCGGAACGACGTGCATGACCCGTTGTACGCCTGCGCACCGACATGTTCGGGCCGCCACGCGGAGCCGACACGCAGTCATGAAGGCGCGGTGGCAAACCCGTGGGGTGGGCGCTGGGTATACGGAGTCGTGGCGTCCCCGGGCTATGGTCACGACATCAATTGCGAACCTAGGCGACCGAGCGGCGACCCGCCAAACCGAGCTGTGCACACACCTGTGGATAACGTGGGTATTGTTCACCAACCGTTGTGCACCCCCTGTGGAAAACTTGGGGACAACAGTCGGCGGGAGCAATCAATACGCTGGTAGTGGTCGAATTCTCACTGTGCGCAATTGTGGATCAATTCGGTGCGGCGTGTCGCTGGACGGTAACGTCCGGGCGTGTTGGGTGAACGGACGGTCACGGACTTGTGACCCACCACACAACGAGAATGGTTGGTTTGCTTAGCAATCCACAACCCGGGCGAACACTGCGGGTCACGCAGGCCGACACCTCGCGGCGACACTCTCACGGGCACAACAGCTACCAACTGGCAAGCAAAAGAAAATCGGAGGCCACCCCACGGATGAGGTGGCCTCCGACAAACCGAATTACTCGGCGGCAGTGACCTGCAGGTCGACCTTGGCGACCACATCCGGGTGCAGATGCACCACGACACCGTGCTTACCGGTGCTCTTGATGTGTGCCTTCGGCAGCTCGATGCTGCGCTTGTCGACCACCGGGCCGCCGGCGACCTTGATGGCCGAGGCGACATCGGCGGCGGTGACCGAACCGAAGAGCTTGCCGGTACCCGCGGTCTTGACCGACAGGGACACGCCGGACAGACCCTCGAGGGCCTGCTTCAGCTCGTTGGCGTGGTCCAGGTCGCGCACCTTACGGGCGTCCTGCGCCCGACGGATGCCCGCGACCTGCTTCTCCGCGCCACGGGTGGCCACGATGGCCAGGCCGCGCGGGAGCAGGAAGTTACGGCCGTAGCCGTCCTTGACCTCCACGGTGTCGCCGGGCGCACCGAGGTTGTCGACATCAGCGGTGAGGATGAGCTTCATGGCTGTGCCTTCCCTTCTCAGCGAGCGGTGGAGACGTAAGGCAGCAGAGCGACCTCACGCGAGTTCTTGACGGCGACAGCGATATCGCGCTGGTGCTGGACGCAGTTGCCCGTCACCCGGCGCGCGCGGATCTTGCCACGATCGGACACGTACTTGCGCAGCAGCGCGGTGTCCTTGTAGTCGATCTTGGCGCCGGCCGTGTTGTTCTTCTTGCCGGCCTTGTCTTCCTTGCAGAAGGTGCAGGCCTTCTTCTTGAGCACCTTTTCGCGTGCCGGTGCTTTGGGCATGGTCTTTCAACTCCGTAATTTCGGGAACCCGATGAGTCGGATTCCGGGCAAAGCCGTTGGTTAGAACGGCGGTTCGTCGTCCATTGGGCCGCCCCCGAAGGAACCGGCCGCGGGGGCACTGCCCCACGGGTCGTCGCCGGCACTCTGGCCGCCACGACCCCCACCACTGCCACCACCGGAAAAGCCACCGCCGCCAGCGTTCTGCTGCTGGCCGCCGCCGCCCTGTCCGCCACCGCCGCCGAAGCCGCCGCCACCACCGCCACGGGTGGTTTTGTTGACCTTCGCGGTCGCGTACCGCAGGGAGGGACCGACCTCGTCGACCTCGAGCTCGACGACCGTGCGCTTCTCACCCTCGCGGGTTTCGTAGGAGCGCTGCTTGAGTCGTCCGCTCACGATCACTCGTGAGCCTCGGGTCAGACTCTCAGCGACATTCTCCGCAGCTTCACGCCAGATGTTGCAGCGCAAAAAGAGCGCTTCGCCGTCTTTCCATTCATTGGTATTACGGTCGAACACACGGGGAGTCGACGCGACGGTGAAGTTCGCGACGGCCGCTCCCGCGGGCGTGAATCGAAGCTCGGGGTCAGCCGTCAGATTTCCGATGACGGTGATGACCGTGTCGCCCTGGGCCATGGTTCCTCCTGCTTTCCGGTGCAGTCCGCAACTCGCTCCCGTGCCTTCGAGGGCACGGTTTGCCAGTCAGCCTAGAGATAGGGACCGACGGTTTACGAGCGACGTTGCGGGAGGACTGGACTTACTTCTTGTCGAGTCGCAGCACCTTGGTGCGCAACACCGACTCGTTCAGACCCAGCTGGCGATCGAGTTCGCTCACGGTCGCGGGCTCGGCGGTCAGGGTGACGACCGCGTAGATGCCCTCGGCCTGCTTGGCGATCTCGTAGGCGAGACGGCGCTTGCCCCAGATGTCGACGTTGTCGACCTTGCCGCCTTCGGACCCGACAACACCAAGCATGTTGTTCAGGTTCGGGCCGACAGTGCGCTCGTCCTGGCTCGGATCGAGAATAACCATCACTTCATAATGACGCACGGACCTCATCACCTCCTGTGGACTGTAAACGGCCCACGGACTGTCCGTGGGCAGGAGGGTTCGTTGCGTCAGCAACCCGACAAGGCTACATGAGGGCCTGCTGAGCTGCTAAATCGGGCCACTCCAAGGATTGGACAAGCGGACCCACAGACGGTCGGCTTAGGGTGGGGCGCATGTCGAACCGACCCGTCGTCAGCGAAACGGTCTCTCGCCGTCGCGATTCGGGTCTTTCGATGATCGCCATTACCTCGACGCTGGTGTGCTGCGTCACCTTGTTGCTCGGTTATCTGAACAAGGCGCGGTGTGCGGGCGGCGCGTTCGAGGAGTCCGGTCGCAGCGTCGTGTTCGACATGATCAAGGACTCGAATGTCTGCTATTCGGATATTCAGTACCTGTGGCTGGGGCGCGGTATCAACGAACACGTTTTCCCGTATCTCACCGGTGGCATCAGCCCCGACGGCCAGCTGACCGGCGGGGCGGTCGAGTATCCGGTGCTGAGCGGCCTGCTGATGTGGATCGGCGGGATCGGCTCGCACACCGACGCGGACTTCCTGCTGCACTCGGCGCTGCTGCTGGCCCCGTTCGCACTGCTGACCGCCTATCTGCTCGCGCGCATGGCCGGTCCGGCGGCGCTGCTGTGGGCGGCCGGGCCGCCGCTGGTGCTCTACGCCTTCCACAATTGGGAACTGCCGGTGGTCGCCACCGCGGTCGCGGCGTTCTACGTGATGACGGTGCTGACCAAATATTCACTCCGCGATCGCGCGATCGCGGCGGCGGTATTCCTGGCGATCGGCTTCTGCTTCAAGCTGTATCCCGGAATCTTCGTGCTGCCATTGCTGATTTATGTGCTGGTCGGTGAACAGCCGTTGCGCGCGAAGCGATTCGACGTGCGCGGTGCGTTGCTGGTGGCGGCCACGGCGATCGGCACGGTGGTGGCGATCAATCTGCCTTTCGCGCTGGCCGGATACAACGGCTGGCGGGCCTCGATCACTTTCCAAGAGCTGCGCCAGGCCGATATCACCACGAATTCCGTGTGGTACTGGGGTTTACGCCCGTTGTACGCGAACACTCGCGCCGGGGAGATCTCCTTCCAGGACATGGTGTCGGTGGCCTCGCCGGTCCTGGTGGTGGCGTCGTTCGCGCTGGCCTGCTGGCTGGGGTGGCGGCGCTGGCAGCTGGCCGGGTTGTATCCGTGGATCGGGGTCAGCGGCGCCATGCTGTGTGGATTCCTGTTGTTCCACAAGGTGCATTCGCCGCAGTACACCCTGTGGCTGATCCCGTTCCTGGTGCTGCTCGAGGTGCCGTGGAGCCTGGTCGTCACCTACCTGATGGCCGACGCCTGCATCGGCATCGGCGTCTTCCGCTACTTCTATGCCCTGGGCGCCGGCCATGACGCGGCCCTGGAACAGAACCTGGTGCAGGTCGGGGTCTGGGGCCGGGCCGCGTTGCTGGCGGTGTTCTTCTTCCTGTTCGTCGGCGCGCGGGCGCGGTCAGTGGGCCGGCTCGGTGCCGCGGGCGCGGAAGGCCTTGCTCTTGGCCCGGTTTCCGCAGACCGCCATATCGCACCACCGGCGCGAACCGCCGCGTGAGGTGTCCAGGTAGAGGCGGGTGCAGGCGTCTCGCCCGCATTCCTTGAGCCGTTCCCGATCCGGGCCGCCGAGTAGTTCCAGAGCAGAGCGGGCGATCGCCGCGAGCGCGGAATCGATTGTCCCGCCGCGTCGTACGGTGCCGTCGGGGCGCAGGCTCAGTTCGGGCGGGGTCTCGCGGGCGTGCCGGTTGAGCAGCCGCCGGTCGGTGTCGGCGAGCGGTTCGCCGTCCAGCGTGGCCACCATGACCCGCCAGGCTGCCTCGCGGAGCGCGAGGGCGCGGTCGAGCGCGCCCTCGCAGTCCGGCGGGGTGTCGAGGATGCCGGCGGCGACAGCCCATTCCCCGAGGTCGGCATCGGTATTCAGCCGCTCGATGAAGGTGGTGCGCCGTTCGTGGGCCGTGCCGATGAAGTTCAGCGCGAGGTTGCCGCTGACGAACAGGTGGGGGTCGGCGAAGCTGGACATGTCTTCATAGTAACCCCCTTGACAGGTTATGGGCAGGAGTGCGACGGTAGTAACCACTTAAAGCGGTTATCGGCGTGGAGGAATCATGGACAACCGGCTTCTCGAAGTGGCAGGACCCCCGGCTCTCATCGTCATGTGGAGCAGCGCCTTCATCGCCGGCATCATCGGCGTCGGCGCGGCCCCGCCGATGCTGGTGCTGTTCGCCCGCTTCGGCATCGCCGCACTGCTGCTCGTCACGTACGCCCTTGTCGCACGGACGGTCTGGCCCCGCGGCCGCATCCTGGCCCACACCCTGGTCGCTGGATTCCTCATGCAGATGGTCCAGTTCGGCGGCTTCTACTCGGCCATGCACGAGCACGTCAGCGCCGCGGTCATCTCGCTGATGCAGGGCCTGAGCCCGATCGTGATCGCGCTCTTCGCCGGTGGCATGGGCGAATCCGTGAGCCCGCGGCAGTGGCTGGGCTTCGGGGTCGGCGGTCTCGGTGTCGGCCTCGCGGTGGTCGACCAGTCCCACTTCTCGGTGATCGGCCTGCTGCTGTGCGTGGTCGGTCTGCTCGGCCTGAGCCTGGGCACCGTCTACCAGAAGCGCTTCACCCCGGCCGTCGATCCGCGCGCGGGCACCGCCCTGCACCTGCTGATCGCCGCACCCTTCGCGGGCGTGCTGGCCGTGCTGACCGGCAGCTTCCACATCGCGGATCCGGCCCGCTTCGGCGGTGCCCTGGTCTGGATGGTGCTGATCAATTCCATCGGCGCGTTCCTGCTGCTCAACACCATGATGCTGCGCTGGGACACCAGCCGGGTCAGCCGCTTCTTCTTCGCCATCCCCGCGGTGACCGCACTGATGGCGTGGCTGTTCATCGATCAGCCGTTGCGCCCCTTGACCCTTGCCGGTCTGGGCGTCGGCCTGATCGGCATGGTGCTGGCCTCGCGTCGCGCCGCAGCCGCGGCCCCGACGAGCGAAACGGCAGTGGCATCCCGGCCCGCACCGCACCGCATCATGTTGCGGCGGCACGCCGTCGGCGTCTGAGCCGTTGTGCGCGGCAGACTGCGAGCATGCTGCACCTGCGCATTCTTTCGCCCGCCGCCCTGAGCGACGACATTCTCGAGGTCCTCGAGTCCGATGACGCGGTCACCGGACTCGTTGCCATGCGCGGTGTCGCGCTCCGCCCGCCCGGCGATCTGATCACCGCGCAGATTCCCCGCGAGGCCGCCAACCCGTTGGTGGCGACCCTGCGCGAGATGCGGGTGCACCAGCTGGGCAGCATCGAACTCGAACCGGTCGGAACCTGGTTGTCGCGCAGCGGCTTCGACGCCGAGGTGCGCACCCCGGGCAGCAGCAGCGATGCGGTGGTGTGGGCGGAGGTCGCGCAGCGGGCCTACGACGAATCCGAGCTGAACTGGACGTATCTGAGCTTCCTGACCCTGGCCACGGTGATCGCGAGCATCGCGATCGTCACCGATTCGCAGATCCTCACCGTCGGGGCGATGGTGCTGGGCCCGGAGTTCGGGCCCATCGCGGCGCTGGGGGTGGCGTTGGTGCGGCGGCGATTCGTGCTGCTGCAGTTGGCGCTTCGCACCCTGGTCGCCGGTTTCGTGGTGGCCATCGGCCTCACCATCGTGCTGGCCCTGATGGCCCGCGGCCTCGGCTGGATCACCCTGGAGCAGGTCACCGGGCCGCGGCCGAGCACGCATTTCATCTACACGCCGGACAAATGGTCGTTCATCGTGGCGGTGATCGCGGGCGGCGCGGGCGTGCTGTCGATCACCTCGTCGAAGTCGATCGGCCTGGCGGGGGTCTTCATCTCGGTCACCACCGTCCCCGCCGCGGGCAATATCGCACTGGGCGTGGCGTTCTGGAACGGTTCGACGGTGTGGGGCAGTGTGGCCCAGCTGCTGGTGAATGTCGCCGGCATGGCGATCGCGGGCTGGGCCACCCTGCAGATTCAGCAGACGCTGTGGTCGCGGGTGTCGCCGCGGCGGTTGTCCAGGCCGCGGCGCATGCGCTGAATCAGCTGACGACGCTGGTCTTCTCGCGGTCCACGTCGTCCTCGTCGCTTTCCTCCGCGGCCTCGCGCCGATTGCGGATCACGCTGGAGATGAACGCCGCGCCGATGAACGCCACGCCGACCAGACCGCTGATCAGCTCGTTGACATGCACCCCGATGGTGATGAGCAGGATGACCGCCAGCGCGCCGATGGCCCAGAACGCGCCGTGCTCGAGGTAGACGTACTCCGACAGCGTGCCCTTGCGCACCAGGAACACCGTGATGGACCGAACGAACATGGCGCCGATCAGGCCCAGGCCCAACGCGATCAGGATCGGGTCGGAGGTGATCGCGAACGCGCCGATGACACCGTCGAAAGAGAACGACGCGTCGAGCACTTCCAGGTACAGGAACAGGAAGAACGCCGCCTTGCCCGTCGCCTTCACGATCCCCGAAGGCCCGGCCGCGGCTTGCTCTTCGGCGTGTTCCTCGGCATGGAACATGGATCCGAGCCCGTCGACCAGGATGTAGGTCATCACGCCGAGGATGCCGGCCAGCAGCACCGTGCCCCGATCATCGTCGGCGGCAATGAATTCCGCCGCGATGACGATGGCGCCCAGCGTCAGCACCACGGCGAGCATGTCGAGCTTGCCGAGCTTGGCCAGCGGGCGTTCGATCCAGCCCAGCCAGGTGACCTCGTGCTCCTCGAGAATGAAGTTGAAGAACAGCAGCAGCAGGAACGCGCCACCGAAGGCCGCGATCTGCGGATGCGCGTCGGTGAGCAGCTTCTCGTAGGAGGCGCTGCCGTCCGGGAAGGTGAGCGCGCCGCCGGCGGGCGGGTTCATGGCCAGGTCGAAGGCGCGAACCGGGTTGAGTCCGGCCGTGATCCATACGATGGCCAGCGGGAACACCAGGCGCATACCGAAAACGGCGATGACCACACCGACGGTCAGGAAGATGCGCTGCCAGAATTCGCTCATCCGTTGCAGCACGCTGGCATTGATGACCGCGTTGTCGAAGGATAGGGACACTTCGAGCACACCCAGGATGGCGCACAGCAGCAGGGCCGTGGGGCCGCCGTAGATCAGCGCCGCGATCAGCGCCAATACGGTGACGACGATGGAGAGTCCGAAAATTCGCACCGCAGTGGGCCTTTCGTCGAGGCGGGATCGGGTGGGTGGCGGTCGGACACACGAAGAGGGCCCGTGCGACCGAGCCCTCCTGCGGTGTCGTGAGTTGTACGAATCAGACGTTGACGCCGAAGTCGCGAGCAATGCCCGCCAGGCCGGACGCGTAGCCCTGGCCGATCGCCCGGAACTTCCATTCACCATTGTTGCGGTAGAGCTCACCGAACACCATGGCGGTTTCGGTGGAGGCGTCCTCGCTCAGGTCGTAACGGGCCAGCTCGGCGCCGTTGGCGCGGTCCACCACCCGGATGTACGCGTTGCGGACCTGGCCGAAGCTCTGACCGCGGGCGTCGGCGTCGTAGATCGAGACCGGGAAGAAGATGGATTCGATGGCCGGCGGGGTGTTGGCGAGATCGATATTGATGCTCTCGTCGTCGCCCTCGCCCTCACCGGTGAGGTTGTCGCCGGTGTGCACGATGGTGCCCTCCGGGGACTGCAGGTTGTTGAAGAACACGAAGTGCTTGTCGGAGAGCGCCTTCTTCTCGGCACTCGTGGCGATGGCGCTGGCATCGAGGTCGAAGTCGGTGCCCGTGGTGGTCCGCACGTCCCAGCCGAGGCCGACGGTGACCTGGGTGAGGTTCGGAGCCTGCTTGGTCAGCGAAACGTTTCCGCCCTTGGACAAACTGACACCCATTGCGGGGATCCTTCCGTTGTAAAGCGTGTGGAGCCGTTCCTTGCTTAACGGCGTGTCCTCTATGTCGGTTCCGCGCCGAGTCAAACAGTAATGGTTTCCCCAAATCCTGGATAGGCGGAGCCCAATCCAGCTGGGAGTGACCAACTGTCATACGACAGGTTTCCACGAATGACCGCCCCTGTCGCCCGTACCACTCGGTTCCTCGCCGACCGATCTAACATCGGGGGCGTGGCAGGCCGTCGACGCGGATGGTTCCGGGCATCCGGGACAGCTCAGAACAACGAATGGGTGCAGCAGGCCCGGCAGGCGCTGACGACCGCCTTCCTGGATATGGACAAGCGGCAGAGCATTGCCGAGGCGGCGGTCGCCGCCTCCGCGGCCCTGTTCCCCGAACGCGGCATGGCCGCGCGCTGGGATGTCGTGCGCGCCCGCTGCTACGGCGCTTCGGGCGCCTACCTGGCCCTCAACGATCGGCTCGACCAGGCCGAACGCGACGGCACCAGGATCGCCCAGCCCGAGATCGACAGCGTGGTACGCGGTCTGACCGAGGCCGCCGGCGGGGTCGACCAGTTCTATCGCGGCAATCAGGCCCACCTCGAGCACGCCGTCGCGGTGTACGGATCGGTGCCGCAGTTGATCGCGCAGGTGCGTGCCCAGGGGCAACAGCAACTCGCGGCGGTGGCCGCCTCGCCGTATGCCGAATACCCGTCGGTCCGGCACGCCACGGCCGCTGTGAATGAGGGACTGGTCACACTCGAGGCGGCGGTGTCCGCCGGTTCCGGACGGTCCGGCCGCGATGCCGCGACCCGGCTCGAGACGCTGCTGCGCGAGTTGTCCACCGCCCTGGAAGCCGCTCCCGCGAAACAGCATTCGGCCACCACCGCCATCGCGTCCGCGGCCACCCGGCTCGACGCCGCACGCAATCGGGTCGAGCGTGTCGCACCCGCCATGTCGGGTCTGCTCCGTGAGTTCGCGGCTGCGTCCTCCAACGATTTGGCGAACAATGAGCGACAAGCCCGGGAGGCCGTAGCGGCCGCCGACGCGGATCTGACCCGCGCCCGGGCCGCCCTCGCCGCCAACGACCCGGAGGACGCGCTCGACCTGACTTCCACCGCCCGCGCCCAGCTCGCCACCGCCGAGGAACGCGCCGAGACCGTCACCGATCGGCTCGCGCTGCTGCGGCAGGTGCGTGACCAGCCCGCCGACCGTGCCAAGGCCGTCCGCTTCAAACTCCGTGACGCGCAGATGCTCGCCGTGAACAAGGGCGTGGTCCCGCAATGGGGCAGCGTGCTCGACGCCCAGTCCGAACGGCTGGAACGGGCCGCCGCGGGCCTGACCGGACACCACCCCGACTACTGGGCCTACGTGTCCGAACTCGACGCCATCTCCGCCTTCGTGGCCGGAGTGGTCGATCGCATGCGAAATACCGACAGATAGACCGAAAGTCAGCAGGAGGACGGCCGCACCGATGACCGCGATGATCGACAGCGATCCGGAGCTCGCCACCGTCTCCCTGCGCAAGACCTTCCCGCTGCGCCACTTCCGGCAGGTGCCGGGACCGGAACTGCGGCGGCTGTTCCATCTGTTGCCCGAACCCTTCGGCGGCTCCCGTGACCGGGAACTGCTGGCCATGGCGCTGGGCGCCACCCTCTACGTGCCCGCCACCCGGCCCGACCTCACCGCGACCATCGTGCGGCGCGCCGCCCGCGGCGTGTGCTCGATGGTCATCGATCTCGAGGACGCCGTCGCCGACCATGCCGTCGAGGCCGGGAAACGGCAGGCCGCACGGACTCTCGACGAACTCGCCGCGAGCGGGGAGCCGCATCCGCTGCTGTTCGTGCGGGTACGCGACGCCGAGAGCATCGGCGAGATCGCCGCTCGGCTGGGATCCGGGGCGCGGGCGCTCACCGGATTCGTGCTGCCCAAATTCGATGCCGCCCGCGCGGGCGACTATCTACACGCCGTGACCGCCGCGTCGGAACGACTGGGACGCACCGTGTTCGGCATGCCGGTGCTGGAATCGCCCGCGCTGGTGCATCGCGAGACCCGCGACCGGGAACTGCGGCTGATCGGGGATCTGCTCGCCCAGCATCGGGACCAGATTCTCGCGGTACGCATCGGGGCCACGGATATGTGCTCCACCTTCGGGATTCGCCGCGACCGCGATCTGACCATCTACGACGTGCGGGTGGTCGCCGACGTCATCGCCGACATCGTCAACTATCTGGGCCGTGCCGACGGCACCGGATTCACCATCACCGGGCCGGTGTGGGAGTACTTCGCCGACCACGACCGCATGTTCCGGCCGCTGCTGCGCACCTCGCCGTTCGCCGAGATCGACGCGGTGCCGTTCCGGGAATCGCTGGTCAGCCGCGATCTGGACGGGCTGCTGCGGGAGATCACCCTCGATCGCGCCAACGGGATCCAGGGCAAGACGGTGATCCACCCGTCCCATGTGGCCGTGGTGCACGCACTGTCGGTGGTGACCCATGAGGAGTACGCCGACGCACAGGACATTCTGCGCGTCGACACCGGCGGCGTCGCCGCCTCCGGATACCGCAACAAGATGAACGAGATGCGACCCCACCGCAGCTGGGCGCACCAGATCATGCGGCGCGCCAGCATATTCGGCGTCGCCAATCAAGGAGTCTCCTTCGTGGACCTGCTCAAGGCGCTGGTCGAATCGTGACCGCCGACGCCGCCCTACCCGCGCCCACCCGCGAACTCCCCTGGGTCACCCGCGAACTCGGCCTCACCCTGCACCACACCGATTCCGCCCTCCCCGAACCCGATTGGCGCATCGACGCCCTGATCGAACCCGGCCTACGCCGCAACCCGCGCCGCGCCCACCTGCTGGTCTCAACCGTCCTCGGCAAACACCTCCCCACCGACCCGCACCGCGTCCTCGACGCGGGCAACCGCCTCGGCGACCTGGTGCGCGAGGTACTCGCGACGGAAGACGGTGCGCCACAGGCTGATCGCGCGGTGGTACTGGGCTTCGCGGAAACCGCGACCGGGCTCGGCCATACGGTCGCGGCGCACATCGGAGCACGCTGCTACCTGCATTCGACGCGCCGCGACGTGGCCGCCGCCGAAACCCTGGCGGGCTTCGAGGAGGGGCATTCGCACGCCACCTCCCACCTGCTGCAGCCCATGCCCGCCACGGTGTTCCACAACGATCTCCCCATGGTGTTGGTGGACGACGAGATCTCCACCGGCGCAACCGCCCTGGACGCCGTGCGGGCCTTGCACGCGCACTCGCCGCGCGCCCACTACATCCTCGCGTCCCTGGTCGACATGCGCACCGACGCCGACCGCCGCGCCTTCGAAAAGGCCGCCGCCGACCTCGGCGCGCGCATCGACACCGTCTGCCTGGCCACCGGCCGCACTCATCTGCCGACCGACTTGATCGAATCCGTGGCCGCGCTCCCGGAACCCGAGCTCAACCCGGTCGCCGACCGCCGCGGCACCTGCACACGAGTCGAATTGCCTTGGCCTGCGGACGTTCCGGAGGGTGGCCGCCACGGTTTCCTGGATTCGGACGCCGCCCCGTTCGACGTAGCGCTCGCGCGGGCCGTGGCCGTGCTGTCGCACGAACTCGCGGAACCGGCTGCCGACGGAGCGAACGGGCCGCGCCCGGTGATCGTGGTGGCCCACGAGGAGCTCATGTACCTGCCGCTGCGTATCGCGGCGGCCTTGGCGGACAACGGCATTCCCACTCGCTACCAGACCACCACGCGTTCACCCGCCTATGTGCTGGACCGTCCGGGCTACCCGCTGCGTCGCGGCTTCCGTTTCACCGCACCGGAATCCGGTGAGGACACCCCGCGCTACCTGTACAACGCGCACTGGCCGAGCAGCTCCGCCGACCCCATCCTGCTGATCATCGTCGACTCCCCCGCCGATACCGAACAACTCACGGCGGCAGGCGGTCTGGTCGATGTTCTCACCGCCTCCGGTGCGGATGTGCTGCTGGCCGTGCTGCCGGACGCCGATCCCCGCGCGCTCGAGGCCGCTCGCATCGTCCGGCTGCCGGAACCGTTGTTCGGGCCCGAGTTCGGGTCGTATGCGCGGGATGAGGTGGGGTGGCTGCTCAGCGATCTGTCGAGCGTCGCGCTGGAAGCCGAGGTGGGGGAGCGGGAGCGGGAGATTCAGGCGGGGACGGCGCATTACGCGGAGTCGCTGCCGGTGGAGTATCAGCCGGATGCCGCGTATCGGGAGTTGTTCGAGCGGGTGCTCGAGGAGAGTGCCGAGCGGTTGGCGTTGGCGGTGGCGACCGTGGCGGAGTTGGTGGTCGCGGAGCGGGGGAGTGAGGTCGTGCTGGTTTCGCTGGCGCGGGCGGGGACTCCGGTCGGGGTGCTGATGCGGCGGTGGCTGTTGGGGCGGGGGATCGAGGTTCCGCACTACGCGGTATCGATCGTGCGGGAGCGGGGGATCGACACCACAGCCTTGAATTACTTGGCGCGCCACCATGATCCGGGGCAGGTCGTCTTCGTGGACGGGTGGACCGGTAAAGGGGCGATCACCCGGGAGCTTGCCGAGGCGTTGGCGGCATACGAGGCCGCGGGTGGGGCGCGGTTCGATCCGGAGCTGGCGGTGCTCGCCGATCCGGGCAGTTGCGTGCGGACCTTCGGTACCCGCGATGACTTTCTCATCGCCTCGGCCTGCCTGAATTCCACGGTGTCGGGGCTGGTTTCGCGCACGGTGCTCAATGACCGGCTGATCGGGCCGGGGCAGTTTCACGGGGCCAAGTTCTATGCCGAGCTGGCGGCTCAGGATGTCTCCAATCGGCTGCTGGATGCGGTGAGCGACTGCTTCGACCGGGTGCGCCCGCAGGTCGACGCGCGGGTTCGGGAGCTGCTGGCCGCGGACCGGTCCCCGACCTGGGCGGGCTGGGAGTCGGTGGAGCGGGTGCGCGCCGAATACGGGATCTCCAGCGTGAATTTCGTGAAACCCGGTGTGGGAGAGACGACCCGGGTGCTGCTGCGGCGGGTGCCGTGGCGGGTGCTGGTCCGGGATCCCGAGGCGGGTGAACACGCCCACATTCGGATGCTGGCGGCGGCGCGCGGCGTGCCGGTCGAGACGGTGCCGGATTTGGCGTATGCCTGTATGGGCTTGATCAAAGATATGAAGGGATAGCTGGTGCGCTCGGTGATGGTGGCGACGGATCTGGATCGAACCATGATCTACACGCGAGCGGCCGGGGGGCCCTCGAACTCGTCGACGGTGTGCGTGGAACACCATGAGGGGCAGCCCCTCTCGTACATGACGGAGGCGGCCGCACGGCAATTGAGCGCGCTCGCCGCGACGGCCGCGGTGGTGCCGGTGACCACCCGCACCATCGAGCAGTTCCAGCGGGTCACGCTGCCCGGCGGGCCGTGGCCGTACGCGGTCACCAGCAATGGCGGCACCATCCTGCGCAACGGCCTGCCCGACCGGCGCTGGCGTTCGGCCCTCGACGCCCGGGTGCGCGCCGAATGCGCCACCCTCATCGAGGTGCGCGCGGAATTGCGTGCGCGCGTGGACGAATCGTTCGCCCTCAAGCTGCGCGAGGCCGACGACCTGTTCTGCTATCTGGTCGTCGACGTCGATCGCCTGCCCGCGAACTTCCTCGCGGACTTCGATGCCTGGGCCCGCCCGCGCGGCTGGTCGGCCTCCCAGCAGGGCCGCAAGATCTACGCCATGCCGACGCCGGTGTGCAAGAGCACCGCCGTGCACGAGGTGCGCCGGCGGCTGCTCGACGCCGGTGAACTGCACCCGGATTCGGTGCTGGCGGCCGCCGGTGACGGCGCGCTCGACGCCGAACTGCTGCGCACCGCCGACCTCGCCATCCGGCCTCGCCACGGCGAGCTGGAAGAGCGGAACTGGACCCATCCGGGCGTGGCCGTCAGCGCGACCGCCGGCATTCACGCCGCGGAGGAGATCCTCGATTACTTCCTGCGCGTCAGCGCCAACCCGCCAGCAGCTGGTTCGCCTGTTCCGACAGGGCACGCTGCAGGAACGGGCCGAAACTGACCCGCGCCACACCGAGTTCGGCGAAGTAGGCGGGGGTGCCGTTGTCGGGCAGGCCGATGGCGTTGACCGGCAGCGGCAGTTCGGCGGTCAGCGTGCGCTGCACCTCCGGCTCGTGGCGCCCCACCGGGTAGAGCACGTCCGCGCCCGCCTCGGCGGCCAGCCGCAGCCGGGTCAACGCGCTGCTGAGCCGCTCCTCCGAGGTCCCGGTGTCCTGGCGCAGGAACACGTCGGTGCGCGCATTGATCACCACGTGCACGCCGGAAGCGTCGGCGGCGGCCCGCAATTCGGCCACCAGGTCGGCGTGTTCCTGCGGGGTGCGCAGTCGGCCGCCCTCGCTGTGGACGGAGTCCTCCAGATTGAAGCCGACCGCGCCCGCCTCCAGCAGGCCCTCGATGATCGAGGACGGCTTCTCGGCGTATCCCGACTCCAGGTCGACCGACACCGGAATGTCCACGGTCGCCGTGATTTCCCGCACCCGGCCCAGCACCTCGGCGAGCGTCATGCCCTCCTGATCCGGCTTGCCCATCGAGTCGGCCAGCGGATGACTGCCGATGGTGAGCGCCGAGAAACCGGCGTCGGCCACGAGTTTCGCGGACCAGGCATCCCACACCGTCGGCAGGATCACCGGATTACCGGGCTGATGCAGTTGCAGGAACGTGGTGGCTTTCTCACCGATGCTGGTCATGATCTCGATTCTCGACCAGCGCACGGATTTTGGCGACCACCCGCGCCGCATCGGGACCGCTCGCCCGCACTTCCAGTTCCTGGCCGGGGAGCACGCCGAGGGTGAGCACCCGGGTGAGGCTGTCGGCGGGGACCGGGCCCGCGCCGGTGGTGGCATTGCGCAGGGCCACCGTCGCATCGAAATCCCGCAGGGCCGCGACCAATTCGGCAGCGGGCCGCGCATGCAGGCCGTGCTCACCGGTCACCTCGAAAATCTCGGTAGCCGAATCATCCACAGGCCCAACACCTGTGGATGACTGTGGATAACCAGACGAAGGGGCATCGGCGGATTCGCCGAGCTGGGCGCGTTTCGCGCCGAGCGCGCCCTCGGCCTCCCGGGCCACGGCGTCCAGATCCGCGCCGCCACCGGCCGCCGCCAGCGCCGACACCAGACCCTCCACCAGCGGTGCGGCCGAAAGCCGCACCCGCACCGGGGAATCCAGCAGATCCAGTGCGGTTTCGGCGGACAGCACCGCGCTGCCCAGATCCATCAGCACCAGCACGCCGTCCCCGGTGTCGGCCGCGGCGATGGCGTCGGCCACCGCGACCGCGTCGGTCCCCAGCTCGCCGTCGTGCAGTCCGGCCGCGATCCGGACCTCGACACCCTGCTCGGGCAGCAGCCCGGCCGCGAGTGCCACCGCCGCCTCCGCCAGCGCCCGGCTGTGCGAGACCACCACCAGCCCGATCATCGCAGGGCCGACCGGGCCGCGGCGACCAGCAGTGCCGCGCTGGTCGCACCCGGATCCTGATGTCCCGCACTGCGTTCGCCGAGATAGGAGGCGCGGCCCTTGCGGGCGACCAGCGGCGTGGTCGCATCCCGCCCGGCCGCGGCCGCCGCCACCGCCGCGTCGAGCGCCGCCGCGGCGTCGGCCCCGCCCGCGACCGCCTTGTCCAGGGCGTCGGCGGCCGGACCCAGCGTGTCCACCATGGTCTTGTCCCCGGGTTCGGCCTTGCCTCGCGCGATCACCCCGTCCAGCCCGGCCCGGAAGGCACGCGCGAAATCGGTGATGTCCGAACCGCTTTCGACGGCGGCGGCGAACCGCAGGAAGAAGGTGCCGAACAGGGGGCCGCTCGCGCCGCCGATGGTGCGGATCAGGACCAGCGCCGTCTGCTTGGCCACCTCCGCGGGCGTCTCCGGCGTCGAATCCGACAGGGCCGCAACCGCGGCCGCCATGCCGCGCTGCATGTTCGTGCCGTGGTCGGCGTCGCCGATGGCGGCATCGAGTGCGGTCAACTCGTCGGCGTGCGCGTCGATCAGCGCCGCGAATTCCCGCACCCACGCGGCCACGTCCACGGTTGCCATCAGATGCCCCAGCGCAGTGCCGGAGTCCGCACCGGCGCGTCCCACAGCGCCGTCAGCTCGTCGTCCAGCCTGGTCAGCGTGATCGAGCAGCCCGCCATATCGAGCGACGTGATGTACGACCCGACCAGCGACCGCTCGATGTGTATGCGATGCCCGCGCAGGATTCGCGCCACCTCGTCGAACATCAGATACAGCTCGAGCAGGGGAGTGGCGCCCATGCCGTTCACGAAGCACAGCACCCGATCCCCCTGCGCGAACGGCAGATCCGCGAGGATCGGCTCCAGCAGCAGCTCCGCGATATCGTGCGCGGGGGCCACCGGCAGCCGCAGCCGGCCCGGCTCCCCATGGATGCCGATCCCGATCTCCATCTCGTGCTCACCCAGCTCGAAGGTCGGATGCCCGACCGCCGGAACCGTGCACGAGGTCAACGCCATCCCCATGCTGCGCGAATTCGCGTTCACCGCTTCGGCGATCCGCGCCACCTCGGCCAGCGGGCGGCCCGCTTCGGCGGCCGCACCCGCCATCTTCTCCAGGATCACCGTCGCGCCCACCCCGCGCCGACCGGCCGTGTACGTGCTGTCCTGCACCGCCACATCGTCGTTCACCACCACCGAGCGCACCTCGATGCCGGTCTCGGCGGCCGCCAGTTCGGCCGCCATCTCGAAGTTCATGACGTCGCCGGTGTAGTTCTTCACGATGTGCAGCACCCCGGCCCCGGCATCCACGGCCGCGGTGGCGGCCTGGATCTGATCGGGCACCGGCGAGGTGAATATCTCGCCCGGACAGGCCGCGTCCAGCATGCCGAGCCCGACGAAACCGCCGTGCAGCGGTTCATGCCCGGAACCACCGCCGGAGAGCAGGCCCACCTTGCCGGGCACCGGCGCGTCCGCGCGGACCACGATGCGCTGCTTCACATCCACCCGCAGCTCGGGATGCGCGGCGGCCATGCCCGCCAGCGCGGCATCCACCACCTCGGCCGGATCGTTGATGAGCTTCTTCACCGAATTCTCCCGTCGCCAGGCCGGTTTGCGATCCCCCGCGAGCTTATTGCGCAGGCTCCTCCAAGGTGCGGGCCAGCTCGATGTCGGTCACCAACTGCACCATCAGATCTCGCAGTTCACAGTCGGGCAGATGGTCGGCGGCGAACTCGAAGGGCTCCGACACGTCGAGCCCGCCCTGCGTCGCGGCCAGGATCACCCACGGGATCCCGACGTCGCCCACGCCGAGCCGCTCCCGGATCAGATCGGTGGTGTCGTCCATCAGGCCGTTGCGCGCCGACACCGCGGCCGTCATCTGCTCGTCCAATTCCACCCGGCGCAGTTCCAGCAGGCCCGCGTCGGCGCTGATCTCCTGTGCGGGCGTGGTGCGCACCGATCCGTCGTCGTAGACCTGATAGCCCTCGTTCACGCAGATGGTGCCCAATTTCACCTCGGCATCGGCCAATTCGGGCAGCGTGCGCAGGCAGTCCAGCACCGCGTCCAGCGCGGCGACCAGGCGGTCGCGAATATCGCGGCGCCGCACCAGCTCCCGCTCCGCGTCCTCGCGCTCGGACAGCACCTGCTCGACCGCGCGGCCGATCTGGAAGGCCATGGCGGTGGATGCCGGGGCCCAGCCGCCGTGCGGGACGAACTCGTCCTCCCTGGGGGTAATGGTGTCCAGGAACGCGTTCACCGCATCGAGCAGGTCCCGCAACTGGTCGCGGGACACGGCCGGATGCCGGAAGGCTCGCAGGTACTGCTCGTGCGCTTCCACGGGATCGACCTCACCGTCGCTCACCCAGCCGATACTGCCACGCTCCTCGGCCCCGACTGCTAATCACGGCCACGGCCCGTGTCGCGGAGTTCTCGTAGAGTGGCAGCGAATGCAACGACAAGCGAAGGGTCGATCTTGTCCACAGTTTTGGTGAAGGGCCAGAACGGTCCCTCGAACGCCCACGATCTGGTGATCAGCGTGCAGGTGGCCGCGCCCGCGGACCTGTCCGCGCTGCTGGTCACCGCCGCGGGCACGGTCCGCACCGACGCCGATTTCATCTTCTTCAACCAGCCTTCGGGTCCCGGCGTCACGTTGCGGCCCGGCGCGCCCGGTCAGCCGCAGGTGCTGGCGGTCGCCCTGAACGCGATTCCCGCCGAGATCGAGCAGCTGCGGGCCGTCATCACCCTCGACGACGCCGGGTCCAGCTTCGGGCAGCTATCCGCGCCGGTCGCGCACGTGAGCGATACCGCCGGAAACGTGTTGTACGAGTACCGGATCGACGGGCTCAGCACCGAATCCATCGTCATCGCACTGGAGTTGTACCGCCGCCAGGGTGATTGGAAGGTGCGTGCCGTCGGTCAGGGCTACGCCGGCGGGTTCGCCGCGCTGGTCACCGACCATGGTGTCCAGGTCAACGAGGCCCCGCAGGCTGCGCCCGTCTCGCCCGTGGTCGCGCCCCTCGCTCCCGCGGCCGTGCCGATGCCGCCCGCTCCCGAGCCGCTGGCACCCCCGATGCCCAGCTACCAGGCACCGGCTCCGACCGAGACCTTCGCACCGACCGGTGGTTACCCGCCGCCCCTGCCGAACCAGGGCTATCCCCAACCCGCCGAGCAGTATTCACCTGCCGGCGGCTATCCGCCGCAGCAGGGCTATGCGCAGCAGGGCTACGCGCAGCCCGGCCCGCCCGATCGCGACCTGCCGAACGGGCATGCGGTCAGCCTCGTCAAGGGCCAGCGCATCAACCTGCGCAAGGAGGGCGGCGCGGCCCTCGGCTACGTGAAGATGGGCCTGGGCTGGGATCCGGTCAAGCGCGGCGGGGTGTTCGGCAACAAGACCGTGGACGTGGATCTGGACGCCTCGGTCGTGCTGTTCTCCGGACCCAAACCCGTCGATGTCGTCTACTACGGCAGCCTGAACTCCAAGGACGGCTCCATCCGGCATCAGGGCGACAACCTGACCGGAGAGGGCGAGGGCGACGACGAGGAGATCAGCGTCGACCTCACCCGGATCGCCGACTCGGTCAACACCCTGCTGTTCATCGTGACCTCCTACAAGGGCCACACCTTCGAACAGATCGCCAACGCCTACTGCCGCCTGGTCGACAGCGCCACCAATGCCGAGCTGGCGCGCTTCACCCTCGCGGGCGGCATGCCGTTCACCGGCATGGCGATGGCGAAGATGTCGCGCACCGCGCCGGGCGCGGACTGGAAGCTGGAAGCCCTCGGCGAGGGCTTCCAGGCCAAGCACCCGGGCGAGGCCGTGCCGCAGCTGGCCCGGTTCGTCTAGATCCGGTCTCCGCTAGGGCACCGCAGCGGGCTGCCGCGGCCGCAGTGCCGGTGGCAGCCAGGGCTGTTCGGGATCCGGGGCGTGCGCGAGAATGCCACCCCCCGGATCGTCGACCCCGTCGCGCCGCACCGGATCCTCACCGGGCCGGTAGATCTGGCGGATCACCAGCACACACAACGCGACCACGGCCAGATCCCGCAGCACCACCGTGCCGGTGAACCACTGCTCCGGTAGCCCCTTGTGATCGGGGCCCAGGTAGTAGTACATGCGCGGCACCCACACCAGGGCGTCGATCGTCATCCACGCCAACAGGATTCGGCGTTGCGGCAACGCCAGCACCGCCAATGGCACCAGCCACAGCGAATACTGCGGGCTCCACACCTTGTTGGTGAGCAGGAACGCCGCCACCACCAGGAAGACCAACTGCGCCAACCGCGGTCGCCGCGCCGCCCGCAGACCGATCCAGGCGACCCCCGCGCAGGCGGCGACGAACAGCAGCAGCGACACCGCGTTCAACACCGTCGGTGTCTGCTGCGGGCCCAGCACTCCGTCGAAGCCGCTCCAATCGGTGAACGAGGTGATCACGTTGTAGATCGAATCCGGGTCGGCGTGCCGTTCGGTGTTGAGCCGGAAGAACTCCCACCAGCCGTTCGGGTACAGCGCCGCGATGGGCGCGTTCACCGCCAGCCAGGTGATCACCGCCGCCGCGACGGCCGCACCCGCCGCCCGCAGCGGCCGCAGGCCACCCCAGGCCGACTCGTCCTCGTCGAGCCGCTCGGCACGCAAGCACAGAATCACGATGGGCCCCAGCAACAACAGCGGATACAGCTTCGCCGCGCCGCCCAGGCCCAGCAGTATGCCCGCGAGCACCGGACGCCGCCGCGCCCAGGCCAGCAGGCCGCCGACCGCGAAAGCCGTTGCGAGCGCGTCGAAATTGGTGAAGGCGTGCACCAGCACCAGCGGTGACAGCGCCACCAGCGCGGCATCCCACACCCGCCGCCCGGCCGCCAGCGCCGTCGCCCAGATGGTCACCAGCCAGGCCAGCGCCAGCCCGATCGCCACCACATCGAAGTAGATGACCACCTCGAGCGCACTGTGCCCGGGCAGCGCGGACATCTTCCACGCCTTGGCGATTCCCATGGAGGCGTACTGGTACAGCCCCGACAGCACCGGGTACTCCATGTACCGCACCTGCGGCCGGCCGTCGCCGCCGGTCTCCACCCACTCCTTCTTGTAGGGGAACGCGCCCTCGTTGAGATGCTCGGCCCCGTACAGCGGCACGGTGTCCGAGTAGCACATGGCGATGTACTGGCGGCTGTTGCTCCAGTCCAGCCCCATCAGGCCGTCGGCGTCGGGTCGCTGCTGGATACAACCCACCTTGCCGAACCAGCTGAACGCCAGGAACAGCACCGCGAACGCCATCATGACGCGCACGGGTGTCCAGAAGCGGACCCGGCCGATCAACGCGTGATCACCCACCGGCCCGCCGATCAGATCGGCCAGCTGCGCGGTCAATGTGTCTGTGCGACTGGGCTTGTCGCGGTCGTCGATCGAGCGCAGATCCGCGGCCGGCGGCTCCGGCGACTCGTAGACCACCGGTACCTCGTGTTCCACCGCTGCCTCCCCCGGCTTCAGCGCGTCACCGGCCGGCTCGCCCGAGGCGGCCGACCGGTGCACCAGTTCCTGCTCGATCACGGCAGCAGGCTACCGAGTCGGCCTGGACCCGTTGCCGTTGCCGTTCCCATTACCGCCGTTCGGCGCGGTCGTCGGGGTGGACCCGTCGGCGGGCGCCACCGGCTGTCCGGACATCGGGCCGCCGTCCTGCGGGCTCGCCGGTTGGGTCGTCTGCCGCTGATTGTTCGGATTGGGCGCGAGGCCCGGTACCGGGATCGTGATGCCCGGCAGGATCTCGACCTGACTCTGCGTCACCACCGGCGGCAGCACCGGCTGTTCGGTGGTGGACGGCGGCGTATACGGCGCCGACCAGGACGGCACACCACCGTCGGAATTGCCGATCTTGCCGGGCTTCGGGAAGGTCTCGACCGGCGTGCCCTTGAGCGCGCCGTCCATGGTGGATTTCCAGATATCGGCGGGCAGACCCGAACCGTAGATCATGCCGCCATTGACGTTGCGCAGCTTCTCATTTCCGGCGGCGGTACCGACCCACACGGCGGTGGACAGCGACGGTGTGTAGCCGACCATCCACGCGTCCTTGTTCTCGACGGTGTCACCCAGCTGGGCGGTACCGGTCTTCGAGGCCGACTGCCGGTCGTTGGCGAGCTGATGCTTGTTGGAGTACTGCGCGATCGGCTTCATCGCGTCGGTCACGTTGTCGGCCACCGCGGCCGCGACCTTGCGGTCACCGGCGACGTCGCCGCGATCCAGCAGCACGGTGCCGTCGGAGGCGACGACCTTCTGCACGAAATGCGGGGCGTGGTACATGCCCGAGGCGGCCAGCGTCGCATAGCCCGAGGCCATGTCGAGGACGCGAACGTTGTACTGGCCCAGCACGATACCGTTGTTCGGCGACCCACCGCCGGGCTCCACCAGCGTCTGGCCGATGCCCGGGACGTTCTCCGGGATGCCGAGCCGGTGCGCCATGTCGGCGATCTTCTGCGGGCCGTTGCCCGGCATGTCCAGCATCATCCGGTAGAAGCTGGTGTTGTAGGACCGCTTGGTGGCCTCGGCGATGGTGCAGACACCGCAGTTCTCGTCGGCGACATTGTGAATGTCGATGCCGTTGACCTTGAACGGTGACGAGCTGTCGTACATGGTCGAGAGCGGCTTGCCCAGTTCGAGGTTCTCGGCCAGGCCGAACACCTTGAACGAGGAGCCCGGCTGCAGCCCGGCGTTCGCGAAATCGAAGCCCTGGCCGTCGGATCCGCCGTAGTAGGCGCGCACCGCACCGGTCTTGGGATCCACCGACACCACCGCGGTGCGCAGCTGATCCGGCTCACCGTCCATCACCTTGTTGACCGCGTCCACCGCCGCCTGCTGCGCCTTGGCGTCGATCGTGGTGGTGATGGTCAGGCCCTGGGTGTTCAGGTCGTGCTCGGAAATGCCCGCGGCTTCCAGCTCTTTGAGCACCTGGGTCTTGATCAGGCCCTCCGGACCCGAGTCCAGGGTCTTGTCGTGCGCTGCGTCCGCGGCCGAGATGACGGTCGGGTACTGCATGCCCTTGCGGTCGGCCGAGGGCAGGTTGCCGCCGTCGACCATGCCGTCGAGCACGTAGTTCCAACGAGTCTTCGCGCCGTCCGGGTTCTTCTCCGGATCCAGGTTCGACGGCTGCTGAATGGTCGCGGCCAGCACCGCGCCTTCGGCCACCGACAACTCACCCACCGGCTTGTTGAAGTACGCCTTGGACGCCGCGTCGATGCCGTACGCGCCGCGGCCGAAGTAGATGGTGTTCAGGTAGGCGGCCAGGATCTGATCCTTGGACCACTGCTGGGCCATCTTGGCCGAGATCACCAGTTCGCGCAGCTTACGGGTCAGCGAGTGCTCGTTACCGACCATGGCGTTCTTCACGTACTGCTGGGTGATCGTCGAACCACCACCGGCACTGGAGTCTCCGGTCAGCTGACCGAGGGCCGCGCGGCCGAAGCCCTGGATGGAGAAGCCCGGATTGGTGTAGAACGAACGGTCTTCCGCGGCGATCACGGCATTGCGCACGTGCGGCGGAATCTGATCGATCGTCACATCGGTCCGGTTGCCCTCCGGCGGAATGACTTTCGCGAGCACCGAGGTGCCGTCGGCCATGTAGATGGTGGCCACCTGGTTGTTCTTCAGGTCGCCGGGCTGCGGCACGTTCACCGTCGAATAGGCGTACAGGAAGACCGAACTCATGGTGCCGAACATCAGCGCGATGAACAGGTAGATGACCCGGCGGACCACCCGCCAGGCCGACCTCTTCTTTTTCTTCGGCGCGCCCTTGCCGCCGCCACCGCCGGAACCGTTGCCGCCGGGCCGCCGTGGCGGGGGACCGCCGGGAACATCGCCCTGGGGGCGGCGGGTCGCGGGCTGCGCGCCCGAGGGCGGGCGGGCGCGGTCCTCGTCCGGGCGGGGCCGGGTCCCGGTGCCCGCACCGGCTCCCGCTCGCACCGCGCGATCGGAGATCCGCTGGGTGCGGTCGGAGGTGGCCGCGCGGGAGATGTGGTTCGGAACCGCCTGGCGCCCGCCGGTATTCAGCTTGGCGTCCTGATTGGCGGGATGCGGAATTTTGCGAGTCGCGTCCGGATTGTCGGGCCGCTGCGGGGGCGGGCCCTGGCGTCTAGGGGGCTGACCGCCCTGCGGTGCCGGACCGCGCGGCGGTTGCCCGTTCGGTCCGCGCGGCGGCAGACCGCCGGGACCTCCGGGACCGCCGACGGGACCACGCTGTGGACCACCCGGCCCGGGTACGGGCCGATTCGCGCCGGGCGGCGGGCCTGCCGGTCGAGGCGGCGGGTAGCCGCCGGGGCCGGGTTGCGAACCGCCACGGGGGCGGCCGCCGTGCGGTCCGTCGTCATAGGGCGATGTCACAGCCTGGCTCTCCAATAACTACTAGTTAGGTCCTGATGGCTCGATGCGGTCACGCGTTGCACCGCGGCGGGCATGGTGATGCCCGCTGGTTCAGCAGTCGACGTGGCCTCTCACTCGGCGGCCGTGCGACGGGTGCCGGTGCGGCGGCGCCTCGTCGGTGCCGGGGCGGAACCCAGCACGTAGGACTGCACCAGATGATTCCAACTGCAGGTCCGGCACACCTCGACCACATGCACCGAGAACTCCTCGCGGGACTCGGCCAGCCGGACCAATTCCTCGGGCGTGCGGGCGGAACCCGCTACGGGCCCGAGCCCGTCACCGTAGACCCACGATACGAGAGTCAGCTGCTCTTTCCTGCAGATAGGGCATGTGACCTCGCTCCCCCGGCCGTGGAACTTCGCCGCACGCAATAGGTACGGATTCGCATCGCACACTTCCGCGACGTCCACCCGCCCCGCGTAGACGTCGGCCAGCAGCGACTTACGCCGGAGCGCATAGTCCACTACCTGCCGCTGTATTCGCACGCGACCCAGAGTACTTGCGGCCCCCGACCGCCCGCACGCCCCGAGTCGACTCTCACGGAATCTCCACATGAGTCGCGGACGGTCGATGTCCCGCACAGTGCGCGCCAACTATATCGGCGCGATATAGTTTGGAACTGCATCCATCGGTTAGGTTCTGAACACACGACAGTCAGGAGGTGAAGCCCGTGCTGGAACTGGCGATCCTCGGGCTGCTCCTCGAATCACCGATGCACGGTTACGAGTTGCGGAAGCGACTCACCGGTCTGCTCGGGCCTTTTCGGGCCTTCTCCTACGGGTCGCTGTATCCGGCCCTGCGGCGCATGCAGACCGACGGCCTCATCGCGGAGGAGAGTCCGCAGGGATTGGCCACCCGCCGTGCGCGGCGGGTCTACAACCTGACTGAGTCCGGCCGAGAGCGGTTCGCCGAACTGCTCGCCGACACCGGGCCACAGAACTACACCGACGACGGCTTCGGCGTTCATCTCGCCTTCTTCAGCCGCACCCCCGCGGAAGCGCGGATGCGAATCCTGGAGGGGCGGCGGAGGCAGGTCGAGGAGCGCCGAGAAGGACTGCGGGAAGCGATAAAACGCGCCAGCGGGCAACTGGACCGCTATACCCGCCAGCTCCATCAGCTCGGTCTCGAATCAAGCGAGCGCGAAGTGCGCTGGCTCAATGAGTTGATTGCCGCAGAGCAATCGACGAAGGCGGCACCACAGAAAGAGGGAAATATCGGCCATGAGTGACATCAATCAGGCTGGCGGAGCCACCGAAGTGCGCGTGGCCATCGTGGGTGTGGGCAACTGCGCATCCTCCCTGGTGCAGGGCGTGCACTTCTACAAGGACGCGGACGCGGATTCCACCGTGCCGGGTCTCATGCACGTCAAGTTCGGTCAGTACCACGTGCGCGATGTGAAGTTCGTCGCCGCGTTCGACGTGGACGCCAAGAAGGTCGGCTTCGATCTGTCCGACGCGATCTTCGCGAGCGAGAACAACACCATCAAGATCTCGGACGTGCCGCCCAGCGGTATCTCCGTGCAGCGCGGCCCGACCCTGGACGGCATCGGCAAGTACTACGCCCAGACCATCGAGCTCTCGGATGCCGAGCCGGTCGACGTGGTCCAGGCGCTGAAGGACGCACAGGTCGATGTCCTCGTGTCCTACCTCCCGGTCGGTTCTGAAGAGGCCGACAAGTTCTACGCGCAGTGCGCCATCGACGCGGGCGTGGCCTTCGTCAACGCGCTGCCGGTCTTCATCGCCTCCGACCCGGTCTGGGCGCAGAAGTTCATCGACGCGGGCCTGCCGATCATCGGCGACGACATCAAGTCCCAGGTCGGCGCGACCATCACGCACCGCGTGATGGCCAAGCTGTTCGAGGACCGCGGCGTCGTGCTGGACCGCACCTACCAGCTGAACGTCGGCGGCAACATGGACTTCAAGAACATGCTCGAGCGGGAGCGGCTGGAGTCCAAGAAGGTCTCCAAGACCCAGGCCGTCACCTCCAACCTCGAGGGCCCGCTGGCTGGCAAGGTGCACGACCGCAACGTGCACATCGGCCCGTCGGACTACGTCGAGTGGCTCGACGACCGCAAGTGGGCCTACGTCCGGCTCGAGGGTCGCGCCTTCGGCGACGTGCCGCTGAACCTGGAGTACAAGCTCGAGGTGTGGGACTCGCCGAACTCGGCGGGCATCATCATCGACGCGGTGCGCGCGGCCAAGATCGCCAAGGATCGCGGCATCGGCGGACCCGTCCTCCCGGCCTCGGCCTACCTGATGAAGTCCCCGCCGAAGCAGCTGGCCGACGACGTCGCCCGCGCCCAGCTCGAGGCGTTCATCATCGGGGCTGAGTAACAGCTCTCGTAACGGAAAGGGCGGCATCGCGAATCGCGGTGCCGCCCTTTATCGTTCGCTCTCAGTCGAGCGAGACGTACACCTCGACCGAGGTCGGGCCGGTGTAGCGCTCGATCTCCGCGCTGTGCGAGCGCGTGATGGTGCCCGCGTTCTCGGCCTTGGCGACCTTGGCCCACGCGGTGCGCAGCAGGTCGTAAGGCTTGTCCGACACAACGAATTTCGCGTAGCGGCCCGCCGGGATGCGGGTGACCACATCACCGGTGTCCAGGTCGCTCAGGCCCGCGAGTTCGTAGCCCAGCACGGCGACCGCGTGATCGTTCTGGCCGATGTAGGCGGCGGTCCGCTCGGCCTTCTTCTCGCGCGCCAGGTAGCGGTCCCAGGTGAAGTTCACCAGATCCAGATCGCGCGCGGTGACCTCGCGACCCGCCAGAGGGATGGTCAGGCCGCCGACCAGGAACTCCTCCAGGGTGACGATTTCGAAGTCCACTGCTAGCTCCCCTACCCCTCGGCGCTGGGATCCAGCGCGACGAAAACCTCCACCGTCCGGTTGTCCGGATAGTGCTCGAAATCCCCGGTGTACGCGCGCACCAGAGTGCCGGCCGCCTCGAGGTCCCAGACCGTGCGCCAGATCGACACGATGATGTCGCCGAGATTGTCGCCGCTGCGAATGATGCGCGCGAATTTACCGGCCGGGATACGGGCGAGTACATCGCCTGGCAATAAATCATCCAGGTTTTTGCACTCGTACCCGACGACATGCGTCAGATACGAACCGATCTCGGGTGCGTGATCCACATACGCGGTCGCGGGTGGACCGGGCAGATCGCGTGCCAGATTCTGCTTCCAGGCCTCCTCGACCTTCGCGCGGCGCGGTCCTTCGACCGCTAGTGCCGGGCTGCGTAGCACCGTTCCGGCTACCAGCGTTTCGTGGCGTTCAACGACATTGAAATCCACCGGCGTCGCCCCTAAGTCTCGTGCTGTCTCCGACCCCACCCTGCTCCCAACCCGCATCCTGCCATCGACTCCAGGAGTCATTGAAGCCGGTGGCGGTCTCCACCATATCCGTGGCACCGCATAGATGGGCACAGTAGGCGTCAAACATGATCAACAGTGCATCACTGTTGGAGGATTTTGTGGGGGCTTCGCCCCCATACCCCCGAAAAGAAAGGCATGCGGTCACCTCTCAGCCCGGCACAGGGATGCTGAGGCCCGGGAAGATTTCTACTTCCTTGGGGGTCGGGGCCGGCGGGATCACCAGGACCGGTTCTTGTTGGGGGCCGGGCGCGGGCGGGTTGAGGATGTCGTAATTGCCGTTGCTCGGGGGCATTCCGGCAATTTGTTCGGGCGCGGGGAATTGGTCGACCGGACTGCCGTCGAGGGCGCCGTCCATGGTCTGCTTCCAGAGGTCGGCGGGCAGGCCCGAACCGTAGATGGCGGCCCCGCGCGAGGTGCGGATGGGTTGGGACTGTTCGGTTCCCACCCAGACCGCGGTGGACAGGCCGGGCGTGAAGCCGACCATCCAGGCGTCCTTGTTCTGGCCGCTGTCGCCGAGTTGGGTGGTGCCGGTCTTGGCGGCCGAGGGGCGGCCGCCGGACAGATTGTGATTGTTGGAGTACGCGGCGATGGGCAGCATCGCCTGGGCGACGGTGTCGGCCACCGAGGTCTGGATGCGCTGCTCGGTCTTGCGCGGCTCCTTGGCGCGGTCGAGCAGCACGCGGCCGTCGCCGGTGGTCACCTTCTGCACGAAGTAGGGGGCCCGGTAGGCGCCGGAGGCGGCCAGGGTGGCGTACGCCGAGGCCATGTCGATGGGACGCACGGAGTACGCGCCCAGCACGATGGCGGGCAGCGGCGGGCCGCCGTCCTCGGTGAGGGTCTTGCCGGGCACACCCGGGATCTGATCGGGGATCCCGGCCTGATGTGCCGCATTGGCAATGGCTTTCGGACCCTCGAACAGGGTTTGGGTGAGCCGGTAGAAGCTGGTGTTGAGCGACCGCTTGAACGCTTCGGCCAGCGAGCAGGTGCCGCACGACTCGCCGCCCACGTTCTGGATCTTCTCGCCGTTCACCGTGACCGGGTCGCTGTCGAGCTTGTAGGACAGCGAGATGCCCTGCTGCAGCGCGGCCAGCACCGCGAAAGTCTTGAAGGCGGAACCGGTTTGCAGTGGGGCCTGCGCGAAGTCGAAGCCGATGCCGTCGGGTCCGCCGTAGTAGGCGCGCACCGCGCCCGAGCGCGGGTCGATCGAGACGACGGCGGTGCGCAATTCGCCGGGCTGCCCGCCCAGCACATTGCCGACCGCGTTCAGCGCGGCCTGCTGCGCCTTGGCGTCGATGGTCGTGATGATCTGCAGCGCACCGGTATTCAGGTCGTGTTCGCTGATGCCGGAGGAGCGCAGCTCGCGCAGCACCTGCGCTCGGATCAGTCCCTCCGGGCCGCGCGGGGTGCTGTCGTCCACTTCGGTGGCCGGGACGATGTTCGGGAACACGGTGGCGGCCCGCTCATTGCGGTTGAGCACGCCCATGGTCACCATGCCGTCGAGCACGTAGGTCCAGCGGGCCTTCAGCTGTTCGAGGTGGCTCTCCGGGTCCAGCAGCGACGGGGTGCGGATCACCGAGGCGAGCACCGCGCCCTCGGCGAGGGTCAATTCCGGTGCGGGCTTGTCGAAGTACGCCTTGGCCGCGGCCGAGATGCCGTAGGCGCCGCGCCCGTAGTAGATGGTGTTGAGGTAGGCGGCGAGGATGTCGTCCTTGCTCCATTCGCGGGCCATCTTGGCGGAGATGATGAGCTCGCGCATCTTGCGGCTCAGTGTCCGTTCGGAACTCAGGAAGGCGTTCTTCACGTACTGCTGGGTAATGGTGGAGCCGCCGCCCGCGTCGTCGCGGCCCAGCAGGTTGTCGCGGGCCGCGCGCAGGAACGCCGAGGTGGAGTAGCCCGGGTTGGTGTAGAAGTTGCGGTCCTCGGCCGAGAGCACCGCCAGCCGCACCGGTTCGGGCACGTCACTGAGCGGGACCGGGACCCGGTTGCCTTCCGGCGGAACGACCTTCGCGATGACGGAGTTGCCGTCGGAGGCGAGGATGGTGGCGATCTGGTTGGTCTGCACCGCATTCGGGTCCGGGATCTCGGCGCTCCAGTACGCGATGCCCATCAGCGTGGTCGGCATGACCACCAATACCAGGAACAGGGCGAGTATCAGGCGGCGTAATCGCTGGCCGCGGGTACGGCGCGGACGCGGTGACGAGTCGGGCTGTTTCGCTGCCCGTGGTGGTTTGGCGCGGCGGCGCGGCCTGCTGTGCGAGGGTTGCTGCCCCCTGCGGGCCGCCGCCGATGCCAGCTCGTTCCAGCCTGTCGTGGTGCCGTTCGGTGCCGGTTCCCCACGACGCCGCTTGCGGGACGAGCTCACGAGCATCTCCTTCCGGAGCGTCGAAAAAGCTTGTGACAGGTGACGCCGTGGACCCATCCACGGCGCGACCCATGCTAATCGACGTTGCTTGGCGTCCCTAGCTCTTCAGGCCCCCGGCGCTAGCTCTTCACACCACCGGCGGTGAGGCCGGAGATGATGCGGCGCTGGAACAGCAGCACCATGATCACCAGTGGAATGGTGACGATGGTGCCCGCGGCCATGATCGCGCCGTAGGGCGGCACCTTCGAGCCGTTGTTGCCGCCGAAGTGCGCGACCGCGACCGTCACCGGCGCGGTGGCGTCCGAGGACAGCAGGTTGGCCAGCAGGAATTCGTTCACCGCCGCGATGAAAGCCAGGATGGCCGTGGTGAACACGGCAGGCGCGGCCAGCGGCAGCATGATCAACCGGAACGCCTGGAAGCGCGACGCGCCGTCGATGCGGGCGGCTTCCTCCAGCTCCCAGGGCAGTTCGCTGAAGAACGAGGACAGGATGTACACCGTCATCGGCAGCACGAACGAGATGTTCGGGATGATCATCGCCTGGTAGTGGCCGTACCAGCCGAGGTCGGTGAACAGCTGGAACAGCGGCGTCGCCAGCACCACGACCGGGAACATGGAGGCCGACAGGATCAGGCCCGCGACCAGGTACTTGCCGCGGAAGGTCAAGCGTGCCAACGCATACGCGGCCATCACGCCCAGCGCCAAGGCGATGGCGGTGGTGGCGGAGCCGATGAGCACGCTGTTGCCCAGGGCGCGACCGAAATTGGTGCCGCGGCTGGTGTCGAAGGCGGTCCGGAAGTTCTCCAGCGTCAGGTGCGTCGGCCACGGGGTGGTGTCGAAGACGTAGGCCGGATCGCGCAGCGCGGTGACGACCATCCAGTAGAACGGCGCCAAACCCCAGATCAGCACGATCAGCGCGCCCAGGTAGACGCGGCCCGAGGTGAGCCGCTGCTGCCACGAAAGCTGTTGCCGCACCGGCTGCTCGATCTTCTCTTCGATGACGGTGCTCATCAGTGCGCCTCCCGCTGCTCTTCCTGGGTGCGAACGGCGTTGGCGCCCAAACCCTTCACCAGTACGAACGCGACCGCGAAGATGAGCAGGAAGGTGATCACCGACAGGGCCGACGCGCTGTTGGCGCCCGACCGCGACTGGTCCACCACCAGCATCGAAATGGTGCGGGTGGCACCGAGATTCTGGGTCATGATGGCAGGCAGGTCGTAGAGACGCAGCGCGTCCATCGTGCGGAACAGCACCGCCACCAGCAGCGCCGGCTTCAGCAGCGGCATGGTGATGTAGCGGAACCGCTGCCAGGCCGAAGCCCCGTCCACGCGGGCGGCCTCGTACACGTCGCCCGGAATCACCTGCAGGCCCGCCAGAATCAGCAGCGCCATGAACGGGGTGGTCTTCCAGACGTCGGCGATGACGACCGCGAAGCGGGCGGGCCAGGTGTCGACGGTCCACACGATGTGCGTGCCGAAGACCCGGTTGACCACGCCGTCGACGTGGAACATGAACTCCCACAACCGCGCCGTGACCGCGGTGGGAATGGCCCACGGGATGAGCACGGCCGCGCGCAGCAGGGCGCGACCCTTGAAGGTCTTGCCCATGATCATGGCCATGCCCAGACCGATGGTGGCCTCCAGCGTGACCGTGACGACCGCGAAGAACACGGTGACGCCGACGGCGGCCCAGAATTCGGAGCCGCTGTTGCCGGTCGGGCAGGAGATCGTCTGGCCGAGCGAGTCGGTGCACTGCTGCAGCAGCCAGTGCGTGTAGTTGCTGAATCCGGCATTGCCGCCGTCCACGAACATGCCCGTGGACTTGTCGATGCCCGCGTCCTTCTGGAAGGACATGATCACGGCCCGGACCACCGGGTAACCGACGACCACGATCAGCGCGAGCAGCACGGGCGCGACGAACAGCCAGGCCCGGGCGGTGAGGCCGAGGATCGGCCCCCGGCGCTTGGGCTTCGGGCTGTCCGGCTGTGCCGCTTCGGTTTTCACGAATTGCTCCGTCGGTTCGGGTTCCGCGACGTCGGTCGCTCCCGGAGGACGTGACACTTTTACTCTTCTCCTGCGGGCGATCTACCGACTCGGTTCCGGGTACACCTTACGATCCGGCGGTCTCGATGCCCTTCTGCATTCCGGCAATCGCGGCGTCGACGGTCATGCTGCCCTGCAGCGCCGCGAACGCGTTGGTCTGGATGGCCTTCGAAACGGCCGGGTAGAACGGGGTCACCGGACGCGGCACGGCCGAGGCGATGGAGTCCTTGAGCGCGGGCAGGTACGGCATCTTGGCGATCAGGGCCGGGTCGTCGTACACCGAGGCGCGCACCGACGGCAGGCCGCCCTGGGCGACGATGTGCTGGGCGTCCTCGCTGATCAGGTAGCGCAGGAAGTCCAGCGCGGTGGCCTTGTTCTTGGAGAAGGCGCTGATCGCGGCGTTGTAGCCACCGAGGGTGGAGGCGCCGATGCCGTCCTTGCCGGGCAGCGGGGCGACCCCGAACTTGTCCTTCACCGCGGAGGCGTCGGAACCGGCGTCACCGAAGGATGACGGCCAGCCGCGCATGAACATGAGTTTGCCGCTGACGAAGGCGTTCTGGGACTCCGGCTCCTTGAAGGAGAGGGCTTCCTTGGGCATGTCGTCGTTCTTGTACGCGTCGACCAGGGTCTGCAGGCCCTGCTTGGCCTGCGGGGTGTTCACGGTCGGGGTCTTGCCGTCGGGGCCGACGAAGCTGCCGCCGAAGGCGTTGATGACCTCCGCGGCGTTCACGGTCAGGCCCTCGTAGGGGGCCAACTGGCCTGCGTAGCAGCCGATTCCGGCTTCCTTGGCCTTCGGGCAGGAGGCGATCATCTCGGCCCAGGTCTTGGGCGGCTCCGGCGAGAGGTCCTTGCGGTAGAACAGCAGGCCGCCGTTGGTGTTGCGCGGCGCGGCGTAGAGGGTGCCGTTGTAGGTGGCCGAGGCGACCGGCGGCGACAGCAGCGTCGAGGTGTCCAGCGCGAAGGAGTCCTTCAGCGGCTGGATCCAGCCCTTGGCGGCGAACTCCGCGGTCCACGGCACGTCGAGGGCGACGACGTCGTAGTCCGACGCCTTGGCCTGCATGTGCTGGGTGAGGTCGTCGTACTGCTGGTTGGCGTCGCTGGACTGCTCCTTGAACGTCACCTTCTCGTCCGGGTGCGAGGTGTTCCAGCGGTCGATGAGCTGCTTGACCGCACCGGTCTCGGTGGTGTCCTTGCCCTCGACGTAGGTGATCGGGCCCCGGCCGGTGAGGTTCTCACCGATGGCGTTGGAGCCGCCACTACTGCTGCTGGAGCAGCCGCTGACGAGCGCCGCCGTCAGCAGGGCCGCCGACGTCACGGCCATAGTGGCCCGCGGCACCAGCGTCGATCGTAGGGACGACACCTTCTTCAAAGCCATCGTGAATACTCCAGGGTCGAGACGTGAGCGGCAGCACACCCAGCCGGTTGCACAAGGGAAGATACAGGGTGGAGGTTCCCGGTGCCGGTACTACCTCGTCCTTCGGACGCTCACCAGGATGATCTTCGTTGCGGCTAAGCTGGTCGCTGATGTCTTCTCAGGACAAGATGCTCACCCGGATCGGGGGACTGCTCCGGCAGGCCGAATCGACCGACAACGAGCATGAAGCCGAGGCTTTTCTGGCTGCCGCGCAGCGCCTGGCGACCGGTTCGTCGGTGGATCTGGCGGTGGCGCGGGCACATATCGCCAATCGGGAACGGCGGCCGGTGCCGACTCAGCGGGTCATCCCGATCGGGGAGGCCGGCAAGCGTGGGCTGCGCACCTATGTACAGCTGTTCGTGGCCATCGCCGCCGCCAATGATGTGCGCTGCGATGTGGCCCGGTCCTCGACGACGGTGTACGCCTACGGTTTCGACACCGATATCGACACCTGCGAGGCGCTCTACACGAGCCTGCTGATCCAGATGGTGCGGGCGTCGGACCAGTACATCAAGTCGGGCAGCTACCGCTCGGCCACCACCGAGAAGATCGTGGTCGAACGCCGCTACGGGCGGCAGGTCCAGCGGCCCGTGCAGGTCCCGGTCGCCGGGGTGACGGCGCGGCTGAACTTCCAGATGGCCTTCGCCGCGCGGATCGGCCGCCGCCTGGCCGAGGTGAAGGCGGATGTGGAGACCGCGGCCGTGCGCGCCGACGCGGCCGAATCCGCGCCCACCGGAACGGCGCTCGCGCTGCGGAACAAGGAACTCGAGCTCACGAATTTCTACTCCCGCACCTCCGAGGCGCGCGGCACCTGGCGGGGACCGCAGGCCTCGGCCGGATACTCGGCGGCCGCGCGGCGGGCCGGGGACCGGGCGGGCAAGGCCGCCCGGCTGGGCAATGCGACGGAACTCGGCGGGGCGCGCGGACAGCTGCCGCGCGGCGCGGGCGAATAGCGGTCGCGCACATGGCGGTGCGGGACGCGCAGCGCTCCCAGGTGTACGACGCCGAGGGTCTGGTGCGCGGAATGTTCGACCGCGCCGACGAATTCGGGCTGCGGACCGTCGAACTGCACGGGTCCAACATCACGCTGCCGATCGAGCGGCGCTTTGCGTCGGTGGAATCGGTGCAGGCGTACGCGGATCGGGTGCTCGCGCTGAACTGGGTTCGCGCCCAATGGGATCGGGCGTCCGCGCCGGTCACCGTGCGGGCCCGGGCGGGGGCTCGAGCGGCGCACTACGAATCCGCGGGGGCGGTGTTGGCGGTACCGCTGCACGGCAGTGGAACCGCTTGGGCGCTGCGAGAATTGGTGATCTTGCATGAACTGGCGCATCACCTGGACCCGGAGCTCGCCGAGACGGCCGCGCACGGTCCCGAGTTCTGTGCCCGCTACCTCGAACTGGTGGACGGGATCATCGGGCCGGAGGCGGCGCTGCTGATGCGCACCACCATGTACTCGTGCGGGGTGCGGATCGCCTGAGTGCGGTCAGGACAGCAATTTCGCGACCCGGGCGAGGCGTTGCCGCCACCAGTCGGTGCGTTCCGGATCCGGGTGCCGATAGCGGTCGAGCAGCTCGGGGTCGGGCACCGGTGCGCTGCGCGGGACCCGCAGCCAGCCGTCGACCGGGCGCAGCGGTTCGGTCACCACATCCCCGGTGAGCAGGGACAAGGTGTCCAAGCCGCAGGCGAAATCGAGGTGGGGGAGTGAGGCGGCCAAGGCGACCTGGGCGGCCAGGCCGACACTGGTCTCCAGTGCCGAGGACACCAGGCACGGCAGCCCGGCCGCCGCCGCCACCTCGAGCGCGCGCCGAACCCCGCCCAGCGGAGTGCATTTCAGCACCGCCACATCGGCCGCCCCGGCCACCGCCACCCGCAACGGATCCTCGGCGCGACGGATCGACTCGTCCGCGGCGATGCGCACGTCCACTTGTTTGCGGACCGCGGCGAGTTCCTCGACGGTCCGGCAAGGCTGCTCGACGTATTCCAGACCGCCTGCGGCCCGGTCGATTCGCCGAATTTTCTCGACGGCGGTGTCCACATCCCACACCGCATTGGCGTCGACGCGCACCGCACCGTCCGGTCCGAGCGCCTCCCGCACCGCCGCCACCCGGTCCAGATCCTCCGCCAGCGAATCGGGATGATCGGCCACCTTCACCTTGGCCGTGCGACATCCGGAGGCGACGACGATCTCGCGGGCCCGCTCCGGTCCGACGGCGGGCACGATGCAGTTGACCGGCACCCGATCCCGCACCGGCGCAGGCCATCCCACGCTCGCCTGCTCGACCGCCGTGGCCAGCCACGCGGCCGCCTCCCGGTCGTCGTATTCGGGAAAGGCGCAGAACTCGCCCCAGCCGTACGGCCCGGGAATCAGCATTCCCTCGCGCACGGTGATGCCCCGGAACCGGGTTCGCATGGGAATCGCGTAGACCACCGCCGACTCGAAGTCCACCGCCCCGCCGCTGTCGCTCACCTTCCGCACCCTACCCAGCGCCCCCGAAGGTATCGGGTGGCGGTGCAGGCGTGTGCGGGTCACAATCCGAAGGAAGCCGATTCCGGCTCCAGACCTGCGCCTTGGGGGAGAACGCACATATGAACCGGCCCAACGAGCCCCGCCGTCCCGGACCGGACGGTCCGCCGCCCCCATTGCGCACTCCGAATCCGGCCGGTCCGCGGCAACCCGTGGGTCCGCGTCCGGGGGGTCCGGCGGGTGCGCCTCGGCCCGAAGACCTGGCGGGGCCGGCGGGCCCGACATTGCCCGGGCCGGGGCGCCAGGGTCCGCCACCGCCACCGGCCCCGCCCGCACCGCCCGGTTCGCGCCCATCGGGCGAGGCACTCGATCCGGCCGGGCCGACACTTCCCAAGGGCGGCAATCGAACTCCTCCTGCGCCGGTGCCGCCGCAGCCGCCGGGCGGCCGTGGCCCCGCCGCGGGTCCGGACTCGGCCAGAGGTGGCAGGCAGGCACGGCCGCCGCGACCACTGGGCAACGCCGGTGGAGTCCCCGGCCCCGGCGGACCGGCCGCTCGTGGGGGATGGCAGCCCGGCGACGGCGCCGCCGGGAATCCGCCCTACGGCAGGCCGGGCCATCCGGATACGGGCTCGAATTTTCCACCGGCCGTGGAGGTCTCGCCGGATGTGTGGGCTCCGGCCGGGCCGGCGTACGCGCAGGATGCGGGCGGGCCCGGGCAGTCGTTCGGGGAGAACGATCTGACCATGCCGTCGAAGCTGCCGCCCGCGGAGGCGGCCGCGGCGGCGCTGCCCAAGGCGGGCTCCGAGCGTAAACCGGTGCGCGGCAAGGACGTGCTGGTGGCGTCGCTGCTGTGTTTGGTCGGCGTGGCGGTGGCGTTCGGGTGGGCCTACGACCTCTTCTCCAAGCTCTCCGATCTGGTCCACAATCGCTGCACGGTGCAGTTGGGGCCGCCCGCCGCGAAGTGTGTGCTGATCCGCCCGCCCGCCTCGGCGCTCTGGGGCCTGCTGATCGGTGGCGGCGCGACGTTCCTGGTGCTGATCGTGGCGATAATCCTGACCTCGGTGGCGGCCATGACCGGCCGCCGGGCCTGGCTGTGGCCCGCCATCGCCCTGCCGATCATCGCCCTCGCGGGCGGAGCCGGGCACGTCCTGGTAGCCACCGCCATCAACTGACCGGCATCCTGGAGGGGTGGCCGGATGGCGGCGGCCCCCTATCACGGTCGCGGATTTCCTTGCCACCGTGGTGATCTATGCCGTGGCGGGTGCGGCAGCGTGGACGGTGGCGGGCTTCGTGCCGGACTATCGCGGGCTGTTTCCGGCCACGGTGGACACCCGCTACCTGCCGCTCGCGGATGCCGTGGCGTGGCTGGGCATCGCGGTGGCCATGCTGCTGGTGCTGCTGTGGACCATTCGCGCGGTATCGCAGCGCCAGCGGGCGTGGACCACTGCGCTGCTGGCCTTCCCGTTACTGGTGGAGGCTTGGGTCCTCGGTCTGCTGACCGCGATCGTCGCCGTGAGCGTGCTGCCAGCGCGGTGACTCCACGGCTCGGGCCGCATTGGTGAGCGGCGGTTGAATACCCTGTTCCGCCAGTGCATCCAGATCCGGGGCCCGGGTCAGCAGGGCGTGCAGCAGATGGGTGGCCGCGCGCAGCTTCGCGGGGACGGAACGGGTCGCGACCGGGTTCGATCGCGCATGGCGGCGCACGATCTGCTCGAACGGTTCGGGTGGCGTGCCGCCGACCTCGAGGACCGCGTCGGTGGGTGCGCCGACGCCGAACGCATTGTCGCGGTAGTCCTGCAGAAACCAGTAGAGCTGCCCGATGACGAAGTCCGAGAAGCCCAGTGACTTGGCGACTTTGAGGAACAGCGGCAGGGGAGTGTCGCGGTATTCGACCTTGCGGTCGAGGGCGCGGCCGAAGGCGTCGGCGATCTCGCCGGGGTCGAGCAGGCGGGGGCCGGTGGGGCGGTAGGTCTTGCCGAGATGCGGTGCCGGATCGGTGAGTGCGCCGGTGATCACCGCTGCGATGTCCTCGGTGGACGGTGGGGCATTGCGGCCTTCGCCCAGGGGCATGGCCAGGATCCCGAACTGGGCTGCCGCCTCCAGTCCGGCCAGGTAGTTGTCGGCGAACCAGCCGGGATTCACGGTCACCAGGCCGACGTTCGACATCGATTGCAGGACTTGGCCGCTGAGCCATTTCTCGCGCGCGTGCACCGCCGGATGCAGGGGGTCGGCCACCCACTGGCTCAATGCCACCACGACCTCCAGCCGGGCCTGCTGGGCGGCGGTGGCGAAAAGCGTTGCCCGGCGCAGGGTTCCGGGTTCCAGCGGTGGGCAGAAGTAGGCGCGCCGTACTCCGGTCAGCGCGGCGGTCAGATCGTCGAGATCCTCGAGCGATCCGACGCGGAGCTCGGCCCCGGCCGCCGCCAGCCGGGCGCTGCGGGCGTCCAGCCGGTGCACCATGGCTCGGACGGGATACCCGCGTGCCAGCAGGAGCAGTGCCGTCGCGGTTCCGGTCTTCCCGGAGGCCGCGGTGACCAGGATCGTGGGCTCGGACATGGCCGCCTCGATTTTTTGTAGTGGTCGATACAGAAAATCGTAGGTGCCCGGTGCGGCCCGAACAAGGAAACTGTAGTGACTACTCCAATTTGTGACAGGCTGGTGCCATGGGCCGTAAACGGGCATTCGACTACGACGAGGTGATCGAGCGGGCCACCCGGCTGTTCTGGGCGAAGGGCTACACCAATACCTCGCTGAGCGAATTGCTCGAGGTCATGGGGATTCGGGAGAGCTCCTTCTACCACTCGATGAAGAGCAAGAAGCAGCTCTACCTGGAGTGCCTGCGGCACTACAACGACACTGTCACCCGGCGACGCTGGGAGGCATTGGCCGCCGAACCCGCCATCGGCGACGGCGTGCGGGCCTACTTCCGCGCGGTGCTCGATGATCTCGACGATCCGGCCGTCCCCAATGTCTGCCTGATGGCAGGCAGTCTGTCGGTGGAGGTGCTGGCCGTGGACGAATTACGCGACTACATCCTCGACGAGATGCGCACCCTGGAGGCGGCGCTGTCCGCACGACTGCGCGACGCGACCGTGAGCGGCGAACTGCCGCACGGGTTTCCGTCCGACGTCGCCGCCCAGGTGATCGTCACCTTCCTGCAGGGCCTGTTCCGCGTCATCCGCGTGCTCGACGAGCGCCCGCAGATGGAACGTCAGATCGAGGCCCTGCTCACCGGTTTGGGACTGTGAGCGTTCAGAGTCGCTCGTAGAGGGTGGCGTTCGCGAGACCGCCTGCCTCGCACATGGTTTGCAGGCCGTAGCGGGCGCCGCGGTCGTGCATGGCATGCACCAGGGTGGTGGCCAGGCGGGCTCCCGAAGCGCCGAGCGGGTGACCGAGGGCGATCGCGCCGCCGTTGACATTGACCTTCGACAGGTCCGCGCCGGTTTCCTTCGCCCAGGCCAGCACCACCGAGGAGAAGGCCTCGTTGACCTCGAACAGGTCGATGTCGGCGAGATCGAGTCCGGAGCGCGCCAGCAGCTTTCGGGTCGCGGGGATGACGGCGGTCAGCATGAACAGCGGGTCGTCACCGGCCACGGCGAAGCTGTGCACCCGGGCCAGCGGGCGCAGGCCGAGCTGGGCGGCCCGTTCGCTGGTCATGATCAGGGTGGCGGCGCTGCCGTCGTTGATGGGGCTGGAGTTGGCGGCGGTGATGTTCCAGTCGATCTGCGGGAAGCGGGCGGCCATCTCCTCGCTGTAGAAGGCAGGGCGCAGCGCGCCGAGCGTCTCCAGGGTGCTGCCGACTCGGATGCCCTCGTCCACCGCGAGCCCGCCGTACGGGCTGAGCTGGGCCTCGAACGCCCCGGCCTTGGTTGCGGCGGCGGCCTTCTCGTGGCTGGCGAGGGCGAACTCGTCGAGCTGGGTGCGGCTCAGTCCCCACTTGGCGGCGATGAGTTCGGCGCTGACGCCCTGCGGTACCAGGCCCTCGGGATAGCGTTCGGCGAAGCCGACCCCGGCGATGTCCTCGGCCCCGATCAGGTTGGCCCCCATGGGCACCCGGCTCATGGACTCCACGCCCGCGGCCACCACGATGTCGTACGCGCCGGCGATGACGCCCTGGGCGGCGAAGTGGATGGCCTGCTGGCTGCTGCCGCACTGGCGGTCGACGGTGGTGGCGGGCACCGATTCCGGATAACCGGCGGCCAGGGCCGCGCGGCGGGTGAGATTGGAGCCCTGCTCGCCGACCTGGGTGACCACGCCGCCGATCACATCGTCGATCAGCGCGGGATCGATCTCGGTGCGCCGCACCACTTCCCGGAGGCTGTGTGCGAGCAGATCGGCCGGATGCGTGCCGTGTAAACCGCCGGCGGCCTTGCCCTTGCCGATCGGGGTGCGGACCGCTTCGACGATGACTGCGTCTCTCATGACGTTCCTTCCAGAGCCTCTAGCTTCATCGCTATATAGTTAGGGTAGGAGCTGGCAATAGTTAGGGCAAGTCAGGTTGGTATGATGTACGCCATGTCGGCAGTGATGGAAGGAAAGCTCAGCGATCTGGGCACGTGGACGCCCGAGGGTTGTTCCATTGCCAAGGCGATGGACATCGTCGGCACCCGCTCGGCGATTCTCATCCTGCGTGAGTGCTATTACGGGACGACGCGGTTCGACGGCTTCGCGGCACGCGTGGGGATCACCGACGCCGCCGCCTCGAGCGCACTGCGCAAACTGGTGGAGGCCGGGCTGCTCGAGAAGCGGCCCTATCGCGAAGAGGGCAAGCGCACCCGCAACGAATACGTGCTCACCCCAATGGGATTGGATCTGCTCCCCGCGGTGGTCGCGTTGTGGCAGTGGGGTGACAAATATCTGCAGGACGGGATCGCGCCCTTGCAGAGGCTGGAGGATTCGACCGGTGAACCGGTCAGTGTCGAACTCCGCAGCGCCTCGGGAAACCCGGTGCCCCTGGAGAATCTGCGGGTCCGGGTGAACGACGAATGGCGGCGGAAAACCCGCCGCCATTCGTGAGACTTGCCCGTCAGTTCAGGCGACGCCCGTCCTCCGGGTGGAAGAAGTAGGTGTGGTCCGTGTCCGCCACCAGCGCGAGGCGGGTGCCCTTGGCGGGCGGGTTGCGCCAATCCGCCCGCGCCACAATGGTTTCCCCGTCACCGGCGGTGCGGCCGTAGATGTAGGCGTCGGAGCCGAGCTCCTCGACCACATCCACCTCCATGGCGATGCCCGCACCGTCGCCGACCGGCTCCAGGTGCTCGGGCCGGATGCCGACCACGACCTGCTCGCCGGTGGACGCGGCCACCGAGCGCGGCAGCGGCAGCGGGCAGCCGCCGAGGGTGACCGAGCCGCTGCTCACCGGCAGCGTGAACAGGTTCATGGCGGGTGAGCCCATGAAGCCCGCGACGAACAGGTTGGCGGGATTGCGATACAGGTCGCGCGGGGAGGCGCACTGCTGCAGCAGCCCGTCCTTGAGCACGGCCACCCGGTCGCCCATGGTCATGGCCTCGACCTGGTCATGGGTGACGTAGACGGTGGTGGTGCCGAGCCGGCGCTGCAACTGCGCGATCTGGGTGCGGGTCTGCACGCGCAGCTTGGCATCCAGGTTGGACAGCGGCTCGTCCATCAGGAACACCTGCGGCTGGCGCACGATCGCGCGGCCCATGGCGACGCGCTGGCGCTGACCGCCGGACAGCGCCTTGGGCTTGCGGTCCAGGTAGGGCTCCAGGTCCAGCAGCTTGGCGGCCTCGAGCACCCGCTGCTGCCGCTCCTCCTTGGAGACCTTGGCCATCTTGAGCGCGAAGCCCATGTTCTCGGCGACGCTCATGTGCGGGTAGAGCGCGTAGTTCTGGAACACCATCGCGATATCGCGTTCCTTGGGCTCGGCGTGCGTGACGTCCTTGTCCCCGATCAGGATCCGGCCGCCGCTCACCTCCTCCAGCCCCGCGAGCATGCGCAGCGAGGTGGATTTGCCACAGCCGGAAGGACCGACCAGAACCAGGAATTCGCCGTCCTCGATCTCGAGGTTCAAGGCGTCCACGGCGGGCTTGTTCCCGCCAGGGTAGAGCCGGGTGGCCTTGTCGAAAGTCACCGTTGCCACGATTGATACTTCCCTTCACCGGCAGGAACGTGCCGGACGATCCGTTGTAGAGGGTCGGCCTCGCAGCCTAGTGGAGGGCGTGCGATTGTGGCGTAAGACTACTTGTCTTACGCTGGTAGGTATGGCTGACACGATCACGATTCGCACCGATGCCGAGACCGAGCACGCGCTAGCGGTGCTGACCAGTGACGGGGTCAGCCGGTCGGCCGCGATCCGGGCGGCCGTGCTGGCAGCGGCCGAGCGCAAGGAGCGGCTGGCGGACATGCAGTTGGCAGTGCTCGCGATGCCGCTCGGCGAGCCGGACGGAGTGAACCTCGCTGACGAGATCGCCCGTGAAAGGAGCGGCGACCTGTGATCTATTTGGATTCAGCAGCGGCCGTGAAGCTGGCTCACCGGGAAGCCGAGTCGGATGCCCTGCGCGCGTGGTTGATTGAACGCAGAGGTACGCCGTGGGTCAGTTCGACCCTGATCGAGGTGGAAGCGTTTCGGGCGGTGGCCCGACATTCCCCGGAGGCGGTTCCCCGGCTGGCCGGAGTGCTCGCGCTGGTGGACACGATCGAGATCGGTGCGCGGGTTCGGAGTCTGGCGCGGGCGGTACTGCCGGTTACTGTGCGGTCGCTGGATGCTGTGCATCTGGCAACGGCACTGACCCTGGGCGGAGACCTGACCGCGTTCGTCACCTACGACAAACGACTGGCCGATGCCGCGCGGTCGGCCGGTCTCACCGTGGAGGCTCCCGAGTGATCTCCGCCAAATCGGCGTGAGGGTAACTCTGGATTCACCGGCCACCCCTATTAGGGTGATTTGCCATGGTTCCCTTGCGCCCGGGCGCGCCCCGACGACGTCGGCCGACTCGCCTCCTGGCACTAGCGGGAGTATTGCTTGTCGGCCTGGTCGGCACCGTGACGCTGGGTGCGGGCGGGGCTGCCGCCGATAACGGCGATCTGTGTTCGCCGCCCGGCTTGGCCGCCGCCAGCGCCGCGCCCACCAATCTGGCGTCCGGACAGCGTGACGCCGGGGCGGACCGGTTCACCACTGCCACCACCGAGCCGCTGAACACCATCGATGTCGGCAAGCTGGGGTTGCTCACGCCTGGCAAGTTGAGCATCGGCACCCTCTCCGATGCGCCGCCGAGCATCTGCGTGAACTCCAAGGGCGTCTACACCGGCTTCGACAATGAGTTGTTGAAGGCGATCGGCGCGAAGCTCGGGCTGCAGGTGGAATTCACGGGCACCGAATTCTCGGGGCTGCTGGCGCAGGTCGCCAACAACCGCTTCGATATCGGCTCCTCCAGCATCACCACCACCGACGAGCGTCGGCGACTGGTCGACTTCACCAATGGCTACGACTTCGGCTACTTCTCGCTGGTGGTGCCGAACGGCAGCGGCATCAAGGGCTTCGCGGATCTGCACAAGGGCAATCGGATCGGCGTCGTGCAGGGCACCGTGCAGGACGAGTACGTCGTCAACGAACTGCACCTGGACCCGGTGAAGTTCCCCGACTACAACACCGCCTACGCGAACCTGAAGACCGGCCAGATCGATGCCTGGGTCGCGCCCTCGCAGCAGGCCATCGGCACGATCAAGGCGGGCGATCCGACCTCGATCGTGCAGAACACCTTCAGCGTCAACAACTTCACGGGGTGGGCGGTGCGCAAGGGCAATCAGCCGCTCACCGATGCCCTCAATGCCGGGCTGGACGCGGTCATCGCCGATGGCACCTATCTGAAGCTGTACGAGGACTGGGTGCCGCGCCAGCCGCCTCCGGGCTGGAAGCCGGGTTCGAAAGCCGTGGCCGCGCCGGACTGGCCGAACTTCACCGAGATCGCCGCCGAGCATGCCAAGGACAAGCCGGACAACAGCGGTGTCGCACCGAAATCCACACTGGCGCAGCTCAAGGACACGTTCTTCGACTGGTCGTTGTACCGCAAGGCTTTTCCCGACCTGATCAAGACCGGTCTGCCCAATACCCTGATCCTGGCCTTCGTTTCGGGTCTGCTGGGCACCGTGCTCGGCATGCTGCTGGCGGTTGCCGGTATTTCCCGCACCCGCTGGTTGCGCTGGCCCGCACGGGTTTACACCGATATCTTCCGGGGCCTGCCCGCCGTCGTGATCATTCTGATCATCGGGTTGGGCGTGGGTCCGCTGGTCAAGAACATCACCGGAAACAACCCGTACTGGCTGGGCGCGATCGCGCTGGCGCTGCTGGCGTCGGCCTATATCGGCGAGATCTTCCGCTCCGGCATCCAGTCGGTGGAGGCCGGGCAGTTGGAGGCGGCTCGTGCCATCGGGTTCGGATATCGGCAGGCCATGACGCTGGTGGTGATCCCGCAGGGGGTGCGCCGGGTGCTGCCCGCGCTGATGAATCAGTTCATCGCGTTGATCAAGGATTCCTCGCTGATCTACTTCCTGGGCCTGCTGGCCACCCAGCGCGAATTGTTCGCGGTGGGGCGGGATCTCAATGCGCAGACCGGAAACCTGTCACCACTGGTGGCGGCGGGTCTGATGTATCTGGTGCTGACCGTGCCGCTCACCCACCTGGTCAACTACATCGACAAACGCATGCGCGAAGGCCGGCCGCAGCCGACCGCGGAACCGATCGAACAGGCCGTCATCACCGAAGGGCGTGGAGCATGAGTGCCTCCCTGACCGGCACCGGCCTGCGATTGACGCTGGGCCGCAACGAGATTCTGCGCGGCGTGGACGTGCACGTGGACGCGGGCAAGACCACCACGGTGATCGGCCCGTCCGGCTCCGGCAAATCCACGCTGCTGCGGGTGCTCAACCGGCTGCACGAACCCGATGCGGGTGACATTCTGCTGGACGGCACATCGGTGCTGGGGGAGAACCCGGACCGGCTGCGGCAGCGCATCGGCATGGTGTTCCAGCACTTCAACCTGTTCCCGCACATGACCGCCGCCGACAATGTGGCGCTCGGCCCGCGCAAGCTGCACGGGCTGTCCAAGGAGCAGGCGCGCACGCTGGCGGTGCAGCAGTTGGAGGCGGTCGGGCTGGCCGGGAAAGCCGATGCGCGCCCGGGGAATCTGTCCGGTGGCCAGCAGCAGCGGGTGGCCATCGCGCGGGCGCTGGCCATGAAGCCGGACATCATGTTCTTCGACGAGGCCACCTCGGCCCTGGATCCGGAGCTGGTGAAGGGCGTGCTGGCGCTGATGGCGGAGCTGGCTGGCGGCGGCATGTCGATGGTCATTGTGACGCACGAGATGAGCTTCGCCCGTTCGGTTTCCGACCAGGTGGTTTTCATGGACCACGGTCAGGTGGTTGAAACCGGTAAGCCCGAAGCACTTTTCGAGAACGCGGAAACCCCGCGCTTGCGCCAGTTCCTCTCGCAGGTGCTGTGACCAACTCTCGGGACTCTCAGGGGTACCCCCCTGAAACCCCAAGGGCGTGAGGGCTAGCTGCTGCCGCGCCCGGATCCGCTGGCGCTGCCGCTGAAGGGGATATTGGCGAACCCGCCGAAATCGCCTTGGGCTCCGCTGTACACATTGAGGTCGACGCCCGCGCCGATGCCGTTGATGGCTCCGGAATCGGTGGTCTGCCAGAACGTCCAGGCGGGCCAGCCGCCGGGCACCTCGGGCTGGTCGTTGCCGCGGTAGTCGGCGATCCACAGCGGGTAGGACGTGAACTGGTTGGTGTCGGCCATGGCCGTGCGCCAGAAGCGGGGATAGGTGTAGATGATCGGGCGGCGGCCCGTCATGGCCTGCACGGTATTGAGATACCGGTGCGTCCAGTCGATCAGGGCGTCCGGCGGCAGCCCGCCGGAGTCCTCGAGATCCAGCACCGGCGGCAGATCCAGCAGTCCGTTCTGGCCCAGCACCAGGGCCGAGTAGAACGCGCCCTGCAGTTCCGGCGATTCGGCCGGGCGCGCGAAATGGTATGTGCCGCGGGCGACTCCGGCCACCCGCATGGAGAGGCTGTCCTGCACGAAGAACGGATTCACGTAGCTGAGGCCCTCGGTGGCCTTGAGCATGGCGAATTGATATCCGGCCGCGCGCACGCCGAACCAGTTGATGCCGCTGCCGCCCGGGTGCTGATAGGAGGCCACATCCGGGCCCTCCACATCGGCGGCGGCCACCCCGGCTGGGGTAGCCATCAGGATGCCGGTGGCTGCGACTGTGAGCACTTTCATCAGGCTTCGTCCGGTCATGCCAAAAAAGGCTAGGCCGAACAGTGTCTATAGCCGTGAAGGCTGGGCTGTGATATTCGCCAATTATTAGCTATCGGTGTCGGCTAGCCCAGCCAATCCAACACCGAAGCGGCGGTCCAGGACTGCTGCATACTGCCTAGCGGCAGACCCGTGAACGGTTCGTAGTACTCCGCGAAACTGCCGTCACTGGCTTGGCGCAAGCCCTCCGCGCGCAGCATGAACGACCGTTCCGCCCAGCCCCGCCGGGCGAAGACCCAGGAGAACAGCCAGCTGATCACCGGCCACACCGGCCCGCGCCAATACTCACGCGGTCGAAAGTCCTTGGACACCGGGGAGGTCGAGGGCGGCAGCGCGTAGCGCAGATCCGGGTGCCCGCACCAGCGCGGGCCCTCGAACAGCCGCAACAGTCGTCGTTCGGCATCGCGCGGCAGCCCGCCCGACAGCAGCGGCGCGAAGCAGGCGAGGGTCTCGGTCTCGATCCACTTGTCCGCGCGCACATCGAAATCGCGGGCCACGCCGGTGCGCGCGTCGGTGGTGGCCACCACGCCCGAACGGAAGTAGTCGGCCCACTCGTAGAGTTCGCGCACGTCCGCGTGCGGCTGCTTGTAGTCCTCGCCGATATTGGCCAGCACATCGCAGGCCAGCGCGAAGATGGCGGTCACGAACACGTCCTCGACGGCGAAGCTCATGGTCGAGGCCAGCTGGTAGTCGTCGTAGCCGGCGCGGCGCATCTGCTCGACCAGCCACATGTAGCGGTCGTACTCGCGATCCGAGGGCCGCTGCGTGGCATCGCCGACCACTTGCAGATCCTCACGCTTGTAGGGCGGCAGGTCCGGCCCCGGAATCACGTTCTCGTAGGCGCGATCCCAGCGCGGTGAGTTGTCCATGCCGGATTCCCAGCCGTGGTAGAGCGTGATGCGGCCGTGTTGCTTGGGATCGCGGGCGTACGCCAGCCAGCGGTGCCAGCGCATCAGATCGCCCCAGCGCCGATTCAGGAAGTCCTCGGCCACCGCGCGGGTACTGCGGCCGTGCCGGCGCGAGTGGTCCAGAATCCGCTGCACCGCAATGGCATGCACGGGCGGCTGGGTGATGCCGGAGGTGTCGGGCCCGTCCGGCGCGTCGGCGGCGAGTCTGCGGCATTCCCAGCGGGAGGGTCCCGGGAAGTAGCCGTCGACGCCGTTGGCGAAGACGATGTGCGGGATCATGCCGTTGCGCCATTGCGCGGACAGCAGGGTGTCGAGTTCGAGCGCGGCTCTCTCCACACTCAGCGGCGCCAGGCCGACGGCCACGAAGGCGGCGTCCCAGCTCCACATGTGCGGATACAGCTTCGGTGCGGCGCTGGTCATGGTGCCCAGGTCGTTGCCGCGCAGCAGGTAGGCCGCGCGGGCCGCGAGCTGGGTGGGCGTGAATCCCGGGTGTGTCATCGCCCTATTCTGCGCTGGGACTCGCAGGTACGCGCGATGGACCGGGCTGGAGGACGGCTCCTGATCGCCAGATTGCAATGCGTTCGCCTTCTCATGAATCAGTCGAGCGTTGGTGTGCCCGACCGAAGCATCGCAGTCCGACCCCACGCGGTTACCGTGATCTCATGGCGAATTCCGCGAACACCAGCACCGAGGCGCCCACCGCGCTGATCACCGGAGCCAGCCGGGGGCTGGGCGCGGCCATCGCGCGGGAGCTCGCGCCTGCGCACCGGTTGTTGCTGGGCGCGCGCACGCCGGAGGCCTTGGACCCGATCCTGCGTGAGCTGCCCGGCTCGACCGGGTGGCCGGTCGAGCTCACCGACTACGCGGCGGTGGCGCGCGCGGTCGAAGGCATCGAACGGCTGGATGTACTGGTGCACAACGCCGGAATCGCCGACTTGGGAACGATAGCCGATTCCACGGTCGAGCAGTGGCGGAATACGTTGGAAGGCAACCTGATCGCGGTCGCCGAGTTGACCAGGCTGTTGCTGCCCGCGCTGCGCGCCGCCAACGGCCATGTGGTGCTGATCAATTCGGGTGCCGGATTGCGGGCCAATCCGGGCTGGGGTGTGTACGCGGCGAGCAAGTTCGGGCTGCGTGCCTTCGGCGACGCGCTGCGGCTCGAAGAACCCGCGCTGCGCGTGACCTCGGTGCATCCGGGCCGCATCGACACCGACATGCAGCGCGAGATCATCGCGGGCGAGGGGCGGGCTTACGAGCCGCGCGAGTTCCTCACCGCCGAGACGGTGGCGCGGGCGGTCCGCAATGCGGTCGAGACTCCGCGTGACGCGCATCCCACCGAAATCGTGCTGCGTCCCATCGCACGCTGAGATCTCCCGGGACTCTCTGAGAAGAGCCTTAATTTCTCCGCTGAATTCGAATCATTTCGCACAGATTTCGTGTTCAGTTCACAACCTGTGGATATAAATGATGAGCCCTGCGAGGGAGGCACGGCGCAAAAATATATATCTCGGAGTGAACGACACGTATGGATAGACGACAGTTGCTCGCACTGCTCGCCGCGGGCACTGCGACGGCCCTGACGGGCTGCTCCGCCGACCCCTCCCCGCACAAGGTCACCCCACGCATCAGCGGGCCCACCACGACGCCCGCGCCCTCGCCGGTGCCGCAGGCGCTACCCGTGCCGTCGGGCGCACCGAAGGCCCATATTCCGGCCGGGACGATTACCGCGCTGCCGGGTACCGGCAACAATGTGGCGCTCACCGTCGATGACGGCGCGAGTCCCGAAGTGGTCGGCGCGTATATCCAATTCGCGAAGGACACCGGCGCGCGGTTCACATTCTTTGTCACCGCCTATTACGACTCGTGGATGACGCACCGCGCCGAGTTGCGGCCGCTGGTGGACTCGGGCCAGATCCAGCTGGGCAATCACACCTGGGACCACCCGGACCTCACCAAACTGTCGGCGGCCGAGGTGTCCAACCAGCTCGGCAAGGCGAAAACGTTCCTGCGCAATAACTTCGGCGTGGACGGTGCGCCGTACTTCCGGCCCCCCTACGGCCGCCACGATGCTACGGTCGACAAGGTGGCAGCCGATCTCGGTTACACCGTTCCCGTCATGTGGTACGGCTCGCTGTCCGACTCCGGTGTCATCACCGAGGACTACCTGATCGAGTGCGCGCGAAAGTATTTCAACGCGCAGGCCATTGTCATCGGACATGCCAACCACCCGGCCGTCACCCACTGCTACGGCCAGCTGGTCGACATCATCCGGTCCCGCAATCTGTCGCTGGTGACGCTGAACGACGTGCTGGTATCACCGACCTGATCGGGTTGCGTTGGGGGAGTAGTAGTTCCGGTTCCGAGGGGGCCGGAGTGTGAGGGAATGAGGTTCGACATGGACAGACGACGGCTGCTGACGATGCTGGCGGCGGGTACGGCTGCCACCCTGCTGGGCACCGGCGAGGCGCGCGCCGACTTCCCCTTCGACTCCGGATCCTCCGGCATCGTCCCGCAGCTTCCGGGAATGCCGCAGACGACACCGGATTTCGGGCCCAAGACGCCGATCGGGACCGGCACCATCAACGCGCTGCCCGGCGACGGCAATCACATGGCGCTCACCATCGATGACGGCGCCAGCTCCGAAACCATCGGCGGTTTCATCGATTTCGCCCGCAATACCGGCGCGCGGCTCACCTTCTTCGTGACGGCCTACTACCCCGGCTGGCTCGACCACCGGGATGCGCTGCGCCCCCTGGTCGATTCCGGTCAGGTCCAGCTGGGCAATCACACCTGGGATCACCCGGACCTGACGCGACTATCCGGCGGCGCGATCGCCGATCAGCTCAACCGCTGCAAGGACTTCCTCTGGAATCAGTACGGCACCGACGGGACCCCGTACTACCGTCCGCCCTACGGTCACCACAACGGCAGCGTCGACGCCGTCGCCGCCGACTGCGGCTACACCGTTCCGACCATGTGGTACGGCAGCCTCAACGACACCAATACCGTCATCAACGACGGCATGCTGCTGGACGCCGCGCGGCAATGGTTCCGGGCCCAGGCCATCGTCATCGGGCACGCCAACCGCCCGACCGTCACCCATCTCTACGACCAGCTCTCCGACATCATCCGCGAACGCAACCTGCAATTGGTCACCCTCAACGATGTCCTGATCCCGCCGCGCTAGTGCCCGGATGGGATGCTTGACCGCATGGCGGTGGACACGGCGGAGGCGACGGGTGGTCGCTGGGGCGAGCACAATGTCGAGCGCCGCCGTGCCATCATCGCCGCGTATGTCGAGCTGATCGAGGAATCCGCACCGGGTGCGGACATTCCGCTGCAGGTGATCGCCGACCGCGCCGGCGTGAAGCGATCGGTGGTCTACCGGCACTTCGCCGATCGCGGTGACCTGGACGCCAAGACGCGTGAGTTCGCGGTCGAGAGCGTGGTCGAGCTGGTGATGCCGGACTTCGACCCGCAAGAAGGACTGCGGGACACCATCGTTCGCATTGTCGGCACCTATGTCGGCTGGGTGTCGGTGCACGCGCGGTTGCACGGGTGGATCGAGCGCGGGCCCGGCAGCGGTGACCCGGCGAGTAAGGCCGTGGTGGTGGGCACCAAGGCGGCCATCGCCGAACGTGTCGCGCAATTGTTCACCATGGCGGCGAGCGTTGTCGGGCAACAGCATCCGGGCATCGATCCCGCGGCGTTCGCCATTGTCTCGCTGGTGGACGGTGGCGTGACGCGGTGGCTGGAGACGCGTCCGGCCGATCTGGACGAGGTCGAGCTGACCCGTATGCTCGGCGATTCGATCTGGGCGCTGTTCGATGCGATGGCTCGCACGCGCGGCTTCGTCGTCGACCCGGAGCGGCCCATCGCGGAGTTGCTGGCCGACCCGCCCGCACCGCTCGATCTCTGATTCTCCGCAGCGACCCGGTCGGTCCTGTCGTTCCTGCATGTCATCAGTTGTGCGCGACATTGTGTCGCGATCACTCTTGTTTCGGCATGTCGTGACCGGTACCGTCGGGTCTATCGCGACATGATGTCGCGCTCACCCGAAACAGGGAGAACGCCGTGAACGCACACCTCGGCCTCGACGACTACACCGAATCGCTGAGCACGCTCTCGGACGGATCGGTCAACAAGCGCTTCGATCCGTACGTCGACATCGACTGGGACCACCCCGACTTCGTGGTCCGCGCCGACGACGACCGCTGGATCCTCCCGCCCACCGACCCCTTCGGCGCACACCCCTGGTATCAGGCGCTGCCGCGCGAACGGCAGATCCACATCGGCATGTGGCGGCAGGCCAACGTCGCCAAGGTGGGGCTGCAATTCGAGAACCTGCTCATCCGCGGTCTCATGCAGTACGTGTTCTCGGTGCCCAACGGGTCACCCGAATTCCGTTACTGCACACACGAAGCCATCGAAGAGTGCAACCACACCATGATGTTCCAGGAGGTGGTCAACCGCGTCGGCATGGATGTCGCGGGCATGCGCTCCTGGGTCCGCGTGGTCGGCCCGCTGGTCCCGTTCCTGGCCTCACTGTTCCCCGAATGGTTCTTCGTCATGGTGCTCGCCGGCGAAGAACCCATCGACCACGCCCAGAAAACCGTCCTCCGCGGCGGCGACCGCACCCACCCGATGCTCGAACGCGTCATGACCATCCACGTGGCCGAGGAAGCCCGCCACATCAGCTTCGCCCACCAATACCTCGAACACCATGTCCCCCAACTGGGCCCGATCAAGAAGTTCATCCTCTCCCTGGTCTTCGCCCCCACCATGCGCATCATCTGCGACCTAATCGCCGTCCCCACCCGCAAATTCCGCCAGGACTGCGACGTCCCCCACTCGGTCGTCCGCGACATCTTCTGGCGCAACCCCGAAGCCCGAAAAATGCTCCGCAACTTCTTCGCCGACGTCCGCATGCTCGCCGAGGAACTCGACCTGATGAATCCCGTCGCCCGCATCCTCTGGCGCCTCTGCCGCATCGACGGCGCCCCCTCCCGCTACCGCAGCGAACCCGCCCGGAAGGCCGCCTGATCCATGACCTACGAGTACCGATCCCCTTGGCTGGATGAGGATCTGGACGAGCTACGCAAATTGGCGCGAGCCTTCTGCGAGAAGGAGATCGCCCCGAATATCGAGAAGTTCATCGCACAGCATCACGTCGATCGCGACCTGTGGCAGGTGGCCGGCGCGCTGGGGTTGCTGTGCATGTCGATTCCCGAGGAATACGGCGGCGGCGGAGGAACTTTCGCGCACGAGGCGGTGCTGATCGAGGAGCAGGCGCGTATCGGCGACTCCTCCTGGGGCGGTCCGTTGCACAGCGTGATCGTGGCGCACTACCTGCTGGCCTATGGCACCGAGGAACAGAAGCGGCTATGGCTGCCGAGGATGGCGGATGGCTCGGTGGTCGGCGCGATCGCCATGACCGAACCCGGCACCGGCTCGGACCTGCAGAACGTGAAGACGCGTGCGGTGCGCGACGGCGACGAGTACGTGGTCAGCGGGTCGAAGACCTTCATCACCAATGGTGGTCAGGCCGATCTCATCATCGTCGTCGCCAAGACCGGAAGCGGTGCGGCGGCGGGGATCTCGCTGATTCTGGTCGAGGCCGACCGGGCCGGATTCCGGCGTGGCCGAGTGCTGGACAAGATCGGTCAGCGCGGTCAGGACACCTCGGAGCTGTTCTTCGACGAGGTCCGGGTGCCGGTCGCCAATCTGCTGGGGACGGTGGAGGGGCAGGGCTTCATCCAGCTCATGCAGCAATTGCCGCAGGAGCGCCTGATCCTCGCGGTCGGGTCCACCATCGCCGTGGAATCGGCATTGGCCCACACGCTTTCCTACACCAAGCAGCGGGAGGCGTTCGGCAAGCCGATCTTCGCCTTCCAGAACACCAAGTTCACCCTCGCCGAGGTGGCGACGGATGCCCGCGTCATGCGGGTGTTCGTGGACCACTGCATCGACCGTCACGTGCGTGGCGAACTCGATATCGCCACCGTCGCCATGGCCAAGTGGTGGACCACCGAGCGCGCCATGGCGAACCTCGACGAATGCCTGCAACTGCACGGCGGATACGGGTATATGACCGAATACCCGATCTCGCGGCTCTGGGTCGACAACCGGGTGCAGAAAATCTACGCGGGCACCAACGAGATCATGAAGGAGATCATCGCTCGCACACTGTGATTCACCAGCGGCTCACTCGGTGAAGACGGCTGCTTCGCGGAGGCGGTGTAGGCGGAGGGCTAGTTGGATTTCCAGGGCTCGGTCGGGGAGTTGCCAGCCTTCGCCGAGTAGGCCGGTGATGCGTTCCAGGCGTTGGGTCACTGTGTTCACGTGTACGTGAAGTTGTTTGGCGCTGGTGGTGAGGCTGCAGCCGCTGGCGAAATAGGTTTCCAGGGTGTGGATCAGGTCGGTGCGGCGGCGGCGGTCGTAGTCGACGACGGGGCCCAGGGCGCCGTCCAGGAAGGCGGGGGCGTCGGCGTCGTCGCTGATCAGGAGGCCGACGAAGCCGAGATTCGCGGCGCTGCAGGCGGATCCGGTTCGGCCCAGCGCGTGCAGGACACGGACGCAGCGGACCGCCTCCCGGTAGGCGGCCTCGGTGTCGCCCGGCAGGTCCACCGGCCCGGCGCCCGCGATCGTGGCGCGGGTTCCGAGCGCCGCCGCGAGCTCCCGTCCGAGCTGTCCGGCGATGGTCGCGGGGTCTTCGCCGGGCAGCAGCAGGACGGTGTGCTCGCCCCGGGTGGCGGCCAGGCCGTGGTGGGACATGCCGTAACCCGTTGTCCAGGTGGCCATCCGGCGATGCTCGCCGTGATCGACCACCACCAGGACATGGGGGCGGCCGAGGTTGATGCCGAGCAGAGCGGCGCGGTTCTCCAGCGTCTCGCGGTCGGCGACTCGACCGGCCAGCAGGTCGTCGAGCAGCTCCCCGCGCACCCGGCCCTCGGCCTCGGCAATGCTGCGGCGGAACAGCAACAGCAGCGCGGTGACCAGCGCGGCACGCTCGAGAATGCGCTGATCGGAGACCGAGAGCGGATCGGGGTGATGCAGCACCAGCGTGCACAGTGGGTCGGTGCCCGCGCCGCCGGGTGCGGCCCAGAGTTCCTTCAACTGTGCGGTCCGGCCGAGTTGTCCTGCAGTGGTGGATATTTCAGCCAGCAGGAGGTCCTCGTCGAGTTGCTCGTGCGGCCGCCCGTCGGGCACGTCGACCAGGCCGACGCGGCGACCGTCGGCGTCGAGCACCAACAATGCGCCGCCGAGGATATCGGCGGCCACCGCGGCGACATCCTCCACGCCACCACCGCGCACCACCACGTCGGTCATCCGGTCATGGGCCTGCGCCGCTCGCTCCACGGTGTTGTAGTGGGCGTGCATGGCCTCGTTGGCGGCGCTCAATTCGGCCAGCGCCGTGCGGGTTTCGGTGAGCAGGCGGGCGGAGTCCAGGGCGATGGTCGCGTGCGCCGCCAGCGAGGACAGCAGCGCGATCTCCTCCGGCGAGTACGGGCGGGCATCGCGGTGCGAGGCGAACAGCACCCCGATGACCTGCTCGCCCAGCTTCATCGGCACGCCGAGGATCGCCACGATGCCCTCATCGCGTACCGCACCGTCGATGCCGGAGGTGTGGTGGAAACGCTGGTCGGCGAAGTAGTCCGGGGTGCAGTACGGCATGCCGGTCTGCTGGACCAGCCCGCCCAGGCCCGCACCCATGGGCAGTCGGCAGGCCCGGAACTCCGGTGATCCGGAACCGTCGGTGACCCGCATGTAGGTGTCACCGCTCTCCGGATCGGGCAGCGTCATATAGGCGATGTCCGAACGCAGCAACCGGCGCGCGCGATGCACGATGGCGCGCAACACCGCGTCCACATCCCGGAGGCCCGCGAGATCGCTGGCGGTATCGAACAGAGCGGCCAGTTCGGCCTCCCTGCGGGTTCGCCGCTCCAGCAGTGCGCGGACCCGCAGCGCCGACAGCTTCGCGGTCTCCAGCGCGGCCACCTCGGCGGCGGGTGCGCCAGCGGCGCGCGCCTGCAGCACGGGCGCCTCGAATTCGACGGCGGGAGCTTCCCGTTCGAGCAACTCCAGGAAGATCTCGCTGGTCATGGCGTGACATTGTGGCGCACTTCCGGTTCGCGCGGGCGGGAATGTCATGTGGGTCGCCCACACAGTGATGGCCCGTCGCATCCCCGTCACCCACATGAGGTGACCTCCGACACATTCGCACCCCGAAATGTGGGTGACACCCACCTGGTCGCGGTCGTCGCAGGTGAACAGACTTTCCGGCATTTCACTGAACATCGAGAGGGAGCCCGATGCCGCAAGCACACCGCCGGCGCGCGATCCGCCGCCTGGCCGCGCACACCGCCATCGCGACGGCCGCCGTCGTGGTGGCCGGAACCATGGCCGCCGGGCAGCAGCCCGCGGTGCGGGCCGCGAATTGTGCGGCGCCGCTGGTGATCGGGGCGCAGGTGCAGATCGCGGACTGTCTCGACGATCTGACCACCGCGGGCACCGTCGCCTCCGGGCACACCGTGGCCGCCGACTGGGCGGGATTGCATCCGGCCGGGGCCCGCAATCCCAGCGACGTGCCCGGCATGCAGATCGACGGGTACTTCCCCGGCAACTCCACCGCCAACACCAACCACGGCTGGAATCACGACGGCCAGTTCGTGATTCGGCTACCCGAGCACTGGAACGGGGGCTTGGTGGTGAGCGGGTCGCCGGGCAACCGGCGGCAGTATGCCAACGACTTCGTGATCTCCGACTGGGTGCTGGCACAGGGGTATGCGTTCGCCGCCACCGACAAGGGCAATACCGGGTCCGACTTCTTCCGGGGCGACACCGCGCCCGGCGACGCGATGGCCGAATGGAACAGCAGCGTCACCCAATTGACCGTTGCGGCGCAGGCCACCGTCGCGCAGCGCTACGGCCGGCCGGCCGCGCACACCTTCATGGCGGGACTGTCCAACGGCGGCTATCTGGTGCGCTGGCAGCTGGAGAACGCGCCGTGGCTCTACGACGGCGGGGTCGACTGGGAGGGCACCCTGTGGACGGATGTGGATAACCCGCTCACCTTCCTTCCGCCTGCCATCGCGAATTACCCGAACTCGCAATCGGATCCGGCCGCGCGCGACGCCATCGTGGCCGCCGGGTTCGCGGTCGAATCCCAGCCGTTGTGGGAGTACCACGACAAGACCTATTGGGAGCTGACCCAGCGCATCTACCGGCAGGAATTCGATCCCTCCTACGCGGGGTCCGATGCCGATTACGATTTCGCGGCCCGACCGCAGGCCGTGCACGACGCCGTCGCACGGATCGCGCTCACGGGCCGAATTCAACGGCCGCTCATCACCGTTCACGGAACCCTGGACAGCCTGCTGCCCATCACGCACGACTCCGATGTGTACGCCGCCATGATCCGCGACCAGGGCCGGGCCGACCTGCACCGGTACTACCGGGTCGAGGGCGGCAATCACGTGGACGGCCTCTACGACACCTACCCGAACCTGTTGCGGCCGATGTTGCCGTGCTTCCGCAGTGCCTTCACCGCACTCGAATCCTGGACTGCCGCAGGGCAAATTCCGCCCGTGGACACGACCTTGTCCCGCCCGGCCGGTACGGATCCGGCCAACACGTGCCCGCTGGGCAACTGAGAGAAAGAAGTACAGATGAGGAAGTTCACGACGGTGGCCCTGCTGCTCGCCGCCACCGCGGGCGTAGCCGCCGGTCCCGCCGGTGCGGCGCCGGCCGGAACCGACAGCGGTGTCATCAATTACACCAACCAGGCCACCGACACCGGTGCGGTCATTCGCACCGATGCGGGCTCGCTGGTGGTCGAGGACGGCGCGTTGAAGATCAAGGCCGCCGATGGAACCATGGTCGCGGGAACGGCATTGACGTTCCGGGTCGATGATTTCGAGTTCCCGATCGCGGCGGCCGTCGCCGATCGCACCGCGACATTGACGCCGCAGTTCGACGAGTCGCACGCGGTGTACAAGCCGGTCGCGTTGCCGTACGAGGATCAGGCCCCCTGGAAAACCCAGTACGACCGTGAGCAGGCGGCCTGGAACCGCCTGCGCGACACCGTGAGCATGGGCGCGACCATCGGCACGCTGGTCGGCGGCCTGGGCGGGGCGGCTCTTGGTTGCGTGCTCGGTGGTGTCGTATTCGCCGCCGCGACAGCGCCTTTGGCCACCATGTTCGGTGTCGGCCCGGTCGCGGGCTGCCTGATCGGGGCCTCCACGGTCGGTTTCCTGGGCACCATCGCCGGTCAGGTCTTCGTGACCGCGCCCGTCGCCATCGCCTCCGCCATCCAGTACTTCACCACCATCAATCAGCCGTTCACACCGGCGAAGTAGGGCCGTATGAAGTTACGAAACATCCTGTCCGTCACGGCTATCGGTCTCGGGTTGGCCGCGATCACCGCTTCCATGGTGACCGCCGCCGTCCCCAGCCCCACGCCGGGCACGTTGCAGGGCTACAACATCAGCGGCACCTACGTCTCCGGCGTCTCGTCCGGCGGCTATATGGCCAATCAACTGCACGTCGCGTATTCCAGCGTCTTCGACGGCGCGGGCATCTTCACCGCCGGTCCCTACCGCTGTGCCGGGGATTTCGATTACGCGGTCCGGGCACAGAACTCCTGCATGCAGAACACTTCCGGCCGCCAGACGCCCGCCCAGTTGGAGTCGGCGACAAAGGATCTGGCCAATCAGGGCAAGGTGGATCCGGTCTCCGGCCTGTCCGGCTCCCCGGTCTACCTCTATCACGGCACCAACGACAACACGGTGCTGCAAGCCGTCAACGACGATCTCGCCACCTACTACACGGATTTCGGCGCGAACGTCACCTACAACAAGTCCAGCGCGGCCGGTCACGCCTGGGTCAGCCCGCTGGGACCGGTGAACTGCTCGGACACGCAGTCCCCGTTCGTCAACAACTGCAACAACGATCCCGAGAAGGAGATGCTCACCAAGTTCTTCGGCAGCGTGAGCGCCCCCGCCGCCACCCTGAACGGCAAACTGATCCAATTCGACCAGAAGGCCTACGCCCCCGGTGGCAACGCGAGCGCGATCAGCATGGACGACAAGGGATTCGCCTACATCCCGCAATCCTGCGCGAGCGGAACGAGCTGCCGGCTGATGGTCGCCCTGCACGGTTGCAAACAGGGCTACGACTACCAGTCCCTCGGCGACGCCTTCATGAAGGACGCCAACCTCAATGAGTACGCCGACACCAACAACATGATCGTGCTGTACCCGCAGGCTATTCCGGACAACAACAACACCAACCCGAACGGCTGCTGGAACTGGTACGGCTTCGAGGGCGATGCCAACTACGCCTGGCACGGCGGCAAACAAATCGAGGCCATCATGGCCATGGTTCACAAGATCAGCGGCGGCACGACCCCGCCGCCCACCACTACACCGCCCACCACCACGCCCCCGACCACCACAACCACCGTGCCGCCCACCACGACACCGCCGTCGACCACGACAACTCCGCCCACCACCACACCGGCACCCACCTGCGTGACCGCCAGTAACTACGCGCACGTCCAGGCCGGCCGCGCCCACCAGACGATGGGCACCACCTACGCCAACGGCTCCAACCAGAACCTCGGCCTGTGGAACACCTTCGTCACCAGCACGATCAAGGAAACCAGCCCCGGCTACTGGGAAAAGTGCTGAAGCGCAATTGAATTCGGCCCGGTGCGGATAGCGCACCGGGCCGGAGGCCTGTCACGACACGATGTCGACGAGCACCTTGCCGATCGCGCCGCCCTCGACTGCCCGGTGGGCATCCGCCGTGCGGCGGAGCGGAAAGCGGACCAGGGGCAGGCCGTGCGCCTCGCCGACCGGCAGGGCACCGTCACCGACGGCGTCGGCGACGTCGGCGACGGCCGCGGCCCGAATGTCAGGACCGGCGGTGTAGAGCACGATGAACTGCATGCGGATGTTGCGAACCATGTTCTGCAGCACATTCAATTCGACCGGGTGACCACCGTCGTTGGCGTAGGTCGATATGGTGCCGCGCGGCCGCAGCACGGCCAGGTCCAAGGCGAGGTTCGTGCCGAGCGCCACCTCGGCGACGATGTCCACGCCGTCCGGAGCGATCGTGCGAATCTCGGCGGCCGGGTCGCCTTGGCGGTAGTCGACCACGTGGTGGGCGCCGGCGGCGGTGGCCAGTCGCGCCTTCTCCGGGCTGCTGACCGTGCTGATCACGGTGGCACCGGCCCAGCGGGCCAGCTGGATCACCGCGTGCCCGACCGCTCCGGCGCCGCCCGCGGCGAGCACCACTTTGTCCGCGAGCGCGCCGGGGCGCAGCCTGCTCGGCCCGTCCTCGGCGACGGTGAGCGCGCGGTGAGCGGTGAGCGCGGGAACGCCCAGGGCGGCACCGACATCGAAACCGATCTCGTCCGGCAGCGGCACGGCCTGCTCGGCCGGCACGACGGTGAACTCCGCGGCGGTGCCGGTGGCCCGGCCCGCGGCGGCCATGAACAGCCACACGCGCTGGCCGACCCGGCTTCGATCGACCCCCGCACCGACGGCGTCGATCACACCGGCTCCGTCGAGGTGCGGCGTGATCTCCGGGAACGCCATGGTCTGTCTGGCGCGGGCCTGCCAGTCGGTGGGGTTGACCCCGGACACGGCCACCCGGACGCGGACCTCCCCGGGAGCGGGCACGGGCGGTTCGCGATCGACGAGTTGGAGAACGTCGGGACCGCCATTGTCGCGGTAGACGACGGCCTTCACGACTCCGCGCCGATCGCGACATTGTTGGAGTTTGAAGTATTGATGACGAGTCTCCTCGGTCGATGGTCGAGCGATGAGGCCACTGTAGATAGAATGAATGACAGATTTCAATAGTTGTCAGTCAGATGGCGAAGTTTGACCGCCGACTCGGTGGCGACATAGGTTCGCGTGGCTGATGACGTGACCGGCTGACAGGGAGGGCCCGATGCGCGGGGAGCCGCTCGACGCGGAGACGATCGTGTCGGCCACCGAGGAGATCCTGCGCCGTCACGGTCCGGACAAGACGACGGTGCTCGACGTCGCGCGACAACTGGGCGTGAGCCACGGCAGCGTGTACCGCCACTTCGCGTCCAAGGCCGCGTTGCGCGAGGCCGTGATTCGGCGCTGGCTCGACCAGGTGCGAAACGAACTCACCCGCGCAGCGCGCAACTCGGACCTACCCCCTGCCGAGCGGTTGCCGGCGCTGCTCGCCACCATGTTTGCCATCAAATGGGCGAAAGCACGGGAGGATCCGGAGCTGTTCGCCACCTTCCGGGTGCTGGCGGCCGAGCACAGCACCGTGTCCTCCGACCATGTCGGTTTCCTGCTCGCTCAGATCCGGGACATCATCATCGACGGTGTCGCCACCGGTGACTTCGCCACCGGCGAGCCGGAATCGACCGCGCGCGCCGTCCTGAACGCGACGAGCCGCTTCCACGACCCGACGCACGCCGCGGAATGGCATTCCCCCGAGACCGAAACGGACTCGGCGGCGGTCGTCTCGCTCATCCTCGACGGTCTCCGGACCCGGTGACGAGATCGGCCCGGTGCGGGATGCGCACCGGGCCGATCTCGTTGGGTGGTCGTCAGGCGACGATGTTCACCAGTCGGCCCGGGACCACGATGATCTTGCGAGGCGGCTTGCCGCCCAGCAGTTCTGCGATCTTTTCGTCGGTCAGGGCGGCGGCTTCGACCGCGGCTTGGTCGGCGTCGGCGGGGACGCTGATGCGGCTGCGGACCTTGCCGTTGACCTGGATGGGGTACTCGACCGAATCCGCCACCAGCAGTGCCGGATCCGCGATCGGGAAGGGGCCGTGGGCCAGGGCGGTGCTGTGCCCCAGGCGTTCCCACAGTTCCTCGGCCACGTGCGGGGACATCGGGGCCAGCATCAGGACCAGCGGTTCGACCAGGACACGCGGCGCACCGTCGCCGTAGTTCTTGGTCAGGTAGTTGGTCAGCTCGATCAGCTTCGCCCCGGCGGTGTTGTCGCGCAGGTTGGCGAAGTCGTCGTCGACACCGGCAATCGTCTTGTGCAGCACGCGCAGTGCCTCGCCCGACGGTTCGGCGTCGGTGACCTTCAGCGCACCGGACTCCTCGTCCACCACCAGTCGCCACACGCGCTGCAGGAAGCGGTGCGCGCCGACGACATCCTTGGTGGCCCACGGGCGTGAGGTGTCCAGCGGGCCCATCGACATCTCGTAGAAGCGGAAGGTGTCCGCACCGTACAGGTCGCACATCTCGTCGGGGGAGATGGCGTTCTTCAGCGACTTGCCGATCTTGCCGTACTCCTGGAACACCTCTTCCTCCACGCCGGAAGCGTTGGTCCAGAAGAACTTTCCGTCCCGCTCCACGATCTCGGCGGCGGGCACGTACGCGCCGCGCGAGTCGGTGTAGGCGAAGGCCTGGATGTAGCCCTGGTTGAACAGGCGACGGTACGGCTCGGAGCCGGAGACCTCACCCAGATCGAACAGGACCTTCTGCCAGAACCGCGCGTACAGCAGGTGCAGCACCGCGTGCTCGACACCGCCGACGTACAGGTCCACGCCGCCCGGATCCTTCGGGCCGTGTTCGGCCGGGCGCGGGCCCAGCCAGTACTGCTCGTTCTCCGGAGCGCAGAAGACCTTGTCGTTGGTCGGGTCCGCGTAGCGCAGCTGATACCAGGAGCTGCCCGCCCAGTTGGGCATGACATTGGTGTCGCGGCGGTACATTCGGGGGCCGTCGCCCAGATCCAGTTCCACGTTCACCCAGTCACTGGCCTTGGCCAGCGGCGGGGACGGCTCGGAGTCGGCGTCGTCGGGGTCGAAGGTGACCGGGGCGAAGTCGTCGATCTCCGGCAGCCGCACGGGCAGCATGGATTCGGGCAGGGCGTGGGGTGCGCCGTCCTCGTCGTAGACGATGGGGAACGGCTCGCCCCAGTAGCGCTGGCGCGCGAACAGCCAGTCGCGCAGCTTGTACTGGACGGTGCCGCGGCCGTGGCCGTCGGTCTCCAGCTGGGTGATCACCCGCGCCTTGGCGGCCTCGATGTCCAGGCCGTCCAGGTAACCGGAGTTCACCAGCGGACCGTCACCGGAGTACACGGCCTGCGAGACATCGCCGCCCGCAACGACTTCCACGATCGGCAGGCCGAAGCCGGAGGCGAATTCCCAGTCTCGGGCGTCGTGGCCGGGGACGGCCATGATCGCGCCGGTGCCGTAGCCGCTCAGCACGTAGTCGGCGATGAAGATCGGCACGCGCGCGCCGTTGACCGGGTTGGTGGCGTAGGTGCCCAGGAAGACGCCGGTCTTCTCTTTGTTCTCCTGCCGCTCCAGATCCGACTTGGCGGCAATCGACTTGCGGTAGGCCGCAACGGCTTCCGCGGGGGAGTCCGCGCCGCCGAAGGTCCAGCGCGCGTCGGTGCCCGACGGCCAGGACGCACCGGTCAGCTTGTCGACCAGCTCGTGTTCGGGGGCCAGCACCACGTAGGTCGCGCCGAACAGGGTGTCGGGCCGGGTGGTGAACACCTCGATGATGTCGGAGCCCGCCTCGAACTTGACCTGCGCGCCACGCGAGCGCCCGATCCAGTTGCGCTGCATGGACTTCACATTGTCCGGCCAGTCCAGCTCGTCCAGGTCGTCGACCAGGCGATCGGAGTAGGCGGTGATGCGCATCATCCACTGCCACAGGCGCTTACGGAACACCGGGAAGTTGCCGCGCTCGGAGCGGCCGTCCGCGGTGACCTCCTCGTTGGACAGCACGGTGCCCAGACCCGGGCACCAGTTGACCATCGAATCCGTCTGGTAAACCAGGCGATACGAGTCGATCAGCGCACTGCGCTCGGCCGGGGTGCGCTCGGCCCAGGAGCGGCCCTCGACGGGATTGCGCTTGCCGACCTCGAATTCGGTGATCAGCTCGTCGATCGGGCGCGCCTTGCCCAGACCCTCGTCGAACCAGGCGTTGTAGATGCGCAGGAAGATCCACTGCGTCCACCGGTAGTACTCGGGATCGGTGGTGGCGAAGGTGCGCCGGCGGTCGTGGCCCAGGCCCAGGCGATCCAGCTGCCGCTGCATGTTGGCCATATTGGAGGTGGTGGTGTCGCGCGGGTGCGCGCCGGTCTGCACCGCGTACTGCTCGGCGGGCAGGCCGAAGGCGTCGTAGCCCAGAGCGTGCAGCACATTCCGGCCGCGCATGCGGTGGAAGCGGGCGAACACGTCGGTGGCGATATAGCCCAGCGGGTGCCCTACATGCAGGCCAGCGCCCGAGGGGTACGGGAACATGTCCTGGATGAACAGCTTGTCAGCCGGGATGTCGCCCTGCAGCGGGCCGACCGGATTGGGCGCGTAGAACGTGCCGCGCTCCTGCCAGTTGCCCTGCCACTTGCGTTCGATTCGGCCCGCGAGGTCGGCGTTGTAGCGGTGTGCGGGAACGTCGCCGCCCCCACCCGCGCTCGCGGTGGGTGTCTCGGATACACGGGTGTCCTGCACGGTCCTGCCTTCTTTAGTTCGAGCCGATCCCCGTTAAGGTCGCCCACCAGCGTAAAACGTGCCCACCCCAGGGCCCAAAAAGGGTGGGCGTACCGTTTACCCGGTGTTCGTCGTGGCGCTGATCCTCTTTGTCCTCGCGGCTGTGGCCGTGGTCACCGGCGTGCTCGGACTTACCGGGACCCTGCCGGGCAACCGGTATTTCGGGGTGCACTCCGAGGCCGCGGTGAAAACCGAGGAGTCCTTCAAGCTGGCCAACAAGGTCGCCGCACCGACCTCCATCGTGGCCGGGCTGCTGCTCGCGGCCAGTGGTGCGGTGGCGATCGTGGCGGGCGGGGTGCCCGCGCTGATCGTGGCCGTGGTGGCCGTGGTGATCTCGGTGTTCACCCTCGGTGCCGGGGCGGCGGCCGCGGAAAAGGCTCTGACCGCGGCATTCCCGGAGGAGAAGGTCGGCGGCTGCGGTAGCGCCTGCGGTTCCTGCTCGCTGCGCGACGCGTGCGAACCCGCCTGATCAGTTGACCGGTCGGCGCATCCAGATGTGCGGGATGCCCGCGTCCATGCCGATCTCGCCGTACGCCTCGTACCCGAGCTTCTCGTAGAAGCCGCGCGCCTGCGTCTGCGAATGCAGTTCGACCGCGGCCAGTCCGCGCTCCCGCGCCCGCTCCTCGATGGCACGCACCAGGGCGACGCCCAGTCCGGTGCCGCGCGTCTCCTTCAATACGGCCAACCGGCCGAGCACACCGACGCCGTCGCGCACGATCATGCGCCCGGCCCCGGCGGGCATGCCGTCGAGCCGACCCAGAAAATGGTCGGCGATCTCGTCGAGCTCATCGATCTCGATGTCGGCGGGCACGCCCTGTTCATCCACGAACACCGTCATGCGCACGGCATAGGCGTCGGCGAGTTCCTGTTCGGTACTGACGGTGACGACCTCGATCATGGGATCAGCATGCCCGAGTGGCCAGGCTCACCTGCGGCGGGTGGGCCAGCGCAGCCGGGCGCGCCCGGCCGGTCTCGGATCCGGCAGACCCAGCTCGCCGGCGAAAGCGGCGGCGTCCTCGGGAGTGCTGGTCTTCGGCCGAGTACGTGCCCACTCCACATAGCGGCCCACGAAATCCGTCCCGGCCGCGTGCGCCAGCTGCGGAAACCGCCGCCGCACCTCCTCGGCCCGCTTGTGCAGCAGCCCGTGCGTGGTCGCGGCGAGATCCTCGGCGTCGAAGCCCGCAGGCACCGCGTCCCCGGCCACCAGTGCCCGCACCAGTGCGGCCTGCTGATGCGCGAGTGTGCCGGCCTCTCCTGCCGGTTCGCCGATCGTGCCGTTCATCCGCCACCTCCTCCTCTGTCGCATTCACCACCACCGCTACGTGGTGCGCACGGTGATCGGCGGGCGGCCCGCCGCGGTGGCGATGGCGTTGAGTTCGGCGACGAGTTCGGTTGCGGGCGGATAGTTTCCGTCGCGCTCGAGCATGAGGGGCACCGGACGGCCGGGGGCGAATTCCGCGACCAGGGCCAGTACTTCGGCGGGGACGGGGTCGGTGTGGGTGTCGATGTAGCGCCCGCCGGATTCGTGGCCGCCCGCGATGTGGCAGTAGGCCAGTCGCTCGGTGGGTAGCCGCAGGAGTTCGCTGAGCGGGTCGCGGCCCGTATTGCGGGCATTGGCATAGACATTCGCGATATCGAGCAGCAGGTACACCCCGGTGCGCTCGACCAACTCCTGGAGGAACTCGGCTTCGGTGAATTCGGCGTCGGGCCAGTCGAACAGGGTCGCGATATTCTCCACGGCCAGCGGCACGTCCAGTTGGCGGCTGGTCCGGAAGATATTGCGTTCCAGGGCATCCAGCGCCTCACGGGTGCGCGGTACCGGCAGCAGGTGCCCGGCTTCCAGGCCACCGGCCCGCACGAAGGCGATGTGTTCGCTCGCCAGGGGCGCGTCCAGCGCCCGCGCGCAGTCGGCGAGGTGGGTGACGCGCTGTTCGTCCACCGGTTCGGCCCCGCCGAGCGAGAGTGAAATACCGTGCGGCACCGCGCGCACACCCCGATCGATCAGTGCCGTGAGCTCGTCGGGCACCGTGATCGCGGATCGGCGTCCGCGCGTCAGCGATTCCGCGATGACTTCGCAGAATCCGATGTCGTCGAGATCCGCCACGATGCCGCAGATCTCGCGCCGCCAGCCGATGCCCAGTGCCGCGGCCGGGAGCGGTGACTCGGTCATCCGCCACAGCCTCCGCCGCAACTGCTGCCACAGCTACTGCCGCAACTGCTGCTGCCGCTGCTGCAACTACTGCCGCTGTCGCTGCTGCCGCAGCTGGAGCCGGAACTGCAACTGCTGCCACCGCTTCCGACGCCACCGGCGGCGATCTCGGCCGCTCCGGCGAGCGCGGGATCGAGGGTCCACAGCGCCATCCCGCCGAACAGTGCGACGGCGACGGCCGCGCTGTCGGGTCCGTACGCGGAGTAGGCCGGGGCATTGGCGGGGCGCAGGTGGCGATTGCTCGCGGTGGTGATGAGCAGGGCCTCGCGGCCGCGCCGGGTCAGCCGGGTGGGCCGCCCCACCGGCCAGGTGAAGAAGGCCAGCACGATCATGACGAACACCAGGAAGCCGACCGGATGCCCGGTCGAGGAGAAGAGCCGGGCGAAACCCAGAACCAGCACCGCGAGCAACGGAATCCGGGCCGTCCACAGCGCCTTCCGCTGCTTGCCGCCGAACAGGTAGCCGGCGGTGATCAGATGCTCGCGCAGACCACCCACCACCGAGCCGGTGGCGGCGACCATGTCGGAGACGCGCGGCTGCTTCGCGCTGAACAGGTGGGCGTACAGCGTGCCGGACACCGGATCCAATTGCCGCTGTTCGGCTTCGGTGGGCGTGCGCACCGGCCGACCGGCGGAGTCGATGATCTGATGACCGCGCAATTGCGCGAGCCCGGCCAGCACCGGCCGCCGATCGTCCACGAGCATGGCCGTCTCGGTGGGCCGCAGCGCGGCGGCGGGCGGCCACGCCGGATCGACCATGCGCAGGATGGCGGCGCGCCTGGCGAACCCGGCGACAATCGCCAGCACCCCGGCGATCACGTAGCCGAGCATGAAGATTGGACCCGAGATCCCCCAGGTGTCGGGTGCGGCCACTGCCGCGGCGGTCCACTGGACCATGGCGATTCCCCTCGGGAGTCGTCGAAACTGTCGATCACCACCAGTATCGCGGCTGTGAGGGTGCGGTGTTATCCCGAGTATTCCTGGGTGATTAGCCTGTTTCGGTGCGATTCCTCAGCAAGTTCTATATAGACGGATTCATCCTGGGGATCCTTGCGATGGTGGTGCTGGCCAGCATCTTCCCGGCCCGGGGTGAGGCCGCCGACGTCGTGAGCTGGCTGACCAAGATCGCCATCGGCTTGCTGTTCCTGCTCTACGGCACCCGCCTGGCCCCGCAGGAGGCGCTCGCGGGACTCAAGCACTGGCGTTTGCACGTGACCGTGCTGGCCTGCACGTTCATCATGTTCCCGCTGCTCGGCCTGGCCGCCCGGGTGCTGGTGCCGCACATTCTCACCAGCGACCTCTACACCGGTGTGCTGTTCCTGTGCCTGGTGCCGTCCACGGTGCAGTCCTCGATCGCGTTCACCTCGATCGCCAAGGGCAATGTGGCGGGCGCGATCGTGAGCGCCACCGTGTCGAATCTGCTGGGCGTCTTCCTGACTCCCGCGCTGGTGATCCTGTTGATGAACACCACCGGTCAGGCGAAGGTGGACCCGTCCGCGGTGGTGGACATCGTGTTGCAGCTGCTGGTGCCGTTCTTCATCGGCCAGTTGATCCGCCCGAAGGTGAAGGGCTTCCTGTCCCGCTACGCCGAGCCGACCAAGCTGGTGGACCGCGGGTCCATCCTGCTGGTGGTCTACAGCGCGTTCAGCGCGGGCATGGTGGAGGGCATCTGGCATTCGATGTCGCCGTGGCGGATCCTGTCGCTGGCGCTGGTGTGCGCCGCGATCCTGGCCATTGTGATCGCCGCGACCGGATTCCTCGGCGAGGCCGTGAAATTCGATCGCGCCGACCGGATCGTGGTGGTGTTCTGCGGTTCCAAGAAGAGTCTGGCCACCGGGTTGCCCATGGCGACGGTGTTGTTCGCCGGGCACCCGGTGGGCCTGATCGTGCTGCCGCTCATGATGTTCCACCAGATTCAGCTGATCACCTGTGCCGCCCTCGCACAACGCTGGGCTCGTAGCGCGCCGTGAGCGAGAGCAGCCTGCTGTCCTCGCGCCGCAGCGACCGGCCGCCCGCCGACGGCCGCGCGGCCAGGGCGTGCAGGACGGCCCGGTCCGCGCCCGGATCCCCGACCGCGATGCGGGCGCTGCCGTCCGGATAGCGCTTGGCCACGATCCCGGCCAGCGCCAGCGCGGGCGCGATGTCCCGGCCGGGCAGGTACAGGAAGTTGGCGCTGCTGCGCGGCACCCGGATGCCGCCGCGCCGCAGTTCGGTGCGCAGCAGTTCGCGTTCGGTGGTGATGCGCAGAATCCGTTCGCCCAGTTCGGCTTCCGCGGCGTAGGAGGCCCGCACCGCGGCCACCGCCGTCGCGGGAACCCCGAACGGCAACTGCAACCGCTGCACCTTGCGCACCAGCTCCGGCGCCCCGAAGGCGTAGCCGATGCGCAGCCCCGCCAGGCCGTAGGCCTTGGAGAAGGTGCGCAACACCAGCACGTTCGGATGCCGGCTGATCAGTTCCAGGTCGTCGAGAGTGTCTGCCGCGCCGAGGAATTCGACATACGCCTCGTCCAGCAGCACCGGCACGTGCGGTGGGATCGAATACAGGAACGCCTTCAGTTCGCTGGCCGGGATCACGGTGCCGGTCGGATTGTGCGGGCGGCACACCGCGATCAGTCCGGTGCGCTCGTCCACCGCGCGCGCCATCCCCCACAGGTCCTGGCGGCCGTGGGTGTCCAGCGGCACCGCCACCGACCGCAGCCCGATCATGTTCGCCATGATCGGATAGCCGTCGAAAGTCGGTGCGCCGTAGATGAATCCGGCACCGGCGCGGGGCAGGGTCTGCATGATCTGCATGGCCACCCCGGTCGCGCCCGACCCCACCACCACCTGCTCGGTGTCCACCCCGAGATGGTCGGCGATCAGCCGCGGCAGGCGTTTGGGCAGGAATTCCGGATACCGGTTCGCCTTGCCGAGGCAGTCGTCCAGCGCCGCGACCACGGAAGGCAGTGGCGGAAACGGATTCTCGCTCAGGCTCAGGTCGTAGCGGATGGTCCGCGCGCCGTGCGTGTCGACGGACTGCGCGTCCGCGATCAACTCACTGCCGCGCAGTCCGGTCGGCCAGGGCACCGGGGTCGCCGTGTGCGGTACGGGACGGCTGTTCTCCCCCGTGCCGGGCCGGGTCATCGCGTGGCCCCCCAGCGTACGGCCGCCGCCCCCGCGAAGTCCCCGGCGTGCGCGAACGCCGCCATCAGCACGACCGAGCCATCGCGCAGCCGTCCCGCCCGGTTCTCGGCGTCGAGAGTGACCGGAATGCCTGCGGCGAACAGGTTTCCGCAGCTGTCGAAGGTGTCCGGATGCCGTTCGGGCGGCAGTTCCAGGGCCTCGTTCCAGTTGCGCAGGAACAGCCGGTTGGGCTGGTTGGTGACGAAGGTGTCGATATCGCGGGACTTCACCCCGATCCGCTTGCACACCGCCTGCGCCACCTCGGGCACCAGCCGATTGCCGCGCGCCATCACCTTGGCCACCTTGGATTCGGTGAAGCTCACGCAGCCCTGGCCCTCGCCCGGCTCCCAGTACTTGCGGTCGCCATTGGTGCTGAACTCCATGTCCCCTGCGAACTCTGGATAGGTGCGGCATTCGATATCGAGGATGGGCGCCGCATTGTTCTTCACCAGCAGCCCGACCCCGCAGCCGTCGCCGGGTACCGGGGCCTGCGCGAGCCCGCGAATATCGGACTGGGTGAACACCGGCCCGGCGCAGTTCTGGGCGCACGCGATGAGCGCGGTGCGGGCGTCGGTGGTCTGCAAGACCATGCGGGCGATCCACATGGCGTGGATGAACGCCGCGCAGCCGCCATTGCTGACGTCGAAGACCCAGCGCGGCTTCATATCCAGCCGCCGCGCCACCTCCGGCCCCATGCCCAGCACCGGATTGTCCGGCAGCTGGGTGTGGGTGATCAGCACGTCGATATTCGAGATCTCCTGGGTCCCATGACGATCGATAAGCGGGGCGACCGCCTGCTCGACCATGTCCACCGACGTCTCGTCGCGGGCGATGTGGTGGCGGCCCTTGGGGGCGCGGAACATGACGTTCTTGGCCATCCGGTCCGAGCGGGAGAACTGGGTGAAGTATTCGGTGCCGACCGGCTCACCTGGTAGATACCCCGCCACGTCGACCAGGCTGACAGGCGGCGTCCTCAACGAGGGCTCTGTGAAATCCATGGAATCGCTCACTTCATCCAGTCGGGCTTGATGGGCAGGCCGTGCGAGGCGCGGTACTCGGCGATCGCCTTGAGGTTGTCGAGCTCCAATTGGTGTCCGGCGGAGAACATCTCCCAGAAGTCGCCGACCCACACTTTGCGCTTGTCCGGCGCAGTGTCCTTGTACGGGTTCTTGTCATAGAACGGGTGATGGCAATTCGTCCACAGCACAACCGATCCCGGCTTGTCGAACACCACCTGGGCGTCGACCACCCGCATCAGATAGATCATCCACAGGTGATCGCCCTGATCCCAGGCGCAGTGGTAATCCACCGTCATGGCATCGGGATTGGCGACCGTGCGGGTGTAGATATTGGTGTTGTCGCCGAGCCGGTCGTGCGAGATCCACAGTCCTGGTTCCTCGGTCTCGGTGAATCCGCGCAGGCTGTAGGTCCACTCCTCCAGGCTGCGAGTGTCGGCGAGGTACTCGTAGAGATCCCGTGGCGGGGCGTCGATATAGCCTTGGACCGGGCAATAGTCGCCGAAGATCTGGTCGTGCGGGTACACCGATCGCAGCATGTCGAGAATGATCGGGGTGGTGGCGTCGCGATCGGAGTTCTCGATGCGCAGCAGACCGGGTACGGCTTCGTCGGGGATATCGCTCAGGGCGGGCAGGGCGCTGGTGGTCACGGGTTACCTCCTGGTGGGGGGCGTCAGGAACGGTGTGAACGGCGGAATTTCATCGGGATCGCAGTCGATGCTGACGAAGGCGGGTCCCGGCTTCTCGGCGCAATGCCGCAGCGCGGCGTCGAGTTCGGCGAGGGACTCCGGTGCGTGGGTGCACAGATCCGGGAACATGGCGGCCATCCCGGCGCCCGGATACGCGGGACGAAATCGGTTGAAGCTGTATCGATCTCCGTAGTACAGCTGTTCGCGGGTGATGCACATGGCGTGTGCGTTGTTGTTGAACACCACGAAGGTGATCGGCAGCCGGTGCTCGATCGCAGTGTGAATTTCCATGCCGTGCATGAAGAAAGCACCGTCGCCCGCGATCACGTAGGTGCGGCGCTGTCTCCCGTCGGGGCGATGCTGCCGGGCGAACGCGGAGCCGATTCCGGCCCCGAACGCGTAGCCCATCCCGCCCATGCCGAGCGCCACCGTGAAGCGGCCGTCGCGCGGTAGCCGCAGGTGATGCACCACGGCCGCACCGGTATTGCCCGCGTCGGCGAACACGTCCGAACCGTCCGGCAGCGCGTCGTTGATGGTCTCCACCACCTCCCGGTAGCGCAGCCCCGGGCCGTCGGCGGGCGGCACCGACAACGCCGTCAGGGCGGATTCGGCACGCGGCCGAGGTCGCAGCGGAATCACCTGAGCCTCGGAATCGCCACTGCCGGCGTGCAATTCACCGATCAGTTCGGCGAGGGTCTTGGCCAGGTCGTTGCTGTGTGCGTGGGTGGCGGGCAGAAAGGGCGGCAGTGCGCCGATACTCGCCAGCGGCACCGCCGCCAGCGCGTCCTCCATCCCGGCCCGGGCGGTGACCGGCATGCGGGTGCCGACCAGCAGGCACAGCGCCGCGCCGCGCAACGCGTCGAGCAGTTCGGGATTGCCCATGCTGCCCGAGACGCCGCAGTAGCCCGGATCCGCGTGGTGGTAAACGTCTTTGGCGTCCGGGGCCACTCCGACGGCGGCATCCAGGGCGGCGGTGAAGCGGGCCAGCTCGTCGCGGGCATCGTCGCGGGCCACCTGATCCCCGGCGATGATCACGATCTTTCCGGTGGCACGGGCGGTTCGCACGGTGCGCAACACCCGCCACAGGTTCTCGATCTCGCGGCGGTAGGCGCGTGACGGCGGCACGAAGTCCGGTGCGACCAGGTCGGCCTGCTGAATGTCCTTGGGCAGCAACAGCACCGCGGGCCCGCCGCGTCGGGCCGCGGTGACCGCGTGGGTGAGGTGCGCGGGCAGGTCGGCGGGGGCCCCGACGCGCGCACAGTAGTGCGAGATCGGCGTGAACAGCGCGACCGCGTCGAAGGCGCCGGCCTGCCCGCTCGAATCCTGGAAGGCGCCCTTGCCCTCCAAGACCGTCGGCGGCTGCCCGATCAGAGCCAGCACCGGCACCCGGGAGGCGAATGCCTCGGCGAGCCCGGCGACCAGATTCACCGCGCCGCCGCCCGAGGTCGCGCACACGACCCCGAGTCCGGCGGTGGAGCGCGCGTAGCCGTCCGCCATGGTGGCGGCGGCGAACTCGTGCTTGGCGACGACCGCCGTGACCAGATCGCGATGCTCGAAGGCCGCGTCGTACAGGTCTTCGATATTCGCTCCGCCGACACCGAAGATGTGCCCGACGCCCAGGGTCGACACCGCCTTGACCAGGTGATCTACGACCCGTGTACCGCTGTGCATGGGCGCTTCCTTTCGGTGATCTCCACCGGTGCCCTAGTAGCCTCACTCGGGATACGAATGCGAGTCGTCAGCGGTTCAATCACCGCTGTTCGCGACAAGTCTTGCCATGTATGTATACGTCTACGTATAGTTGGGTCATGCCGAACAAGACGATTTACGTATCCGATGACGACCTCAAGCTGTTTCAGCGCGCGCAGGAGCTGGTGGGGGGCAATCTGTCGGGCGCGATCGTGACGGCACTGCGGCGCTTCATCGAGCTCGAGGAGGGCCGCCTGCAGGGCTACGAAGAGGTGGTCCTCAAGGTCGGCAAGGACGGGGTGCGGCAGGTCCGCTTCTCCGGCTCACTGCTGACGCACTGGCACCAGATGGCCAACGAGCGCATCGAGGACATCCGGGTGTACCGCACACGCAAAGGCGCGTACGCGGTGCACAGCCACTTCTCCAACTGGTCGGAGTTTCCGACCGACACCAATTGGCGCCAGTGGCGTCGTTTCCTCGGTCTGGGGGAACAGGATTGGGGCGATTTCGACCTCGAGGTCTTCGACTCGCTCGAGGATATGAAGGGCAAGATCCCGGATCGCCTCTACGCCCGCGTCGTCGACGCCCAGAACCCGCACGTCGAGGATCTCGATATCTGATCCGAAGTTCTGATCCAAAACTCTTGTAGCACAACTCAATAGCCGGACAACAACACTTTGACCGCACGCCTCGGCGGTCACGGCCTGGATGACGCATGCATTCATGCCTATGTATTGATGAAAGAGAGGGGAGCAATGAACCACCCCGCAGCGAACCATTCCGGAGCGGCGGCCATCACGGTCACCGGCCTCTGCAAGTCCTTCGGCGAGCACATCGTGCTCGACCGCATCGACTTCACCGTCCCCGAGGGCAGCGTCTTCTCGATGCTCGGCCCGAACGGCGCGGGCAAGACCACCACGGTCGAGATCCTGTCCACCCTGAAGCGCGCCGACGGCGGCGAAATCTCCGTCGGCGGTTTCGATCCCGGCACCCAGCCCGACGGGGTGCGTTCGGCCATCGGCGTCACCGGCCAGTTCTCGGCCGTCGACGAACTGCTCACCGGCCGCGAGAACCTCATCCTCATGGGCGACCTGCATCATCTGCCGCGCGCCGAAACCCGCAGGCTCGCAGCCGAACTGCTGGCCACCTTCGATCTGGAGGAGGCGGGCGACAAGATCGCCTCCAGCTACTCCGGCGGCATGACGCGGCGTCTCGACCTGGCCATGACCCTGGTCGGCGATCCGCGCATCATCTTCCTCGACGAGCCGACCGTGGGCCTGGACCCGCGTAGCCGTCGTGCCATGTGGGACGTCATCCGCCGCCTCACCGCGCGTGGCGTCACCATCTTCCTGACCACGCAGTACCTGGAGGAGGCCGACCAACTGGCCGACCGCATCGCGGTGCTGCACCAGGGGCGTTTGGTCGCCGAGGGCACCGCGGACCAGCTCAAGCGACTGGTGCCCGGCGGCTACATCCGCCTGGACTTCGGTGAACGCGCCGAATTCGAAGCCGCCGCACGCCTTTTCGGCTCCGCATCCCAGGTCAACGGTGATCTCACCCTGGCCATCCCCAGCGACGGCGCGGTGCGCTCGGTGCGCGAGGTGATCGACCGCCTCGACGCGGCCGGGGTGGAACCCGCGGGCCTGTCCGTGCACACCCCCGACCTCGACGACGTCTTCCTGGCCCTGACCGGTGGCCACACTTCCGAGAAGGAGACCGCCAAATGAGCACCCTGACAATGTCGTTCACCGACTCGAAAACCATGGTGCGCCGGAATCTGGTGCACGCCAAGCGGTATCCGGCGATGACCTTCTCGCTGATCATCATGCCGGTGTTCCTGCTGCTGCTGTTCAACTACGTGTTCGGCGGTGCGCTGAAGTCGGCCACCGGTGGCCGCTACATCGACTATCTGACGCCGGGCATGATGCTCATCATTCCGGCGTACATGGTGGCGGGCGTCGCGGTCGGCATGGCCACCGATATGACCAAGGGCATCATCAATCGCTTTCGCACCATGCGCTTCTCACACTCCTCGGTCCTGACCGGCCAGGTCGTCGGCACCCTCATCCAGGGCATGCTGGGCGTGCTCGCCATGACCCTGATGGCCCTGGCCATCGGCTTCCGGCCGCACGCCAACGTGCTGGAATGGCTGGCCGCCTTCGGCCTGATCGCCCTCACCGTGTTCGCGTTGAACTGGCTGGGCGTCGGCTTCGGCGTGATCGCGCAGACGCCGGAGAGCGCCTCCAACATGCCGATGCCGATCCTGTTCCTGCCCTTCCTCGGCAGCGGCCTGGTCCCCACGGACACCATGCCCGCCGGGGTGAAGCAGTTCGCCGAATACCAGCCCTTCACCCCCATCACCGAAACCCTGCGCGGACTGCTCATGGGCGGACCGATCGGGCACAACGGAATACTGGCCGTCGGCTGGTGCGTGGTGATCGGGGTGGCCGGATACTTCTGGTCCACCACCACGTTCCGCCGCAAGACCAGGTAATCCGGCGCAAGACCCGATAGCTGGTCAGATACCCGCCGCGAGAAGGACTTTCCCCGACATATTGCGGATCTCGACCGTCTTCAGCTGCTCCGGCGACACCGATGTGGTGCCGTCCGGAGTCAGCGTCTGTCCGGGCTTGACCGTCCACTCGGCGAGCTTGGACGCGACGCCGTCGTCGCGGGTCACCCACAGCGACAGCGTCCACATGTACGAGGCGTCGTCCTTGTCGGTGGCGGGCGGGTACTGGCACCACATGTCGACCCGGGTCTGACCGTTGACCGTGATCACCTTGTAGGTGGCCTGAATCGGTGTGTCGGTCTGTGGCTTCAACGGTCCCTGCGCCACCACCTGCTGCACGATCGCCGGGCCCGCGTCGCGCGCGACATTGGCGGTCACCGGCACCGCGATCATCACCGCCGCGGCCGTCGCCGCCACTGATCCGCCGATCGACCACCATCGCCCCCGGCGCCGCCGCTTGGCGGCCTGCTCCGCCAGGGTCGGCAGCAGCCGTTCGGGCGGTGGCGGCACGCTGGCGGGCGGATCCTCCTGCGCCGCAACCGACAGCGCGGTATCCGCGTCCACCAGGGCCAGCAGACCCGGCAGCCCGGCCAACTTCCCCACGGCCGCGCGGCACGCGTCGCATCCCGTCAGATGTTCCTCGTATTCGCGGCGGTCGTCCCTGGCGAGAGCGCCGAGCACATACGCGCCATCCCACGTGGTGTAGCCATCGCACAGCTCATGGCCCTCGGTCATCTCGTCACCCCCATCTCCTGCAGCACCAATCGCAATGCCCGCATGCCGTAGTGCATACGGGACTTGACCGTGCCCTCCGGGATCTCCAGCTCCTCCGAGATCTGGTGCGTGGACAGCCCCCGGTAGTAGGCGCGGACGATCACGTCCCGGTGATCGATGCTCAACCGTGCCAGCGCGTCCGCCACCAGCCACCCGTCCAGCGCCCGATCGGTCTTGTCCGGTTCGGGAACCTCGGGCGGATGGTCGGTGCGGAACTCGCGCCGGCTGCGCGCGCTGCGATGTTCGTCGACAGCCAGGTTACGGGCCACCGTGAACAGCCAGGCGCGCGCCGAGCTCGTCGATTGATCCAGCACATTGGGTCGTTGCCACGCGCGCAGCAGGGTCTCCTGCACGATGTCCTCGGCCCGACCAGGATCCCCGACCAACCCGTAGGTGTAGCGCCACAGTGCCGCCGCGTGCTCGTCGTACAGCGCGCGGAGCAAAGCGGCCTGATCCTCCGGCATCGCTCACCTCCGCATCCATCACGACACAGACGTTCCGACGGTTCAGTTTCGTTCGAGCTCGATCGGGTGGGTGGCCAGCAGCGACAGCGGGAGGGGTTGGCGGCGTAGCACTTGCGCCCACAGATCGCCGCGGCCGGCGAGCGGGTCGGTGGGCAGGGCCGACAGCACGATCCAATCGCCGCGGTCCAGTTCGCCTTCCAGCTGGCCGAAGGTCCAGCCGGCATAACCGGCGAAGACCCGGACACCCTCGACGAGGTGCTCGATCCGGTCCGGATCGGAATCCAGGTCGATCAGGGCCACTCGGCCGTCGACCCGGCGCACGCCCGACAATCCGGCGATGGACGCGCCCACCTTGATGGTGGCCAGGCACAGTGCCGCATCACGTTTCACGGGTCCGCCGATATAGAGGGCGCGTGGCCCGGCGGCGAGTTCGGACCAATTGGGGAGCACATCGTGCAGCGCGGTATCGCTGGGTTTGTTGAGCACCACACCCCAGGTGCCGCCGTCATTGTGCTCGAGGATGTACACCACGGACCGTCGGAAGGACGGCTCCACGAGATCGGTTGCGGACACCAGCAGGGTGCCAGGGCGAACTACCTGGTCCTCATGCCGGAATTCGCGTCGAGAACGGTCACCGTGTTCCTCTGCGCGTGCCACTACGCCATCATCGCACTGAGACAGGCTAATTGCGTTGCATAATTTGCTGGTTACTCATTTGTGCCGTGACGAGCCGTTCCGGAGCCCGAAAAACTTGTCCCGCATACCTTGCGGTTGGTAGCTAGGGTGGCGATATGGAACGTCCCGAGGTGATCCTCGAGAACAGCGATGCCGTGTACGACTTCTATCGCGACCACCAGCAGAATCTGCTGAAGGCGCGGGCGGCCTACTGGCTGTTGGGGCGTCGCTACCGGCCGCGGGTGAGCTACGCGCCCGGGGCGCGGGAACGGCTGCGGGAGTTGATCTCCCAGCGCCGGCCACTGCTGATCGCGGTCAACCACCTCTCGCAGCTGGATCCGTACACCGTCGCCGCGGCGGCCTGGCGCAGCGCGCTGCGACCGGTCATCGGACACACCCGGGTACTGGCCAAGGACGAATTGTTCGTCGAGGACAAGCTGCGTGAACGCATCGACATGATGGGCGGCATTCCGGTGTTCCGCGGCAAGGACCACGGATTGCGCGCGGTGAATGCGGCCGGGCAGCGCATGATCGATATCTGCGCCGAACGCATGGCTCGCGGGGACGGCGTGGCGGTGTTCCCGGAGGGCACCTGCAATGACGTGGATCCGGCGCAGGTGCAGCAGGTCGGCAGCGGCATCGGGCACATCGCCTTCCGGGCCAAGAAGCTCGGTGCGGATCCGGTGCTGGTGAGTCTGGGGTTGAGCTACGGGCCGCGCCCGGATCCCGCGGTCGAGCCGACCAAGGAGGAGGCGCACTCGGCCAGCTTCTACTTCGGCGTGCCGGTCGCGGCGTTGCCCGCCAAGCCCGCCGAGATCACCCGGGTGGTGCGCGACGAACTGCAATCCGCGTTGGACGGCGCGGTCAAGGCGTACTAGTTCTGCGGTAGGTTCAGGCGCTGTCTGGACCATTGCGGCACCAAAGCCAGGTATTCCGGCCGGGATTCGACGAAATGGTGCACCATCGGGCACATCGGCAGGATCCCGAAACCCTCGTCCCGGGTCTGATCCAGCGCGCCCTGCACGAGCTTGCGGCCGTAGCCCAGCCCCTCGTGCTGTGGATAGATCTCGGTGTGTACGAAGGCGCGCTCATTGGCGGTGTCCTGGTAGGCCGCGACACCGGCGAGGTAATCGTCGACGTACAACTCGAACCGATCCAGTGCGGCGTTCTTGCGGACCTCGATCGACTCACTCGACATGGGCCCGAGGTTAGTGCGCCCGCGACGGCTATTTGTCCGAATACGTGAAGGGTGGCTCCGGGCGTGTCGCTTCCCACACCATTGCGCACACTGTAGGGATGACGAACCCACGGCCGCGCCGGGTGTTGCTCGCCCCGGACAAATTCAAGGGCTCACTCACCGCCGCGCAGGTGGCCGCCGCGCTGGCGGCGGGGATCGCGGAGGTCGCCCCGGAAACCCGGGTGACGCAGGCCCCGATCGCGGACGGCGGCGACGGGACGGTCGACGCGTTCGTGGCGGCGGGCTGGGAGCGGGTCACCGTCGACAGCTACGGGCCGACGCTCGCACCGGTGAGTGCCTCCTACGCGGTGCGTGGGCGGACCGCGGTGGTGGAGTTGGCGGCCGTCAGCGGCATCACGAAACTTCCCGGCGGACAAGCGGATCCACTGCATGCCAGTACCTACGGCGTGGGTGACGTGATCGGCGATGCCCTGGATCGGGGCGCGCGCGACATCGTGCTCGGCCTGGGTGGCAGCGCCTCCACCGACGGCGGGGCCGGTCTGCTGCAGGCCCTCGGGCTGCGCATCCTCGATGTCGACGGCAACGAATTGCCCTGCGGCGGTGCGGCACTCGCGCGCGCGGTGCACGTGGACCGCACCGATCTGCATCCGGGCCTGGCCGATGCGACCTTCACCCTGGCCGGCGATGTGGACAATCCACTGCTCGGGTCGAACGGCGCGGCCGCCGTCTACGGGCCGCAGAAGGGTGCGACGCCCGAGCAGGTCGCGGATCTGGAAGCGGCACTGAAGAATTGGGCCGCCGTGCTCGGTCCCGAATGGGCCGACAAGCCGGGTGCGGGTGCGGCGGGCGGCACCGGATTCGGCGCGCTGGCGGCGCTGGGCGCGCGCATGCGGTCCGGTATCGAGCTGGTGCTCGACCTGATCGACTTCAAGGCCCACTTGGCCGATGTCGATCTCGTCGTCACGGGGGAGGGTTCCCTGGACGAGCAGAGCCTGTCGGGCAAGGCGCCATTAGGCGTCGGCACGGCGGCGCGGGCGGCCGGGGTGCCGATCATCGCGGTCGCGGGGCGCATCCAGCTCACCCCCGAACAGGTGCGGGCGGCCGGATTCGCCGACGCCTACGCGCTTTCCGAACTGGAGCCCGACCCGGCCGCCAGCATTGCGAACGCCGCAGCGCTGCTGGAACGGATCGGTGCGCGGATCGCGGGGTAGGCGGCTCAGCCCGCGGCGTTGAGTGGGCGGCCGAGCACCCGGTCGCGATTGCGGTCGCCCCACTCCTCGAGCGGCCGCAGCGCCGAGCTGAGCTCCCAGCCCAGCTCGGTAAGCGAATACTCCACGCGCGGTGGGATTTCCGGGTAGATCTCGCGGTGCACGACCCCGCTGGCCTCCATCTGCCGCAGGTTCTCGGCGAGCACCTTCTCGCTCACCCCGGTCAGCAGGCGGCGGATCTGCCCGAAGCGCTGCGGGCCCTCGGCCAGCACCCACATCAGGTGCATTTTCCATTTGCCGCCGACCACGTCGATGGCCACGGACATGCCGCACACCGTGTTAACCGCGTCACCCTCGGTACTCATCGCGCCCTCCTGACCAGATTTCGAACCTCCGGGTAAGCAACCCCACGCGCAGGTGCGGTCTTCCCGAGGCTACCGATCGCGCGCACTCTCGAACTCGGCTCACCGCATCGGAGGAGCCGGAATCGAAGGGGTAACAGCATGTCTGATCAGCACCGATCCGTCACCGTCCTCGGCCTGGGCCCGATGGGGCAGGCGATGGTCCGGGCGTTCCTGAAGGCCGGCGTGGAGGTGACCGTCTGGAACCGCAGTCCGGCGAAGGCCGATGCCATGGCCGCACTCGGGGCGCGCAAGGCGGCCACGGTCGCCGAGGCGCTGGAGGCCAACGAGGTCATCGTGCTGAGCCTCACCCACTACGCGGCCATGTACGACGTGCTGGGTCCGGCCGCGGATCGCCTGCGCGGCAAGGTCATCGCCAATCTCTCGTCGGATTCGCCGGAGAAGGCACGCGCGGGCGGGGCCTGGGTGCGCGAGCGTGGGGCCGAATTCCTGTCCGGCGGTGTCATGTCGGCGGGCGACAATATCGAGCACCCAGCGTCCTACATCTTCTACAGCGGTCCCCGCGAGGTGTTCGACACGCACGCCGAACTGCTGCGGCCGCTGAGCCCGCAGGAGTATCTGGGCGCGGATGACGGTCTGGCGCAGGTCTTCTACCAGGGCCTGCTCACCATCTTCCATCCCTGGCTGCTGGCCTTCGATCAGGCCACGGCCATGATCGCCCGCTCCGGCCACGACATTGCCGCATTCGTCCCGTTCGCGGTGCGCTCGAGTGCCGCGTTCCCGTACTTCATGGAGCAGTTCTCGGTGGCGAACCAGCACGGCGGCTGGGCCGATGCGGCGAGTCTGAAAATGATGGACGCGGGCGCGCAGCACGTCATCGACGCGAGCGAGGAGGTCGGGGTGGATGCCGCCCTCTCGCACGCGGCACAGGCGTTCTGGCGCAAGGCCGTCGCCGCCAGCGCCGATGCGGGCCGAGCGGTGTCCACCTACGAGTTGATGGCGAGGAACTCGATCGCCGCCGCGTAGCCCTGGATCCCCATCCCCGCGATCACGGCGGTGGCGATGGGAGAGACGAAGGAGTGGTGCCGGAACTCCTCGCGGGCATGCACATTGCTGATGTGCACCTCGACGATCGGCACCTCCGGGATGACCAGCGCGTCGCGCAGGGCCACCGAGGTGTGGGTGAGGCCGCCCGGATTGATGACGATCGCCGATTCCATGCCGCGCGCGGCATGGATCCGGTCGATCAGCGCGCCTTCGTGATTGGACTGGAACGCCACGATCTCGCGGTCGAACCGTGCCGCGGTCTTGCGGCACAGCTCCACCACGTCGTCGAGGGTGTCCGAGCCGTACACCTCGGGCTGGCGGGTGCCCAGCATGTTCAGGTTCGGACCGTTGAGCACCAGGATCGGACCGGTTGCAGGCATGTGGCCCACTCTACGGTCCGGGGCGGGTCCTACAGGCCGGTCGGTCCCTCGGAGCGCAGGTCGTCGACTTTGCTCATGGCCGAGCGCAATTCCTCGAGCCACGCCTCGGCGTGCTTGCCAGCCAGCTTGACCGTCCAGGCCAGCGCGTCGGAGCGGGAGCGCGCGACACCGGCGTCGACGAGGGTGTCGAGCACCTTGCGCTCGGGCTGGCGCAGCCGGGTCATCACCGGAATGGCCAGGTGGGTGAACATGATTCGCTCACCGTCGACCGTGATTCCCCAGGCCACATTGCGGCCGTAACGGGCCTGTGCCTCCTGGGCGATCTGCATGCGAGCGGGGCGGGTGGTCTCCCGGAAGCGGGCGATGACGCCCTCTCGGGTGGCCTGCGGGACGCCGGCCGGGGGCGCGTCCTGGGGGGCGGCGTCGGCGGGTTCGGCTGCGGGGAGGGGGAGTTCACCGACCACGACGATCTCGTCGCGATCGATTTCGAGGGTTGCGGGACCGGTGAACCAGTCGGCTGGCAAACGACCAGCGAACCAGTCGGCGGCGTCCGAGGCGTCGGGAAGGTCGGCTTGCTGCCAGCCTCCGGTGCGCCCGAAACCGGGTCCGCGATGTCCGTGTCTCATCTTGGTCACTCTCACTTACTGCATGGAGTTGTAATGCTGATTACAACGTTACGTCGAATCAGCCGCCGTGGGTTCCGCTCTGGGAGAACGGGGTTCGCGGGCTCGCGCCGGAAGGCTGTGAACAGCTGTCACCAGTGAGAACCGAACGGTCTCCCGAGTCTCGAATACGCCAGGGCTGTAACCGACCGGTGATCATGTAAGTGGTCACTGCCGAACGATTTCGGCACTATGGTGGTGCTCAGAACAAGCACGCCTGGTGGAAAGGTGGAGCCGCGGGCGATAGGCGCGCGGTACCGTGGACCTGTTGCTGTTGTGGCCAGAGTGAAGAGTGGGCGATATGGATGTGTGGGGATCCCGCCGCTTCCGGGTACGGGGTGCGATCGCACTCGCGGGTGTGGCAGCCGTCGCTATCGCGATGGGGTCATGTGGAGTTCGGGAGCGATCGTCGGGTGCCGAGGCGGTGGTCGATCGGTTCACCACGCTGATCGACAAGAAGGACTATGACGGGGCGTCGCGACTGACTTCCTACCCGGCCGGGGCTTCGGCAACGCTGAAGCAAGTTTTCGAGGGCCTCGATCCGGGCAAGCCCGACTACCACGTCACCCAGTTCATCGGACTGGACGGTACGACTGGTCTCTTCTCCATGACCGGCGCCTGGAACTTCGGCGACAAGCGCGACTGGAAATACGACCTCAACGGCACCGTGCGCAAACTCAGTGTGGGCTGGCGCATCTCGTGGGACCCGGCCCTGGTCATGCCGCAGCTGGACGCCAAGCGCAGCGCCAAACTGGTGCGCACCTCCGCCCAGCCCTCGCCCAAGGTGAACGACATCGTCGGGCAGCCGCTGATGACCGAGCAGACCATCAACGTCATCAAACTCGACCCGACCAAGATCACCGACCCGGTCGCCTCCACCAACGCGCTCGGCGCCGCCATCGCCCCGGTGGCCCCGCTCATCGACGGACCGGCACTGCTGCAACAGCTCTCGGCCGCACAGGGCAAGCCCATCGTCGCGGTCAACCTGCGCGACGGCGACTTCAACATCCTGCAACCGCGCATGGCCCCGATCCCGGGCGTGGTGATGGAGAAGCAGCCCAAGCTGATCGCCGCCGACCGCCGCATCTGGTCGCCGCTGCTCGACGCGTTCGGCAAGGTGTGGACCGACAATCGGGACGCGCACTCCGGCTGGGGAGTTCAGCTCTTCGAACCCGACGGCAGCTTCGTCACCCAGCTCGCCGGGGAACAGGTCCCGCCCGGACCCGACATCCCCGCCACCATGGACCAGCGGCTGCAGCGCGCCGCCGAGGACGCGGTGGTGAGCACCGGATCGCCCACCTCGATCGTGGCCATCCAGCCCTCGAGTGGCGCGATCGTCGCGGCCGCGCAGAACAGTCAGGCCAGCGAGCGCGGCAATATCGCCTTCACCGGGCTCTACCCGGTCGGCGGCATGATCGAACTGTTCAAGAACGTCGCCGCGGTCACCAAGAACAAAGCGCCGCAGGATGTTTCGGTCGGCGATGCCGCGGACGCGGCCAGCCTGCTCGGCATCGGCATCGACTTCAAGGTGCCCGGCCTGGAGGAGACCACCGGTCGCCTGCCCACCGGCAAGAACGCCGCCGAGAATGTCGGGCGGGGTAATGCGGCGGACTCGCTGCTGGCCAGCCCCTGGGGCATGGCCATCGCGGCGGCCGCCATCGCCAACGGCCAGGTGCCCAAGCCGATGATCACCATCGGTCAGCCCGCCACCACCGAGGCCGATCTGCCCGCGCTGCCCGGCGGCGCCACCGACCGGCTGCGCGCCATGCTGCACGACGGGGTCGGCGCGCCGGAAATGGCCGCCCTCAACCGGTATCGCGACGTGCAGGCCTTCGGCGCCACCACCGGCAACAGCGCCTGGCTCATCGCCACCATGGGTGACCTGGCCTTCGCCATCCACATCGACGATCCCGACAGCGGCGATCTCACCGCCCGCGTGGCCGCGCGACTGCTGCAGTCGCTGGCCTCACCGGACTAGCGACGGTCAGCGGGCGCGCAGGATCTGAACCGCTGCGCGCCAGCCGATCAGGAACAGGGCCAGGAAGGTCGCGGCCACCAGGACGAAGCTGAACGCGACCCCCTGGCCCGACACGGCCCGCAGCAGCATGCCGCCGATCAGCGTGCTCAGCCACAGGATCACCCCGGTCGGCCACCAGGCGCGGCCGTCGAAACGCCGTGCCGCGCTGACCCCCTCGCGGCCCGACGCCACCGCGACGGCGATCACCCAGCCCAGCACCAGCCCGGTGCCGAACGGCCAGAAGGTACGCAGCAGGCCGACACCCAGCGTGGCCTCGTCATGACTGCGCCGCCCGAGTACGCAGAAGAACACCACGAGCACGACATCCACGGCGAACGGCACCAGTTTCCTCACGGGCCACAGGGTATCGGGCGGCGTCGGCGCGTCTCTGCAGGGACACTGCACCCTGACCCGTCACCCCCGGTTCAGGTCGCGGTGCCTTCCGGGGGGTTTTGCCTGCGGCGGTCGGTGACCAGCGAATTGCCGCGTTCCTCGAACTCCTTCTCCAGCTCCGCGTCATCGGCCTGCGGCTTACGGAACAGGAACAGGAAGACGATCCAGCCCACGATCGCCACCAGCACGAAACTGATCAGGCGGTAGAGGAAGGCCGCGGCCACGGCCTGCGAGGCGGGTAGACCGGCCGCCACGGTCAGCGAATAGATGAGCGTGGCATCCACATAGACGATGCCGCCCGGGGCCAACGGGATGGTGCCCACGGCCTTGCCGGCCGCGAACGCCAGCATGAGCGCTGCCCAGCGCGGGTCCGCACCCACCGCGTAGCAGGCGAAACCCAGGCACGCGACGTCGGCGAGCCGATGCACCAACGCCCACACCGCGACCCACGCGCCGTCGCGCTTGTTCAGGTCCACCGACTCCAGCTGCGAGAGGATCTCGCCGACCTTCTCCACCCCCGCGTCGGCGGGCCGATGGCGAATCCGGTTCACCCCGTGCAGGATTCGGCGCAACAGCGCCTCCACCCCGCCGGGGTGCCGGGACACGTAGTTGACGGCCCCGATCAGCAGGGCGATGGTGCCCAGCGTCAGGATCACCTTGAGCGGTCCGACCCGATCTCCCGACAGCACCGTGCCGAACAGGCCCAGCAGGGCCAGCCCGCCCGCCGCCACCGCGCCCGACATCACCAGCTGCCAGGACGCCAGGATCGGGCTCGCCCCCCAGCGTCGGGTCTGCCGGTAGGTGAAGGCGGCCGAGAACACCTGGCCCGCGGGCAGGGTCAGCGACATGCCGGTCGCGCCGTACACCACCGCCACGGACTTGCGCTGGCTCACCTCCACGCCACCCGCGTGCATCAGCTGTTTCTGGATGCGGCCGAATCCGCTCATGGAAAACGCCGCCATGAAGATGCAGGCGGCGACCCAGCCCCAATGGACTTCGGTGAGGTTCTTCCAGGATTCGTGCAGGCGCGGATATAGATATATGCCCTCGGAAATCAGCAGCCCCACCAGCGCGGTGCCGAGAACCCATTTGGCCCACCAGAACCTGCCACGGTGCGGGTTATTCGCGGGCGGCGCAGGTTCGCCGGCCAGGTCACCATGGGCCGTCACGCTCTCACCCTAACGAACTAGCTGTCGCCTCGTCTGCATCAGTCTGTTCGGCGCTTTCCGACGGCCAGGCGAGGCGGGTTTTCCGGCGGCGGCCGCGCAGTTGCACCTCTTCACCGGTCTGCCAATGCCGCTGCTCGTTCTCGTCGGCGAAAAACAGTGCGCTCGACGAGGTCAGGACGCGTCCGGGACGGTCCTTGGCGAGTTCGGTGAGCCGCGACGCCTCGTTCACCGGATCACCGATCACGGTGTATTCGAAGCGATTCGCGCCGCCGATATTCCCGGCCACCGCCAGGCCCGCCGAAACACCGATGCCGATATCCAGCCCGACCACCTCGCGCAGGGCTTCGCGCAGCTCACGGGCGGCGGCCAGGGCCGCGGTCGGGGCGTCCGGACGGTCCAGCGGCGCACCGAAGATGGCCAGCGCGGCATCGCCCATGAATTTATTGATAAGTCCGTGGTGGCGGTCGATGACATCCACGACAACGCGGAAGAACTCGTTGAGCAGGCTGACCACTTCGGTCGGCGGACGTTCCGCGGCGGTCGCGGTGGAACCGACCATATCCACGAACAAGACCGCTACGAATCGGGTTTCACCACCGAGTTCGGTGCCGTACTCGAGCGCCCGGAGCGCGACCTCCTCGCCCACGTGCCGGCCGAACAATTCCTGCAGTTCCCGCCGTTTCGCGGCCTCGCCCATCATGCGGTTGAAGCCAACCTGCAGCAGTCCGATTTCCGAACCGTCGAAAACCTCCACCTGCACATCCCGCGCGCCTTCCTGCACGCGGTCGATGGCCTGGCTGAGCTGACGGATCGGATCGGAAATGGAAGAACCCGTGAGCATGGAAAGCGCCAGCGCCTGCATGATCACCACACCACACAACAGCAGAATCGAGACGGCCAGCGACTGTGCGGAAAACTGGACGCGAGAAGAAATCTGGGTGACGCACAAAAGCACGATGGCGATGGTCGGAGCGAAGGTTCCCATACCCCAGGTCATCGCCATCCGGGTGCCGACACCGGCCGTCAGGGTGTGGTCGAAAGCGCCCGTGGTCAGGGCTTCCGCCGCGACCGGCCGCAGAATTCGCTCGCCCAGCATGTAGGTGAAGCCGAAAACGATGGTGGCGGCCATACATTCGGTGACGATCACCGCCGCCGCCATCTCCGGCGTTCGCACGATGATCAGCGACGCCAGCACGCCACCCAGGATCAGCCACAGCACCAGGTGCACGATCGACTGCCGCAACGGGGCGTGCAGCGCCGCCATCTGTTCCTGCCGCGACGGCGGCCCACCCCGCACCTGCCAGCGCATCACCGGCCGCAGCATCAGCGCCGACGCCGTCACACTCAGAAACCCGCCCACCAGCAACACGACCGTCGGAATCAACAGCCCCGTCTGCCGCGTCGCGCTGTTCCCGCTCGCCGGAACCGGCAGTCCGTACTGAATGAAGGCCCACACCAGGACAGCACCGAACGCGTTGGCCGCGAGCATGGAAGCTAGATACAGCGGCCAGCGAGTCCTCATGGTCTGTTTGACCGCTTGAAGGGGCGCTGCTGACACGATCACCAATCTAGCTGGTTCAGCCGGTGGTCCAGAGGCGGAGCTTCTCGGGGTTGCGCGTCACCCAGATGCGGGTGACGCGGTTGTCGGCGATATCGAACGCGAACACCGAGATGATGGTGCCGTTGTGGTCGGCGACCAGGCCGGGTTGGCCGTTCACGGTGCGCTCGATCAGGGTGACCTCGGGGCCGCGGGCGACGATCTCGACCCAGGCGTGGGCGATGTGGGCGCCGCCGATGATCGGATCGAGGAAGGCGAGGGCGCGGCCGCCGCTGTCCGCGGTCGCGATCGCGGTCGGGTCGAGCAGGCCGATGAGGGCCGTCAGATCGCTTGTCTCCCAAGCGCGCTTGAAGTCCCGGATCACTTCGGCGCGCTCGGCGGTGGACGGGCTGCGCGAGGTGTCGACGCGGCGGCGGGCGCTGGAGGCGAGCTGGCGGCAGGCGGCGGGGGTGCGGCCGACGATCTCGGCGATCTCGGCGAAGGGGTAGCGGTAGACGTCGTGCAGGACGAAGGCCACCCGTTCGGCGGGCGTCATGGAGTCCAGGACGACCAGGAACGCCATGCTGATCGACTCGTCGAGGGTGACCCGGTCGGCGGGATCGGTGGACGTCCCGGCACCGAACCTTTCGGCGGCGCTGGGCACGGGCTCCGGAATCCATTCGCCCACATACTGTTCCCGTCTGGCGCGCGCCGAGCCGAGCAGATCCAGGCAGATGCGGCCGGCGACCGTCGTCAACCACGCGCCGGGCTTGTCCACTGCGTCGCGCTGCTGTTCGGACAGCGCGTACCAGCGCGCGTAGGTCTCCTGCACCACGTCCTCGGCCTCGCTCAGCGAGCCGAGCAGCCGGTAGGCGAGGTTGATCAGCTGACGGCGTTCGCTGATCACCGCGCGCAACTGCGGATCGGTCATGGTGTCCGACTCCTTCGGTCGATGCCTCTTCATACAACCCGACGAAACAGCGACTCGAGTTGTCAGACCTGACATCCCGTTCGGCTGTCTCGTCGGTAGGGGATAGCGATTCGACGGCTTCGTGCTGGTGACTCCGGAGTACAACGGCGGTTACCCCGGGGTCCTGAAGAACGCCCTCGACCACGTCTTCGCCGAATGGGTCGACAAGGCAGTCGGATTCGTCTCCTACGGCGTGAACGGCGGCGCTCGCGCGGTGGCCCAGTTGCGTGGCGTCTGCAGCACCCTCGGCATGGCAGACGTCGGCTACCAGGTCACCATCTCGGTGCTCACCGATTTCGAGCACGACGCCACCTTCGTCCCCGGTGACCGGAACACCGACGCGCTGCACAAGACCCTGGATCAGGTCATCGCCTGGACCACCGCGCTCGCACCCCTGCGGGCCACCGCCGAAACCACCCTCGTCAACTCCTGAGGAGCCGATCAAGGCGATGGCTCACCCCGTGATCTGCTGGAAGATCTTCACGCCGACCAGGGCTACCGCGATGAGCAGGTAACCACGCAGGGCGAGCATGCCCGCCATGCGTCCGGAGGAGAACGCGGGACGCTCGAGGGTGTCCAGGGCCGGGGTGCGGAAGCTTTCCCGGTCGGCCTCGAGGATGGCCTTGCGCTCGGCCTTCGTGAGCGGGGTCGAGTCGAGTTCCTCGACCTGGTCGGGATCGAGGCCGCCCAGCTCGGCCGCGGTGCGCTCGGTGTCCTTACGATCGGACCTCTTGTGCGCGAGCGCAATTGCCACACCACCGAGGACGCCCACCAGTGCACCCGTGCCGAATCCGATTTCGAGCGTCTTGGTGGACAGGTCGTGGAAGAAGGTCGCCGCGGTCAGCGCCAGCGACAGCAGCACCAGCGACCACACGATGATTCCGGCAATGATGTTCTGGCGCACCGTGTTCACCCACGGACCCAGCACCGCCTTGTCATTGCACAGCAACACCAGGAACACCGTGGCCGACGGCAGCAGCACACCGGCCAGCGCCTGCACGCCCTGGGTCAGCAGACCCAGCACGTGATCCGGGCTGAACGACACCGCCGCGGCCACGGCCAGCAGGGCGGCGTAACCGGCGTAGAACACCGGGGCTTCGGTGATCTTCCAGTGCAGCGAGTGCCGCTTGCCGAGCGTGTCGCCGAGGGCATACGTGGTGGCCAGGCCGACGGCGTTGGCGCCGATGAGCGAGGCGTCCAGCAGCAGGATCGCGAACAGCGCGCCGACCGTCTGGCCCATGTTGTCGTGCAGGGCCTGTGCGACCGCGCCCGCGTCGGTGAAGTTGCCGACCGCGTCGGTGCCCGCGAGACCGAACGCCGCGGCGGCCATGATGGCCACGGCGCCGGTCATCACGACGGCGATGCCGATCCACAGGTCGATACGCTCGAACTTGATCCAGCGCGGGGTGATCCGCTTGTCGACGATGTTGGACTGTTGGAAGAACAGCTGCCAGGGCGCGACCGTAGTGCCCACGATCGAGACGATGAGCAGCAGCAGCGTCGAGTCCAGTCCCCCCGGGAAGGACGGAATCAGCCCGTGCGCACTGTCTTTCACGCTCGGATGCACCATGAACGCGAGCGGGAACAGCACGATGTTCACGGCGATGAGCGCGAAAAGGAAACGCTCCCAACGGCGGAACGAGCCACCGGCGACCACGCCGAACAGCAATACCGCGGCCAAGGGCACCGAGATACCCTTGGGCAGCCCGAAGTAGTTGAGCGCCAAGGACACACCGATGAACTCGGTGACGATGGTCAGGGCATTGACGATGAACAGGTCACCGACACTGAAAGCGCCCCAGAACTTTCCGAACCGGGAGAAGATCAGGCGAGCGTGCCCGACCCCGGCGACCGCGCCGAGCCGGACCACCATCTCCTGGTTGACGTAGAGCACCGGAATCAGCAGCACCAGCGTCCAGACCAGGGCCATGCCGTAGTTCTGCCCGGCCTGGGCGTAGGTGGCGACGCCACCGGCGTCGTTGTCGCCGACCATGACGATGAGACCCGGCCCCATGATGGCCAGCAGCATGCGGAAACGCTGCCAACGGGTGCGGCCCTCGGAGGTGTCGTGCTGACCGACCCGGCCCAGCGCGCCGACGATGTCGCCGACGTGCGCGCTGTCCATGACGGCACCCGGGTTCGGGCTGTCCGCGACGGTGGAATGACGGCTGTCGCCGTTGGAGAAAAAGGCCATGACCGTTTCTCCCTCTCTGAATCTTTCGCAGTACTGCGTATCGGCGATGGACCCGCTACCAGTGGTAGGGGTGGCCGCCCAGCGAGGCGGTGTAGAGGGCGGCCCTGGGACGGGCCGCCGCCATGTAGTGGCGTTCCTGATCGGTCAGCCGGGCCCTGGTACGGAGCCGGCGGACGAGATTGATCAGGGACACCGGCATCGAGATGGTGTCGCGGTGCGGGAATGCGATGACGGCCATGACTTGCTCCTCGGCGTGAAGCCAACTGCCGCAAGCGTTTCCGGGCATGCCGAAGACACGCCGAAGTCACCCCCGACGGGGTGGGAACTTCGAACTGGATCGGTCAGGAGTTCGGAAGGCCGCAGCAAGCTGGGAACGAAATGAGTTCTCGAAGCGGACTCGGATAAGGATCGTCGTCGTTCATGTTTTCGTCCCTCACCTCCTTGCTGCCGAGACGCACGCGGGCGCCGATACGGTTGGGCCAGTACGCAAGGGGTGGATGCCGCACCGAAAAACGGTGGGCGAGCACCCCTCTCGTCAGAGCTTCGGCACTGCACGACGTATCCCGCGACGCGGGAAGCCACCTGGGGTTACCCCTTAATCCGGGGAAACCTGTCCTGAGCCTGGGCGTCTCTCGACGTCGTCGGATCAGTGGCCTGTGTTCGTACAGGAGCCTCGCCTAGCGAGGTGCTGACTGAAGAAGTGTGAACCCCGCGCAAGCCGCAAGTCAAGGGCTGTCGATCGCATCTTTACGGAATCCGATTGCGCCGGTGCGAGTTTCACCGGCGCAATCGGACCGATCACGCGACCGGAGCGGCGGCCGGGGCCGGGGTGGAGTCCGGCGCGGCCAGGCGCTGGGCCAGGCCGATACCGACCGCGATGGCGGCGGGCACACCGGTGAACACCAGACCGGCCGCGGCACCCAGCGGGATACCGATGGCCGCACCGGCGACACAGCCCGCGATGCCGGTCGGCACCGACATGACCACGACACCGGCGATGGCTCCGCCCGCGGCGCCGATGGCACAGCCCGCGACGCCACCGACCAGGGTGCCGACCATGGTGCCCATGGAGGTGACGATGCCGAACTGGTTGACCGCGGCGGAGAAGGCGGCGTCCTGATCGGCCTGGTTGGCGATGTCCTTGACCACCGGAGCCGGGAGCGCCGGGGCCGGGGTGACGGCGGCCGGGTCCAGGTTCGGGGTGAGAGTGGCGGTATTGCCGTCGATCCGGGCGGCGATCGGGTGCGCGCCGGCATTGTCGAGCCAGCTCAGCGGGAACTGGGTGACCAGGCCGCCGGTGGTGTCACGGACCTGGAATTGGCCGTCCTGGGTGGTCAGCGAGCCCAGATCGGTGGTGAGCACGACGGACTTGTCGACCACCTGGGTGGTCCAGTGGATACCGGGATTCGCCTGTGCCGGATCGGCTTTGGCGTCCTGTGCGTTGCAGGCCACGACGCCGAGAGCGGTAGCGGCGGCCAGGGTGTAAGCGGTGAGCTTCCTCATCGAGATAAAACCTTCGAAATTCAGTGGGACGATGAATTCGAATGGGGGTGAAATGGCCAGCACGAATTACACGGCCGCGCAGCGGACAGCATGCGGTCGCGTAAAAGGGGTTTCGTGAATTGTCAGGCTCGTGTGGCGTGTTTCCACCCGCAAACGAGTGCGGGGAACAAGAGACTGGGATGCGGACTATCGCCGGATGGCACTGTTGTTCCTCACCTCCTTGCGGCCGGGGCGCACGGGGGCGCCAGCACGTGTGCACACGAGGAGTCCACCCAGGTAGAAGACCGAATCGGGTGGGCACCTCTCTCGTCAGAGCTTCGGCACTACGCGACGTATCCCATTGCCTGGGAAGCCACTTGGGGTGACCCCTTAATCCGGGGAAACCTGTCCTGAGCCTGGGCGTCTCTCGACGTCGTCGGATCAGTGGCCTTTGTTCACGCAGGAGCCTCGCCTAGCGAGGTGCTGTATTACGGGGCACAGCTTGGCACCAATGAGTTTGATAAGTCAATTCAGACATTTGCCGATGGGGGTGTTTCGTTGGTCTGTTCGATACCCTCCGTTGAGCCAGAATTCGAGTATTGGCACCGGCCACGGTGCAGGGTGAGGCTGTAGTCGCCGGTTCGCCGGGGACGCCGAGACAGGAGTGCTTATGACCGAAGCCACACCGCAGCCGATACCGGATTCGGCCGCGACCCTCCATCTGTCGCAGTTGCTCAAGTCTCCCGTGATCGCCGGATCCGGCGAATCCATCGGCCGCGTAGACGATTTGATCGTGCGGCTGACCGGTGGCGACGCCTATCCGGCGATCACCGGCGTGGTCGTCGGCGTCGGCGGGCGTCAGGTGTTCGTCTCGGCCGATCGCATCCGCGAGTTCGGCGCCGATCGGATCGTGCTGTCGGTCAACAAGGTCGACCTGCGCTCCTTCGAGCGCCGCGACGGCGAGGTGCTGCTGAAGGCGGACATCCTCGGGCATCGCCTCATCGACGTCGCCGCCGCGGAACTGGTGCGCGCCTACGACGTCGAACTCGACCAGACTCCCGAGGGGTGGGTGCTGGCCCGGCTCGACACCCGCCGCCCGGCCCAGTTCTTCGGACTGATCAGATCTTCCGGCGGTCATGCCTCGCGGGATTGGAAGGCGTTCGAACCCCTGATCGGGCACAGCGGGTCGCAGACCGCACGCGGCATCAGCGTTCGTTTGCGCGGCCTCAAGCCCGCCGAGCTCGCCGACCTGCTCGAGGATGCCGACAAGCATGAGCGCGGCGAGATCCTCGACCAGGTGCACGGCGATCCGGAGCTCGAGGCCGACGTGTTCGAGGAGCTGGATTCCGATCAGTCCAGCCGGATCCTGAACTCCATGTCCGACGGCGAGGTCGCGGCCCTGCTCGGGCGCATGCGCGCCGACGACGCGGCCGACTCCATTCTCGAACTCCGCCAGTCGCGTCGCCGCCGGGTACTGGATCTGATGCCGCCCGGGCAGCGCGTCAAGGTCATCACGCTGATGGGCTTCAACCCCGACAGCGCGGGTGGACTCATGAATGTGGATTTTGTCTCCTGCGCACCGAATTCCACCGTGTCGCAGGCATTGTCGATCGTGGCGGCGGCGTCCGCGCTGCAGCCCGAGGCGCTGCTGAAGATGCACGTGGTCGAGGGCGGGCAGCTCGTCGGCGTGGTGTCGGTGATCGCGCTGCTGCAGGCGGACCCGGGGCGCGCGATCTCCGAGATCATGGACGCCGACCCGGTGCGCATCGGCCCCGAGGCCGACCTCACCGACATCGCGCTGCTGATGGCGGATTACAACCTCTACCTGCTACCCGTCGTCGACGACGAGGATCGCGTACTCGGTGTGGTGACCGTCGACGACGTGCTCGAGGACATCATTCCCGAGGACTGGCGACGCCGCGAGCCCGCGCCGCGTCCGGTGCGCGAGCCCGCGCCGGCCGGCAAGACCCCGACACAGCACCCGAACGGCGCGGCACAGCTATGACGAATACACACGAAAACCCGCCGGTGCCACCGGGTCCGGAGCTCCGCAAGCCCGTGGATACGGCTTCGACCCGATCCCCCGGTGTGAATCGTCAGTCCGCCGTGCTGGATTCGGCGCACGTGGGTGATATCGAAGGCGCGTTCGGCAAGATCAAGCTCGGCGATACCGAGCATTCGCGCACCTTCAAGACCCGAATGGCGACGCTGCTCGCGATCGTCGGCCCCGGCCTGATCGTCATGGTCGGCGACAATGACGCCGGTGGCGTGGCCACCTACGCGCAGGCCGGGCAGAACTACGGTTACAGCCTGTTGTGGGTGCTGCTGTTGCTGATCCCCGTGCTGATCGTGAACCAGGAGATGGTGGTTCGGCTCGGCGCGGTCACCGGTGTCGGCCACGCCCGGCTCATCAACGAGCGCTTCGGTCGAGGCTGGGGCTGGTTCTCCGTCGGTGACCTGTTCGTCCTGAACTTTCTCACCATCGTCACCGAGTTCATCGGTGTCAGCCTGGCGGCGGAGTACTTCGGCATCTCCAAGTACATCGTGGTTCCGACCGCCGCGGTGGCGCTGGTGGTCATCATGGCCTCGGGCAGCTTCCGCCGGTGGGAGCGCGCGATGTTCGTGTTCATCGCCATCACCCTGCTGCAGATTCCGTTGCTCTTGCTGTCGCACCCCGATTGGGGCCGTGCGGCAAAGGCTTTCGTGGTGCCCGGCATCTCGGGCGGTATCAGTTCCGATGCCGTGCTGTTGATCATCGCGATCGTCGGCACCACGGTCGCGCCCTGGCAGCTGTTCTTCCAGCAGTCCAATATCGTCGACAAGCGCATCACGCCGCGGTTCATCGGGTACGAGCGCGTCGACACCACCCTCGGTGCGTTCGTCGTCGTGCTCGGCGCGACCGCGCTGGTGATGACCGCCGACTACGCGGCTCGCGCCAACGACGCGGTCGGGAAATTCGACGACGCGGGCGGCATCGCGCACCTGCTGGGAAATCTCGGCCACGGACTCGGATCGATCTTCGCGATCGTGCTGCTGGACGCCTCGATCATCGGCGCGGCGGCGGTCACGCTGGCCACCAGCTACGCCTTCGGTGACGTCTTCGGCATCAAACACTCACTGCACCGCGGCTTCAAGGACGCCAAACAGTTCTACCTCTCCTACATCGCCATGGTGGCGTTGGCAGCGGTCATCGTGCTGATTCCCGGTGCGCCCCTGGGGCTTATCACCACGGCCGTGCAGGCCCTGGCCGGACTACTGCTGCCGAGCGCGAGCGTGTTCCTGCTGCTGCTGTGCAACGACCCGCAGGTGCTGGGACCGTGGGTGAACAAGACCTGGCTCAATATCGTGGCCGGGGTCATCGTCGCCGTCCTGCTGCTGCTGTCGGGCATCCTGATGGCCACCACGCTGTTCCCGGATCTGGATGTGGTCAGCACTTCCGAATACCTGGCCGCCGCACTGGCCGTGCTCGCGGTGGTGACGGTCGGGGTACTGCGCTATCTGCAACGGCGCGCCCCGGCTCCCGCCCCGGCCCCCGTGTTCGACCGGTCCGAGAAGGAACATTGGCGGATGCCGCCCCTGGCCCTGCTCGAACCGGTCACCTGGTCGGCCGGTACCAAACTCGGGATGCTGGCGTTGCGTGGCTACCTCGTGATCGGCGCGATCCTGTTGGTGGTCAAGGCGGTACAGCTCGGTCGAGGCTGACCGCCCACCCGGCTACGCGGCGAAGGTGCCGGACTCCGCCGCCGTGTCGATCAGCTCGGCGGCGGTGCGCTCCCAGGGTGCGGGGCGGGGGAAGTAGTGCTCCAGGAAGCACCGCACCCGCGACGTGCGGTGGGATTCCTCCACCTCGGGGAAGCTGCTGTCGTTGAGGCAGAAGAAGTCCGCGTCGCGGCGCACCGACAGGATGCCGAGCTGATCGAGCCCGTCGAAGGTCGTGGTGTCGACGTAGCGCACCCACGCGGTTTCGTGCCGTACCGCGCGACCGGTCAGCAGGGCGTAGTAGTGGAAGAGCGAGTTCGTCACCGAGATATCGGTGCTGGAGCGGAACGGGCTGGCCTGTGTCCGGGCGAAATCCGCGGGGAACTCCCGCTCCATCTCCAGCAGCACGCTGCGGCGCAGCGGGGTCGGCGCGTGTTCGAGGTGGCGGGTGATCACCTGCCCGAATCGATCCTGCAGCAGTTTCCGGTTCACGCGAGCCCCGTTCTCGAATCCGCTGCGCTGCTCGGTGTTCGGCCCGGTGCCGATGCGCAGATCGGATTCGACGAAGCGGCTGATGCCACCGGAGGTGAAGAACATCTCCGGCGACACGGGACGCCCGAAGAACATGTCGTCGTTGGCGTAGATGAAGTGCTCGCTCAACCCCGGAATGTGTTGCAGCTGTGACTCGATCGCGTGCGAGTTGAAGGTCGGCAGGCTGCTCGGATCCGAAAAGTGTTCTGCCGCACGAACAATCGTCACCTTCGGATCGTCGGCGAGCCAGCGCGGCGGCGTCGAATCGGTGGCGATGAAGATGCGGCGCACCCACGGCGCGTATTCGTGCACGGATCGCAGCGCGAAGCGCAGCTCATCGATCTGTCGGGTGCGCGCCGGTGCGGCGTCGCCCTCGCCGAAAGCGACGCCGACCGCGGCCGCGGTGCGTCGCGCGGCCAGCGCCGGGTCATTGCCGTCGACCCAGGAGAACACGAGGTCGATGGGGAATCCGATATCGCCGGCGTGCGGCTCGAACATCCCCTCGGGCGACACCCAGTCGCAGCCGAACCGCCGGATCGTGGACAGTTCCAGGTCGGCGGCGGGAAAACTGGTGCGGGTCAAGGCATTCGGGCGTGGACAACGCACTTCCTCGGGGCCGAAATCCCAGTACTCGATCGTGATGGCGCCCGGGCCGCCGTCGACGCGCAGCAGCGGCGCCACCAGTCCCCGGAACTGCTCGCCCAGCGCGAGCGCAGGGGTGCCGTCCGCGGTCCTGATCAGCAGGAAACGGATATTGTTCGCCAGCAGGACACCGCGGGTGAGCAGCAGATTCTCCACCGGGGTCCGCTCGGTGCCGCCTCCGGCCACCGGAACGCAGGTCATCAGGTTCTTCATTCGTACACCTACCTAGGGACTGGACAGGTCTCAGTGAACGCACGAAGGAGTGTTTGCGCGAAAGCCCATGTGCCGCGCGCAACCCCACACGTTGAGCTTCGGCACTGAACGACGTATCCCGACCGGAAATTCGGCGGGAAGCCACTTGGGATCAACCCTTAAGCCGGGAAGATCTGTCCTGATCTTGGGCGTCTCTCGACGTCGTGAGATCAGTGGCCTGTGTTCGAAAAGGAGCCTCACCTAACGAGGTGCACCACAAACTATAGCCACATCGGCAGTAGGCGCGCCGGTAAGGGCGGTCACACGGATTGACTTCCAATACATGTGATGTCAAGCTACTGCCCAATTCAGTCGGGTGACTTCCCGGACAACGGGAAATGTCATGCAGTGCCGCAGCCCTGATCTGAGGGGCTAGCGAAACAACGAATTCCGATGCGACCTGCGTAGTCGGCAGGCCGCGAATTCGTGCACCACAAATCCCGACTCGAAGCACGAAAGCAATACTCATGCGCATCCATACCGCCGGCGCGATCGCGCGCCCCACCAGCGCATTTCGGCCGTGGCGGCTGAGTGTCGCGGCGGGCCTGCTCGCCTTCGTCGCCGCGCAGGCCGCGCCCCTCGCGGCGTCGGCCGCGCCTGCGAGTCCCGCGTGGCCCGCGGTTCCGGCCACGTTGCCACCCGCGGAACTGGCCCGGCAGATGCAGTCCGCGATCCAGGACGCCTCTCCCGGTACCGAAGTCGGCATCGATGTCATCGACACCGGTACCGGCAGTGTGGTCGCGGCCCTCGGCGCCGATCAGTCGTTCTACACCGCATCCGTGGTCAAATTGCTGATCGCGCTCGATGCCCTGCACGGCCAAGGCCCGCAAGCGAATTCAGCCGACCCCGCCCGGCTGGAACGCATGCTCGCGACCAGTGACGACGACATCGCCGACGAGCTGTGGTGTACGGGCGGCGGCACCGACATCGTGAGCCGCATGATCGACCGGATCGGTCTCACCGGTACCCAACTGCCGGAGGACTCCTCGGAATGGGGCGAAACCCGCACCACCCCGGCGGATGTCGTCGCCATCTACCACTACCTCACCACCGCGGTCCCGGAACCGGACCGCCAGGTCATCCTGAACGGCCTGCTCCACAGCACCCGAATCGCCGCCGACGGCACCGACCAGTCCTTCGGCATCCCCACCGTCTTTCCCGGTGTCCCCACCGCGGTCAAACAGGGGTGGATGATGATGAACGCCTCCACGACCATGAACACCACCGGCCTCGTGGCGGCCGCTCCCAACCAGCCCCTGCGCTACCTGGTGGTCGTCCTCACCACTCAACCCGCCGGAATCAGCTGGAGCGCAGCCGGTTCCGCCGTCACCGCCGGTCTCACCGTGCTGCGCACGGCGCCATCCACCACGGTCGCCTAGCGCCCGGTGTTCACGGCAGGTCCGGCATTCGCTCGTCGATGCCGGTGAGCAGGTGGCCGGGCGGGGTGTGCCAGCAGGCGATCAGCAGGGCGACACCGTGGCGTTCACGACGCAGGTATTCGTCCCGATGGGTGCGAGTCCAGGCCGGCTCGGTGCGAGCGGCGACGGTGATGGCGACCGCGGCGCCGGCGAGTTCGTATTGCAGATCGCGGCGCAGGCGCATGGCGCGCGGGTTGTCGGGTGGGGTATCGCGCAGCAGTGCAAGCAGTTTCGCCGAGGCGGCAGAGACGCGACCCTGCATCCACAGCATGCCGCGACGATGCGCGCGCGGAGCGATCAGCCAGAGCGCCGCGATGGCGAGCGCCGCGCCGATCGCAGTCTCGAGCAGGCGATCGCGCAGCAGCGGGGTGAGGTCGCCGGTGAGATCACCGCGCACGCCGACCAGCAGTGCGGCGGGAGTGATGAACGCGGCGGCGAGCGCGTAGTTCCCGGCGGCCAGGAAGTCGATGAGAAACAGCAGCACGGTGAGCACGACGATGACCCAGAATCCGCTGGGAGACAGTCGGATCAGGCCGCCGAGCACGCCGATGCCGAGTACGGTGCCCGCCAATCGGTGCAGCGCCCGGATGGTCCCGTCCGCACGTGCGGGCGCACCACCGAGGACGAGCGCGACCGTCAGGATCGCCCAATCGGGCCGGTCCAGCGGCAGCGCGGTGCACAGCACGGCCGCCAGCGTCGCCGCGACGACGAGTCGTGCGGTGGTGATCGTCGCCCTCGAGTGCGGTGACCAGGTCCGGGCGAGGAGGTAGCCGGGCCCGGGTCGCGACAGCGGGATCGCGGTGTCGTTGGGGAGGAAATCGGGGTTCACGACTCCCGCGAACCGGCGATTGGCGGCGAGTAAGGCCGTCACGAGTGGATCCTCGGGTATCGCGACGGTGCCCGCGTCGTGCAGGGCGGCCCAGGCCGCGACGAGTGCCGCGGTGGCTTCCTGCCGATCGGCCACGGCCGGTCGTTCGAGAGACCGGTCGATCGCGGCGATGGCGGCGGCGACCGCGTCTTGCTGCGGCTTGTTCGGATGCCACAACCACCCGGACATGGAGACGACCATCGAGCCGGCCACTCCGGCCGCGGGCCAGCCGAGCACAGTCGCCAGTGCCGCACCCGATTTCACACCGCTGAATCCGACATCGCAGAGCATCACCGCGAACGCGCCCATCGGCGGCGTAAGCATCAGGGAGTGTCCGACAAAGGTGGCGACCGCGGCGACCACCACCAGCATGACCAGCAATGCGGCGGTGCTCTCCTGTGTACTGCGCGCGACCCCCGCGCCCAGCCCCACCCAGGTCAGGAACAGCGCTCCGAGTGCCGACAGTTCGACCCAGCGGACCCGATAGGGCCGGTTCTCCCCGTACATGGCGAGGAAGGCCCCGAACATGATTCCCAGCGCCTGACTGCCCTGCCCCACGGCTTGCGCGATCGACGCCGGCACCGCGAAGGCCGCGGCGAAGCGCAGCGCGCTCGCCCACCGGGAGCCCAGGCCGGACACTCCGAAGAGCCGGTGTGTCAGCCGCGGCGGGGGCGCGGAAATCCGATCGAGATCGTCCGCGGAATCCGACTGGGACACGCGCTCATTCAACTACACGGGCGCCGGATCTCGGCGCATGCGGGAGTCAGTGGGCGGCGGGTGCGGCCGGCAGGAGGGCGGGCCAGTCCTGGCGGGCGGCCCAGTCGGCGAAGGAGGTCCAGGCGACGGCGGGGTAGTCACGGCGCAGGCCGGGGACGTCGACGTCGAGGCCCACCGTCGTGAAGTAGTCGAACATCGCGGCCAGGTCTGCCGAGCGGCTGCGGACGTATTCGAGCGGAACCCGGTGGTGCGCAATCGGAATGGTGAGGGCTTCGGTGAGGGCGGCGGCGATCTGCGCCGGGGTCAGTTCGTCGGCGGCGATGTCGATGCGGCGGCCGAAGAATTCGTCGCGGCGGTCGAGGGTGTGGGCGGCGAAGGCGCCGATGTCCTCGGGGCAGATGAGGGTGAAGGACCGGTCGGACGGCATGGGCCAGGAGAAGGTGCCGGTGCGCAGGCCGTCGAGGGTCCAGCCGGTGGTGTAGTTGTTCATGAAGGCGGCGGGTCCGATGACGGTCCACGCCACGCCCGAGGCCATCAGGTACTGCTCGATGGCGAACTTGCTGTCGTAGTGCGGGACACCGGTGTTGCGGTCGGCGTGCGCGACCGAGGTGAAGACGATGTGGCCGATGCGGGTGGCGGTCGCGGCGTCGATGAGGGTCCGGCCGTGGCGGGTCTCGACGGAGGTGTCGGTGTCGAACGGGGTGGTGACCGCGAACAGTGAGTCGGCGCCGGACAGTGCGGCATCGAGGGATTCGCGATTGTCGAAGTCGGCGTAGTGCACCTGCGCGCCGAGTTCGCGCAGGGCGACGGCGGCCGGGGAGTCCGGGAAGCGGGTGAGGGCGCGGACCTGGTGGCCCAGGGTGAGCAGGGCGCGGGCGGTGGCGCCGCCCTGGGCGCCGGTGGCGCCGGTGACCGCGATGGTGAGCACGAGGGTTCTCCTTGTAGAATCTGCTGTGTGGCGCATTAACTGCGCCACGCAGCAATCTAATCGGAATCGCTGCGCCGCGCAGCTAATTGGGAGTGTGATCTGGATGACATCCGAGCGTCGGCGCGCGCTGTTCGAGGAAGTGTCGAACGAATCGCGGCGGTACATGGCGGCATACACGCTGTTCAACCAGGCCCTCGCCGACCGGCTCGGCCTGCACCCCACCGATGTGCAGGCGCTGAGCCTGCTGACCGCCGAGCCCGAGGCGCTCACGGTGAAGCAGATCGCCGACCTGACGGGGCTGACGACCGGCTCCGCCACCCGCCTGGTCGACCGGCTCGAGCGCGGTGGCTACGTCACCCGCGTGCCCGACACGCACGACCGTCGCCGCGTCCTGGTCGCCCCGGTCCCCGAACGGCTCGCCCACATCGCCGCGGTCTGGGACGAACTCGGCGTCGGCTGGCGGGCCATGCTCGGCGAGCACACCGACGCCGAGCTGGAAGTGATCCTCGGCCACCTGCGAAAAGCTCAGCAGCTCAGTCGAACCCAGATCGAACAGCTCAGGGGGCGGTGACCGGGGCGACGCAGCTGGCTGGTGGATCGATCAGCTCGCAGGCGGCGGGCGGGCGGGCCGGCAGGTAGTCGGCCGCCACCCCGTCCTGCGCGATGATGTCCCGGTAGGTGTCGACCGCGTCGGTGGGGATGCGATTCAGGTCCGGGTCGGTGCGGACATTCACCGTGTACAGACCGAATCGCGGTGTGTAGGAAGCCCATTCGTAGTTGTCGGTCAGGCTCCAGTAGTTGTATCCGATCACGTCCATGCCGTCGGCCTTCGCCCGCTGCAACCAGTAGACGGTGTCGCGCAGATGCTGCGAGCGGGTGTATCCGTCCGCGCGTGGTTGCCCGTTCTCGGTGGGCATGCCGTTCTCCACGATCCACAGCGGTTTGCCGGGGAACATCTGCGAATAGTGTTGCAGCGCAAAGTAGATACCCTCGGGATGGACCGGCAGCTCCCACATGCCGCCCGAGCCGCCGGGCGGTCCGTCACCGAAGTAGTAGTCGATGCCGATGAAGTCCAGCCTGGCCCCGATCAGTGCCATCAGCGGCCCGTTGACCTGCGACTCCGCCCCCGCGACGTACCCGACATTGCTGGTCACCAACGCGTTCGGCTGCACCTGATGGATGTAGTCGTAGATAGCGTTGTGCGCCTGCGCCACCCGATTCAGCATCTGATCGGCGTCGGTCCCGTTCAGCTGCACCTCGTGCACGATGTAGGCGACCGGCTCGTTGATCGTCACCCAGATCGGATCGCGTCCCGCGAAATGGTCGACGACCTTGCGCATATTGGTGAGCCAGTCCGTCACCATGCCGGGATTGCCCCAGCCGCCCCGATCCGCCTCCCAGCCCGGATACACCCAGTGATCCAGTGTCAGCATGGGCCGCATACCGGCCGCCACGATCGCCGCCACCACGTCGTCGTAATAGGCGAAGGCGGCCGGATCCCACACCCCCGGTTGCGGTTCCAGTCGCGCCCATTCCACCCCGATCCGAAAAACCTTGACGCCGAGGTTCTTCGCCAAGGCGATATCGGACCGGAACCGGTCCCGGAAATCGACGGAATCCCCGAGCCGGTCCCAGCCGGGATTGGCCTCGATGTAACGGCTCCAATTGCTGTCCGGTGACTGGCCTTCGGATTGAAACCCGGATTCCGCCACACCCCAGAGAAAGTCGTCACCGAGTACACCGGTGTGCGCTTCCGGCGCGGTGCGGCCCGCACCCGGGACCAGCAGCAGGGTGGCGGCCATAACGAGCCCGGCCGCGACGAGACAGCGAAATCGAGTGCGCATCAGCACTTCCCCAGGACCAGTACTCGAAATGAGTGAACGCGGTTACTTACTCCTGGATAGCTGCGATTGGTCTCGGAAATGTGCCAGGCAGATAGTGGTTTGGCACAGCCCGTCCGGGGATGCGTCTCACACCGCATTCGGGGAACTGGTTCCGGCGGATTACCGATACCACCCAGTAGGCTCGCCTACGTGAGTGAGGTGCGGGCGACGTCCAGCAGATCCGGCGAGTCCGGTGGCCTACGCCGCCGCGACGGGGAGGCCGTGCACCCGATCGTGCGGCAGACGGCGGAGTGGTGCTGGCGGCTGCTGATCATCTTCGCGGCGGTACTGGCCTTCGCCTACCTGGCGCGCAAGCTGTCCACGGTCACCATTCCGATGTCCATCGCACTGCTCGGGGCCGCGCTGATGGCGCCGCTGGTCAATTGGATGCAGCGGTTCGGGGTGCCCCGCGCGCTCGGCGTGTTCGTGGCGCTGGTCGGGTCGCTCGGACTGCTCGCCGGGATCATGACCTTCGTCATCGAACAGTTCGTCACCGGTGTGCCGCAGCTGTCCGGCGAATTCACCACCTCCGTGCACCAGGTGCAGGACTGGCTGATCAACGGGCCGCTGCACCTGAGCAACGATCAGATCCGCAATGCGGGCGACACCATCGTCAAGACCATCGAGTCCAACAAGGACGCGCTCACCAACGGGGCGCTCACCACCGCGACCGTGATCGGCGAATTCTTCACCGGCGCCTTCCTGACCCTGTTCATCCTGATCTTCTTCCTCTATGGCGGGGACCAGATCTGGACGTTCGTCACCCGCATCATCCCGACCGCACACCGTGACCGCGTGCGGGTGGCCGGGAAGCTGGGTTTCGGCACCCTGACCGGATTCGTCCGCGCCACCGTGCTGGTGGCGCTGGTCGACGCCATCGGCATCGGTTCGGGCCTGGCGATCCTCAGTGTGCCGCTGGCGCTTCCGCTGGCCTCGCTGGTGTTCATCGGCGCGTTCATCCCGATCATCGGCTCGTTCATCGCCGGATCGGTGGCGGTCTTCATCGCGCTCATGACCAAGGGCCTGGTCACCGCGCTCATCGTGCTGGGCATCACCATCGCGGTCATGCAGCTGGAAGGCCATGTGCTGCAACCGCTGCTGATGGGCCGCGCGGTGCGCATCCATCCGCTGGCCGTGGTGCTGGCCATCGCCGCCGGCATCGTGCTGGCCGGCCTGGCCGGTGGTCTGCTCGCGGTGCCGCTGGTGGCGGTGCTCAATACCGCCATCCGCTCGCTGCTGGCCGATTCGCCCGAGGAGGCGTACCAGGAGTTGCACACCGGCGACCCGCACGACGGCATCTTCCATGCCGACCCGGACGATCCCGACGCGATCCTGCCCGTCTCGGCGATCACGGGCGAGGACGATCACCGGCCGACCAAGTCACCCGGCGGCACGAAGTCACCCGGCGGCACCGGTGACGCGGGCGACTGATCCGGATCCGGATTGGGCCGCGTCCGCACCGCTGTGGCGGGCGGTGCAGGCCTTCCGGCTGGTCACCCTGCTGTACGCGGTGGGCCAGCAGATCGCGTCGGTGTCCTACTACAGCAACCAACGACTGAGCTGGTTCTACATCGCGATCATGGTGGTGTGGTCGGGGATCTCCGCGGTGCTGTTGTCGCAGTGGCGGATTCGTCATCACCCGCGGGTGCGGACCGCGGTGGTGGTCGGCGACCACGTGGTGGTCATCGCCCTGATCTTCGCCACCCGGACCATCGCCTCCTACGACTGGTACCACCATCATCAGACCCTGCCCACCACCCTCTGGGCGGCGAACGCCGTGGTCTCCGCCGCCATCCTGTGGGGTCCGCTGGGCGGCGTCTGCTCGGGCCTGCTCGTCTCCGCGGCCGTCATCACCGCCCGCGCCCAATGGGATTTCGACGTCTGGCGCGACGCCACCCTGCCCGTGCTGATCTCGGTGGGCCTGGCTCTCGGTCTGGCCTCCAATACCGCCCGCCGCGCGCACGCGCAGTTGCAGCGCGCGGTCCGGCTCACCGCCGCCACCCAGGAGCGGGAACGCCTGGCCCGCGAGGTGCACGACGGGGTGCTGCAGGTGCTCAGCTACATCAAGCGCCGCGGCAATGAGATCGGCGGTCCGACAGTCGAATTGGCGCAACGGGCCGGTGAGCAGGAGGTGGCGCTGCGGGTGCTCATCTCCGAACAGGGCGTGCGCGCCGACGACGGCGGCGCCGAGGAGGACCTGCGCCCGCTGCTGACCGCCCAGGCCACCCCCTCGGTCTTCGTCTCCACCCCGGGCGATCCGGTGCCGCTGGGGCATTGGGCGGCCCGCGAACTGGCCGCCGCCGTGGCCGCCGCCCTCGCCAATGTGGTGCAGCACGCGGGTCCGGGCGCGAAAGCGTATGTGCTGCTGGAGGATACCGGCGACGAACTGATCGTGAGCGTGCGCGATGACGGCCCCGGCATCCCGCCCGGCCGCCTCGCCGAAGCCGAAGACCAAGGGCGGATGGGGGTTTCGCGCTCCATCGTCGGCCGGGTCGCGGCCCTTGGCGGGACCGCGCAGCTGTTGTTCGAGGCGGCGGCCTGGGACGACGATGAGGAGGGTGCGGGCGCGGAATGGGAGTTCCGGGTGCCCGTGCAGCGTCGATAGGGCGGCCACCAGGAGAACGGAGGAGCGGATGAGCGAATCGGATCGGCGAATCACGGTGATGGTGGTCGACGACCACCCGATCTGGCGCGAGGGCGTGGCCCGCGACCTCGCCGAGGCCGGCTTCGACGTGGTCGCCACCGCCGACGGCGTCCGGGCCGCCGGAGCCCGCGCGGCCGCCGTCCAGCCGGCCGTCGTGCTGATGGACATGCAACTGCCCGACGGCAACGGCGCGGACGCCACCGCCGAGGTGCTGCGGGTCTCGCCGCGCTCCCGGGTCCTGGTGCTCTCGGCTTCGGCCGAACGCGCGGACGTCCTCGACGCCATCAAGGCCGGGGCCACCGGCTACCTGGTCAAAAGCGCGTCCGCCACCGAACTGCTGGATGCCGTGCATTCCACCGCGGCGGGTCAAGCCGTCTTCACACCCGGCCTGGCGGGGTTGGTGCTCGGGGAATTCCGCCGCATCGCCAACACCCCGGAAGACCGCGACGAACCACACCGCCCGGCCCTCACCGACCGCGAGACCGAGATCCTGCGCATGGTGGCGAAGGGCTTGTCCGCCAAGCAGATCGCCACCCGGCTGAGCCTCAGTCACCGCACCGTCGAGAACCACGTGCAGTCCACGCTGCGCAAACTGCAGCTCGGCAATCGCGTGGAGCTGACCCGCTACGCGATCGAGCAGGGCCTCGAATAGGGGGCGTGGATCAGGGATTGCCCTGATGCGGTGGCGCTGCCCGGCTGGCTAACCTCGAAGGCATGGGAGGTCCTGAAGCGGTTTCCGCTCTCGCGACCGGCAACGCCGTGATCGGCGACCGGGATCTACGGGTATCTGATGTCGAACGCGAACATGTCGGCCGGCTGCTGCAGCGCGCGGTGGGTCTGGGCATGCTGTCGCTGGGGGAATTCACCGAGCGCATGGACACCGCGCTCGCGGCGAAGACCCGCGGCGAACTCAATACGGTGCTCGTCGACCTGCCGGGTGTCCGGCTGGTCGGGCAGCCCGCCCCCGCCCCGGCCGCGCCGGGCTGGGTAGCGCCGCAGCCACGGTTCGTGACCGCGCAGCGCATGCCACCGGCCATGCCGGGCAATGTGATTCGCGCCCGCTTTTCCAGTGTGGACCGCAAGGGCCCGTGGCAGGTTCCGCCCTCGATATCGATCAACAACCTTTGCGGCAGCGTGAAACTGGACTTCACCCAGGCCGTGATGACCACCCAGGTCGTCGAGATCCATGTGAACGACACCTGTGGCTCGATCGAGCTGCTGCTGCCGCCCGAGGCCACCGTCGACCTGAACAGCATCGACCTGATGGCCTCCAGCGCCGAGACCAAGGTCCGCACAGGCCCGCCCATCGGCCCGCTGCACATCATCGTGCACGGCACGCTGCGCTTCAGCTCCATCAAGGCCAAGCACCCCTTCGGCACCAACTGGAAGCGCTTCCTCAACGGCGCGTGAAACGGGCCCGGCGGCAGTCTGTTCCGGACGGTAGGGTCAGCCACATGGTGGAAGGCGTCGAGGTTCCGGAGGCAGTGCATCGATCCGGCGGCGGCGAACCGCTGCTCCTGCTGCACGGGGTGCTGCTGACCTGGGAATCCTGGGGTGCCGTCCTCGACGACCTGACCACCGATCACGCCGTGCTCGCGCCCACCTTCCCCGGCCACTGGGGTGGGCCCGAGGCGGCCCGCCCCGCCACCGTCGCCGCTCTGGTCGACTACTGCGAGCGACTGCTCGACGAATCCGGTTGGGACACGGCGCATATCGCGGGCAATTCACTCGGCGGCTGGGTCGCGCTGGAGCTCGCCGCCCGCGGCCGCGCTCGCTCGTGCACCGCCATCGCGCCCGCCGGCCTGTGGCGCACCCCGGCCGCCGCGGATTCCCTGCTGCGCAAGTTCCGCGCCTTCGGCCCGCTCATCGGCTTGGGCCCGAACCGGCAGCCGACCATGCCGAACCTGCTGCGCAGTCTGCTGCTGCCGCTGCTCGCGAATCGGCCCGCCGATGTCCCGAATCCCTTGGCCAAGGCCATGGCCGCGGCCATCACGGAATGTGCCATCGCCGATGACCTGGCCGAAGACCCCAACCTCGCAACGGGTTTCACCCGGTTGGCCGACCTCGAACTGCCCACCACAATCCTCCTGCCCGACAACGACCGCGTCCTCCCGCCGCACGTCTACCGGCCGCTGACCTCGACCACCACGCTCGACGTCCGCTCGCTCCCCGACCTGGGCCACGTCCCGATGCTCGAGGCCCCGGACCTCATCACCACCGAGATCCGCGCCACCATCGCCCGCGCGTCGGCCCCCGCCCACCCCGCCTGACAAGGCCACGGGGATCCGCCGTGGCCGGTCGGGTAGTAATCATGAGTAGTGCGCGTGTTTCTACTCATGTGCCCGCCCGCCCCGCCCGAAAGTATGGCGGACATGAATCTCGCCATCGATCCTCGCCTGATCGCGCGGCTGTCGACTGAATTCACCTCGCTCAGCGAGCACATGAACGTCCTCGGCCGCGACCTCCAAACCCTGCACGGCCAGGTCATCGCCGAAAACGCCCGCACTACAACGACTTACACCGCCGCGCCCGTCATCGCACCACCGGTGACGGGCGCGGTCGTGCCCGCGATCGCCTGGCCCGACCCGGCGGCCACCGCGGCGCCGGTCCCAGGCCCGGCAGCCGATCCGACCCCCACGGCTGGACCCGTTGCAGGGCAGGGAGTTCCGCAACAGACCCCGACCACCGCAGCTCGGCCGACCGGCACCGGCGAGTCGTCATCAGTTCCGCCGATGGCGGGCGCGCGGCCGGGTCCGGTCGCGGGGTGGAGTTCGGTGCCGCCGCCCGGAAGTGCTGCGGGGCAGGCTGTGCCGCCGGCCGGGACTCCCGCGGTGCCGCATGCCCCGGCGGCGGGCGCGCCTCGTCCGGGGTGGATGACTGCCGCCTATCAGCCCATGCCGCAAATGCCGCCGCAGCGGGGGCGGGCGTATGCGCGGCCGGTTCGCGCGCCGTGGTGGCAGCGGGAAGGGGTGATCAGCCGGGTGCTGGCTGTCGCGGGGGTGGCGGTCACGTTGATCGGCGTGGTGATGTTGCTGGTGCTGGCGGCGCAGGCCGGGTTCTTCGGGCCGGTGCCGAGAGTTGTTGCCGGGGCGGCGTTCTCGGGTGCGCTGGTGGCTGTCGGGACCCGGGTGTACGGCAAGGCGGGCGGACGGGTCGGGGGAATCGCGTTGGCGGCCACCGGTATCGCAGGGGGATACCTGGATGTCATCGCGATGACCACGATGTACGGCTGGCTGAATCCGGTCGTCGGATACGTCGTCGCATTGGGGATCGCGGCCGGTGGGGTGGCGCTCGCCGTGCAGTGGCGTGCGCAGGGGCTGGCCGTGCTGGTGCTGCTGGGTGCGGCACTGCTCGCACCGATCGTGACCACCGAGCTGGCGCTGCTCGGCTTCTTGATCGTGCTGCAGATCGCCGCTCTCCCAGTGCAATCCGTCCGCGACTGGCCGTGGCTGCACGTGGTGCGCACGGTCCCGGCGGTGCTGGCGACCTTGGTCGCGATCACCGCCTCGGCCCTGGGAATGGGCAGCGACGCCACCGCGGCCTCGCACCGTTTCCAGTCGCTGGCCGCGGCGATCGTCATCGCGGTCGTGGGGCTGGTCGGGGCGGTCCTCGCCGGGCGGCAGCGCCCCGGCGATGTCGCCGGGAGCCTGAGCTTCGCGGCGGCGACCCTGCCGATGCTGGCCGCGCCGATCATGTTCGACCGCCCGGGAGGCGTGGTCGTATCGGCCTCGTTCGCGACCGTGCTGCTACTCGTCGCGGCGCTGCCGTGGATACCGAAACTGTCTGCTGCCCTGCGGATTCCGGGCCACCTGGCCGTGGTGTCGGGGCTGGCGGGCGCGTTCGCGCTGCTGGAGGCGTGCATCGGAGTCTCGCGGGTGCAGACCCTGCCGTTGGCCCTGTGTGTTGTCGCCATGGGCTTCCTGGCGGTGGCCGGTCAGCAACGGTCGCGGATCGCCGCGGGCGTCGGTGCGGGCTACGGGGTGCTCGGCGCGCTCGCCTTCTTCTATCAAGCCGACCCGAACACCCTCGCCGATCCCGCGGCAGCCGCGGCGCACCTGAGCATTTCGACCGCGCTGTCGGCACTGCTGGTGCTCGCGGCGCTGGTGGTCGCGGGTTGGACCGCGCGCCGACTCGGTCTGCTGGATCGGGAATCCGATGCCACCACGCTGTCGGTGTTCGCCGGTATCGCCGGGCTGTACGCGGTGACCGCGTTGACGGTGTCCCTCGGTGTCGCCACCGGCAACCCGGACGGCTTCCGCGCCGGGCACGGGATCGCGACGGTGGTCTGGATGGCCGCCGCGACTGCCGCCCTGCTCTACGGTCTGCGCAGCCTGGCCCGGACCCCGCAGCGGGCCAAGGTCGCGCTCGCGGCCGGGCTGCTGGTGACCGCGGCCGCCCTGGCCAAACTGTTCCTGTTCGATCTGGCCACCCTGGACGGGTTGGTGCGCGCCGCGGCCTTCCTGGTGGTCGGTGTCCTGCTGCTGGTGGCCGGTACCCGCTACGCGCGGGCCTACGCAGATCTGGAGGCCCGCACACCCACCGCGTGACCTCCTGAAAGACGAACGCCCGGCCGAGGTTTCGGCCGGGCGTTCATCATGTTCGGATCAGTCGCGATCCTGGCGGCGGAGCAGTTCGTTCACGCTCACCTGGCGTCCCTCGCCACCGCGATGCTTGGCATCCTCGTCCGGCTTGGGACGGCGCCGCGCCGAACGCAGATCAGACATCCACTGCTCGATGCTGCTGCGCTCACCGGGCGGAACGTCCGCCGCCGCGTGGTGGGCCGGATGCTCTTCCGTGGCAGCCGCATCGCCGGCCGGTTCCGAGTGTCCCTCGGCGTCACCGGTTTCGGCCGGTTGCGGCTGGTAGAGCTGGGCCCGGGTGGCCGGATGCGGCGGGATCTTCGCCGTCGGCGGCGGCAGCACCCGCTCGGAGCCGACCGCGGGTGCGGACGGATCCGCCGGTGCCGCAGGAGCGACGGGCGGTGCGGTGGCCGCGGGGGGTGTGGGCTGCGAGACCGACGGCACCACGCTCGGCTGCACCGGCGGGGGTGCGGCGGACGGCGTGAAGGCCCCGTCCTGGCCGCGCTGATCGTCGGTCGGTGCGCTGCCACGCTGCGGCAGGCCGCCGCCGGGATTGGTGAATCCCTTACCGGGGGACGCGAAGTCGCCGATCGGGTGCGGGGCCACCGGACCACGTGCGGTGGTCCCGGAACCGAGGTTCGCGGCACCGAGGTCCGTGGTCGGCGCGTCCGCCGAGGCGGCGCTGGTCACCCGGCGCGGCGGGAGCGCCGATCCCGATTCCTTGGCGCCGCCCAGATTGGTCAGCGGCGCACCGGATTCGGCGCGCGGCGCCGGATTGCCCGGGCCCTCCGCACCGGAAGTGCCGGTGGGCGGGGCCGATTCGGGCGGCACGAGACCCGACAGCGGGCCCGGCGTGCCCGGATTGACGACGAAGGACGGTGCCGCACCGGTCGACGGCGTCACGCCGCGGCCGGGACGCGCGGTGGCGGAAGGCAATCCGGGCGAGGGGCGATCGGGTTCCGGCGCCTTGTCGGCGGGCGCGGGCGCCGGCTCGGTGACATTGATGCGCTGCGTCGGCGCCTCGCTGTCCACGCTCACGGTGCGGCGCGGACGCGGCTTGCGAGGACGCGCCGCGGCGGAGCCATCGGCCAGGATCGGGATCTGCATGGTGACCGGGTCGGTGATCGGGGTCGCCTTGACCAGGTCGAGCACCTCACCGCCGCCGGGCCGCTCATCGTCGAGGATGGGCTCGCCCAGGCCGATCTTCTGCTGGATCTTCTTCATCCACTTGGGCGCCCACCAGCAGTCGTCGCCGAGCAGCTTCATGGTGGCCGGGACCAGCAGCATGCGCAGCACGGTCGCGTCGATGAACAGCGCCGCCACCATGCCGTAGGCGATGTACTGCATCATCACCAGATCGGAGAACGCGAACGCGCCCGTGACCACCAGCAGGATGAGCGCGGCCGCGGTAATGATCCGGCCGGTCTGCGCGGTACCCGAGCGCACCGCCTCGGTCGTGCTCGCGCCCTGCGTGCGCGCCTCGACCATGCGGGAGAGCAGGAAGACCTCGTAGTCGATGGATAGGCCGTAGACCACGGAGATGATCAGCACCAGCACCGGCGACATGATCGGCTGCGGCGTGAAATTCAGCAGACCCGCACCGTGACCGTCGATGAAAATCCAGGTCAGGATGCCGAGCGTGGAACCCAGGCCGAGCGCGCTCATGAGCGCGGCCTTGATCGGCAGCACCAGCGAACCGAAGGTGAGGAACATCAGGATGGTGGTCACCAACACCACCAGCGCGATCATCAGCGGCATGCGATCGACCAGCTGATCGATGCTGTCCTGCATCATGACCGGCGTTCCGGTCACCATCACCTCGGCGCCGTCCGGCACGTCGATGGAGCGCAGGTCCGCCATCGTCTGCTTGATGTCGGCGCCCTTCTCCAACGGCCGCGTGGTCGACCACACGTTGGAGCCGTTGGGCGGCGTCTGCGGCAGCGAGAACGAGGTCTTCGGCTGCAGTCCACTGGCCTTGTTGGCCTCGTTGAGGATGGTGCCGATGTTCTTCGGATTGTCGGTGACGATGACCAGCTGCACCGGGTCGGCCTTGCGCAGCGGGAAGATCTCGTCGAAGTGCTGCTGCGCCAATCGGGTCGCGTTGTTCGGCGGCAGATACGTCTCGCTGATGCCACCGAAGGCCAGGTTCTTCACCGGGATGATCAGCAGCAGCAGGCCGATGGTGATCGGAATGGCGACCTTCAGCGGGTGCTTCATCACCCAGGCGGTGATCTTGCCCCAGAAGCCGTTCTCGATTTCCTCGGTGGTCTTGTCCTTGCGGAACCGCTTGAGCCCCAGCGCATCCACGCGCGGCCCGAGGATCGACAGCATCGCGGGCAGGATGGTCAGCGCCGACAGTGCGGCGAGCGCGACCGTCGCGATGGTGCCGTAGGCCACCGACTTGAGGAAGCCCTGCGGGAACAGCAGCATGCCCGCGCTGGCCGCGATGATCATGGTGGCCGAGAAGATGACGGTGCGGCCCGCGGTCTGCACCGTGCGCCGCACCGCCGCCTTGGTGTCGTAGCCGTCGGCCGTCTCCTCGCGGTAGCGGCTGACTATGAACAGGCCGTAGTCGATGGCCAGGCCCAAGCCGATCATCGAAACCACGGGGGAGACAAAGGAGTTCACCTCGGTGAACTTGGTGATCCCCATGACGATGCCGTTCGCGCCGAGCACCGTGAGGCCACCGATGATCAGCGGCAGCGCCGCCGCCACGACACCGCCGAAGATGAAGAACAACAGGACGGCCACCACCGGAATGGCGATCATCTCCATGCGCTTCTGATCCTGCGCCATGGTGTCGTTCAAGGTGCCCGCGACCGGTTGCAGGCCGGCGACCTCGACCGTGACACCCGGAATGGCGAAGGCGTCGGCCTGTTTCACCGTCCGGTAGTTGCGCACCATGTCGGTGTCGTTGTCGCCCTTGATGGCGACGGAGGCGAAGGCGTGCTTGCGATCCGCGCTCGCGGCCTGCGCCAATTGCGAACTGGGGGTGTCGAGCTTGAACGGCGAGGCATTGATCCCGCTGATCTCCGGGTACTTCGACGGCAGCGCGTTGAGGCTGTTGATGACCTTCTGGCTCCACGCCGGATCATCGATGGTCGAATTGTCCGGCGCGGTGTAGAGCAGGATCACGTCGCTGTTGTGGTCGCGCCCGTAGACCTGGTCCTTCAGCATGGATGCCTGGGAGGACTGCGAATTCGGGTCGAACCATCCGCTGGAGCTGAGATGGTCCTCGAGCCCGAATCCGAAGCCTCCGAGGCCGAGCATTGCGGCAACGACTACACCGAGCACGGTGTAGCGCAGCTTGTAGACCAGGTCGCCCCAGCGGGTGAACACTAAGCGACTCCTTGAGCGGGGCGGGAGGTGAGCAGGGCCGACAGCGGCCGGAACGGCTGCAACCATGCACCCTCGTCGGGCAGCGAGTCGAGGCTGACCCGGGGCAGCGGTTCACGGAACACGCCCGGGATGTCCTCGAGGTCGATGAACTCGAGGATATCCGACGTGACGGCCCAACTCGCGTGCTCGCGGAAACCCAATACCTGAACGGGCACACCGGAAGCGGCGATCTCCTCGAGGGGCGCGCGGAACGCCTGACCGTCGGCGGAGGCCACCATGATGCCGGCCAGACCGGCACCGCGCCGGCGTAGGTCGATATGGCCGAGCATGTCGCTGTCGACATCGGAGTCTTCGTCGATCTTGGGTTTCGCGAAGACGGCGTAGCCGACATTGCGGAGAGCTTCGACCCAGGGTCGCACGACGTCCGCGGTGCCCGGGGCGATATTGGTGAAGACGGTGGCCTCGGGCTCCACCCGGGTGGTGCTGCCCACCGACAGTTCCGCGGTGCGGGCCAGCAGCCAGCGGCCCAGCGCGTCGAAGCGCGGGCGGTAGGCGGCGGTCGGGCGGCCGCCGAGGATGGCGCCCAAGCCCATATCCAGATTCGGTGCGTCCCAGACCAGCAGGACGCGGCGCACGTCGGTGGCGTTGCCGCCCAGGGCGACCGTGGCATTACCGCTCAGAGAGCCGGTGGCATGGCCACTCAGAGATCCGGTGGCAGGGCCACCGGTGTTGCCGCCGAGACCGGTGGCGGTGCCCGATAGTTCGGTCGAGTCGGTGCCGTGCACAATTCCGGCAACTTCGGCGACCTGCGGGGCCATCTCGCTGACGCTCATGATTCGATCTTCCCCCAGATGAACTCGGTGATGGCGCTGCCCGCGCGGAGTCCTTTGTTTTCGAACTTGGTAATCGGACGTTCGAAACCAATCGGTGCTTTGTTCCGATAGGCCTCGGGGTCCCCGCCGGTGGGCTCGTTCATGCCGATGAGCTGGGTTTCCGCATTTCCGTACAGTCCGATCCACTCCGCATAGTCAGCGTGATCGGTCGCCACATGCAACACGCCGCCGGGAATCAGGCGACTTGCGATGAGTGCGAAGGTTTCCGGCTGCAGCAGCCGGCGTTTGTGGTGACGCGCCTTCGGCCACGGGTCCGGGAAAAACACCCGAACACCCGTCAGCGATTCGGGAGCAATCATATTTTCCAGGACATCCACGGCATCGCCGCGCAGCAGTCGAATGTTCTCGATCTTGTCGCGTTCGATCCGCTGCACCAACTGCGCCAGACCCGGCTTGTAGACCTCGATGCCGATCAGGTTGAACTCCGGTTCGGCCTGCGCCATCGCCGCGGTGGCCGTGCCGGTGCCGCAGCCGATCTCGACGACCACCGGGGCCGAGCGGCCGAACCAGGCGTCGGCGTCCAGCTTTTCGTCGGCGACGTCCTTGCCGATCCGCGGCCACATCTCATCCCAGGAATCCTGGCGCGCGGGCGAGATCGCGCCCCGGCGCATGCGGAAGCTGGTGACCCGCGGGTAGAGGCGATGGCCTCCCTCAGGACGCGGCCCGGGAGCTGGCTCGGCGGAGTGGTTAGCGGCGTCGTTCACGGCGTCCATTGTCCAGTATTGGATAGTTCGCGCAGCAATCGACCGGGGTTGCCGCGACCGCCGACACTCAGGCTGCCAGGCCCGAGACCTCGTCGGACGCTGCCGCGGCGGCTGGGCGCAAGGGCAGTCCGAGCGTGACTCGCATTGCGGTAGTTGCCATTTCCACCATGCTGCGCCAGTGCGCCGGGGCGAGTGCGACCGACCAGACGGTCTTGGTTGAGGGTTCGGTAAGAGTTTTGCCGGCCAGCCGATCGGCGAGCCAATCCAGGCTCAGCGGAGTCGCCAACGGCAGCAGTGAGAAATGCTCGCTCAGGCGATCCCGGACATACCAGACGGATGCCCCGCCGGCTCGGTACCGCTCCACCTGACCGTCGACACCGGCCACATCGATCACCTGATCGTTGACGGGCTGCACCACCAGCATCGGACAGGCCGGGGTGCGATTGCCCAGCCGCAGTTCGTCGAACATGTCCTCGAGTTCGGGCAGGATCTCCGCCAGCGGACGCCGCAGGTAGTCGTCCAGGTGACGGCCCACCAGCAGCGGCAGCACCGCGATCGGGCCCAGCAGGCGCACGCGATCGAGCAGGCGGCGGCCCTCCGGGGTGAAGTCACGGTCCACCACCTCGGCCAGCGCCGGATACACCTGCCGCAGGGCCGAGATCACGATCGCCGGAAAGCCCGCGAACAGGCCACCGTTCAGATTCAGGAAGACGTGCCGGGGATCACCCACCGGCGCGCCGAGCGCCGCGCCGACGATATTCAGCTCGGGCGCGTACTCCGGAGCCAGCTCCACCAGCCACGAACCGGCCATGCCGCCACCGGAATAGCCCCACACCGCGACCTTGGTGTCGGCGCGCAGGCCCAGCGGTGCGAAACGCAGTGCGGCACGGACGCCGTCGAGGCCGCGATAGCCCGGCTCCCGGGCTGCCCCGAAATTACCCAGCGGCCCTTCGTGATCCGCGATACTCACCGCCCAGCCGCGGCGCAGCGCGTTCGCGACCAGCAGCCACTCCAGTTGGGTGATGGAACCCGGGGCGAGGGCCCCACGGCGCAGCGCGTAGGACGGCGCGCAGCGTTCGGTCACCGCGTCCATGGCGGTCTGGAACGCCAGCAGTGGGCGTTGGGGATCCGGCTCGGCGCCCTGCGGCAGCAGCACCGTGGTGACCGCCACCTCCGGGCTGCCGTGCAGATCCTGACTGCGATAGAGCAATTGCCACGCCGTCACCTGCTGCGGCACCAGACCGAACAGCGCGATCTCGACCGTGCGGCTGCGCAGGATGGCGCCCGGCTCGCGGCGGGCGAAGCCGCGCGGCGGATGGAAGAAGGGGTCCTGACTCCGCGGCAGCGGGCGGTCCCGCTCGTGCGCACCGTCCGGTATCCCGATGGCACCGATGACGTCGGCGTTGACGCTCATCGCAACCTCCCCGTTCCAGCCTCGAACTGCTGTGACGCGGCCGTGGACCGAGGGGGTCGCGCAGCCGTACATCGGCGTTGATGCCGACCGAATCGCCAGAGTAGGGGACATTCAGGTGTCTGTGAAGAGCTGTCGCACCGAATTGTGCTGGCGCACAGAAGGACCCGGAACGGTCTGCTTCCTCACCGTCTGACCTGCGCGTTTGTGATCCGAAACGCCCACGCGCCCAGCACCTTCCGGCTAGGCTGCCCGCGTGCCGGTCGGGCGATCTGTGCGCATCCAGGTGACGGGCCGGGCCCGCGCGGGCAAAACCACCCTGCGACATGCGCTATCGCTACTCACCGCCGAAGAAACCCGACCGGTCGACCACCCCGGGCAACCCGCGCCCACCCTCGACGCCGACCTTCTCCTCTATATCCTCCCCGGCACCTTCGCCCCCGCCGACCGCCGCCTCCTCGGGACTCTCCCACCCGAGCGCACCCTTGTGGTTCTCAACAAGGCCGATACCATCGGCACCCGCTGGCCCGACGCCGCCGCCCGCGCCGAGCAGCTCGCAACCGACCTCGGCATCATGGTCTTCCCCGTGGTCGCGTCGGTTGCCGCGTGCACCCGCAACGGCACCTTCACCGATGCCGACGTGCTCACCCTCCGTCGCCATCACACCCGCCCCGACCCACCCCTCACCCTCTCCCACGAGTTGTTCACCGCACCCGACCTCGCCCCCGATCCCGAAGCGCGCCAAGCCGTTCTGGACCACTGGGAACTCCACGGCGTCTCATGCGCGCTCGCTGCCCTGCGCCACGACCCGGCCCTGGGCCCGCGCGCACTCCTGCAAATCCTGCACAGCGCCACCGGAATCGACGCCCTCCACCGCGAACTCCACCACCGCTACGAGTTGCTCACCACCACCGCGGGCGGCTGACCGCCGCACCGGCCCGCCGCGATTGATCGACATTCAGGCCAAGCCGAACGCACCACCGGATACGAATCAGCGATGTTGATTCCCGAACCCCGCTCCGACCCGCCGCCGCGAGAACCCGCCACGGCTCATGACGACGAGCCCCGGCCCGCATCGCTGGACCTGCCGCCGCCCGGCATCGCGACAGCCGGATCCAGGACGAGATCGAAACCCGCTGTGATCCAGGCCGATAACGCATCCGAAGGTCCGGTGCCGGAGGCCGATCTGCCCGCTGCAGCCGGTCTTGCCGCGACGGCGGAAGCCGTTGTGATGCGCTGGAATCCGCATGGGTTGGCGCTACTGCGTGCGGTGAACCGTCCGGCCTCGGCGATGGCGACCACCATGGGCCTCGTAGCGGCCGACGAAACCGAGGCAGCGGCGTTGCGGGTGGAGCTGGCACGGTTTGAACCGCATCTGGATCTCGATGTGGTCGATCGCGACGCCGCGGTGGGCGCGAGCGTCGCGGTGGCGTTGGTGGTGCTCGACGCGGGAGCGCTGATCGGTGACGACACGGTGGCGCGGGTGCGGGGGCTGGTGGCGGACGGGACGCGAATCGTGTTCGCGCTCGATGGGATTCACGCGCACCGGGAGTGGCGGGACGTGCTGAAGCTGGATGCCGAACTATTGGCCGAGGTGGGCGGCTGCGAGGAGGCCGAGATCGTGCCGGTGTCGGCGCGGTTGTCGGCGGCGGGGCGGGCGGAAGGGGATGCGGCGCTGGTGGATCGGTCGGGGGTGGGGTTGTTGCATGCGCGGCTGGTGGTGGCGGCCGGGGCGGGGGCGGTGGGGGATCAGGCGGCGATCGTGCGGGAGCGGGTGGTGGCGCAGACGCGACGGCGGATCGAGGCGCAGATCGGGAGACTGCGCGCGGCGGGGGATGTGTGCGCGCTGCGGGAGGAGCGGGCGCGGCTGCTGGCGGTCGGCGACGGCGGACGGGGGACGGCCATGACCATCGTGCGCAATCGGCTGCAACTGGCTCGAGTGGATCTATTGCACGAGGTAGGGGCCAGGATTCGGGCCGTGCACGGGGAGTTGCGCGGCGAAATCGAGGGGCTCGCGCGCGGCACACACGCCGAATTTCCGCGGCATGTGAGTGATGTTGTGGAAAAACTCACACAGGAGATGGACCGCACCATTCGCTCCCGGATCGGCGAATTGTGCCGTCAAGTCGAAGAATCCGTCGCGGAGGAATGGCATATATCTTTTCCACCGTCCGTGGAACGGGTACCGCGGGAGGTGCGCATGCCGGGTCCGCGCCGCCGGGGTGTGGAGGACCATCTGGTGGTCGCGTTCGGGGCCTCGGCCGGATTCGGTCTGGGCCGTCTGGTGGTGGCCCCGCTGGCCCTGTGGCAGGCCCTCGACTACGCGATCATGCCGGTCAGCCTGCTGCTCGGGGCGGCCGCGGCGAGCTGGGTGGTGCGCGCTCGCGGCCACCTCGCCGAGGCCGCTCATCTGCGGCAATGGGTCGCGGACACGCTGGTCGACGCCCGTGCACAGCTGGAGCAGCGGGTGGCCACCGCCCTGGTCGACGCCGAGGAGCGGCTCACCGACGAGGTGCTGGGCAGCTCCGCGGCCCGCATGGTGGAAACCGATCTGCGGGTCGGTGAATTGGAGGCGCAATTGCGTCAGGCCACCCAGCGCCGCCCCGCTTTACTGCTGGCATGCGAACGTGACCTGGCCGCACTCGAATTCACATAGCGGCTGGTCGGAGGTTTCGACCCGATACCGAGTGGACAACCCGATTCCGTACGCCGCGATATGTGGCGTTAACCTCTAAGGCAAGGAACTAGGGCATCCGGCGCGTTCTTGTACGCCCGTCCAGCCGGGACGGGCTGGCGGCACGGACCGGCGGGGGCCCTGCCGCCCATCTCAGGAGAGTTTTCATGACCTCAGCGACCATTCCTGGTCTTCACGATGGCACCGCGCCCACCGAGCACAAGGAACTGCTTGCCTGGGTACAGGAGGTCGCAGAACTCACCCAGCCCGACCGCGTGGTCTGGTCGGATGGGTCCGAGGAGGAAGCGGTCCGCCTCTCCGAGCAGCTGGTCGCGGCCGGCACGTTCAAGAAGCTGAACGAGGCCAAGAAGCCCAACTCCTACCTGGCGCTCTCCGATCCCTCCGACGTCGCCCGCGTCGAATCCCGCACCTACATCTGCTCGAAGACCGAGGCCGACGCCGGCCCGACCAACAACTGGGTCGACCCGGCCGAGATGCGCGCCACCATGACCGAGCTGTACCGCGGCTCCATGAAGGGCCGCACCATGTACGTGGTGCCCTTCTGCATGGGCCCCCTCGGCGCCGACGACCCCAAGCTGGGCGTCGAGCTCACCGACTCCGAGTACGTGGTGGTCTCCATGCGCGTGATGACCCGCGCCGGCAGTGCCGCCCTGGAGAAGCTGGGCACCGACCGCCCCTTCGTGAAGGCGCTGCACTCCGTGGGCGCGCCGCTCGCCGAGGGCCAGGCCGACGTGCCGTGGCCGTGCAACGACACCAAGTACATCACCCACTTCCCCGAGGACCGCGAAATCTGGTCCTACGGTTCGGGTTACGGCGGCAACGCGCTGCTGGGCAAGAAGTGCTACTCGCTGCGCATCGCCTCCGCGATGGCGCACGACGAGGGCTGGCTGGCCGAGCACATGCTGATCCTCAAGCTGATCTCGCCCGAGGACAAGGCGTACTACATCGCCGCCGCGTTCCCGTCGGCCTGTGGCAAGACCAACCTCGCCATGATCCAGCCGACCATTCCGGGCTGGCGCGCCGAGACCCTCGGTGACGACATCGCGTGGATGCGCTTCGGCAAGGACGGGCGACTATATGCCGTCAACCCGGAGTTCGGCTTCTTCGGTGTCGCCCCCGGCACCAACCACAGCTCGAACCCGAACGCCATGGCCACCATGGAGGCCGGCAACACCGTCTACACCAATGTCGCCCTGACCGACGACAACGATGTGTGGTGGGAGGGCCTGGAGGGCACTCCGGACCACCTCATCGACTGGAAGGGCAACGACTGGTTCGAGCGCGAGTCGGAAACCCTCGCCGCGCACCCGAACTCGCGCTACTGCACCCCGATGTCGCAGTGCCCCACCCTCGCTCCCGAATGGGACGACCCGCAGGGCGTGCCGATCTCGGCCATCCTCTTCGGCGGTCGCCGCAAGACCACCATCCCGCTGGTGACCGAGTCCTTCGACTGGCAGCACGGCGTGTTCATGGGCGCCACCGTCGGCTCCGAGCAGACCGCCGCCGCCGAGGGCAAGGTCGGCACCGTCCGCCGCGACCCGATGGCCATGCTGCCGTTCATGGGCTACCACGTGGGTGACTACCTCAACCACTGGATCACCCTCGGCAAGAACGCCGACGCGCAGGCGCTGCCGAAGATCTTCTACGTCAACTGGTTCCGTCGCGGCGCCGACGGCCGCTTCCTGTGGCCCGGCTTCGGCGAGAACTCCCGCGTGCTGGAGTGGATCGTCGGCCGCATCGAGGGCACCGCTGCCGCCGATGCCACCCCGATCGGCAATGTCCCGCACGCCGCCAACCTCGACCTCGAGGGCCTGGACGTGAGCGCGGGCGACGTCGACGAGGCCCTCGCGGTCAACGTCGAGGAGTGGAAGAAGGAAATCCCCTCCATCGAGGAGTGGTTCGAGTTCATCGGCGACAAGCTGCCCAGCGGCCTGCGCGACGAGTTCGAAGCCCTCAAGGAGCGTCTGGCCTGACGTAAGGCTGAAAGCGGCCCGCCCTCACCGACTTCGGTGGAGGCGGGCCGTTTTGCTGTTCGGGAATCCACCCGGGGGTGGAGGGGCTCGGTGCCGTGGGTGGTGGCCGGGCGGTCGGGGTCGGCGCAGGCTGGGGATATGGATGCAGTCGATGCCCTGGTTCGCGTGGCCCTGTGGAGCAGCCAGCTCGTGTGGGTGGTGTGGCTGATCACCGCCGTGTGGTTCTCCGCTGTGCGGCAGGACAGTCTCGGCGGGAAGGTCAAGCACTTCTTCGGGACGCTGTTGCCCGAGCCGTGGATGCTCGTCGGGATCGTAATCCTGGTCGTGGCAATGAGTTTCGTGCCGCGGCGGGTGTGGGATCCGGTGCTGTGGGACGTGCGACCGATGTCGGCGCTGGGTGCGGTGGTGATCATCGCCGGGTCCGTGCTGATGGTGTGGGCGCGGCTGGCGCTGGGGACCATGTGGGCGGGACGGCCGATGATCCAGGAGGAGCACGAATTGCGGACGGGCGGGCCGTATCGGCTTGTGCGGCACCCGATTTACACGGGACTGCTCGCGTTGGTGGGCGGCGCGGCGCTGTTGCAGGGCGGGCCGTCGCTGGTGATCTTCGCGTTCGTGCTGGTGTGGTTGTTGCGGCGGGTGCGGGTGGAGGATCGCATGCTGATCGCCACCTTCGGGCAGCGCTACGAGGAGTACCGGAACGCGGTCCCGGCACTCCTCCCGCTCGCCAAGCGCTAGCTGTCCATCGGCAGAGCGCTAGGCGCCGAAGCCCATCGGCATGAGCAGTGACTTGGTCTCGCAGTACGCGTCCAAGCCCTCGGGGCCGTTCTCGCGGCCGATGCCGGAGGTCTTGTAGCCGCCGAAGGGTGCACAGGCGTCGAAGGCGTACCAGTTGATCGCGTAGGTGCCGGTGCGGACCTTGGCGGCGACGCTCGCGCCGTGCTCGATGTCGGTGGTCCAGACCGAGCCCGCCAGGCCGTAGTCGCTGTCGTTGGCGATCGCGACGGCCTCGGCCTCGGTGTCGTAGGGGAGGACCGAGAGGACCGGGCCGAAGATCTCCTCGCGGGCGATGGTCATGGAGTTGTTCACGTCGGCGAACACCGTGGGCCGCACGTACCAGCCGGGCAGGTCGGCGGGCCGGTCGCCGCCGCGGATCAGGCGTGCGCCCTCGTCCTTGCCCTTGGCGATGTAGCCCTCGACGCGCTCGCGCTGCTTCTCGGAGATGAGCGGGCCGAGCTGGGCGGCCGGATCGTCGGGCAGGCCCACGGGGAAGAGGTCGATAGAGGCGTTGAGCGCCTCGAGGATCTCGTCGTAGCGGCTGCGCGGGGCCAAGATCCGGGTCTGCGCCACGCACGCCTGGCCGCTGTTCATCAGGCCGGAGAAGGCGAGCTGGGGCATGTGCTCGATGTTCATGTCCGGCAACAGGATTGCCGCCGACTTCCCGCCCAGTTCGAGGGAGCAGCGCTTGAGCTGGCTGCCCGCGATGGCGGCGATCTTGCGGCCCACGGCCGAGCTGCCGGTGAAGGTCACCTTGTCGACGCCCGGATGGGAGACCAGGTATTCGGAGGCGTCGGCCTCGGCGGGCAGCACCGACAGCACGCCCTCGGGCAGGCCCGCCTCGGCGAAGATGTCGGCCAGCAGGTTGGCGGCCAGCGGGGTCAGCGGCGCCGGCTTGAGGACCACGCTGCACCCGGCCAGCAGTGCGGGCGCGAGCTTGTTGACGGCCAGGAACAGCGGCACGTTCCAGGCGATGATGGCGGCGACGACACCGACCGGTTCGCGCGACACCCGGGTGGTGCCGAACAGTCCGGTGCGAGTTTCGGTCCAGGGGAAGGACTTTCCGAGCCCGGCGTAGAAATCGAGGGTGGCGCGCGCGGGCACATAGTTGAGGGTGCTCGCGGTCATGGTCGGCGCACCCATTTCGGCGGACAGCGCGGCGGCGAGATCCCCGGCCTTCTGATCCAGCAGCGCGACAACGCGGGACAGCAGGGCGGCGCGTTCCTCGGGCGGGGTGGTCGGCCAGGGTCCGCTGTCGAAGGCCCGGCGGGCGGCCGCGACCGCGGCATCCACGTCGGCGCGGGTGACGACGGGCACGCTGCCGACGGTTTCCAGGGTTGCGGGCGAGACGACGGGCAGGGTGTCGGGACCGGCGGGCTTGGTCCACTGGCCACCGATGAACAGACTCTGGTACTCCATGAGAACACGTTACAGTTTTGCCCCTTCCGCTGTCCGGGGCATGGGGGGTTCGGGTCCCGCTGACCGGGATCTTCTTTGAAATTCGACCTCTCGGTTTCTAAGTCGCCTTGTTACCCGTGGGGTAAACCGTGATTCGAATTCTGGGTAGCCAGGCGGTGGCCTATGCTCTGATTTGCACGCCTTTCTCCACCGTTCTGGTTGGTTGCTATGCAATAGCTCTGCGAAAGGTAGATCACTCGTATGACCGATGTGCGCTCCGATGACCTCCTGCTCGACGCGCTGGCCGAGATTGACACGCCGGTGATCAGCACGCCCATGCAACGGGCAGCGAGTCAGTTGCAGCGGGTGTTGCCACCGGGCTGGCGGGTTGACGTGGCCGAAGCGACCTATCCGACAGTGCGAACCGGGCAGCCGGTATTGCGACTGGTGTTGCCGGAGGATTGATCACCACCTGATGTGCAGGGCCACAAGCGATTCCGCATACTTGTGGCAAACCGGCAGCACTCCCAAAAATCGAATTCCAACCTGTCGGTTCGCTTTTCACCGAACGCACTATTGCATTCGACGGGCGCAGCGAGCATGCTTTATAGCTATCGCGGATAGCTCGCTAGGTTCATGAACCGTTACCGCACAGGGGAGTCCGAGTCATGGCGGTGCAAGTAGTCGATCGGTCGCTGATGACCAGTGATCTCACCCCGCATCAGGCGAAAAGCGTCGGCGCAGGCGGCTGGGTGGTGTCCTTCCTGCCGGGCCGGACCCTCACGCTGGAGCAGGCCGCCGCCGCACTACAGGCCGCCGAGGCGGTAGCCGCGGTGAATGCTCTGGCCGGCCAGGTCGGACTGACCGCAATGGAGACCGTGGGGTTGGCTACCCAGGAGTCACCGTGGGGCGAACCCGAACCCTGCACGGGGTTACGCCGTGTCTTCCGGCGCGGTTACGCCGAACGCTGACCCGGTCAGCGTGAACGCTTGGTGGCCACCACCACCAGGTTGCTGACCAGCAGCTCCCGCAGCCCCGGAACCCGGACCATCCACCAGGCCCAGCGCGGGTGATAACGCGGGAACACCGCGAGAATCTCTACGTCGTCCGGTGTTTCGCGAGCCCAGCGCATTCCGTCGGAAGCCCGCACCGCGAACAACGAACGGCCGAAACGATTCTTGGGCTCCCGCCCGTACCTACGCCGATACCGCCGCGCCGCGTACTCGCCACCCAGGTAATGCCAGGGCCCGGTCTCGTGACCGCCGAACGGCCCCAGCCACACGGTGTACGAAAAGACCATCAGCCCACCGGGTTTGGTGACCCGCAGCATCTCCTCGGCCATCACCCACGGGTGCGGCACATGCTCGGCCACATTCGACGAAATGCAGATCTCCACCGCGTCATCGCGGAACGGCAGCGCCATCCCCGACCCGCGCACCGATCCGGCCACCTGCAGCCCGGCCGCATGCATCTCCGAAGGATCCGGTTCGACCGGCAGATACCGCGCCCCCGCGCTCCCGAACTCGTCGGCGAAATACCCGGGCCCCCCGCCCACATCCAGCACGATCGTCCCGCGCAGCGACTCCCCGGTCAGATCCCGATAGAAATCCCCCACCAACTCGGCGGTATCGACCGCCACCCCGCCATAGAAGATCGCCGGATCGGTCTGCTCGAACTTGAAACTCCCCAGCAGCCGTAGCGACCGGCGCAGCGTCGCCCGGCGGGCGAATCGCGGGCCCTGCCCGGCACGGCGCGTAAGGGTTCGCTCAGCTCGAAGCACGGCGGCCAGTCTCGCACAGGCGCGACCCGACCGGGCAACAGGAGTTAGGTCGGATGACCACTGTTGGCCCGTGGCATGCGCACGGGTTATATGGTGGAGCCCATTGTCTGCCGATCCGACCGCCCGTCCTCGACCGTGACCCTGGAGATCCGCCCGTGCGTGAAGTGCTGCTGCTGTGCTGGCGCGACACCGGGCATCCACAGGGTGGGGGTAGTGAGCGTTATCTGGAGCAGGTCGGGGCGCAGCTGGCCGCGCGCGGCGTGAAGGTGACGCTGCGGACCGCCGGGTATCCCGGGGCGGCGCGGCGGGAATCGGTGGACGGCATCGAGATCAGCCGTGGCGGCGGCCGGTTCACCGTGTATCCGCGGGCACTGGCGGCGATCGCGCTGGGTCGGTTCGGGGTCGGGCCGTTGAAAGGGCTGCGGCCGGACGCGGTCATCGACACCCAGAACGGGATCCCCTTCTTCGCGCGGGCCGCGACGGCCGCGCCGACCGTGGTGCTGGTGCATCACGGGCATCGTGAGCAGTGGCCGGTGGCGGGGCGACTGGTCGGCCGGATCGGCTGGTGGATCGAATCGCGGCTCTCGCCGCGCGTGCACCGGCGCGAGCAGTATCTGACGGTGTCGCTGCCGTCGGCCGAAGAGCTGACCGCCCTCGGTGTGGCCGGGACGCGAATCGCGGTGGTGCGCAATGGCGCCGAGCCGATTCCGGCCCGCGTGCCCGCCGGTGACGACGACACCCGCACCGCGCACCCGAGCATCGTGGTGCTGTCGCGACTGGTGCCGCACAAGCAGATCGAGGACGCCATGGCCGTGGTGGCCGGGCTGCGCGACCGGATGCCCGGCCTGCGTCTGGACGTGATCGGCGGCGGCTGGTGGGCCGACAACCTGCGCGCCTACGCCGACGAACTTGCCATCTCGGACGCGGTCACCTTCCACGGGCATGTCGACGAGGACGAGAAGCATCGGCTGCTGTCGCGCGCCTGGGTGCACGTGCTGCCCTCGCGCAAGGAGGGCTGGGGGCTGGCGGTCATCGAGGCGGCGCAGCACGGGGTGCCCACGGTCGGGTACCGAAGTTCGCGCGGGCTCACCGATTCCATCGTGGACGGGGTGACCGGGCTGCTGGTCGACGATGCCGCCGCGCTCACCGAGGCCGTCGGCGAGCTGCTCGGCAATCGTGAGTCCCGCACGGTGCTGGGGGAGAAGGCGCGGGCGCGGGCGCGTGAATTCTCTTGGGAGCAAACCGGAAACGGGGTTTACGAGGTGCTGTCGGCGGTGACCCGCGGCGAGCGGGTCAGCGGCCTGATCGCGCCTGCGCGCGTGCTGTGAGGATTCCGAAAGCCGGGCGCATCGGACTACTACGCTTCATAGTTTCTAGATATGTGGATCATTCTCGTCATCGCGCTGGTGAGCATCGTCGTGATCGGCTTCGGGTTCGCCCTCGGATTTCCCAAGGACTGAGCCTTCTTCGGGAGCCTTCCGCCGCGAATACGCTGCCGCGGTGAGGAATCCGCCGACCAGCAAGGTCGCCCACAGCAGATGCGCGGCGCCCGACAGGCGGCGGTCCGCGGGCGAGGCGTCATCCGCGGTAATGGTTCCCGGCACCCGGTACAACTGCAGGTCCGCGTCACTGTAGACGGGATCCAGTTGGGCGAGAGTATTTTTCGAGTCGCCGAGCGGCCCGGGCGTGCCGCCCTCGACCAGCACCCAGCCCACCCCTTGCAGGGCCAGCTCGTGCGCGGACGCGCCACGCAGCAGCAGCCGCTCCACCCGTCGCGCCTGCTTGCTCTCACCGGCGACGACACCGCCGCGCACCGGAAGTTCGCCCGTCTGCAACGCATCCCGGCGCATCATGCGCGGAGCCGGATCCAGCACCGGCGCGCTACCGGAATAGCCGAACTTCCGGAACATCCCGCCCGGCAGCACCGCGATATCGCCGGGCCCGTCCGCCGCCGCGGCCACCCGCTGCCAGCCCGCTGGATAGTGCACCGGCCGCAGTGCCCCGCCGACACCCCACGCCAGATCCGGCAGCGCGATGAGCAGCAGGGCGATGAAAAGCACTGTGGCACCGCCGGTCCGAGGCCGATCGGGCCGCGCGCCGGGTCCGTCGAAGACATTCGCCGAGAGCCACCGTCCGGCCACCCGGCAGCCGGCCGCCGCGCACAGCGCGTACGCGGGCATCGCCAGCGCCACATACTTCTGGGTGTCGCGCAGCAGTCCCGCGCCGGGCACCCGGGTCACCAGGAACTCGCCGACCGACAGTCCCCAGCCGGTCGCGCCCAGCGCGGGCAGCACGATCGCCGCCACGGCCAGCCAGACCAGCCGCCGGGCGACCCTTCCGGAGCCGCGGACCGCGCGTAATCCGGTGACCACCAACACGAGTAGCAGCAGTGTTCCGATCAGTGCGAAAAACGTTGTCCGCGAATCGGGTACGGCGGTGCTGTTCCAGATGCCGCCGAGGCCCGCCAGGCTGCCGAGGGTGCCGAGCCAGGGTTCGGCGCGGGCGGCGAAGGCGGGGATGCCCGCCGGATCCGAGGGCGCGGCGCCCGTGCCCGAGAGCGCGGTCGCGATCACCCAGGGCATGGTGGTGAGAATCCAGAACGTCACCGTCGCGGGCAGATTCCGCTTGCCGACCAGCACCACCGCGATGCCGCCCGCCAGCAGCGACCCGGTCGGTGTCAGGCCCGCGGCCGCCAGGCAGCCGATCAATGCCGCCCAGGTACCGGCCGTGCCGGCTGGTGGCGCGGCACGTAATCGGGCCGCCAGCAGCGCGATCCAGGGCAGTGCGGCATAGCCGGCGAGCAGGCTCCAGTGCCCCTGGAGCAGGCGTTCGGCCACATACGGATTCCAGATGGCGACGGTGGCGGCCACCAGCTGCGGGCCCAGCGAGACCCGCAGCAGTTCCCGGGCCAGCGCGGCCGCGCCCCATCCGGCCAGCCAAACAGCCGCCAGCAGTATCGCTTTGACGACGATCCCGCCGTCCACGACCGAGGAGAGGACGGCGAGCAGGGCGTCCTGCGGTACGGCGCGCGGCGCCGCCTCACCCAGTCCGAGCGCCGAATCGGTGAGATACGAGCGCGGCGTGCTGACCGCGTCGCGCAGCAGCAGGTATCCCGATCCGAGCAGCGGGCCCAGCACGATCAGGGCCAGCGCCAGGCTGTAAGCCGCCGGCACCAGCCGGTACCACCGCTTGCGACCCTCGGCATTCACATTCGGCACCCTACGTCCCACCCACTCCGAGATCCGGGACCGGCGAACGGTTCTCCGCGTCCTCGCGTGCCGTGCGCACGGCCACGCCGGTGATCACCAGCGTGGTGGCCGCGGCGGTGACCGTGGCGATGACGATCAACGACAGCACCGAATGCGCACAGGTCAGCATGACGGCCACACCGCCGGCCAAGCCGATCCAGGTGATCGCGGCCGGCGCCGTCCGATCCGCCGCGATGGCCGACAGCAGCGCCGCCTGCAGCACGGCCAGCAGCGCGCCTTCGAGCGCGAACAACCACAGCAGCCCCTCTATCGGCGCGTAATCCTGTCCGGCGAACAGCGGCGCCAGCGGGGCCGCCGCGGCCGCGCCCAGCACCGTCACGGCCCCGATGCCCACCAGCACGGCCAGCGCGGATCGCATGGCGCGCACGGAATGCTGTGGTTGCGCCATGCGCGGATACAGCACCACCCCGACCGCCTGCGGCAACCAGAACGCGATCTTGGCCGCGATGGCCCCGAGCGCGTACCGCCCGGCATCGTTCTCGTCCAGCACAATCCGCGCCACCAGCAGATCCGCCGCCGACAACGCGGTCAACGCCGCCTGCACCTGCACCGCCCGGAAGACCGCCGCGACCCCGAGGCCCCACGCGGGCGTGACCTCCGCGCCGGGACGGTCGGCGACCGCGGCATCGGTCATCCGGCGGGCGGTGAGGGCCGCGATCGCCGCGCCCATCGCGCCGACCCAGAGGGCGGGCGCGGCACCGACGCCGCAGGCGAGCAGGACGATCGCGGGCGTCACCCGAAGGGTGGCCGCCCCGCCGAGCACGGTCGCCAGCTCGCGAAAGCGGCTGCGGCCCTGCAGTATTCCCTGCTCCCCGGCCAGCAGGACCAGCATCGGCGCGGAGCACAGCGCGCCGCCCGAGGCGACCAGGCTCACCTTCAGCACGGCGCTGACCACGGGCACCAGCACCAGCGCCGCCGCCGTCACCAGACCCGCGCAGCGCAGTGTCAACGCGCGTGCGGCGGTAATGGGCGCGCCCCGTACCACTTCCCGCGCGACCACGTTCTGCAGCGCCAGCGCGGGGACGGCGCACAGCATCTGTACCGCCAGCAGGCTCGCGAACGTGCTGTATCCGCCGACGCCCAACCATCGACTGGCGAGCAATTGCAGCAGGTATCCGGCCACATTCGCGGTCATCGCCCCTGCCGTCACCAAGGTCAGGTCCTTGACCACGGGCAGGCGACGAACGGCAGACACGCCCGCAATGCTGCCATCACCGGTTGTGAATCCACCCGCGCACCCCTGGCCGGGCGGAAACGACCCCCTGCCCGGGCGGAAACGACGGCGGCCCGGCATCTTCGGAAAAAATGCCGGGCGGCCGGGGTACGGGGGCCCCGAGGGGGTGGTGGTGGATTGGGTCTTGGGGGGGGGTGTGTTATTAACAAAATAAGCAGCCGAACACA
>NZ_JBHZAC010000005.1:0-227443 GCF_042753865.1 Nocardia sp. NPDC059240 | reverse complement strand
TCCCACCAATCCGTGTTACACACCCCCCCCCCCCCCGGGCGCGGGCCCCACCCCCCCCCCCCCCCGGGCCCCCCCGCCCGCCCCCCCCCCATATACCCAACCCCCCCCCCCCGCCGGGTGAACGGGAGCCGCTAGGGCTTCTTGTTCATGTCGATCTGCTGGGTGGGCGGGTCGAAGCTGCCGCCGGGACCGCCGGCCGGAGCCGGGGCGGGACGGCGGACCGGGGTGGGGCCGTTGCCGTTCTTGCCGAGCACCCCGAGCAGGACACCGAGGATCAGGAAGACCGCGGCCAGCACGCCGAGGATGATCGGCAGGATGCGGCCGTACAGCGCCAGCTTGTCCATATTGTCCTTGGCCACCGAGATCTGCGACTCGATGGTGTTCTCATCGAACACCAGGGTCGACTTCAGCGCGGTCACCTCGGGCTTGTCGCCGCTACGGGCGTAGTACAGGTGAATCTGCTCCTGGCCCTTGATGACCGTGCCGGTGTCCGGCTCGACCCACAGGTCACGGACATTGGTGTAGAAGCGGTCCATGGCGACGTCGCCGTCACCGTCCACGCCCCACTTGGCGGCGGGCAGCGTCAGCCGGTTGGTCGCCGAGTTGGCGACCGAGTTGAGATCGGTGGCCGGAACGGTCATCTGGAAGTGGTAGACCTTCAGATTGTTGATCTCGGTCTCTTCGACGTAGTTGATGTCGAAGGTCTTGCGCGCGTTCAGATCGAAGTACGGGTAGGTCTTCTTGTCCGTGCCGATCGGGAAGCGGTACTGGAGGCCGGTGTGCTGCACCGGGTCCATGACGCTCGCGCCCTTCTTGTCGACCGTCACCGCGATCGAGCCGTTGGGGCCGCCGTCCACGGAGTCCACGGGCTCACCGGTCTTGCGGTCCACGGTGACGCGGTCGATGGTCGCGGTGAGCAGGCCGGTGTCGCCCTGCTTATCGGTGCGACGCAGGGTCTGACCGGCCTGGATCGTCAATTCCGAAGCATTGGAGGGGTTTTCGATGGTGAGGAAGCGCTGCGAGACGAGCGGGACGTTCTGGTCCACCTTGGCCGAACCGGTCGGCGAGGTCAGGGACTTGGCGTCGAGCACCTCACTGGGGGCACCGGTCTGCGGATTCGTCGCGACGGTGGTGATTTCCAGGTCCAGCGGGGTCTTCGCGAGGCGGCTCACGGTATAGGTGGGGATCATGATCGCGGCGACGAGCAGCATCGCACCGATTCCCACGAGTACGCAGGCCACCGTCCTTCGGGTACCGGCACTGAGTGCCATGCAGGTTCTCCTCGTCGTCGAACACGTGATTCGTCCAGCACTACGGTCGCCGCGCAGCACTCGTGAGCCCAGACACTAACAGTCCGAGCGGTCCAAGAGTGCGGCCGAGTCAGGAAAACACCCCTAAAATCCCCCAAGTCAAATGGCGGATGCTCACATAAAGGGGTACAAGGCAGACTGGGACCCGATGACCACCACCCTGAACCCTGATGCGGGCCCGATCCCGGCCGGAGTTCCGGCCGAACAGCGGCTCGGCCGGTTCGTTCCGGCGCTCGAGGGGATGCGCGCGCTGGCCGCGCTGGGCGTGGTCCTCACCCACGTGGCCTTCCAGACCGGCGCGACCGGACAGCCGCTGCTGGGCCGGGTCTGGGAGCGATTCGACATGGCGGTCGCGGTGTTCTTCGCGCTGTCCGGATTCCTGCTGTGGCGGCCGCACGCGACGGCGGCCCGGGAAGACGGAAAAGCACCGAGTGCCGCGCGGTATCTCCTGCATCGCGCGGCCCGCATCCTGCCCGCGTATTGGGTAGTGGTGACCGCGGTGCTCATCCTGCTGCCCAGTGCCGCGCACACCGCCGGACTGCGGGTGTGGGTCTCCAATCTCGCGTTGCTGCAGGTGTTCGTGCCGTTCACGCTGACCGACGGGCTCACCCAGATGTGGAGTCTCTCGGTGGAAGTGGCCTTCTACCTGATACTTCCGCTGCTGGCGTTCGCCCTGGTCTGGTTGCGTGGGCGGCGGGCCCGATTCCGGGTCCCGGTGGTGCTCGGCTTCGGACTGCTCTTCCTGGGCTGGAACCTGTTGCCCGTGCCCACCCCCGAAGGCATCCATGCCGACAACTGGCTGCCCGCCTACCTGCCGTGGTTCGCGACCGGCATGCTGCTGGCCGAACTCGCCGACCTGCCCGTCCCGCGCCTGCGGCGGATCGCTGGAGACCACCGGCTGATGTGGCCGCTGGCGTTGGCGGCCCTGTTGCTCGCGACCACGAACCTGGCCGGGCTCCGGGGCCTGACGCACGGTCAGCCGTGGCAGTACGCCACCAAGATGACGCTCGGCGCGATCATCGGCTTCGGGCTGCTGGCACCGCTGGTGCTGCGGCCGGATCGCAAGCACCGCTGGCTGGAAAGCCGGGTGGCCGCGACGCTCGGACGCTGGTCCTTCGGCATCTTCATCTGGCATCTGGCGGTGCTGTCGATCATCTTCCCGGTGTTCGGCATCGTGCCGTTCCGCGGGCATTTCGTCATCGTCTACCTGTTGACGATCGCCTTCGCGCTGCCGTTGGCGGCCGCCAGTTTCGCGCTCGTCGAGGAACCCGTCCGGCAGTGGACGCGCCGCCGCTTCGGCTGAACGGCAGCACGATTCAGCGCTTGTCGGGCAGCGCGGCCAGACCGACCGCGATCACCGCGACCAGGGCCGGGAACTGCACCCACAATGAGCCGCCGACATAACCGTCGAACGATCGCCACGGCCCCGTCGACAGCGCGGCCGCACAGATCGCGGTGCCGCCGCCCGCGAGCGCGACCAGCACCCGGGGCCACCGGCTTGGACTCAGATGATCGACGAGCAGCCCGATTCCGGTGAGCACCAATGCGATCGGACCCGCGATGAGCCCGGCCGCGGCGGCCAGGCCCAGCCCGGCGACGGTCCGGCTGCGCCAGGTGCGCGGCGGTGGGCCGTCATCGCGGACCCGGGACCGCGCACCCCGCACGGCCAGCACGATCAACGGGAGCAACAGCAGCAGGCCGCCGAAGATGGCGAGGCGATACCAGCGGTCGGTGGGGAAGGAAACGGTGATCGGGCCCTGCGTCCCGGGCGGGACCAGCCACGCCTGCTGCCAGCCGTTGATCACCAGCGGTTTCAACGTCGCGCCGGTGGCGGTGTGGGCCTGCCAGCCGACATTCGTACTCAGCGGCAGGACCAGCACCTGCGTCCCGGCCGTGCCGTTCGGTTCGGCCACCGGCGGTAGTGCCGGGGTGCGGTCGAGGCGCAGTTCGTCGACGGTGAACAGTTCGGTCGGAGCGACCGCGACATCCACCCGTCCGGAAGGGAATTCGAAGGTGGAGTCGTCCTCCGAGCACACGGTCGCGGGCAGCGGTGCGCCGGAGAGCAATTCGGCGGCGGTGCCGGTCACGGTGGTGTGCAGGGTGTGGCCCGCGGCGGCGATGGTGGGGCCGTGTGCGCAGTCGATGGTGATCGGCCGGTTCGGGTCGGCGGGCGCGGGATAGTCGGGGCCCAGCACGTTCACCTCGGCCAGGCCCGGCGGCTGCTCCTGCGCGAAACCCAGTGCGGTGCGGTCGAGGACCGGATCCCAGGTCTGGATGCTGATCTCGATGCGGTCGGTGAGGTACGGATGCAGCTCGACCCGGCTGACCGCGCCGGAATCCGAGTTCACCGCGCGCACCTGCGGGCCGTCACCGAGATTCACCGAGATCGAGGTGGGGTGGGCGGGCAGATCGCCGCGCGAGGGCGCCACCTCCAGGCCGGTCACCAGGGTCGGGGCCGGAAGTTCGATGGTGAGTGTGGGTTTCGCCCCGGCGGGATTGCGCACGCTGGTCTCCGGCGCGGTCCAGCTGGTGCGCGGATCGCCGTCGGTGGCGGCCAGCGCCGACCCGCGCGGGTCGCCGACATCGGCCTGCCCGCGCGCGATGGGGCGATCCGGATCGGTGAGCAACGCCTCCAGCGCCGGACCCGGACGGGTGTGCACGATCAGATCCGGGGCGACCGGGATCGGCTGCGGGACTTGCAGGGTGCGCTCGAACAGGCCGGGTTCCTCCGCGGCCAGTGCCAGGCCCTTACTGCAGCGGACCCGGTCGGGAGAGTCGAAACACGCACTGCGGCCGGGGAATTCCTGGCCCAGGTCCCAGCCGCGCACCGGCGTGTTCGCGGGCGCCGGCGGCAGTACGGTGCGGTGCCGGATATCGAGGGTGACCGGGTTGTCGCGGTCGGCGTAGTCGTCCACCGAGATCTCGCTGATCCCGAATTGTCCACCGGCACTGCCGTCCTCGGTGTTCATGGCGGTGACCTTGATCCAGTTCGTGGCGCCCGGCGGCAGCGAGATCGGCACCGGCGTACCGGGTTCGGTAATGCGCGCGGCCACCGTGCCCTTGGCGGTCTCCACCTCCACCCACTTCACAGGGCTGCCGATGGCGGCGGCGCTGGTGTTCAGGCGCAGCACCGCGGAGCTGACCGGCCGGTCGAGGTCGAGCCGGAGCCATTGGCCCACAGCATGTTCCGCGCCGTTGGAGATCCACGCGGTGGCCGGGTCGCCGTCCACCACGGCCGCGGTGGAACTGCCGGGGGCGGCCCCGCCCAGCTGGGTGGCGTCACCGGCGGAACTCGAGGCGGTGACGGTCGCGCCGGACCATTCGCCCTCGACCGATTGCGCGCCGTACACCGGATAGTCGGGGACCAGATTGTGGGTGCGCCGGTCATCGCCCGGGGCGCGCAGCGCGGAGTTGTGGTTGTCGACGCGCCCGAAATCGGTTTCCCGATCCATCGGGGTGTCGGTGATGGTGACGGCATCGGCGGGCAACCCGGCCGCCGCGGCGTCGGCGGCCAGCAGTACCGGCCCGACGGGTGTCGCGGGATTGCGGCGCAGCCGTTCCACCACCTCCGGCCCGCCCTGCACGACCGAGAGGCTGTCCAGCGGCACGGTGAACGCGCCCGGGAACGAGGTGGGCGCGCCGATGCCGCCGCGTACTTCGGCGGGCATGCCGGGTTGTCCGCTGTCGACCCGGTAGATCTCGATGGCTCGGTAGTCGGGCCGCAGATCGCCGTCGGCCACCAGGCCTTCCACCCGGCCCGTCTCGACCGGGTCACCGAACTCGGCGACCTTGTGCAGGCCGGGGGAGCCCTCGATCGCGCGGTGCGCCAGCATCGGCCGCGTGGAGCGCGAGGTGTCCGGGTCGAGGTCGTTGCGCAGCACCAGGATTCCGATGCCCTGCCCGGCGAGGGTGGCCGCCAGCCCGGCCGAGGGCCGCCCGTCGGCGATGAGCCGCTGCACCGAGTCCATGGCCCGGATCGCGCCGGGCGGGTTGAGCGGCACCGCGTCCCGCACCGCCCACGGGGTGCTCGCGAGTGCCTGCAGCGGTTCGTCGCGGGTCAGACCCCACACCTGGCTGGCGAACGGCGCGCCCGGTACCACCAGGGCGCGGGTGTCGGAGGCGTTGTGCGCCAACCAGTCCGCGGTCTGCTGCCAGTACTGCGGCACCCGGTCGTAGCTGCCGCGCGGGGCCAGTTTGCCGGTCCAGGCCAGCGAGGTGGACAGTGTCAGCGCCGTCAGGATGAGCGCGCCGACGGCGACCATCTTGTCGCGCTCCGGATGCGCGAAGGCCCTGCGCCACACCGGCATCGGCACTGACCCGGGCAGCGGCACCCGGCCCAGCAGCTGCGCCAGGCCCAGCACCAGCGGCAGCCGGATGAGCGGCTCCAGCTTGTGCACATTGCGCAGCGGCGCACCGCCGGAGTCCAGGAACAACCGGACCTGTTCGGCGAACGGTCCGCCCAGCTCACCCGCGTAGCCCGCGCAGATGCCGACCAGGCCGACCAGCAGGATCAGGGCCAGTCGTCCGCGATTCGGCATGGAGCGCAAGGCCAGTCCGGCCATGCCCGCGGCCGCCAGCATGCCGGTGGCCAGCACCGCGGCGGGCTGGGTCACCAGCACCGCGCCCGCGATGCGCTCCGGCGAGACGAACGGAGTCCAACTGTCGGTGCCGCGCAGCACCTCACCGAGTGAGGCCCACTGCGTCGTCACGCCGGAGGATTCGATGTAGTCCAGGAACGGCGGACTCACCTTGCCCAGCAACAGCAGTGGCACCACCCACCAGAAGGTGCCCAGCGCCAGCAGCGGAATCCACGCGCGCGTGAAGCGCCACCAGGCGCGGTTGGGTTTGAACGAGATCCACCAGAGCGCGGCGGGCAGGAACGCCGCCGCCGTGGCGACCGCGTTCACCGAACCCATCAGCGCCAGCGCCAGCGCACTGCCCGCGGGTGTCGCCATCCCGCGTCGCGGGAGTGAAGAGTCGGAATCCTCGCCGTGTTTCAAGGCAACGCCCAGCGCGGCGGGCGCGAGCAGCACCCAGGGCGCGAGCATCATCGGCAGCGTCTCGGAGGAGATCGACCCGAGCGTGGTGAGCACGCGCGGCGACAGCGCGAACGCGACCGCGGCGATCAGTCGCGAGCCGCGACTACCGATCCCCAGCGTCTCGCAGAGCCGGATGATGCCCCAGAATCCGGCGAGCAGCAGCAGCGCCCACCAGATGCGCTGGGTCGCCCAGCCCGGCAGACCGAGCAGATGACCGAGGGAGAAGAACGCGCCGTGCGGGAAGAAGTACCCGTAGGCCTGGTTCTGGACCTGCCCCATCGGGGCCTGGCTGCTCCACAGATGTGAAGCGCGCGAAAGGAATCCGAGCGGGTTCTGCGCCAGATCGTATTTCGTATCGGCGACGGTCTGCCCGGGAGACTGCAGAAAAGTGAGTAGGAATGCGGCGATGACACTGCCGAACAGCCAGCGGCGGCCCAGCGGTGCGGTGTGGCCTGGTTCGGAGGTCAGCCGGTCAGCGCGAGCCGTACTCAACGTTGTTCAATAGCGACGAGCCCGCGTCGCCACTGCGGTCGATATCGGGCCGCTTGTCCTGCGAAGCCGCCATTGTGATGACCAGGACCGCCGCCAGCCCGACCAGGGCTCCGCCGACAGCACTCGCTGCACCAGGAACGGCAAACTTCATCGCGGTACTCCCAACATCGGACGCATGCGTAACCGGGCCAACGGCCCAGCCTCCCCGGCACTCTAGCGGATGGTGCCTCGGCGTACGGAAAACGCTGCTGGGTTATTCCGGAATCGGGCAGTGCAGTCCGCCGAGGAAGGTGTGGAGTTTGGCGGTGGTTTCGTGGAGTTCGGCATGGGGGTCGGAGGCGGCGACTATGCCGCCGCCGGCGAAGGCGCGCAGGGTGAGGGTGTCGGCGGAGAGTTCGGCGCAGCGGATGGCCACGTACCAGTCGCCGTCGCCGGCGGTGTCGCACCAGCCGACCGCGCCCGCGTAGAAGCCGCGGTCGCCTTCCAGGTCGGCGATGGCGTCCAGGGCGAGGTTGGTGGGGGTGCCGCAGACGGCGGGGGTGGGGTGCAGCAGGACGGCCAGGTCGAGGGCGGTGGTGGCCGGGTGGCGGAGACGGCCGTGGATGGGGGTGGCCAGGTGCCAGACCTCGGGGGTGGACAGCAGTTCGGGGCCGTCGGGGATGGACAGTTCGACGCAGACGGGCGCGAGTCGCTCGCGGATCCAGTCGATGACGTAGGCGTGCTCTTCGCGATTCTTGCTGCTGTCCAGCAAATCCTGGGCCTGCGCGGCGTCGGCGTCCGGATCGGCGAGCCGGGGCAGGGTGCCGGCCAGCGGATGCAGGGTGACGGTGTGGCCGCGCCGGGAGATCAGGACCTCGGGTGTCGCCCCGATCAGGGTCTCGCCGGGGCGTCCGGCGGCGGAGAGGTCGACGGCGTAGACGGCGGCGCGCGGATGGCGGGTCACCAGATGCCCGGCGATCACCTCGGCCTCCAGCGGGGCCGACGCCTCGGCCACCAGCGACCGTGCCGCCACCACCTTGCGCAGGGGTTGCCCGGGATCCGACAGCAGTTCCACCAGCTTGGTAACCCGCGCGACATGCTCTGCGGCGCTGGGCATTTCGGAGACCACCCGAACCTCCGGCAGCTCCGGCAACGCCGCCGGACGCCACGGCCCGACGGTGTGCGCGGCCTGCTCGGGGGCGACCAGGGCGGCCGGACGGCGCGGATCGAACGGCAGCGCGCCCACGATCAGCTCGTGCGCGCCGGAGCGCAGTGCCGCGCTCGCGGCCGCCGCCGAGGCGAACGCGGCGCGGGTGCCCGAGGTGCGGACGACACCGTCGGGTGTCGCGAGCAGAAATCCGTCCATGATCCGAACATAGTCCGGGGCGTCGGCGCCGAGCCCCGGGGAGCGACGCATCTCTCACGGTGCCCGCGGTCACGCACGGGTGAACATGGTGCGCCCCAGCATCTTTCCCGCAATTGCGAGGTCGGGCCGCCGCGTTCAGGCCGGTTTCGCGGCCGGTTCCCGGCCCGGCGGAACCATGAGCACCGGCCGGTGGCAGTGTTTGAGCACCGCGTCCGCCACGCTGGAATGCATGAGCGCGCGGATGCCGGTGGCCCCGCGGGTGCCCGCCACGATGATGTCCACATCCAGCTCGTCGGCCACCTCGACGATGGCGGTCCAGATGGTGGTGGTGCACTCCACCGTGCGCGCCTCGGCGTTGAGACCGGCCAGTTTGGCCAGGCGCACGCCTTCGGCATTGATATTCTTCGCGTCCACCAGGGCGATGTCCGCTATTTCGTCGTCGGCCATCCATTCGGGCTGCATCACCCCGGACAACCCCGACAGTCGCGCGGCCTGCCGCACCATCGGCTCCCACGCGGTCAGCACGACGGCTCTGTTCGCCGCCAGGAACCGGCCCGCGTATTCGACGGCCCGCCGAGCATTCTCGGAACCGTCGTAGGCGATCAGCATCAAATCGCAGGGCATGACGAACCTCCTGGTAGGTACGCCTGTCTCTACCCCCGAGGCTACCCCGGAAACAGACCGTTCAGCGGACTTGGCAACCCCCGCCGCGTCGCAAGTTCTCGACAGTTCGCCAACGATTTACCCAAACCGGTGGTGCGGTGCGGGTTCCGGGCTTTCACTGGAAATTGACATCGCCGTCGTTGGAGCAGGGCCCGAACGAGGGGTGGAATGTGCGGTTGGACGAGGACGAGCTGACGACCCCGCAGGAGTGGGCACGGGTGTACCGCTCCCTGTTCGGTCTCCCCTACGTGCACGTGACCACCCCCGGATTCGTAGTGCTACCGCTGAACGACTCGATCGCTGCCCTGAATACGCCGGAGTCGTTGGGGGCCTTGATCCTTGACGAACTGGTCGGTCGCGGGGTGCCCGGCCCGGTGCTGGTCCGTGACAAGCCGCCGCGCCGCACCTTCCTGGCGGTCTTCGACGGCTACCCCTCCGACGAATGCCTCGAACTGCTCGAGCGCAACAGCGTCGATATCGGCCCGCATCGCAGTAATGTCATCCTGCCCACCGGTTTCGGCCGTCGCACCCACGAGGGTCGCTGGTGGGCGCGCGCTCCCCAGCGCGACGAATCCCTGCCCCTGCTCTCGGAGGTGGTCGCGGCCACCCAGGCGGTGTTGTGACCATAGAGGCGGCCTTCTTCGGCCATCACGAGGCCGATCCACGTGCGCTGCTCTACTACGAATGGTGTCAGCGCGACGAATCCGGTTACGCGGTAGAGGAATTCACCGAGGAAGTACACGATCTGACCCACGTCGAACATCCGATCCCGGGCGCCTGCTGGCGGCTGCTGGACCGGGTCGAGCGCGCGCCACGGCTGCCGGACTGGCCGTACACCGAATGGGTGGACGAGCCGTGGAGCGTGAATCTCACTGGCGTGGAACAAGAATCGCGCTACTCGATCCGCGAGCCGGAGTTGCTGGACCGGATCCACGGCGGCTGGCTCGGCCGCTGCGCCGGATGCACGCTCGGCAAGCCGCTGGAGAACGGCTTCCTCTGGACTCCGGAGCGCATCCGCGAGTACCTGGAATCCAACAGCGCCTATCCTTTGCGCGACTACGTCCCCGTCGCCGACCCGTTGCCGCCCGAGGCGACCGGCCGAAGGTCCTGGGGCACAGCCACTCTGGGCCGCATCGACGGCTGTCCCCGCGATGACGATATCGACTACACCATTCTCGGCGTGCACCTGTTGGAACAGCGCGGTGCGGCCTTCACGCCCGACGAGGTGGCCGCCCTGTGGCTCGAGCGCCTGCCGTTCCTGCAGACTTACACCGCCGAACGGGTCGCCTATCGCAATCTCATCGACGGTTACGCCCCACCCGACACCGCCACCTTCCGAAACCCCTACCGGGAGTGGATCGGCGCACTCATCCGCGCCGACATCCACGGCTACACCCACCCCGGTCAACCCCGCCGGGCCGCGATGGCCGCCGCCCGCGAGGCGTCGATCTCCCACGTGGGCAACGGTTTATGGGCCGCCATGTGGTCGGCGGCCATGGTCGCCGCCGCCTTCACCACCCCCGCCCCCACCGACATCCTGGCCACCGCCGGATCTGTCATCCCCACCCGCTCCCGCCTCGCCGTCGCCCTCTCGGAAGTCCTCGACGACCACCGCCGCGGCCGGTCCTGGGATGAGGCCGTCGCCGCCATCCATCAGCGCCACGCCCACTACAACTGGGTCCACGCCGTCGGCAACGCCTGTCTGATCGCGGCCGGATTGCTGTGGGGCGAAGCCGATTTCACCCGCACCATCGCCCTGACCGTGCAGGGCGGCTGGGACACCGACTCCAATGGCGCGACCGCGGGCTCGGTGGCGGGCATCCTGACCGGTGCCGCCGCCCTCCCCACCCACTGGACCGCCCCCTTCCACGACACCGTCCACAGCGCCGTCACGGGCTACGACAGCGTCCGCATCTCCGACCTCGCCCACCGCACCCGGATTCTGATTGCCTAAGCCCCGAGTGCGACGAAGGCGGTATCCGGTCCACTCGGACCGGATACCGCCTCGCGGGGGTTCGGGGGCAAAGCCCCCATCCTCCATAGGGTTTCAGGGGCGTAGCCCCTGTGGGTTAGCGCTCGACGATCGCGACGACGCCCTGGCCGCCCGCGGCACAGATGGAGACCAGTGCGCGGCCGCCACCCTTCTCCGCGAGGTGCTTGGCGGTCTGGGCGATGATGCGACCGCCGGTGGCGGCGAACGGGTGGCCCGCGGCCAGCGAGGAGCCGTTCACGTTCAGCTTGGAACGGTCGATCGGGCCGAGCGCGCCGTCCAGGCCCAGGCGCTCCTTGCAGTACTGGTCGGACTCCCACGCCTGCAGGGTGGCGAGCACCACGGAGGCGAACGCCTCGTGGATCTCGTAGTAGTCGAAGTCCTGCAGCTTCAGGCCGTTTCGGGCCAGCATGCGCGGCACCGCGTAGGTGGGGGCCATCAGCAGGCCGTCGGGGCCGTGGATGTAATCCACCGCGGCGACCTCGGAGTCGACCAGGTAGGCCAGCGGCTCCAGGTTGCGCGAGGCGGCCCACTCGTCGGAGCCCAGCAGCACCGCGGACGCGCCGTCGGTGAGCGGGGTGGAGTTACCGGCGGTCATGGTGGCGTCGCCCAGCTTGACGCCGAAGACCGGCTTCAGGGTGGACAGCTTCTCGATGGTCGAGCCCGGACGCAGGTTGTCGTCGCGGGTCAGGCCGAGGAACGGGGTGATGAGGTCGTCCATGAAGCCGCGGTCGTAGGCGGCGGCCATGTTCTTGTGCGACAGGTAGGCCAGCTCGTCCTGCGCCTCGCGGGAGACGCCGAATTCCTTGGCGGTGATCGCGGCGTGCTCACCCATCGAAAGTCCGGTGCGCGGTTCGGCATTGCGCGGGATCTCGATGCCGACCATGGACGGACGCAGGCGACCGACCAGCTTCACGTAGTCGGAGTTCTTCTTGGCGCGGTTGGCGTCGAGCATCCACTCGCGCATGCCCTCGCTCACACCGATGGGCGCGTCGGAGGTGGTGTCGGTGCCGCCGCCGACGCCGTTCTCGAGCCGGCCCAGCGCGATGCCGTCGGCCACGGTGACGATGGACTGCAGGCCGGTGCCGCAGGCCAGCTGCAGGTCGTGGGCCGCGGTGTAAGGGGAGAGGGTGGAGCCGAGCACGCTCTCGCGGATCATGCCGTGCTCGCCGACGCGCTTGAGGACCGCGCCACCGACGACCATGCCCAGGCGCTCGCCCTGCAGGCCGAACCGGGAGACCAGGCCGTTGAGGGCCGCGGTGAACATGTCCTGGTTGGAGGCGTGCGCGTACTTGCCGTCGGAACGAGCGAACGGGATGCGGTTACCGCCGAGGATGGCAACCGGACGCGCCTGCTTGGTGGTCTTGGCCGCGGCCTTCGCCGAACGGGCTTTGGTGGTCACTCGAGTCTCCAGTGTCTCGTCGGTGGGAAATCCGGCACGCACTATCCCGCGGGCAGCACGTCAGTCGGTTTACATTAAACTTACTCTGGAGTAAGTTCATTGTCGACACCGTACCCCGCAATGTGCGCAAGACCGCTCTTGAAATGTTGCCGTCGGCGGGGCGAGACCAAGGAGAAGGTAGAAACGTGGCTGCCAGCAAGAGCAAGGGCGCTCCCAACCTCTACGGATCTTTCGTTCACTCCGCCCCCGGCGCGTTCCTGGCTTCGAAGCTGGGCCTGCCGCAGCCGGAGTCGCTGCGCCGCTACAAGGCGGGCGAGCCCGCCCTCCCCGGGCCGGTGCTGCTGGGCGGTAAGGGCCGCGTCGCCGACGCCGTGCGAAACCTGCTGGGCGACTACACCTTCGTCGACAGCGTCACCCCGGGCGTGAAGTTCGGCGCGCTGGTGTTCGACGCGACCGGCCTGCGCACGATCGAAGATCTGCAGCAGCTGTTCGAGTTCTTCCAGCCCGCCATGCGCAGCCTCGCTGCGTCGGGTCGAGTGCTGGTTGTCGGCACCACCCCGGAGCTGGCCGGTTCGGTCGACGCTCAGATTGCCCAGCGCGCGCTCGAGGGGTTCACGCGCTCGGTCGGTAAGGAGCTGCTGCGCGGCGCCACCTCCAACCTGGTCTACCTGCACCCCGAAGCCGCCACGGCCGCAACGGGTCTGGAGTCCAGCCTGCGCTTCGTGCTGTCGGGCAAGTCGGCGTTCGTCGACGGCCAGGTCTTCCGGGTCGGCAAGGACGACGCGACGGCTCCCGCCTCCTGGGACCGCCCGCTCGAGGGCAAGGTGGCCGTGGTCACCGGTGCCGCCCGCGGCATCGGCGCGACCATCGCCGAGGTCTTCGCCCGGGACGGCGCGACCGTGATCGTCGCCGACATCCCGGCCGCCGGTGAGGCGCTCTCGGAGACCGCCAACAAGGTCGGCGCGACCGCGCTCGCCCTGGACGTCACCTCCCCCGACGCCGCCGAGAAACTGGCCGAATTCGCCACCGCGCGTTTCGGCGGCATCGACATCGTCGTGCACAACGCCGGCATCACCCGCGACAAGCTGCTCGCCAACATGGACGAGGGCCGCTGGAACTCGGTGCTCAACGTGAACCTGGCTGCGCCGCACCGCATCACCGAGGGCCTGGTCGCCCGCGGCGCGCTCAAGCAGGGTGGCCGCGTCATCGACGTGTCCTCCATCGCCGGTATCGCGGGCAACCGTGGCCAGACCAACTACGGCGCGTCCAAGGCCGGTGTCATCGGCATGGTGAACGCCGAGGCCCCGAAGCTGGCCGAGCACGGCATCACCATCAACGCGGTGGCCCCCGGCTTCATCGAGACCGCCATGACCGCCGCCATCCCGCTGGCGACCCGTGAGGGTGGCCGTCTGCTGTCCTCGCTGCTGCAGGGCGGGCAGACCGTGGACGTCGCCGAGACCATCGCCTACTTCGCCTCTCCGGCCTCGAACGCGGTGTCCGGCAACATCATCCGCGTCTGCGGCCAGGCCCTGATCGGAGCATGATGTCGCAGACCATCAACCTCACCGAGGTGCCCAAGAACAGCGGCCTGTTCGTCAAGGCCGCCCTGGGCGCGCTGCCGGTGCCGGGACTCTCGGCCCGCAAGCCGGTGCTGCCGGACCGCACGGTCCGGCTCGAGGGCTTCAAGGTCGATCCCGATCACCTGGCCGCCTACTGCCGGGCCACCGGCCTGCGCTTCGATGACGCGCTGCCGCTGACCTATCCGTTCGTGCTCAGCTTCCCGCTGGCCATGCAGCTGGTGGTCGCCCGCGACTTCCCGTTCGTGGCCGTCGGTGCGGTGCACGCGGAGAACGTCATCGAGCGCACCCGCGAGATCTCGGTGTCCGAACCGCTGGACTTCGAGACGCACATCGAGAACCTGCGCGAGCACCCCAAGGGCCTGCTCGTGGACGCCGTCACCGAGGTCAGTGTGGGCCGGGAACTGGTGTGGCGTCAGGTCACCACCTTCCTGCACCAGCAGCGCACCTCGCTGTCGGGCGGACCGAAGCCGGAGCCCAAGCCGGACGAGGTGCCGCCGCCCCCGCTGAAGGCGATGCGCGTCGATCAGCAGATGATCAGCCGCTATGCCGCCGCCTCCGGTGACCACAACCCGATCCACACCTCGGGTCTGGGCGCCAAGGCGTTCGGGTTCCCGAAGCCGATCGCGCACGGCATGTGGTCGGCGGCCACCGTGCTCGGCGCGCTCGAGGGCCGGATTCCCGGAAAGACCACCTACGCGGTCAAATTCGGCAAGCCGATCTTCCTGCCGTCCACGGTGAACCTGTACGCGGATCACGTGTCCGGTGGGTGGGACATCTCCTTGAAGAACCCGAAGAAGGGCTACCCGCACCTGACCGCTACGCTGCGCTGACAGTGACAAGCAGTCACCCGTAACTTCGGGCCGGACCGCCTCGACGCGATCCGGCTCGATGGGGGTGAAGAGCCGCACATTGTTCCACCCTCGGATGTCGCCACGCAGGGGTTTCTACATCCGGCCGGAACGGTGTGCGGCTCTTGCCTTTTCGCCCACCAGCAGTTCCAGCGCCGCACCCAGCCACGCCGGGGTCAGGCCCGAGTCGGGTCCGGCCGCGATGTGGTGATCGGGGCGCACCAGCAGCGCCTGGCCCTCGGCGAGGCCGGCGTGTTCGGCACAGTCGGTCGCCGGGAGGGCGTGCACCGCCAACTCGATACCGGTGGCGCGCTGCGCCTGCGCGGCGGCGTCCCGCCAGACCCCGGCCGGACCCGACACCAGCAGCGTGAAGCCGGGGCCGCACAGGTCCAGCGTGGACGCGGTCCACCAACCGGCGTCGATCCACCAGTGCGGCAGGCGGGTTCCGGTCTGCCCGCGCAGGGCGGGTACGTGCGGGGACGGATCCTCGGTGTCGAGGACGGCCGTCGAGGTGTAGCGGTAGCGGGTCATGATCGACGACATATCGAGCCGGCGAGCGAGATCGGCCGCATTGTCCGGGGTCGCGATGCCGTAGCGGGTGCGGAAATCGGTGCCCAGCCGGGCCTGCTCGACCGCGATCGATGCCCGCGGACGGCGTTCGGCCGCATAGGAATCCAGCAGTGCCGGACCGGCCGCACCCTGCAGTGTCATCGCCAGTTTCCACACCAGATTGTGCGCGTCGGCGACACCGGTATTGCCGCCGTAGCCACCCCACGGCGCATGCCGGTGCGCGGCATCGCCGACCAGGAAGACGCGGTCGCGGCGGTACTCGTCGGCCACGAAAGTACCGGTGTCCCAAGCACTTCGGGCCAGGATGGTAACCGGGATATCGTCAGCGCCGACCATGGTGCGGATGGCGGCCATGCAGCGCTCGTCCGGCCAGTCGGCGGGGGATTCGACGGCCGGATCGTATTCGATGTGGAAGGACCATTCGTCGGTGTTGTTCTTGGCCAACACCAGTCCGCGCATGTCAGGCCCGGTGATCTCGCACTGGCTGAAGCCGCGGCTGTCCAGCATGCCGGTGAGATCGATGCGGGCGAACACATTCAGATAGTGATGCGTCGGCGGCATCTCCGTGCCGGTGATACCCAGCGCCCGCCGGACCGGACTGCCCGCCCCATCGGCCGCGATCAGATACTCCGCGCGCAGCACCGTCCGCGCACCCGAGGCGTCCCGCAGCACCGCGGTCACGCCGTCGGCATCCTGCGTGAATTCCACCAGCTCCGTGCCGAACCGGAGCTCTCCGCCGCGCTCCCGGGCAGCGTCGGCCAGCACCGGTTCGAGCAGATCCTGCGGCAGAAAAACGAACTGCGACGGACTGGCGTCCTGATTCGCCATGGCCGCGCCCATCCCCGACAGATCCAGCGACTCCGCCGACCGCACCGACCCACCGGTCCACGCCCCGCCGAACTTCCCGGCCTTCAACGCGGTCCGCGCCGCCTCCAGAATTCGCCCCTCCACCCCGGCCTGCCGAAATATCTCACCGGTGCGGACATGCAACCCACGCGAGCGCGGCAGCCCCGAAGCCACCGCCCGCCGCTCCACCAAAACATAGGGAACACCGTGGTATTCGAGCAGCAGCGCGGCCGACAACCCGACCAGACCGCCACCCACCACCAGAACCGGAACATCTGCCGTCGTCATGCCTTCAGGCTGCACACCCCCGCTTGCGCACCCCTTGCACCGCGATCACACGGCCCTGACCCGGTCGCACCGGCCTCAGCAACTGCAGTCGCAGCACCCGTCGCAGCAGCTCTCGCAGCAACATTCACAGCCGCAGTTGCAGCCGCACTCGCAGCATTCGTCACGGCAGCCGCGATCGAACCACGGCCCCTTGTGATGGCCGCTGCACGGCCCGGTATGTGCCGCGCAGCAGGCATATCCGGTGCAGTACTGCGTGCAGATGATCCCCAGGCCCTCCAGCAGGCTCGGCCCCCGCGGTGGCGGCGGGGGCGGCATGCCGGGCCCAGGCGGCATCATGCCCGGCTGCGGTGTGAACGGCGCCCCGGGCTGCCACGGCTGGAATTGCGGTCCGGGCGGCGGAAACTGGCCCGGCGGCGGGAACTGCGGGCGGGGTCCCTGCGGTGGCCACGGCTGTCCAGCCCGCGGTGCGTCCGCCTTGGCGGTGCGGCAGCTTCCGGTGGAGCAGGCGTGGGTGATGCCCGCGGCCCGGCCGAGTTTGCGGACGACCCCGCCCAAGGGGTCCAGGAGGATCCAGCGGATGGTCGCGGTGCGATCCAGGGCCACGCGCGTGAGGGCGGCGCGGAGCAGTGAATTCGACTCGGCCACCAGCGCGTGCGCCTGTTCCGGGGTGGTGCCGGTGGCGAGCAGCGGGTTGAAATGGCCCAGGGTGTGGTCGGATTCGAGGTCTTCGAGGGCGTCGGCGAGGTGGGCGATGCGGCCGAAGTGCCAGCCGGCTTCGCGGAGGGCGTCGGCGTTTTCGGGGCGGTCGGCGAGGATGGCGGTGTGGGCGAACAGTTCCGCCGCGCAGAGTTGGGTCGGGCCGGTCAGTTCGTCGAGGGTGCTTTCGGGCGAATTCTCCAGGCGCAGCTGGGATTCGATGGCCTCGATGAGGGGATCGACGTTCAGGCCCAGGGGTGCGGCGGAGGCTCGGGCGTGGGCATGCCAGCGGGTCGAGACGCGGGTGAGGGGGCGGCGCGCCATGGGGTGCGCGTCGCCGTCATCGATGTGGTCGCGAATCTTGGCCGCGCCCAACAGGAGTGAGGCCGTGGCGGCCAGTCGCACGCCGGGGGCGTCGGCCGCCACCACCTGTGCACGCCGCATTCCGCGCAGCGGACAGGGTCCGGCGTCGGTGCGGGCGGAGGGCAGGGATTGCTGCGCCTCGGTGAGGATTTCCAGAACGATCGCGTCGGTATTGGTTGCGGCGCGGGCCAGCTGGCCGTGGCCGTCCCGCAATCCCAGGCAGAGTCCGCACATGTGCGTCTGCCATGCCGACGGGTCGATGCCGTGGCGCGCCGCACTGTGCGCACACGGCTTGAGCAAGCCGAACAACTCTTGTCCCCGTTTCCCCGGCCGAATTCGGCCGTCCCACAATCTCGATCGTTGCGACTGTAGTTCAGGGAATGACGACCGGCTTGCCCCTAAATCTGTTCGGCCTTCTTCTTGCTGCCCGACAGACCGCGCCAGGCCAGATCGTCGAGTAGGTTCACGGCCTCGGTCATATCGACCGTGCCGCTGGCGACCCGGTCGGCGATGGCCTCGCCCGCGCCGATCACGGCCACCGACACCACCTCGAAATTGGTGCCCGGTTCCGCGTACTTGGCGCTGGATTCCAGCAGCTTGGCGGTGAGTTCGATGACCCGGTCGCGGCTGTTGGCGATCTCGGAGGCGAAGGGCTGCTGGCCCAGGGCCTGCCGGTAGAGGACCTGCCAGGACAGCCGGTTCTGATCGACGTAGGTGAGGAAGGCTTCGAGCCCGGCCCGCAGCTGTTCGTGCGGGGTGAGCTTGGGGTTGCCCGCGACCGAGACGGCCTCGATGAAGCGCATGGCCTCGCGGTGGATGCAGGCGCGGAAGAGCTCGTCCTTGGACCCGTAGTACAGGTACAGCATGGGCTTGGAGATCTTCGCCTCGGCGGCGATCGCGTCCATGGAGGTGTCGTGATACCCCTTGCGCGAGAAGACCTCCACGGCGGCGTCGAGCATCTGCTGCTCGCGCACCGCGCGAGGAAGCCGTTTCGTTCCGCCAGCCATTCACACTCCTAGGACATATCGAAGCTCCTATCTTACTCCAAGGTAAGTTCCGCGAGTGTGAATTGCCGCTGATTTGCTATGAATCGGCAGTAAGTAAGGGCCGATTCTCAGCAGAACCCATTCGCTGATTCTCAGCAGTGCGGCGCGGAGCCCTTGAACTTTGCCATGCGCAACACCGAGGCATCCACTTGGGATCCCGCCAGGCGGCCACTCTTGACCGCGTCCTCGAGCCGATCGAGCACCTTCGGGACCGCGTCCGTGGTGATCCACAGGGCATTGTCGGCCCCCGCGATCAGGGCGGCTTCCACCGCATCCTCGATGCTCATGCGCTTGGTGATGGCCGCCATGCCACCCAGATCATCGGTGAAAATGACCCCGTCGAAGGGTGCTGCGCCGTAGCCGGTGCCCTGCCGCAGCAACGCCATGGCCTGCGGGCTGATGCTGGCCGGCACATTCGGGGTAGTCAGCCCGGGCACGTCCAGGTGACCGACCATGACCGCGGCACCCGAATCCACCAGCTTGCGGAACGGCACCAGGTCCTTGGTCTGCATCTGATCCAGCGGGGGCGTCTGCACCGCGCCGGTGTGCGAATCGCCCGAACCGGACCCGTGGCCGGGGAAATGCTTCATGACGCTGCCGACCCCGGCATCGTTCATGGCCCGGATGAACGCGCCGGCGTACTGCACCACCACGTCCGGATCGTCGGAGAAGGAGCGGTCACCGATCACCGCATCGTCGGGCTCGCTGCTGACATCCACATCGGGGGCGAAGTCCACGGTCACGCCGAGCGCCTTGAGCTTCTTCCCGCGCTCCAGGCTGAAGGTGTAGAACTCGTCGGGGCTCATGGTCTGCGCCACCACTCGCGCCGCGGGCGCGACCCCGATCAGGTCCTTGGCCCGCGAGACCCGGCCGCCTTCCTCGTCGATGGTCACCATCAACGGTGTCCGCGAGGCCTTTTGGACGGTGTCGATCTGGTGCTGCGCCAGCATCGCCTTGTCGGTCCAGCTGCCGACGAAAATGCCGCCGATCTGCTCGGTCTTCACCACGTTCTCGGCGTCGGCCTCACCGGTGACACCGACGGTCAGCAGCTGGGCCAGCTTCTGACGCTGGGTGAACTGCGAAAGGTAGCCCGCGCCGCAATCCTGTTGCCCCGGAGTCGTAGTCGGGGGCGCGGTGGTGGTGCTGCTCGGTGCCGGCGTGCTGCTGGAGGCCGATTCGTTCGACGAGTTCGAGCCACTGGAGCAGGCGGACAGGGCGAGAGCGGTCACCGCGACAACGATTCCCGGAGCAAGGCGCATGCCCCCGACGGTAGCGTCCCGACGCCGATCTCTCGCCATCGACACCGGGTGCGCCACCGCGCGTGGCGAATTCACCCCGGCGGTAGCTCGTGGTGTCCGCCGAAGGCCTGCCGCATGGCGGAGAGCATTTTGTCCGCATAGAGCGATTCGCCGCGCGAGGCGAAACGCTGGAACAACGCCGCCGACAGGACCGGGGCGGGGACGCCCTCGTCGATCGCGGCGTCCAGGGTCCAGCGGCCCTCGCCGGAGTCGGAGACCCGGCCGCCGAAGGAGTCCAGATTCGGGTCGGCGTACAACTCGGCGGCGGTCAGATCGAGCAGCCAGGACGCGACCACCGACCCGCGCCGCCATACTTCGGTGACCTCGGGGATGTCGAGGTCGTAGCGGTAGTACTCGGGGTGTTCGAGGGGAGTGACCTCCGCCGAATGCTCGGTGTCGGTCTGATTGCCGACGTTGGCCTTGTGCAGGATGTTGAGGCCCTCGGCGTAGGCGGCCATCGCGCCGTATTCGATGCCGTTGTGCACCATCTTCACGAAGTGGCCCGCACCCGCGGGCCCGCAGTGCAGGTAGCCCTGTTCGGCGGGAGTGGGCTCACCGGTGCGGCCGGGTGTACGCGGCGCGGCGTCGACTCCGGGCGCGATGGAACGCAGCAGCGGATCCAGATAGCCGACCGGCTCGTCCTCGCCGCCGATCATCAAGCAGAAGCCCCGCTCCAGCCCGAACACGCCGCCCGAGGTGCCGATATCTACGTAATGAATGCCTTTGGGGCGCAATGCCTTCGCGCGCGCGATGTCCTCGTGGTACCGACTGTTGCCGCCGTCGATGACGATGTCGCCCGGTTCCAGCAACTCGGCCAGGTCGTCGATGACCGCGCCGGTCGCCCCGGCCGGGATCATGACCCACACCACGCGCGGGGCATCCAGCATGGCCACGAATTTGGGGAGTTCGGTACTGCCCTGGAAGCTTTCGCCGAGTTCGGCGGTGAGCTGGTCGACATTCTCGACGCGGCGTTCGTAGCCGACCGCGCTGTGCCCATCACGCACGATGCGGCGCACGATATTCGCGCCCATCCGGCCGAGTCCGATCATTCCGAGCTGCATGGGTGGCTCCTCACGTCGTAGGTTGCCGGTCCGTCCCGATTGTCCCTGTCGAAGGTTGCGAATTTTTTTCCGATCGGATGTAGCGGTGTGTAACGCCCTGGAACAGGTGTCGATAGAAGGGGTGGCTCCGTGCTGTTGCCAGACCCCCGACCCGGCAACCGCACGGAGCTCTTTTTCTATCCCCGGCTATCGTTGCAGAAGATTTGCTGACAGCTGGGAGGGTGCCCGTGACCGGTGAAAGTCCTGGCGTACGCCAACTTCTGAACTCGACCGCGGCCCGCCGGGCCGGAATCGCCGCAGGTGTGCTGGTCGCCGCGGCCGGGGTCGGATACGTAGTTGATCTGTCGCTGTCGTCCGGCGATGTTCCGCGTGGCGTGCAGGTTGCCGGGATCGAGATCGGCGGCTTGGACCGGGCGGCCGCGCGCACCCGGTTGCAGACCGCACTCGATCAGCGTGTGGCACAGCCGCTCACGGTGCGCACCGGTGACGTGCGCACGCAACTGGTGCCCCGCGACGCCGGACTGAGCGTGGACTGGGACGGCACCTGGGCGCGTATCGGCGAGCAGCCGAAGAATCCCTTCACCCGGCTCGGATCGTTCTTCGCCACCCGGACCGTGGAACCGGCCGTCACCATCGACAACCCCGCCATGGATCGGGAACTGACGGCGCTGCGGGCGCACGACCGGGAACCGGTCGAGGGTGGAGTGGTCTTCGAGGACGCTCGGGCCGTCGCGGTACCGCCGGTGTCGGGACGTGTGCTCGATGTCCCCGGGGCCCGCGCCGCCCTGGCCGACCATTGGGCCGACGGCCCGGAACTGGTACTGCCGGTGGTGGACACACAGCCGCACGTGCGTGCCGAGGCGGTCGACCGCGCGCTGAAACAGGTCGCCGAACCGGCGGTCAGCGGCCCGTTCACCTTCACCGGCCAGGGCGGCGACGCCACCCTCGACCCCGCACAGATCGCGGGCGCGCTCTCCTTCCGCGCGAACGACCAAGGCGGACTGGACCTCTCGACCAATGCCGAGGCCCTCACGGCCGCGCTGGCCCCGCAACTGCAGCCCACCGAGATACCGCCGGAGGACGCGGGTTTCGATCTGTCCGGCTCACGCGCGACCGTGCGCCCCGCCGTGGTCGGCACCCTCGTCGACTGGGGCAAGACCCTCGACGGGTTGCCCGCCGTGCTGGCGTCCCCGTCGAATCGTTCGAAAGCTGTCGTCTACCAGCAGGTTCAGCCGAAGCTGAGCACCGACGACGCCACCAAGATGGGTGTGGAGCAGCCGGTCGGCTCGTTCACCACCGGCGGCTTCAGCGGACCCTCCGGTGTGAACATCCGCGTGATCGCCCGCAAGGTGAACGGCGCGGTGGTGAAGCCCGGAGAGACGTTCTCGCTCAACGACTTCACCGGCCCGCGCGGTACCGCCCAGGGCTATGTGGAATCCGGGATCATCAACAACGGCCGTCCGGCCACGGCCGTCGGTGGCGGCATCTCCCAGTTCGCCACCACCCTCTACAACGCCTCGTATTTCGCGGGCCTGGAGGACGCGGGCCACACCGAGCACAGCTACTACATCTCGCGCTATCCGGCCGCGCGCGAGGCCACCGTCTTCGACGGCGCGATCGACCTGAAATTCCGCAACAACACCCCGTACGGTGTGGTCATCGACGCCGTCGCCGACGATTCGTCGATCACCGTCCGCCTGTGGAGCACCAAAACCGTTGAGGTCGAATCCATCACCGGCGACCGCACCAAGCCGACGGATCCCAAGACCGTCACCCTCCCCAAGGGCAAGGACTGCATCGCCTCTTCCGGCGCACCGGGTTTCACGACCTCCGACACTCGCGTCATCCGAGACGCCAAGACGGGCAAGGAAATCTCCCGCCACACCCGAACCGTGAAGTACGACCCGGTCCCCATCGTCACCTGTGAATGACTGTGGATAACGCGAAAAGCGATGCGGCCCGGAAGGATTCCGGGCCGCATCGCTTGTGCTGGGGGTTTGGGGGCGTCAGCCCCCAAGACCCTTCGTCAGAACGCGGCTTCGTCGAGCTCCATGATGTCGTTGTCCAGGTTGGACAGGACGGTGCGGACGGAGGTCAGCTCCGGCAGCACGTTGCGGGCGAAGAACTGCGCGGTGGCGATCTTGCCCTGGTAGAACTTCTCGGTCGAGCCGTTGTCCAGCGCGTTGATGGCGATCTCGGCCTGCGACAGCAGCAGCCAGCCGATGACCAGGTCGCCGACGGCCATCAGGAAGCGGACCGAACCCAGGCCGACCTTGTAGAGCTCCTTCGGGTCCTGCTGGGCGCCCATCAGGTGCCCGGTCAGGGTGGCGGCCATGCCCTGGACGTCCTCGAGGGCGGTGGCGAGCAGCTTGCGCTCGGCCTTCAGGCGGCCGTTGCCACCCTCACGCTCGATGAACTTCTGGATCTGGCCGGCCACGTGGGCCAGCGCCACACCGCGGTCGCGGGCGATCTTGCGGAAGAAGAAGTCCTGCGCCTGGATGGCGGTGGTGCCCTCGTACAGCGAGTCGATCTTGGCGTCGCGGATGTACTGCTCGATCGGGTAGTCCTGCAGGAAGCCGGAGCCACCGAAGGTCTGCAGCGAATCGGTCAGGTACTGGTAGGCCCGCTCGGAGCCGACACCCTTGACGATCGGCAGCAGCAGGTCGTTGACGCGGAACGCGGTGTCCTTGTCGGCGCCCGAGACCAGCTCGGCGATATCGGCGTTCTGGTGCGCGGCGGTGTACAGGTACACGGCGCGCAGGCCCTCGGCGTACGCCTTCTGCATGGCCAGCGAGCGACGGACGTCCGGGTGGTGGGTGATGGTGACGCGCGGGGCGGCCTTGTCGGTCATCTGGGTCAGGTCGGCACCCTGGACGCGGATCTTGGCGTACTCCAGCGCGTTCAGGTAACCGGTCGACAGGGTGGCGATGGCCTTGGTGCCCACCATCATTCGAGCGTTCTCGATGACGTCGAACATCTGCGCGATGCCGTTGTGCACCTCGCCGACCAGCCAGCCCTTGGCGGGAATGCCGTGGCCGCCGAAGGTGACCTCACAGGTGGCCGAAACCTTGATGCCCATCTTGTGCTCGACATTGGTGACGAACACGCCGTTGCGCTCACCCAGGGTCTGGGTCTCGAAGTCGAAGTGGGTCTTCGGTACGTAGAACAGGGACAGGCCCTTGGTGCCCGGTCCGGCGCCCTCGGGGCGAGCCAGCACCAGGTGCATGATGTTCTCGAACAGGTCGTCGGAGTCACCCGAGGTGATGAAGCGCTTGACGCCCTCGATGTGCCAGGTGCCGTCTTCCTGCTGGATCGCCTTGGTGCGGCCCGCGCCGACGTCGGAACCGGCGTCCGGCTCGGTCAGCACCATGGTGGCACCCCAGTTGCGGTCGGCGATGATCTCCGCCCACTTCTTCTGCTCATCGGTGCCGTTGTTGTAGAAGACCTGCGCGAAACCCGCACCGGCGGCGTACATCTGGGCCGGCGGATTGGCGCCGAGGATCATCTCGCCCAGGGCCCAGCCGACGACGGAGGGGGCACCCAGGCCACCGAGCTCCTCGCGCACGGGCACCTTGGACCAGCCGCCGTCCTCGAGGGCGCGGTAGGACTTCTTGAAGGACTCGGGAAGAGTGACCGTGTGGGTCTCCGGGTCGAAGGTCGGCGGGTTGCGGTCGCCGTCGACGAACGAATCCGCCAGCGGGCCCTCGGCCAGGCGACGAACTTCGTTCAGCATCTCCTTGACGGTGTCGGCGTCGAGGTCGCCGTAGGCGCCCGCGTCGAGCAGCTTCTGGATGCCGAGGAACTCGAAGAGGTTGAACTCGAGGTCGCGAACGTTGCTCTTGTAGTGACCCATGGTCGTACTCACTCTCCATTGAGATGGGTGCGGTTCGGTGTTGCCGTTCCCGCCCGTTAGGTCTCCACCGGGTAGACACCGTAAAGCAGCGCCTACTGGCGGGTAACTTATGCGCCATGTTACCGACCGGTAGGAGGGTCGCCAAGGTCAGCGAGGCCGAATGTGACTGAAAGCACGCGAGTTGCCGAGACCCGGGGTTCCGTTGAGCCCGTGGGGATCCCGTAATCGCAGCTCGCAGCCGTGCGGGGAGATCGGTGAGGTGGGACAGGAGTCCCTCGACAGGGTGTGTGCGGCGGGCGTAGGCGAACTCGGCGCACACTGGGATCGTGACCCCTGACCTGGTGATTCTCGGCGCGATCGCGAGTCTCGCCGGGCTGATCGCCGCCTGGCTGATCGAATCCCGCCGACGCCGCTGAGGGTGCCGTGGCGGATTCGGCGGCCGGTCCGGGTGGGAATCCGGTGCGCCGCGCGAGGTAGGGACGGGCGCGTGACTACGGTGCCTTCATGCGCATCGAGACGAGTGCCGGACCGGCGGAGGTGGAGATCGATCGGCCCGGGCGGAACAAGCCGACGTTCCTGCTGGTGCTGACGCACGGTTCCGGGGGCGGTGTCGATGCGAAAGACCTGCTCGCCGTGCGGGATTCGGCCGTTCAGCTCGGCGGTGCGGTCGCGCTGGTGACCCAGCCGTACCGGGTCGCGGGGCGGCGCGCGCCCGGCAAGGCCGAGGTGCAGGACGCGGCGTGGCTGGAAATCATTGCGGCACTGCGCAAGAAGGTACGTGGGGTGCCGCTGGTCCAGGGTGGTCGCAGTAATGGGGCGCGGGTCGCCTGTCGGACCGCTCTGGAGGCGAAGGCCCGGGGCGTGCTCGCGCTGTCCTTCCCGCTGCACCCGCCGGGGAAGCCGGAGAAGTCGCGGCGCGACGAACTGCTGGCTCCCGGCGACATCGAAGTCGTCGTGGTGAACGGCGCGCGCGACCCGTTCGGCATTCCGGACGCCGCTGACGCGACCGAGGTGCATGTGATTGCCGGACAGGCGCATTCGTACCGGGCGGGCTTCGACGAGATCGTCGCTTCCGTGGTGCCCTGGCTGGAGCGCTGGACCGCGAACTGAATGTCGCGCCACCGACCTCCCCGGGATGACGAAGGGTTCCCCGAGATGGTGAGGGTCGGTCAGCGGGCCTTGGTCAGGTAGGCGAGCAGGTCGTCGACCAGGTCGGTCGGATCGGCGTGGCCCTTGCCATTGGCGGCCAGGTGACCCGTCGACGCGAGGTCAGCCGCTCCGTGGGCGGCGGCGCGTACCAGCGAGGCGAGACGTTCGGGGTCGGCGGCGGGCAGACTGCCTGCGGCTTGGGCCTGCGCGACCAGGGCGATCAAAGCGGACTGAGCATTGCCGCCGGTTTCGGCGAGTTCGGGGGTTTCGTCGGTCCAGCGGCCGAAGACCAGGCGGAAGCGGGCAGGATGTTCGAGGGCCCAGGCGATGTAGCCGTGCAGGACGGCGCGCAGCATTTCGAGGGGGTTGGGCTGTTGCTGGATGGCCTCGGCGAATCCGACTGCGCGCTCGGATAGTTCGCGGGCGGCGACGGCGGCGAGCAGGGCCTCTTTGTTGGCGAAGTGTTTGTAGGGCGCGTTGTGTGAGACGCCCGCGCCCTTGCCGACCTCGCGCAGGGTGACGGCCTCGGTGCCGCCCGCGTCGAGCAGGCGCAGGGCGGAATCGAGCAGCACGGTGCGGGTGGGCGGTGGCATCGATCCATCCTAATCGGCAGTTGACAGCGTCAACCTGCACGCCTAGGTTGACGTTGTCAACCTCTGATGGGAGTGGGTATGGACCGGGGAACTACGGCCGTCGTCACGGGCTCGACGAACGGGATCGGGGAGGCGATCGCACGACAACTGGCGGCCGCCGAAGTGGACGTCGTCCTGGTCGGGCGGGACCGGGGTCGGCTGGATGCGGCGCAGGAACGGATCCGCACCGCTGTACCGGGCGCGCGATTGCGGGGTGAATTGGCCGATCTGGCGCTGCTGTCCGAGGTCCGGGCGCTCGCGGATCGCCTGCGGGACACCCGAATCGACATTCTGATCAGCAATGCGGCCGTGGTCGCCGACCTCACCGACCACACCTCGGAGGGCGTGCAGCGGACGCTGGCCACCAATCACCTTGCGCCGTATCTACTCCTGCGCACGCTCGGCGAGAATCTCGCCGCCGCAGGGCAATCCGCCCGGCTGGTGGTGGTCGGAGCCTCGCCGACCGCACTGCGGAGCATCCCCGTCCACCTCGACGACCTGGGCTTCGAGAACGCGCGGGCGCACGGATTCCCGCCCAGTTTCCGGCCTTTCGTCGCCTACGGGCGTACCAAGAACATGAACGCGATGTTCGTCTACAGCCTGGCCGAACAGCTCGCCGGGACCGGTATCACCGTGAACGGTGCGCACCCCGGCATCATTCGCCACACCGGACTCGGCCGCGACTCCGCGCGCGGCCTGCTGCGCGCCTTCGGCTGGTCCCAGTGGGTCAACCCGTTGCTTCCCGGCCCCGACGCCGGCGCCGACACCCCGGTCTGGCTCGCCACTTCTCCCGAGGTGAACGGTGTCACCGGACGATTCTTCGTGCGCCGCAAGGATGTTCTCACCGCCGCGCACACCACCGACCCGGACCGCCGGGCACGGCTGTGGGAGGAAAGTGCGAACCTGACCGGTCTGCCGGTCCGGAGCTAGCCACGCGCTGGGGGTGTGGCTAGAAGATGTCCAGGGCTGGTGGCAGGGGAACGGTGCCGAGGGCCGGTTCTTCGTCCGGGGGTTCGGGGACCGGTTTGGTGGCGACCAGCAGGGCGTCGATGGCGTCGCGGTCCTCGGTGGGGCGGTGGACGCGGTCGGCGAGGCGGACCTGGATGTCGGGTTCGGCGGGGGCGAGGTCGGCGATGAGGTCGGCCGGGGTGAAGGTCAGGGCCGGATTGCGTTCGCCGCCATAGCCTTCCGCGAGGTTGAGGGTGTCGTTGCCGACGATCAGCAGGGTCCCGCCGGGGGAGAGCATCTCGACCGCGTGCAGCAGCAGGGCACGCCGCTCGTCGGCGGGCAGATGCAGAAACGCCATCAGGATCAGCTCATACGGCCCGGTGATGTCGGCCGCGTCGAGCTTGGTGACGTTGGTGTGCACCCAGCGGATGCGCCCGCGCACCGACCGCGACAGCCGCGACGCGACGGTGCGCCCCTTGTCGATCCCGGTCTGGGAGAAGTCGACCGCATCCACCTGCCAGCCATGCGTGGCCAGCCACAACGTATTGCGCCCCTCCCCGCACCCCAGATCCAGCGCCCGCGGCAACTCCGGTCGCGGCTCACCGATCCCGAACCCGCCGACCGGCAGTCGTCGCTCCAACCCGAAGACCTGCTCGACCACTGTTTCGCTCGGCGGCGCGCCCCACACCAATTCGGTACCGGCGTAGTACTCATCCCATTCGGCGGAGTCCATGACGACGAGTCTATTGACGGTGTCCGGAGACGACTCGGCCGCGAACTCCTTCGAGTTCGCGGCCGGGGTACGGGGCGGGGCCCCGCGATCTCGAGGGGTTTCAGGGGCGAAGCCCCTGAGAGTCCCGAGAGTTGGTAGCTGGTTACAGCGTGGTGTGCATGAGCAGCACGTTGTACTGGGTGTGGACCGTGGTCAGGAAGTACAGGTCACGGCCGGTTTGGTACGGGAAGATGTAGGGCGCGTAGGCCGTCGGCAGTTCCCGTGTGTCGATGAGCACCGAGGGCGCGCTCCACGGACCTTCGGGGTTCGGGGAGGTGTACATGACCACCGAGTTCCACGGGTCGGTGGTGAGCATGATGTATTGCCCCAGATAGTCGTTCCATTGCACCGACATCTCGGAGACGCCGCCGCCGACCACGGGCTGGGCCGCGTTGACGTCCTTCTGCCACTTGCCGCCGTCCCAGTACTCGTACGCACCCATATCGCCGGCGGCCGCTTCGGGGACGCGCGCGACATACGCCGGATGGTTGCGGCCGGAGGCTGTGCCGTACTCGAAGAGGAAGCCGTCCCGCTTGGCGAAGGCGTTCATCTGGAAGTTGGCATTGCCGCCGTCGTCGGGCCGGCGGGTGGCGGGCAGTTCGACCCAGTTCTCGCCGTTGTCGCCGGAGACGGCGAGACTCGAGTAGTTGGTGGTCCACTCGCCGACGTCGTCCCAGCTCTTCACCGACATGAGGCTCATGAACTGGGTGTTGCCGACCGAGATGCCGGCGGTGGGGATGCGGCTGATCTCGATGAAGGGGATCTTCGGGCTGGGGATGAGATCCCGGGCCTGACCGAACCAATCGCGCACGACGGAGTCGAAGAAGATCCCGTTGCCCGGATCGTGGGTGTGCGAGCGCACCAGGATGTTGGAGCGCCAGGCCCAGGTGCTGCCGACCAGCAGGTTCGGCAGGCCGAGGCCGGCGGTGTCACCGAAAGCGGTGAGCATTTCACCGTTTCCGTTGTCCCACATGATGCCCAGGTCGGTGCCGAGCACGTTGTAGGACTGGGTGTTGTTGGGGCTGGCCATGCCGGTGACCTGGAAGACCGCCTTGGTCCGTCCGGGCAGCTGTGGCAGACCATTGGTTCCGTTGAGAACGGGAATCGGGTTGATCGCGTTCGGGTTGGCTGCGGCCGGTGTGGTCACGGTAAGGAGCAAGGCCGTGGCACCTGCAAGAGCGGACACCAGCAGGGGGGCGGCTTTTCTCAATGCGGTGCTTCCTCCGGGTCTCGCCGAATAATGCGCGGACCACACCGTATGTGACGGGCCGCACAATGCGTTCGACTCGTTGGCAAAGTGTGAAAATGCTAACAGCGCAACCCCAATTCTGGGGCTTGCAAACCGGATTGTTTGCCGTGAATTGGCTTACTTTTGATTCTTACCAGACCCGAGCGCCTGCCGGATGATCAACGGCAGCTGTGTCGCGCGCTCGACCGCGAGGGTCCGCCGCACCGACGCCTGCCAGGTGCGATCGAACAGCTGCTTCGCACTCGCCACGGCGTGTTGCGGGCGCGCCGCGATCCGGTCGGCGAGTTTCTCCGCGGCGGCAAGCGGATCCGCGGTCACCTCGGTGACCAAGCCGATGCGTTCGGCGTAGGCGGCGTCGACCGGGTCGGCGGTCATGGTGAGCAGCAGCGCCTTGTCGATGCCGATGAGCCGGGACAGGGTGGCCGCGCCGGTCATGTCCGGGATCAGGCCGTGCTTGGCCTCCATCACCGAGAACTCGGAATCGGGTGTGACGAAGCGGAAGTCGGCGGCCAGCGCGATCTGCAGCCCGCCGCCGTAGCAACGGCCGTGCACCACGGCGATCACCGGCTGCGGCAGTCGCCGCCACGCCCAGCACGCCTCCTGGAAGGTGTTGGTGCCGCGCCACGGCAGCGGCACGAAGGCGCGCACCACATCCAGCGGATCCTTCATGGCCTTGGCGACATCCAGGCCGGAGCTGAAGCTGGGCCCGTTGCCGGACAGGATGACCGCCCGGATGTCGGAGCGCTTCCCGATGACCCCCGCGACCCGCACCAGTTCGCGCAGCATCTCGATGGTCAGGCCGTTGTGCTTATCGGGCCGATCCAGCGCCACGTACGCGCGATCACCGTCGAAGGTCAGGGAAACGTTGTGGCTCACGGTCTTTCCTTCTGTCGAGCTAGTCGAGCTGATCCAGGATCAGGCGGGCGCAGCCGGCCGGGTCGTCGTAGAAGGGCGTGTGGCCGCTGCCGTGCAGGGTGACGTGCCGTGCGCCGGGTAGCACCGCGCGGGCACGCCGGGCCTGGGTGGCGTACGTGAGCAGAATGTCACGATTGCCCCAGGCGATGGTGACCGGGATGCCGTCGACGGCGGTGCGGTCGGGGAGCCGGAAGTCGGTGAAGGAGGCCAGGGCCGCGTCGAAACCGGGCGCGGCGAGCAGTCCCTCGACGGTGTCCACGGCCACCTGGGCGTCGAGCGCCCACGGCTTACCGAACACCAAGCCCAGGAAGGTGGAGCGGCCCACGGTGTTTCCGAGCAGCGCCGGGACGGCCGGATGCAGCACCCGGGTCAGTTGTTTGGCGCGGCCGAGCGACTGCTGACACCAGACGCGACCGGCGGTATCCCAGAACGCGATGGGGGAGAAGGCGGTCACCGAGCGGGCCAGGCCGCGCGCGGCCAGGTCCAGCACAATGCCGCCGCCCATGGAATTGCCTGCCAGGTGCGGGTTTTCGATGCCCTCGGCGGCGAGGAAGTCGACGAGCGCGTCCGCGAGGGTCGAGACGGTGGTGTGCGGCAGCGGCGGGGTGTCGCCGAATCCGGGTAGATCCACCGCGATCACGTCGAAGGATGCGGCCAGGGTGTCGATGATCGGCTCCCACACCTGCCACCGGCTGCCCACGCCGTGCACCAGCACGAGCGGATCGCCGTTGCCGGTGCGGTGGTGGTTCAACGTCGTCACCGCACTCACCCTACCGATGTTGACGTGTCGCCAACAGGCGGAAAACGGCCACTCCGGAAGTACGATAAAAGGTATGGCAACCCGAAAAGTGACACTGTCGCTGGACGAGGCGGCCTGGTCCTACGCACAGGATGCCGCGGCTCGCGCCGGTATGTCGCCGTCGGCGTGGATCTCCCGCGCCGCCCGCCGCGAAGCCGTGCGATTGGGTTTCGGCCCGGCACCGGACCCGGTCGAACTCGCCGCGGCTGACGAGGCGGAAACACTGGCCGCCGAGAAGGAGCTGCGTGCGCAGGGGTGAACTCTGGGTCTACCACCCGCACGGCACCACCCGAACCCGCACCATCATTCTCATCTCGAGCGACGGCATCAACGAGTCGCCGCGGCACTGGCTGATCGCCGCGGAGGTCGAGGCCGAGGATCCGCGCGACATCCTCGCCGTGCCGATTCCCGGCCACGGCTGGGTGCACGCGGGAAATCTGGGCCGCATCTATCGTGGCTGGTTGGACGAGCGGATTGCCGAGGTGGACGGCGAGACGGCGGAACGAATCGACACAGCGCTGCGCGCCGCCATGGATCTGTGAGATCGTGCCTGCGGCAGCTTCCCGTCGAATCATGAAAGTCGAGGCCCCAGTGCGCGTTCCTCTCGGAGGCAGAATTTTCGGTGGCACCGTCGTGCTGGCCGCCGCGCTTCCGCTACTGGTGGCATGTGGCGGCAGCAGCGGCGGTGACAAGCCCGCCGATGTCACCCAGGCCCAACTGTCCAAGTCCCTGCAGGGCGGCGGCCTCGATGCCGCGTTCGCCGACTGCGCCGCGAAAGTCTTTCTGGACGAGGGTATTTCGCAGGCCGGTCTGCAGGTGATGGTCAAGAAGGACGCCAAGACCGTCGGTGCGGCGGACTACGAGGCGGCGGGCATGAGCAAGGCGGATTCGGACAAGGCGCAGGCGGCCGCCGCCAAGATCGTGTCCTCCTGCATGACGACGGGTAAGTAGTCAAGATCGTCAGCTGGCTTGGCGGCCGGTGGTTTTCGGCCGCCCCTTGTTAACTCTCCGGTGCCGGTGTGCAATCTCTGAATCGACCGGGATCGTCCCGGCACCGGGAGGGATCACAATGCGGAAATCCATCGTTGTGGCGGCGCTGATCGCGCTGCCACTGCTGTCCGCGTGCAGCAACAGCCAGCAGGCCGCACCGGCCACCACCACCCCGAACGCGGCGACGACCACGGCCGCGGCCGTCACGACGGTCTCGGGCGCGCCCACCGTCACCCCGGGCGCGAGCGGTACGCCCTCCGCCGGGGCCACCACCACGCCCGGCAGCGGTAGCGGGCTTACTGCCGACCAGATCTCGAAGGCCTTGCAGGACAAGGGCAAACTCAGCCAGACGACCGCCGACTGCGTGGCCAACATCTATATCCAGGAAGGGCTGTCGGACAGCGGCATTCAGAAGGTCATCGACAGCGCCAACGGCACCAACCCCACCACGGCCGGGCTCAGCAAGGACGACCTGATCAAGGCGGCGAAGGCCACCACCCGCATCGCCACCGAGTGCGTGAAGTAAACAACTCTCGTAACTCTCAGGGGTACCCCCTGAAACCCCTCACAGGGCCTGACATGCGGAAAGCCCCCGTCCGGAGGGACGGGGGCTTTCGATTGAGCCGATGACGGGAATCGAACCCGCGCTACCTGCTTGGGAAGCAGGAGTTCTGCCATTGAACTACATCGGCACTGTGTTTACTTGCGCTCGCGACTCTATCAGACCGGCTCCGACCGGATGCAACTCTTATCCGTTGCCGCAGGTACGGGTGGGGATTTCTGATCGAGGTCCGCATTCCGGTGATCGTTCCCGCGCGTCGGACGCGGCGCGCCGAAGATCGTCGGGTTCTTTCGCTGAAGCACCGAGTTTCGACTACCGGCGGTCGTAAACTTGGCCCGGGTCGAAAACCCGTCCACCACAGGAAGTTTGGATGCGCTGAACGGTAGCTAGCGCACGTTCGGCAAATCCTGCTCGGCGGTCGAGGAGGACGTATGACCGCAGTGCCCGCTCGTGAAGTGCCCGAGCTCGAGTCAACGCGGCCATATCCACGCCGGATGGGACCCAAGGGGTCGTATCTGTGGAAGGCCATCACCACCACCGATCCCAAGATGCTCGGGAACATGTATTTGTTCACCGCCGTGGTGTTCTTCCTGATCGGCGGCCTGCTGGCGCTGCTGATGCGGACGGAACTGGCGCGGCCGGGCCTGCAGTTCCTGACGCCGGAACAGTTCAATCAGCTGTTCACCATGCACGGCACCATCATGCTGCTGTTCTATGCGACACCGATCGTCTTCGGATTTGCCAATGCGGTGCTGCCGCTGCAGATCGGGGCGCCGGATGTGGCGTTCCCGCGGCTGAACGCACTCAGCTACTGGCTGTACCTGTTCGGGGCCACCATGGCCACCGCCGGATTCCTCACCCCGGGCGGCGCGGCCGACTTCGGCTGGACCGCCTACACCCCGCTCAGCCTGGCCGAACACTCGCCGGGCATGGGCGCGGACCTGTGGATCATGGGTGTGGCGGTGTCCGGTGTCGGCACCATCCTGGGCGGCGTCAATATGGTGACCACGGTCATCTGCCTGCGCTGTCCGGGCATGACCATGTGGCGCATGCCCATCTTCACCTGGAATATCCTCGTCACGAGTGTGCTTGTGCTGCTGGCGTTTCCGATCCTCACCGCGGCGCTCATGGGCCTGGAGTTCGATCGACACCTGGGCGGACACGTCTTCGACTCGGCCAATGGCGGGGCCATCCTCTATCAGCATCTGTTCTGGTTCTTCGGGCATCCCGAGGTCTATATCGTGGCGTTGCCGTTCTTCGGCATCGTGACCGAGATCTTCCCGGTGTTCAGCCGCAAGCCGCTGTTCGGCTACACCACGCTGGTGTACGCGACGCTGGCCATCGGCGCGCTGTCCATCGCGGTATGGGCGCACCACATGTATGCGACGGGATCGGTTCTGCTGCCGTTCTTCTCGTTCATGACCTTCCTGATCGCGGTGCCGACGGGCGTGAAATTCTTCAACTGGGTCGGCACCATGTGGCGTGGGCAACTCACCTTCGAGACGCCGATGCTCTGGTCCGTCGGTTTCCTGGTGACGTTCCTGTTCGGCGGGCTGTCCGGCGTCATCCTGGCCTCACCGCCGCTGGACTTCCATGTCTCGGACTCGTATTTCGTTGTGGCGCACTTCCATTACGTGCTGTTCGGAACCATCGTGTTCGCCACCTTCGCGGGCATCTATTTCTGGTTCCCCAAGATGACGGGCCGGCTGCTCGACGAACGGCTCGGGAAGCTGCATTTCTGGACCACGTTCCTGGGTTTCCACACCACCTTCCTGGTGCAGCACTGGCTGGGTAACCAGGGCATGCCGCGCCGCTACGCGGATTACCTGCCCAGCGACGGATTCACCACGCTCAACACCATTTCCACCATCGGCTCGTTCATCCTCGGGTTCTCGATGATCACGTTCGTCTGGAATGTCTTCAAGAGTTATCGATACGGCGAAGTGGTCACCGTGGACGATCCGTGGGGGTACGGCAATTCGCTGGAATGGGCCACCACCTGCCCGCCGCCGCGGCACAACTTCTACGAACTCCCGCGCATCCGCTCCGAACGCCCGGCCTTCGAACTGCACTATCCGCACATGGTGCCGCGCATGCGCGCCGAAGCGCACGCCAGCTGGGGGCTGCGCAAACCCAAACAGGTCACCGAGGCCGGGCCAGTCGATAAGGCGACCGGGCATTGACATAGTCTTTTGCCCGTGCTGCTTTCAGATCGCGACATCCGCAAGGAAATCGCCAACGGGCGTCTCGGGGTCGAGCCGTTCGACGAGACGCTGGTGCAGCCGTCGAGTATCGATGTGCGGCTGGACAGTATGTTCCGGGTGTTCAACAACACCCGCTACACCCATATCGATCCGGCGCAACGGCAGGACGAGCTCACCACGCTGGTCGAACCGGGCGAGGGCGAGCCGTTCGTGCTGCACCCGGGCGAATTCGTGCTCGGTTCCACCCTCGAGGTGTGCTCGCTGCCCGACGATCTGGCCGGACGGCTGGAGGGTAAATCCAGTCTGGGCCGATTGGGTCTGCTGACGCATTCCACCGCGGGATTCATCGATCCCGGATTCAGCGGGCACATCACGCTGGAACTGTCGAATGTGGCGAACCTGCCGATCACCCTGTGGCCGGGCATGAAGATCGGCCAGCTGTGCCTGATCCGGCTCACCAGTCCGGCCGAGCATCCGTACGGGAGCGCGGCCGCGGGCTCGAAATATCAGGGTCAGCGCGGGCCGACGCCGTCGCGGGCCTATCTGAATTTTCCCGTCTCGCGCTGAATCGCCTGCGGAGCCGGTGCCGAGTTGCCTTTCGCGCTAGCGGTTTCTGCCGGGTATTCGGCGTAAATCGGCCGCTGCCTGGACAGTTGACCGTCAGTGATGGCGCGAATACGCCGACCGGTGGGTGAGCAGACCGGGTGTACGGATGGCGCGGTACGTCGTAAGGTGACGGCGACAGGTGTATGGAATCAAGGGCGGGCAACGGATGAGTTCGGTTCTGGGAGTATCGGTGGGAGCGGGTGCGGTGCGTATCGCACGCCCGATCGCCGGTGATTCCGCCGAGACCGCCGCCTTCGATGTGCAGGCGGTGCCGGTCGGCGAGCGACGCGTCGACGAACTCACCGCCGATGTCATCGGCGCGGTGCTCGCGGCGGATTCCCGCATCAGCGCCACCGCCATCACCTACCGCGACGAGAATCACGCACGCGCCATCCGCGCCGAACTGGCGCGGCGGCAGTTCACCAATTACGAACTGGTGCCGGATGTGGTGGCGGCGCTGGAATTCCTCGAATACTCCGGTGAGCTGCAAGGTTTCGGCACGGTCGCGCTCTACGACCTGGGTGCGTCCGGTTTGTCCGTGACGGTGGTGGACACCGCCACCCGACAGGTCTGCTTCACCGAACGCACCAGCGACATCAGCGGCGACTACCTGGATTCGCTGATCCGCGAACAGCAGATCGCCTCCGGGCGCATCGCGCATCCGCCGGACCACACCGGGCTGGCCGCGCTGGACGCGCTCTGTCGCGAGGCCAAGGAACAACTCTCGACCAGCAATGCCGTCGCGCTGCCCTCCACCGAGGGGCTGGTGCTGCTGTCGCAGGAGAACTTCGAGGCCCTCATCATGCTGGCCGTCGAATCCTCCGCGCGCATGACCCGCGATGTCATCCTGCGCTCCGAGCAGCCCGTGCAGGCGGTCGCGCTGCTCGGCGGCTGCGCCCAGATTCCGCTGGTCGCAAGGGTTCTGCGGCGCTGGCTCGGGGTTCCGGTCACGGTGCCCGCCGCACCCGACACCGTGGTCACCCGCGGCGCGGCCCTGCTGGCGCGCCCCGTCATGGCCCGCCCGGCCCCCGCGCCCTTCCCCGCCGCGCACGACAGCGCGCCCGCCGCGCCCGCGGAACCGGCGCAGTCTTGGCCGTCCGGCCATCGGGTCGCGGTCGAGAAGTCCGGTCGCCGCCGCGAGATCAGCCTCGCCGGAGTGGCGGTCGGCGCACTCGTCGTGGTCGCCGCCATCGGCATCACCCTCGGCTGGGGATCCCAAGTCCTGAGCCATGATTCGCAGCGCCAGGACGCCGTCACCAGCTCCGTCCCGGTCACCACCACCCGCCCGGCCGAATCCACCACCGTCGCCCCCACCACCAGCGACGCCACCAACGAATCCCTGGCCGCCCCCCAGCCCCACAGCTACGCGACCACCACCACCGAGGCACCCCCCACCACGCCCGGCCCGAACACCATCACGATCATCCCGGGCTTGCCCCCGGTTATCGTGCCCACCATCCCCCCGCTGTTCCCGGCCCCGGCCGCACCGCAGTAGCCCGCCACCACAAGGTATTTCGGGCCGCCGCCTCCACAACCTCGCAGCCAGTCGGGCGCGTTGGCCCGGATCCTCGCGGGGGTTCGGGGGCGTCCTCGCGGGGGTTCGGGGGCGCAGCCCTCGAGTTCGCCCCTGGGGGTTCGGGGGCGAAGCCCCTGAGAGTTTCGAGAGTTGAATTGGGCCAAGTCCGCCCCGTCGACTGCCAGAAGGGGGCGGACTCGGTGGATCCGGCGCGAGCAGCGCCGGCGCGAGGACAGGCTGCGTTCAGTCCCCGCTCCCGGTTCCCACCGCCAGAGCTGTCGTGATAATCGCCGACAGGGGTGGGAGTTTGGTGTCGCGCGCGGGCGGCGTCACCCAGTGACAGCCCTCGCGCGTCCAGCGGCCGAGGCCCGTGGGCAGCATGACCGCGCTGCCTACGGCCGGAATGCCGATATCGAGCCGATTCAGGACCTCCATGATCTGATCGCCGGGCCGTGAATCCGGTTCGGCCAGAAAGCTCCAGCGAATCTGCCGCGCCAGCATGGGCCCCTCGCGCTGCTGCTGTTGCAGTGCGCCGCGGACCTTTTCGGCCCGCGCCACCGGTAGGTGCACCACCCCGACCTGCGCGGTGACGGGAAGCATGACGAATCCGCCGCGTTCGGTGACCGGCAAACCGAACTCGTGCCGGTAGTAGGAAACCCAGTCTTCGACTGTTCGGAGCTTGTCCGCGTTCACATCCCCGCCTCCTTCCCCTGACCACAAGGGTGGCGCGCGGATACCGCCTGTGAAAACGCCCGCACACCCGCATTCCACTGCCAATCCGCCGCCACTATTACCGATACGTATAAAGCCTGGTACCAACCGGGTTTCGGATGTGGTCGCGGCCAGTTTCCGCTCGTACCCTGGACATCGGAGTTCGTTCGGAAGGGATGGCACCGTGGTCCGGCACTGGTCAGGCAAAGAGGCCCGGGCCCTCCGCGATGCCAAGCGCATGAGTATCCGGGAGTTCGCGGCACATCTGGGCGTGCACGAGCGACTGGTCTCGAAGTGGGAGGCCGGGGGCGATCGGGTGCATCCCCGTCCCATCAATCAGGCCGCCCTGGATACCTCACTTGCCAGGTCCGACGATGTTGTGCGGGCACGGTTCGCGGCCTTGATCGATCAGCCTTCGAGCGAGCGCCCCGCCGTTCCCGGTTTCGATGTGCGCCAAGGCGGTTCCGAACTTTGGAGCGGCATGCCGGCGCAGGCCAGTTATTCCAGCGACGCGGAACTGCTGGCACTCGTCGACACGGGTGCGATGAGGGGCGATGCGTTAGCGGCGATTTCGGAGAGGGATCTGATCATGGCGGCTGCCCACGAAGCCAGCGAACACGCAGGCAGGGCCGAGGGCACCAATGTGGGTGCGACACTGCTCGAGCAGCTGGATGCGGATGTCACGCGCATCGCGAACGATTACGTACATATGCCGCCGGTGCCGATGATGGTGGAGATGTTGCGGGTGCGGCGGCGGGTGTACCGGTTGCTGGAAGGCCATCAGCGGCCTGCCGATACGTCTCATCTGTACCTTTTAGCGGGTACTTTGTCCGGTCTGCTGGCGAATGCCAGTACCGATCTGGGCTATTTCGATGCCGCCGGTGAACAGGCAAGGGCGGCTTGGGCTTACGCCGAACTGTGCGAGCACAACCCGCTGCGCGCCTGGACCCGCGGCATGCAGGCGCTCATCGAATATCGGGCCGAGCGGCCGCGCCGCGCGGTCGTGCTGGCTCAGAGCGGGCAGCACTACGCCGAATCCGCCACCTCGCGGGTGCGGCTGCTGAATATCGAGGCCCGCATCTGGTCGCGGCTGGGCAGTGCCGCCGACACCGAACGCTGCATCCGCTCCGCCGACGACGCCCGCGACAGCGAATCCAGCGACAACCTGCACGACGAGGTCGGCGGCGTCTTCGGCTTCAACCAGCCCAAGAGCCACTACTACGCGGGCGCGACCTACATCCACCTCGGGCAGGCGGCTCCCGCGCTGGACGCCACCAACCGCGCCATCGACCTGTACGTGAACGGGCCCACCGACAAACGCTCCTATGGCGCGGAATCGCTGGCCCGCGTGGACAATGCGGCCGCGCACCTGATCAACGGCAGCCTCGACGGGGCCGCCGCGGCCCTGGACCCGGTGCTGGAACTCGAGGAGGACAAGCGCATCGCGCAACTGGAGGAACGGCTCTCCGCGGTGCGTCAGCGCCTCGCGAGTCCCGAATTCCGCGATGCCGGGGAGGCCCAGGACCTGGACGAAAGGATCGAGGAGTTCTGCGGGTCGACCGCCGCGCGCAGCGTGCTACCTCCGGATACTGCCCGGTAGCCCTCTGGCACCATTGATCGGGTGAGCCCTTCTAGTCACCTACCGCACAAGTCCCCGCGCGTGCTGGAGCAGTCGACCAAACTCCAGAACGTGCTCTACGAGATCCGGGGGCCGGTACACGCACACGCGGCGCGGTTGGAGGCCGAAGGGCATCGGATTCTGAAGCTGAACATCGGCAATCCGGCGCCGTTCGGGTTCGACGCACCCGATGTGATCATGCGCGACATGATCGCCGCGCTGCCGTACGCGCAGGGCTACAGCGAATCGAAGGGCATCCTGTCGGCGCGGCGGGCCATCTTCACCCGCTACGAACTGGTGCCGGGCTTCCCGGAATTCGATGTGGACGACGTCTACCTGGGCAACGGCGTCTCCGAGCTGATCACCATGGTCATGCAGGCGCTGCTCGACAATGGCGACGAGGTGCTGATTCCCGCGCCGGACTATCCGCTGTGGACGGCCATGACTTCGCTCGCGGGCGGCACCCCGGTGCACTACCTGTGCGACGAGTCCAACGGCTGGCAGCCGGACATCGCCGACATGGAAGCCAAGATCACCGACAAGACCAAGGCGATTGTCGTGATCAACCCCAACAACCCGACCGGCGCGGTGTACTCCGCCGAGGTGCTGCAGCAGGTGGTGGACCTGGCCCGCAAGCATCAGCTGTTGCTGCTGGCCGACGAGATCTACGACAAGATCCTCTACGACGACGCCAAGCACGTGTCGCTGGCGACGCTCGCGCCGGACCTGCTGTGCCTCACCTTCAACGGCCTGTCCAAGGCGTACCGGGTGGCCGGATACCGCTCCGGTTGGCTGGTGATCACCGGGCCGAAGGATCACGCGGGCGGTTTCCTCGAGGGTATCGATCTGCTGGCCTCGACTCGGCTGTGCCCGAATGTGCCCGCGCAGCATGCCATTCAGGTCGCGCTCGGCGGGCATCAGAGCATCGACGATCTGGTGTTGCCGGGCGGGCGACTACTCGAGCAGCGCGATGTGGCCTGGGAGAAGCTGAATACGATTCCCGGCGTTTCGTGCGTGAAGCCGCAGGGCGCGCTGTACGCGTTCCCGCGGCTGGATCCGGAAGTCCATGAGATCCACGATGATTCGAAGCTGGTGCTGGATCTGCTGCTGCAGGAGAAGATCCTGATGGTGCAGGGGACCGGATTCAACTGGCCGCATCACGATCACTTGCGGATCGTCACGCTGCCTTGGGCGCGCGATCTGTCGGTCGCGATCGAGCGATTCGGGAACTTCCTCTCGAGCTATCGGCAGTAATTCCAGGCGGAAATTCTCGATCACGGCGTACTCGAGGGGTACGCTGGAGTACCGACGCGCCCTCGTATATACCCACCCTGACCTGCGGCTATTCGATCTTGTCCGGCTGTGGACACCCCTACTCCGGGTGGATGGCGCAGGTGGGACCATGGCAAAAACAAACCGCTGGTACGAAAAAGTTGGGTTTTTAGAGACTTAGCTAGCGCAAAGAACCGTCTTTTGTGTACAGTGGTCCTCGGCACCTAGAGTGCCCGACCGGACCGCCTACCCCCCCTGGGCCGTCCGGTCCTGTGTCAGCCGGCCTACCCCCCCTGGGCCGCTGATGCCGGGCGGCGGAGACATCCCCCTGCTCTCCGCCGCCCCTCCCGCAAGCTCCGGTCCGTTATCAAACGACTGGGGCTTTTTTGTTTCCGACTTCGGATTCGCAATGGCGCGGACAACCTCTCAGCATGTCGAGAATTGTTTTCCTTTAGGCTCTGCGCGTGAGCGATCACCATCACCACCATCACGACCACTCCGGGCCCATTGCTATCGGGACGAATGCCGCACGTGTTGTGGTCGGGCTGTTGGCGGTGATCGGATTAGCGGTGATCGCCGGATTGATCTGGTTATGGCCGAGTTCGCAGCACGTCGATATTCCGCTGCCCATGCAGGGTGCGGGTGGCGGGGCGGTGGCCACCCAGGCCGCGACGGTGATCAAACAGGACCTCGGGCCGTGCGGTAGCGGTACCGCCGGTCAGGTACTCGACCAGGAGCCGGAGTTGTTGCCGGCGGCGCAGCGGCAATGCACCCGCAGTGTCGTCTCCATCGAATCCGGGGCGGATCAGGGCAAATGGGCGATTCTGGTGAATTCGCCGGGGCCGGATCAGGCCCACTTACAGGTGGGCGACAAGATTCGCATTGCGCCGCAATCGGTTCCGAAGGATCCGACGAAACCGGTGAGTGCGGAGAATCCGCTCGTCACGTCGTATACGTTCAACGACTACGCCCGTGGGATGCCACTGATCATCATCGTGGTCCTTTTCGCGGTCGTCATCATCGCGGTGGCGCGGTGGCGCGGGCTGCGGGCGCTGATCGGACTCGTCATCGCGTTCGGCGTGCTGGTCTTCTTCCTACTGCCGGCGATGCTGGCCGGGGAGCCCGCGATACCGGTCGCAGTGGTCGCCGGCGCGGTAATCCTTTATGCCGTGCTGTATTTGGCGCACGGGGTGAACCTGCGCACCAGCTCGGCACTGCTCGGCACGCTGACCTCGATGGCGCTGGCGGCGGGATTGTCCTGGGCGGCACTGAAGGCGACTCGCCTGACCGGGCTTTCCGAGGAACAGAACACCAATGTCGCGGCCTATATCCAGCACGTGAGCATCACCGGGCTGCTGCTGGCCGGATTCATCATCGGCTCACTCGGTGTGCTCAACGATGTCACCATCACGCAGGCGTCGGCCGCATTCGAACTGGCGGCGCTCGACGAAAAGTCCAACCGCCGCAACATCTTCGCGGCGGCCATGCGGGTCGGACGCGATCACATCGCCAGTACGGTCTACACCCTGGTCCTCGCCTACGCCGGTGGCGCGCTGCCGCTGCTGCTGCTGTTCAGCGTCGCCGGGCGGCCGATCAGCGATGTGCTGACCAGCGACGCGGTCGGCATCGAGATCGCGCGGGCCGCGGTCGGTGGCATCGCGCTGGCCCTGTCGGTGCCGCTGACCACCGCCATCGCGGTCCTGCTGGCCCGGCCGCTCGGCGCGAAACCGGCGACGGCGCCCGCGGGCACCGGACGGTCGCGAAGCACGGGGGCGCAACGGAATACGCCCCGCCGCACGGGTGCGCCGCGTACCGGCGCGCAACCCGCAACCACTCGCACGGGCTCCCAGGCTGCCGCCCGCCGTACCGGAACCCCACGAACCGGTGAGCAATCGGCAGTGTCGCGCACCGGATCCCAGCCGGCCGCGGGCCGGGGCGCGCCCTACGGAGGCGATCAGCCGGTACCGAGAAGCGCTGCGCAATCGCGCGATTCGTGGAGTGGCGTGCAGTCGGCGGAGTCGGGCGGCGGGAGCGGTGAGCCGCCGACCATTCCGAGAACCAGTGTGGTGCAGCCGAATCCTGAGCCGGAAGCCGCTGTCTCGGACGAGCGTTCGTGGTACGCGACGGATGTCCCGCAGGAGCAGCGGCATACGACGTCCTCCTGGTTCAATCGCGATGAGCCGTGGACCGGGGCGGAACCGCGAGATGCGGGTCGATCGGAGCAACGGAATCAGGGCTGGCCGGATTCACCGGACCAGGGCTGGCCGGAGACACCGAACCAAGATTGGCCCGAGTCGCCGGATCAAGGGTGGCCACCCGAGCCGCCGCGTGGCGGCCGGCACTCCCGGTGAGCGAAAGCTGATGCGAGGGGCGTGTTCCCACGGAGGAACACGCCCCTCTCCGTCAGGTGCGGGGATGGTCATCGGTCACGGCGTGGCGGATAGGCGCGGGGAAATCCGTTGCGGCAGTGAACTCGACGAGAGGCCGGCCCGATTCGGCGGTTTCGGGCCCGCTACCCGCTCATGACGGGGTCTTGGGATCAGTCCACCATCTGCCACAGGGCGGGCGCGGCTTCCGGTGTCCAACCGGGGTCGTACACGGTATGGGCCTGCAGGCAGCGATAGCGCATGTCGTCATAGGTGACGAGGTCGCCGATATTGTAGTGCGCGCCGACCTTCCAGGCGGCAGCGGGTTTTCCGGCGGTGGTGGTGGGCTGCGGACTGCGGGTGGTGGTCGGCGGCATCGTGGTCGCGGGTGGTGTAGTCGTGGGTGGTGTCGTGGTGGCCGGCGTCGTTGTCGGTGCCGGGGTTGTGGTCGTCACCGGAGGCGTTGTGGTCGCGGGAGGCGTTGTGGTGGAGGGAGTTCCGCCACCGCCGCCGATCTGCAGGTCGACGCAGGAGTAGAAGGCATCGGCGGTGTCGCCGATATTCCAGACCGCCAGCAGTTTCTGGCGGCCGGTGAAGGCGCTGAGATCCACGGTGTGGCTGACGGTGTCGGCCGGTGGCGGATTGTTGCCGCCGTCGAAGACCGCGACCCGGGTCGCGCCGATGTAGTACTCCCAGTTCAGGGTGCGGTGTAGTGCGGTGAAGGTCCAAGTGAAAGTCGCAGTGCTGCCGACGGATTGGACCTGCCAGGGCTTGGTGTCGTCATCCAGTTCCAGGAAGCGGGAATTGCCGCCGCTGCATTTGTTCGAGCCCTTGGGCGCTTCCACGCTCTGTGGCTCGTATTTGATGTCGCCGCAGGATAGGAGCCCTTGGGCGCACTGCGCCTGGCGGCTCAGCGGTCCCGACACGTAGCCGTGGGCATGGGCGATGGCGGCTGGCAATATCGCGACGACGAGCGGTGTGATCCCGGCGGCCCCGAGCATGGACAGTCTTCTACCTATCACGTGAAACCCCTTGTGAGAGTGGGGTAGCGGAGGCCGGCGTGCTTCCCCGTGACGGATCTGAGATGTGATCCAGACCACTTTGTAGCAATAGCGTGCTCCAAAAGATATGACCCGGCAACCCTTTGGTCAAGCGTCCTACCACGCCTGACCGAATTGTCCTGTGCCACAGCAAACATCACTGGTTGCGCAGCAAACTTTGGCTTGGACACGACAGCGACACGCCGATCGCTGGCCCACCGGTGACACCGCTCAGAGCGAGGTGCGCGCCGCCTCGCACAACGCCGAGACGCCGTCGGCATCGGTGACGAAATGGTCGAAGCCGCTGGGCACTCCGAATTCGGCGAAGGACACCTCGGAATCCGGCTGCGGGCGGCCCGGCATCGGAATGCGCACCGCCGCATGGAGATCGCGCGTCCCGGTCAGCTCGATCACCCGGCGTGCGTTGTCGGCGCGCAGGCCACCGCAGGCCATCACGTCGATGCGGCCGTCGGCCAGATTCACCAGCCGCGCGATCAACGATGCCCCGTCGAGCACCGACTCCTGGCGGCCCGAGGTGAGCAGCCGGGTGAAACCGAGTTCCACCAACTGTTCGAAACCGATGGCCGGATCCGCGCACACATCGAAGGCGCGATGGAAGGTGACCTCCATGTCCTCCGCGGCGGCCAGCAATTCGGTATTGGCCGCCGGATCGATGTGACCGTCCTCGTCGAGCACCCCGATCACCACGCCGTGCGCACCCGCCGCCCGCACCCGCTCGATATCGCCCCGCATCAACGCCACCTCATCGGCCGAATAGCGGAAGTCGCCGGGACGCGGCCGGATCAGCACATGCACCTGCGTATGCCCCGCCGCCTCGACCGCCGCCTCGATCAGGGCGGCCCCGGGCGTGAGTCCCCCGACCGTCAGCCCCGAACACAATTCCACCCGGGTAGCCCCCGCCTGTTCGGCAATTCGGACCCCACCGAGAGACTCCACCCCGATCTCGACCCGAACCGCCCGCGCATCCGTCATACCTTGCAGTATGGCGAACTCCCGCCCGACATGTTGCCTGAGATTAGCCATTCCCGCATTAATGCCCCGTGAACGAACCCCGCAAACGCAGGCCGCAGACCCGCCTGCTCGTGCGGTCGGACCACTCGTCATCCCGGAATGACGGTGCCGGGCTCATCGAAATGGCGGTGACCGGGGATGCGAACCAGTGCTGAGACAACTCGGGCGGCGCTACCGAGGTGGTAGCGCCGCCCGAGTGGATCAGGTTCGGCTGCCCGATAATTCGGGCCCGGTCCTAGTTCTTCTTGCCCGGAGCCTTCATGCCCGACTTGAAGCCGAGGCCACCCGGCTTCGCGGCGGGCGGGTTGACAGCGCCGTTGCCCTCCGAGGTGCCGTTGCTCTCCGACGCGGCCGGTTCGGCCGGGGCGGTGGGCTCAGTAGGGGCGGTGGGCTCGGCCGCCGGAGCCGCAGCAGCGGGAGCCGGGGTCGAATCGGCCGGAGCCGCAGGCGCTTCCGGGGCCGGGGCGGCGGGTGCGGCGGCACCCGGAGCCTTCGGGCCGGGGCGCTTGAGGCCCGACTTCATGGCCAGGCCCTTCGGGGCGATGGAGGGCTTGGCCTCGGCGGCAGCCGGAGCCGATGCGGCCGAAGCCGTTTCGGCGGGAGCCGGAGCAGCCGCAGCGGCAGCCTCGGTGGCGGGAGCCGTCTCGGCCGGTGCCTCGGCGGCGGGCTTCGCGCCCGGAGCCTTGGCGGCACCCTTCATCTGGAGGCCCTTGCCACCGGGAGCCTTGAGGCCGCCCTTCATGGCGAGCCCGCCCGGCTTGGCGGCCGGAGCGGCGGCTTCGGCCGGAGCCTCGGCAGCAGCAGCGGCCTCGGCGGGAGCCGCAGCGGCGGAAGCGGATTCGGCCGCCTTCGCGCCGGGGGCCTTGAGGCCGCCCTTCATCTGCAGGCCCTTGCCACCCGGGGCCTTCGCGCCACCCTTCATACCCAGGCCCTTGGCCGGAGCCGGGGCAGCAGCCTCAGCTGCGGCCTCGGCCGGGGCAGCCTCGGCGGCCGGAGCCGCTTCGGCCTTCGCGCCCGGTGCCTTCAGCCCGCCCTTCATGGCCAGACCCTTGCCACCGGGGGCCTTCAAGCCACCCTTCATGCCCAGACCGCCACCGGCCGGAGCCGCCTTCGGCGCCTCGACCGCAGCCTCGGCCACGGCTTCGGCCTTGACCGGCTCCGGCTCGGAAACCGGTTCCGGCTCTTCGACCTTCGGGGTCTGAACAACCTTCAAGTTCTCCGTCAGCACCGACGCCTCGACACGGGCGATCGACTGCAGCATCAACTGCGCCACATCGACGACCTCGACACCCTGGCCGACCTCGCCACCATCCTTACGCGCGGTCACACCATCGGTGAGCATCACGCGGCAGAACGGGCAACCGGTCGCGATCAACGACGGCTCGTTACCGCCCTTGAGCGTGTCCAATGCTTCGTCGACGCGGTCGACGTTGATGCGCTTGCCGAGGTTTTCCTCCATCCACATGCGGGCGCCACCGGCACCACAGCACATGGAACGCTCACCGTGACGCGGCATCTCCACCAGCGTCGAGCCGGAGGCTTCCATCAACTCACGCGGCGCGTTGTAGATCTTGTTGTGCCGACCCAGATAGCACGGGTCGTGATAGGTGACGTTCTGCGCCACCGGCGACACCGGCACCAACGACTTCGCCCGCACCAGACGATTCAGCAACTGCGTGTGGTGCACGACCTCGTAGCTGCCACCGACCTGCGGGTACTCGTTGTTCAACGCGTTGAAGCAGTGCGCGCAGGTCACGACGATCTTCTTCTTCGACGCCTCCACACCCTCGAACACCGAGTTCAACAACTCGATGTTCTGCATCGCCAACTGCTGGAACAAGAACTCGTTGCCCGCACGCCGCGCCGAGTCACCGGTGCAGGTTTCCTCCTGACCGAGCACCATGAACTTCACCCCGGCGGTGGCGAGGAGTTCGGCCACAGCCTTGGTGGTCTTCTTGGCGCGGTCTTCATACGCACCGGCGCAGCCGACCCAGAACAGGTACTCGTACCCGTCGAAGCTGTCGGCGTCACGGCCGTAGACGGGGACCTCGAAGTCGACCTCGGAAATCCAGTTCAACCGGTCCTTGGAGTTCTGACCCCACGGATTGCCCTTGTTCTCCAGGTTCTTGAACAGACCCGCGAGCTCGGACGGGAACTCCGACTCGATGAGCACCTGGTAGCGGCGCATATCGATGATGTGGTCCACGTGCTCGATATCCACCGGGCACTGCTCGACGCACGCACCACACGTCGTGCACGACCACAGCACCTCGGGATCGATGATGCCGTTGACATCCTCGCCACCGACCAGCGGACGCTCGGCCTCGGCGCGCGCGGCCTCCGAAATGTTCGCCAGCGCACGCTCGTTCGGCTTGCCGTCCTTGTCGACGAGGCCGATCTCGTCGCCGCCCATATCCTTGCGGCCACCGGCCAGCAGGTACGGGGCCTTGGCGTAGCCGTGGTCGCGCAGCGACATGATCAGCAGCTTGGGCGAGAGCGGCTTGCCCGTGTTCCAGGCCGGGCACTGCGACTGGCAGCGGCCACATTCGGTGCAGGTGGTGACGTCGAGGATGTCCTTCCAGGAGAAGTCCTCGAACTTGCCGACGCCGAAGGTGTCGTTGTCCGGATCGGCGGTCTCCATCTCGATGGGCTTGCCGTTGGACATCATCGGCTTGGCCGCACCGAGGGCGACCGAACCGTCGTCCTCACGCTTGAAGTAGATATTGGGGAACGCCGCGAACCGGTGCCAGGCCACACCCCAGGTGGTGTTGCGGCCGACCAGCAGCAGGAACAGCGCGCCCGAGCAGAGCTTGATGAACGCGAAGATCGACACCATGACGACCGACTCGGGCAGTAGCTTGGCCACCTGCTCGGTGAAGAAGTCACTCCAGGTGTGGGATTCGTGGTAGGTCGCGATCTTGCCGGCCTTCACGAAGATCATGCCCAGGCCCTCGACCAGGACGATGCTCTCGATCACATACGCGGGCGCGAACTTCGAGCCGCTGAAGCGCGACAGCCGCTCCGGCACGCGCGGGTGGTTCAGCTGCCGGATGACGATCAGCACCAGAATGCCGACGACCGTTCCGATGCCGAGGATTTCGTCGACCAGGTGGTAAATGCCCCAGGAACCGATGATGGGCCAGTGGAATTCGGGGTCGAAGATCTGACCGTAGGCTTCGAACCAGAGGATGAATCCGGCGAGGAAGCCGATCATGACGAGCCAGTGCGCCCAGCCGACGGTGCGGAATTTATTCATCCGCGTGTGCGCTAGGAACTCCACGAACATGGTTTTGAAGCGGGGGAAGAACGGCCGCCAGCGATCGGGCGCGGACTGCCCGACCATGACGGTGCGCGCGATGTTCCGCACGCCTCCGATGAACGATGCCCAACAGAAGACTGTGAACACCGCCCCAATCGTGCCCAGCGTCACTGTCAGGGCATTCATGTCGCGACCTCTCTTACGGTTCTACGAACGTGTGACGAGGCGGCCTGGTCCCGCCTCGGGTTGCTCGTATCCTAATGGACGGTAAGTTACCCGCCGGTAACTTAAGTGTCCAGGTTTTCCCACACCGTAAATCCCGGCAAAACGCGGGGTTTACCAAGGGCAGGCTTACTTTGAAAGGCACTGTCCTGCAGAAAGAAACGAATCTCGCAAATCGTAAGTTGATCGACTAGGCTCACGCTGTCCGACAGCTGTGCGCATCTTCACATGCTCGGGGAGGACTCGTCCTAGCGCGAAGGCATGGCCCGAGGGAAGCCGGGCCTCGCGTGGCGGAGAGCGCACAGCGGATTACCTGATGACGGATTGGAAACCAACCGAATGAAGCTTCGCAGTACCACTGCGGCGGCTGCCCTGGTCATCGGCGCAATGACCGTGGGGATGTCTACTGCCCACGCCGACGAGCCCACCAAGGTGGCGGATATCGCCTACTCGACCAAGCTGGTCGACCAGGATGGTGTCAAAGCCGTCGTTTCCACGCTGAAGAACGGCACTTTCGAGCTGACTCAGCAGGATGGCGCCACCCCCGAGGATCCCAAGCAGACCCTCGTGAACGTCAAGGACGCGCAGGGCGCGACGACGATGACGTTCCCCCTGGCGTTCAAGATCTCCGGCACGGATATCCCCGTGAAGGCTGACCTCAAGGACGACAACAAGGTCCTCGAGGTCGTTCCCGACAAGCCGGCCGACTTCCAGCCCGGCACCCAGCCGGTTGCGGCTCAGGCCCAGCCGATCGCTGGTCAGCCCGAGCTGAAGGACATCGCCTCGGACGCCGAGAACCAGAAGGCGATGGGTGACTTCTCCACGAAGTTCAGCCTGGCCATCGGTATCGGTAGCTTCGTCGGCACCGCGCTCGGCGCGATCATCGGCTGCGGTGTGACCATCCCCGTCGGCTGCGTGCCGGGCCTCGTCGCCGGCGCGGGCGTGGGCGGCATCCTCGGCACCATCGCTGCCGGTGGTCCGACCCTGCTCGCCGCGGGTATCGACCTGATGAACACCCTGCAGGCTCCGGCCGGCACCACCAAGTGGGCCAACTAGCACCCCACTCCCCATCGAACATCGAGGAATCCCATGGATTTTCAGAAGTTGCTCTTCAGCCTGCTCAAGGCCCTCTGCACCGCGTCCAGCGGCGGCGCTGGCTGTGCCGGCTGGGGCGCGTAGTCCCCGGTAAGTAATCCGAACGGCCCGTCTTCCCGCGTGGAGACGGGCCGTTCGGCTGTCCGGGGTCCTTCCGGGCAAGCCTTTGTGGTTCAGGGCAATTCGAGGACGCCGTCGAAGGTCACCGTGCCCTGGCGGCGGCCGAAGCGCGCGAAGGTGCGTTCGGTCATCGTGTAGCTACCGTCCTCGCGAACCAGTAGCACCGTGCTGCAGCGGGTTCCGTGCACGGGATGGAAGACGAAGCGCGAGGAGGCGGCGCGCTCACCGAGCCGGCCCAGGCCGGTAGCGGGCAGCTCGGCGTCCGCGGCGCGGGTGCGGTCGGCCAGGACGGCCAGGTAGCCGGCGGTATCGCCGGGGTCGGCCGCGGCGACGGCATGCAGGGCCCGGACGCCCTCGCGGACCTTCGGCCAGGCCGGATCCGGGGTGCCGGTGGTGACGCTGCCATCGGGCTCGAGCGAACCGGCGAGGGCGCTGTTGGAGAGGCCGTGGAAGCCGGGCGGGAGTTCGCGGGGAGTTCGCTCGCCGCGATTGCTGTGCCACCACAGCGTGTCCAGGTCCGAGGTCACCAGGTTGTAGCCGTTGTAGTCGTCGGGCGCCGCGGCCACGCCGCGCACGAACTTCTCCGGAACCGTGTCGCCGCGCAGGAAATCCAGCAGCAGGGCGCCGCGGGAGCGGGCATCGGTGCGGAATTCGTTCTGCCCACGCACATTGGTGACGGTCGCGAACCGGTGCCGGTCGGGCAGCAGGCCGAGCCAGGTGCCGGGCACCGGTCCGGCCGCGCCCATATCGCGGCCCGCCAGCAGGCCGGGCACCTCGTCCCAGTGCCGCAGCGATTGCGTTGGGCGGGTGAAGAACTCGTCCCGATTGGCGGCGACGATCAACCGGTACCCCGGCACCGCACGCCAGCCCAGCAACACCAAACACATACCCCAAGCATGCCCGAGCGGGTGGTGCCCGGCCTATGCCCGAACCACACCCGTCCCATGGCCCCCTGCTGCCTCAGCACTGCCCTCCGGGACCTTGGGTGTGCCGAGAGACCGAAAAGGCCGGTAGCTGTTGAGCTACCGGCCTTTTCGAAGGTGCTGTGAATCAGTGGTGCGCGACTACGTGGTGGTGCGCGACTACGTGGTGCTGACCCGCAGCCCCGGGTTGTCGGAGAGCACCGTGCTCACCGGCTGCGCGAACAGCTGCGGGGTGTTGCCGGTGATGAGACCGATCAGGTTCGGGATCTCGCAGATCGGGTAGTCGGCGACCGAGGAGGCGCTGGAGATGCCCAGGGCCAGGGTGCCGGTCACCAGCGGGCCGCCCGAATCACCGGGCAGGGCGCAGATATTCGCCGAGAAGGACTGGGTGAGCATGCGGTCGCCGACCTGAACGGTCTGATCGACGGCGTTCACCACGCCGCAGCTGAAGCCGGTGCGCGCACCCGACTTGCAGACCGGCGCGCCGACCACGGGCACGGCCACACCGGTGATCGAGATCGGGGCGTTGCCCGGAACGCTCACCAGCGGGTTGTTCAGCGCGCCCTGGTAGTCGCCGTTGACGCTGATGATCGAGTAGTCCTCGTTGCCCAGCACCGACTTCTGGAAGACGCCGATCTGCGGCCCGCGGCTGTCGCCGGCCATCGCGTACACGGCGGGCGAGTTGGCGCCGCCGGTGGCCGGGATGTTCGGGTTGCAGTGGCCCGCGGTGATGTTCACGACGTTGCCGCTGCCGTCGGTGCCGTTGAAGCCCAGCGAGCAGCGCAGCGACATGCGACCGGCGACCGAGGCGTACGCCTCACCCGCGGCCATGGCCCGCGGTCCGGCACCGGCGATATCGCTCGCCTGCGGCACGTCCACGCCCTCGCCGCCGACCGGCGGCGCGCTCATCACGATGACGCGGGCCGGATCGACGAAGCCGGGCAGCGGCAGGCCGGGCTTGTCGGCCCGCACCGCGATGCTGTTGTTCAGGGTGTCGATGGCCACGCCCCGGATGGCCTTCGACACGGACTCGGGCTGATCCTTGAGCCACTGCTGGAAGGCGTTCTTCTCGCCGCGCAGCGTGGTCTCGCTCTTGCTGACGTCCTTGGCGGTGAAGCCGGCGTCCGTCACGGCCTTGCGCGCCTGGTCGATTCCGTCACCGGGGGCCAGCGCGACGACGGCCTTGCCGTTCTCGTCGAGCCACGCGCCGCCGAAGACGTTCGGGTACTGACGCTGCGCGGTGGTGGCGAAGGCGGCCACCTTCTGCGCCACGTCCGCGCGCTGCAGGTAGTCCTGCGGGGAAATCTTGAGGTCGCGGGTGATGGCGTCGATCAGCGCGGCCGGGAGATCCGGGGTCGCGGGGGTGGGATCCGCCTGTGCGCTCGCCGCCAGCGGTCCGGCGACAAGCAGCGTGGTGGCCGCGATCGCCGCAGTGCGGACAAGGGTCTGTGGGCGTCGTCGGCCCGCAGATGGCATGGAGAAGCGCATACGTGGCAGGAGCATGGCCCCGACTATATGGTGTCGGGCCCGTTATGCCTACTTATTGCGAGGTGACGTTTCGGTATTCAGGGGGCAAACAGCCAGCGTGTCGGATTCAAGCGCAATGAGAAGGACGTCCGATTCTCTCCGGTGACATCCGACTCCGCTGTTAATGCTGTTGCCGTCGAGGCGCTATCGCCCTCGCTCAGGCGCCGGACTGCGTCCGCACCTGAATTCCACTGCCGATACCGCCGCCGGAATTGGCATCGATTTCGGTGAGAATCGAGCGCACCGGGATACCCAGCGACGCGGTTCCACCGTACTGCGCCAACTGCGTATTGGCCTCGCTGCAGTTCGGCGCGTCGGCCGCATTCGAACCACTGGTGATACCCAGCGCCAGCGTGCCGGTCACGATCGCGCCGCCGCTGTCACCGCCCAGGGTGCAGGCGCTGGAGGCGAAACCGCGCACCGTCTTGGAGTTGCCCTCCGAGGTGAACAACTGCGTCTCGACCCGGTCGGCCACCACGAAACCACAAGTGAACGTGGAGGATTGGCCCGACTTGCAGACCGGCGCACCGGTGATCGGATCGGCCACACCGGTGATCGTCAGCGTGGTGCCGTTGGCGCCGCGCACCGACGGCTGATCCATGCCGCCGCGCACCGCGTCGTCATTGAGCTTGATGACCGAATAGTCCAGCCCGCTGCGACCGCCGAGGTTCGAGGAGACGAAGCTGCCGACCTTCGGGCTGGCCGCCAGATTTCGCACATTCGGAAGGTAGACATCCGCGCTGGTGCCCTGCTCCACATTCGGATTGCAGTGACCGGCACTGATGTTCAGCGCATTTCCGGCGGAATCCACACTGTTGAAACCGAAGGAGCAGACATCGACGCTGTGCAGCGACGAATCGCTGAGCGAGGTCGGCGCGGTGATGTAGGTGTCGCCACCCATCGGCCGCCGTTCCACCGGGCCACCCGAATCCGGCGACAGCATCACCTTGATATTGGCGATCAGCGTGGGCAGATTCAGCAAATGCCCGGCCGGGGTATTCGCGACACTCAACACCAGCTGGCTGTTGAGGAAGTCGATGGCGACCGAGTTGATGGCGCCCGAGAGATCACGCGGCAGGCTGGTGATCCACATATTGAGCTGATCGGCCGACTTCTCCAGGCCGTCGGCGCTGATCGGGGCCAACCGGGTCTGGTAGCCGTCCGCCGCGGCGATCTTGGCGGCATCCAGGGAGGTGACGGCCATGACCGGCTTGCCGTCGGTGCCCATCCAGGCGCCCGCGAAATCGTCGGGCCGCTGGGACCGGAATTCCGTTGCGTAACCCCGCAATTGCTGCGACTTCGCGGCCCGATCCAGATATTCGGCGGGCGACATCTTCAGATCACGCTGAATGGCGGTAACCAGCTCCGCCGGAAGTTTGTCGGCGGCAAGCTGATCCACCGACGCTGGGTCGGCGGTGGCGGTGCTGAGCAAGGGACCCAAGAGAACGGTCGAGGCAACGGCAATGGTGGCAGCTCGAACCGTGGCGCGGCGCGCCATGAACTTGCGCATGGAGTCCCTTCGTAGTGCACCCAGCAGACCGGCATTCCGAGACCAGGATCCGGTTACCTTCCGGAAGGTCGGTCAGCGCACCACTTTAGGGCACAAAGCACCGAAGGTCTCTACGAAATCAGTGCTGAGTCAGTCCCCATGGGTCCAACAGCGGCGGCGGTTCGAATGTCGGCACAGGAGGGTACTGATAGATCGGCGGATATGGGCGTGTCGTGGTCGGCGGCGTGGTGCGGGTCGGGCTGGGTGTCGTCGTCGGCGCCTCGGTGGTGGGCGGCGGCGGGGGCGGCACCGTGGTGGTCGGCGGGTCCGAGGTGACCGGCGCATCCGTGACATCGGCGGGTGCGGGCGCGGCCGCGGTCGGCTTGTCGGATCCGGTGGGCGGCAGCAGCGGCGGCGCCGCGCCCGCGGAACCCGCGGGCTCGGAACGCACCTCGCCGCGCGGCGGGCCGGGTGTGGAGTTGTCGTGCCGCATCACCGCGGCGATCCCCACGCCACCCAGCAGCAAACCGATCGTCGCGGCGACCGCGGCGATGATGTACGGGCCGCGATTGGCGCGCGGGGCGCGGGACGACACGATCACCTGGGGCATGCCCCGGGTGACCGACGGTTCGACGGCGGTGTCCGCGGGGACGGCGGGGACCGCCTCCGAATAGGCCTGCGCGAGATCGGAGCGCAGGGCGGGCAGCACATCGGTGACATCGGCGGCGTTCGCGGCGGACGCGGTGGCATCGGGCGGCGTGACCCCGGCCGGAGTGGACAGCACCGCCGCCAGGGCCGCGCGCGCGGCTTGATAGGCGATGGTCTTGCCCGTGTCCTCGTCCGCCGGGGGTAGGTCGCGCTCGGCGACCAGCACCACCGACTTCAGACCCAGATAGTCGAGGGCCTCGCGCAGCGCGCGAATGTGCGTGTCCGGCCAGCTCGTCGGATGAGCCAGATAGAACTCCGCCGGGCCGTTGAGATGCTCGGCCGCCTGGCCGATGAGGCAGAAGACGGCGGTCGCCATCAGATCCTCGGCGCGGTACGCCTCGCCGTCGTCGACCGCCAGGCCGGCCGGGTCGCCGACCGCGCCCACGAAATCGCGGATGGAGTGCGTGTAGCCCTCCGGCGCTTCCCCGCCGAGTACGGCGTCACCGTCCTCGGACATGTGCAGCACGGACTCGCGCACGGTGTAGTGCACCGGGAGTGTGGCATCGTCGCCTGTCACCACGGCTACGACGGATTCGTCGTCCGCGATCCGCAGGCCCACCCCAGTGGCCATCCTTCTCTACCTCACTCGGTGCGTCCGGGTCCTCTCGCGCCGGGTCAGACGAGGAGTGAACCGTGACCCATGGCGCGAAGCATTGACAATAACTCCGAACGCGACCCGGCACCGATCCGACGCCGCATCCGAGCCACGTGATGTTCCACGGTTTTGGCCGAGATGTAGAGCCGGGCCCCGATCTCCCGGTACGTCAAACCGAGGAGCACCAATTCGGCGACCTCGCGTTCGCGTTCGCTGAGCACCGTATCGGTGATCGGTTCCGGTCGTGGCTGCGGGGCCGTGGGTACGGGCGTCCGCATCGGCAACTCGGGTGGCCGCGCCTGCGCGCGCAGGGTGCGGGCCAGCTTGAGCAGGGCGGTCGCGGTGGCCGAATCGCGGGCCGCCAGCGCGGCCTCGCTGGCCAGCCGGGCCGCGTCCCAGCGCAGACCGAGTCCGGCCAGTCGGGCCGCCGCGCCCTCGACCTGTTCGCGCACCACGTGACCGCGCAACACCAGCACCCAGGTGCGGCCCGCGTCGGCCAGCGCGGCCGCCTGCGGGTCACCCGCCGCCGCGGCCGTCTTGAGTCGATGCGCGTGCGGCAGCAGGGCTTCCGGGCTCTCCTGCGCGATGGCCGCCTGAATCGCGTACCAGTGGAAGGCATTCGACCAGGCGGGCGGTTGGCCGAGGCGGCGCAGCAGTTCATCCGCGGCGGTCACCAACGCGGTCAGGCGGGCCTCGTCGCGCAACCGGATACCGGCCAGCCACAGCTCGCCGATCGGCAGCAGCGTCAGCAGGTCCGCGCCGACCTCGTCGAACAGGGGTGTGGCCTGCTGCCAGGCCAGCGCCAGTGCCGCGTGGTCGCCGCCGCGGCGCGCCAGGCCGACGAGGACCCCGTGCGCCAGCAGGCGATCGCGCGGATCCAGCTGCGCGAGCGGGACTTCCGACATCAGTGTGGCCGCGGCGTGCTCATCGCCGCCCAGCATGGCCACCCACGCGCCCAGCACCAAGCGCTGCGGATCCTCCCCTGCGCCGCCCGGTGCGGCCGCCGGGTTCGAGGCAGCGTCCGCGGACTGTGCGCCTCCGGTTGCCGGGCGCAGGAAGTTCTCCGCCGGGCGCGGCGCATCGGTGGCCGCGCGTGCGGCAGCGTCGGCGGCGTGCGCTGCGGGGTCGGCCCGGTGTCCGGCATTGTGGCTGCGGCGCAGGGCGTCTGCCGCGCGCCGCGGGTCGCCCATGCTCAGGCACAACAGGACCGCGATGGATACGGCCGAGCACGGGAGGAAGCGGTCGCCGCCGTCGTCCGCCGGGGATGGTCCGGAATGTGCGGCGTGGATCAGTGCCGAGGCCGCCGCGACGGCCGCACCGCGATGCGCCCGCCCGGGGCTGGTGAAGCGTTGGACGGCAAGCGTTGTCGGTGCGAGCGCCCACATCTCCGCGGTGAATCCGGTCGGCGCCGAGGCGGTGCCGAAGTTGCTCGCCGAGACCCCGCCGGGGGTGTTCGCCGCGGCGATCGCATGCTCCGCGCGGTTGCCGTTCACCGCCGGGAAGCTGCCGACAGCGGTCGAATCCGGACGAGCGGGACTGGGCTGCAGGGCATTCGGATAGCGGTGCGCACCGAACGAGGTTGCCTCGCGGGTGGGCGGAGGCGGGAATTCGGGTGCGGCCGGACCGGCGGCGCGGCGCGGGTTTCGGGCCGGGATCGGGTCGCGGGCGAGATCCATCGGAGCATCGGACGAGCCGATGGAATCGAATAGGGCGTTGGCGATCAGGGCGGCCCGCGAGGTCGCCTCGGTGGGCGGCCACTGGGCCGAGTTCACCGAAAGGGTCTGTGCGCCCGCGGCATCGCCGGAGAGATACAGCACGGTCGCGGCGACCGCCCAGTCCGGACCCACCCGGGTGGGGCCGAGCCAGGTGTAGAGCTGTGCGGCGCGATCGGCCAGACCCCGGCGGGTCCAGACTCCGGCGCAGATGCGGACCGCCGCGGCCAGATCGGCGAGCGGCAGGACCGGATCGGCCAGGGCGGGTTCGGCCAGCCGCAGCGCGGTCTCACCGTCCCCGACGCGGGCCGCGGCATCGGCCCAACGCACCGCGAGGGCGTCCGGGTCGGCACCGGCGGCGGCCGCGGCCGTGTAGTAGCGGACCGCCTCGGAACCGGCCTTCTCCGCTGCGGCACAGAGGAATTCGGCAAGCCGCTCGTCGCGGACGCCGGATTCGGCGAGCAGCAGCGCGGTGTGATCGCGCAGCAGTGCGGCATCCAGGCGTGCGTGCAGCAGACGCCGGGCCACGGTCAGGAAGCGGCGGTCGCCGACCAGGGTGCGCAGCGGAGCCACGGCCGGGGCGAGCAGCAGATCGGCGTCGGTCACCAGTGCGCTGCCGCGGGCGCGATCCACCAGATCCTGTGCGGCCGTGGCGGTCAGGTCGAGGACCTCGGTGAGTTCACCGGTGTCCAGGCCCGCGCCGATGGCCGCCACCACCAGGGTGTCGAGCAGTTCCGGGTCGGCGTCGTCGAGCCGGGCCCGCGCCCACGCCGTCACCGCCTGATCGACCGCGGTCACGCCCGCGTCCAGGCGGGTCGCGCAGGCGGCGGACAGGGCCGCCACCACACCGCCGTGGATGCCGCCGGTCTGGCGGTGGATGTGCTGGGCCAGGCCGCGCGGCACCATCATGCCCAATTCCCGTGCGAACGGCGCGATCTCGGTCGCGCCCAGGGCCCGCAGATCGATCACCCGGCCGCGGCGCGCCACCAGATCGGTGAGGCTGCGCAGCCGGGTGTCGTGCGGGCGGGGACGCAATCCGATCACCACCGGGAACTCCCCGGCCGCGACGGCCGCGCACAGTAGATCGAACTCGGCCGCGCCCAGCGCGTGGGCATCATCCACGACCAGAGCGATCCGGCCGCGACCCGGATGACCGTCGGCCCGCCCCGAATATCCGTCCGTACGGGCCGGATACCCGTCGGTGCGGGACGGGCGCAGGGCGGCCGCCGGATTGTCGGTCTGGGGGACGCCGCGGGCCCGCAGCCGGGCGCGGATGGCGCCCAGCAGCGTGGACTTACCGGTGCCGGAGCGGCCCCTGATGAGGTACAGCGCGGCGGCGCTGTCGTCGGAATCGAGTTCCCGGAATATCTCTCGCGCGCACGGAAGCGAATCGAGCGCTACCGGGGTCATGCCTGTCACGAAGAACCAACTCTCAGCCGCCGGTGTGCGGAACGATCTGCGTCGGCACCGGCGGAATCGCGTTGCCCAGCTGATCGACGGCGTTGTTCAGGGCTCCCGTGGGGAGCGAGGGAAGCGGCACCTGCACGGGTGCCTGTTGCTGAGTCGAGGGCGGCTGTTGCGCCGGGGCGGGTGCGGGCTGCGGGGGCTGCGCTGCCACCGGATTCTGTTGTGGGGCAGGAGTATCGGCGGGTGCGGGCGCGGCAGCGTCGCCGGTGGGTGCACTCGCGGGGGTGGTGGCGGTGGCGGGCTTGGTGCCGCCGGGCTGCTGGGCCGCCTTGGTCGCGATGACCGGGCTGCCCGCGACGGGGGCGCCGGAGGTGGGGGCGGCACCCGTCGGAGCGGGCGTGGCGATGGCCACCGCCGAGGTCGAAGGCGGTTGCGGCGTATTGCGATTCGCGGGCGTCGACGTCGTGCCGGTGCCCATCGCGAGGGTGCCGGTGGTGATCGCGGCGACTGCGAGGACGGCCGCGCCCAGCACCGCTACCCGCTTCCAGTGCCGGAAGCCGCCGGGCTCCTCGTCCGGCAGCTCGGGCAGCGGCGGAATACGTATGGGTGCAGGTTGTTTCGCCTCGTCGCGGTTGCCCGTCGGGGGTTCGACCAGTGAGTCGGCGCTGATGCGCTGCGGGAGTCCGGCCGCGGTGCGGGCCGGAGGCGGGGCGGTGTCGGCCGCGGCGTGACCCGCGCGGCCGACCGCGATGGCCGGGTGGGCCTCGGTTTCGGTCATATCGGCGAGTAGGTCGGCGGCGAGCAGGGCCGCGCCGTGCGCGCTCAGGTGGGCCGGGTCGGCGGCGGCCGCGACCGGGATGCCGAATTCGGTGGAAAGCAACTCGGTTACCAGCGGGATGCCGGCGCCGCCGCCGGTGAGCAGGACGCCGTCCAGATCGGCGGCGGTCACGCCCGCGCGGCGCATGGCCTCACGCACCAGATCGGTCGAGCCGAGCAGCGGGCCGCGCAGCAGTTCCTCGATATCGTCGCGAACAAGTCGTATGTCCATATTTCCCAGGCCCGGCAAACGCACCGGGACCATGGTGGCGGTATTTGTGGAGAGCGTTTCCTTCGCAATTTTGCAACGCAAACGGAGCGATGACAATTCTTGTTCCACCAACGGGTCGAAAGGATCGAAATCCTTTTCGCCGACCGCATGGGCCAGGACATAACGCATCGTCAACAGATCGAATTCGGAACCGGCCACCGCAGTGGTACGTACCGGTTCGCCCAGCAAGCCCGACATGGCTCCCGTTCGGGCCACCGAAACGGTCAGGCCGGTAGCGCCCAGGTCGTAAACGACCATCGCGCCGTCATGGCTGGATTCGTGCACCTCCTGCAGCCAGCGCATGGCGGCCGCCGGCTCCGGGACCAGCGCCACCGTGTCCAGCCCGGCGTCGTCCAGTGCGGTGCGCTGCATCTCGACCGTGTGCTGCGACCACCAGGCCGGATAGCAGGTGACGACCGCGCCGGTCGGGCCTGCCTCGTCCAGGGCGCGGCCGATGGCCGCGGCCACCAGATCCGCGGCGCGAACAGCGGATCCGTCCCTGGTGCGAATGTCCACGGGATCCCCGACCCGGGACAGGAAACTGTCTGCGACCTCCGGTTCCGTGCCCAGCATGCTGGGCCGGGTGCGCACTCTGGGTTGTCCCCCCGAAGTCGTCACGGCAACGGTATTCAGCGACCCGACGGTAATGCCGAGCGCCAGCCCCTGACTCATTCGAGATCCCCTGTCATTTCCAGAACACGCTTCGGTTGAATCGTGTGCTGCCCGAAAGCTCTTCGGTCCGATATGTACGAAATCCTCAGTTCGGGCCGGGCGGCCCACCGAGCCTGTCGGTAGCTGGGGGGATGTCGTTACCGATTCCCCGACAGGTATGGGGAAATTCCCCTAATGTCCACCTTTCCCCCTAGTCGGGCGTCCCCACAGATGGGGGAGTTCACCCCGCTGTGCGTAACAAGTCGCCTTCGTAACGTGAAAGGAAATTCGAGCAGTGCGGGTCAGCGGGGCCCGCCCATCCAGGGAGACGATTCGCCATGAGCCCCAACGCAATTCTCGAGTTCATCCTCAACCTGCTGCGCGACCACGAGGCCGCCGTCAGCTATTGCGACAATCCGGGCGGGGCCTTGGCCGCCGCCGGACTCGACAATGTGACGCCCGAAGACATCGCCGCCGTCGCGCCCATGGTGGCCGAATCCGCGTTGGTAGCGGGAGGTTCGCAGCTGTCCGACATCATCGCCGCGGGCGGGGCCACCGGGCTCAGCGCCGACACCGGTGTGAGCGCCGGGGTGGGTGCCGACACCGGCCTCGGCGCGGGCGTGAACGGTGACGCGGGCGCCTCCGCCGGACTCGGCGGCTCGGCCGGACTCGGCACCGACGCAGGCCTCAACCTCGGCAGCGCGGCCGCCACCCAGGTGCTCCTCAACGGCGGCACCGACGCCGGACTCAACCTCGGCCTCGCCGACAACCTCGGCGCGATGGCGGGTGCCGCCGCCGACCTCGGCGCGGGCCTGACCGCCGGCCTCGGCGGCGCGCTCGGCGCAGCCGGAGACATCGCCACCGGCCTCGAAACCAACCTCGGCAGCGTCCTCGGCGCCCAGGCCACCGCGGACCTGACCACCGCCCTCGACGCCGGTGCCGGCCTGCAAACCGGTCTCCAGGGCGCGGTCGACGCGTTCACCCAGGCGGGCGCGGGCCTGACCGGTGCCCTCACCACCGCCGCGGGCCTCGACACCGGCCTCGGCGCGGGCCTCACGACCGCCGCCGACGCGGCCGCCAACCTCGGCGCGGGCTTGCAGGCGGGCCTCGGCGGAGCACTGAATTCCGCGGCGGGTGTGGGTGCGGGCCTGCAGACCGGTCTCGGTGGCGCGCTCGACTCCGCGCTCGGCGTCGGTGCGGGTATCGATGGCGCGGTGAACGTCGCGAACGACCTCGGCGCGCAGCTCGGAACCGGTCTCGGCGCAGGGCTTTCCACCGGCCTCGACAGCGCGCTCAACGCCGGACTCGGTGTACAAACCGGCCTCAACGGCGCTGCCGATGCGGGCGCACAGCTCGGAAGCGGCCTGGAGACAGGTGTTTCCGGCGCGGCTGACTCCCTGGTAGGCGCGGGCACGCAGCTGGGCGCGGGCTTGGACGGCGGCCTGCACGCCGGTACGGACCTGGGTGCGCAGCTCGGCGGCGGTCTCGGTGCCGGGATCGATAGTGCGGTCGGTGCGGGAACGCAACTCGGCGCGGGACTCGAGACCGGACTCGGTGGTGCGGCGAATGTCGGCACGGACCTCGGTGCGCAGCTCGGAAGTGGTTTGGATACCGGCATTTCGGGTGTGGGTAATGCGGCGGCCGGGGTCGGTGCGGGGCTGGACAGTGGCTTGCACGCCGGTACGGATCTGGGCGCTCAGCTCGGTGGCGGGCTCGATAGTGCGGTTGGCGCTGGTACTCAGCTCGGTGCGGGTCTGGAGACGGGGCTCAACGGTGCCGCGAATGTCGGTACCGGGGTCGGTGCGGGGCTGGATAGCGGTTTGCACACGGGTGTGGATTTGGGCAGCCAGCTCGGAAGTGGCTTGGACACGGGCATTTCGGGTGTGGGTAATGCGGCGGCGGGGGTCGGTTCGGGGCTGGATACCGGGCTGCACAGCGGGGTGGATGTCGGCTCGCAGCTCGGGGGTGGTGTGGATACCGGGCTCACCGGGGTTGGGAATGCGGTTGCCGGGGGCGGCGCGCAGGTCGGGGCCGGGGTGGATGCCGGGGCGCATGGCGTGACTGCGGTGGATGCGGGGTTGAACGGGGTGGGGAGCAATCCTTGGGCGGGGGTGGATGTTTCGCAGGCGTTCGGGGGTGGGGTGCATGTGCCGGATGCTTCGTTGTTCGGGGATTCGCATGCCGGGGTGGATCTCGGGACGCATGCCGGTGGGGACATCGTCGGGGACATGCTGCACTCCTAGGTTTGAGGGGTCGCTCACCGCGGTTCGCCGCGGTGAGCGATGAAACTTTCGAAACACAGACGGCTGGAACAGGTTCGGAGAACTGGCGTGACGAGCATGGTGGCGGCGAACCCGCTGTTGACGATGGTGTCGGAGGCCATTGCGGTGGCGCGGGCCGCGGAACGCGGGGATCTGGTCGCCCGGCTGGAGACGGTGGCGGGCAAGGTGCGGGATCCGCGACGGCGGATCGTGGTGGCCGGGTTGGGGAATCAGGGCAAGAGCCGATTCGTCAACGCGCTGGTCAATCTGGATATCTGCCCGGTCGCCGACGATTCGGCCACCGCGGTCACCACGGTGCTGTCCTACGGCGCGCAGCCGAGCGCGACCCTGATCGCCGCGGGTGCCGACGGCGGGGCCAACACCCGGGAGTCGGTGCCGTTCGACGCCGTCGCCGCGGTCACCGGTCGCCCGCACGGCGGCACGGTGCTGAGTCCCCAAGGCCGGGCCGTGCTGCGGCTCGAACTGGAGGCCCCGAGTCAGCTGCTCGCCGACGGCATCGTGGTGGTCGACACGCCCGGTCTGGGCGGGCACGGAACCACCGGCGCGGCAACGGTGCTCGCGCAGGCTCCGGCCGCGGACGCGGTGCTGATGCTCACCGACGCCTCCACCGAGCTCACCGAGACCGAGGTGGATTTCCTGCGGCAGGTGCGCGAGTTGTGCCCGGCGGTCGCGGTGCTGGTCACCAAGATCGACCTGTATCCGCATTGGCGGCAGGTGTTCGAGGCCAACCGTAAGCATCTGCGCGCCAATGACATCGAGGTGCCCATGCTGCCGGTCTCGGCGGTGCTGCGGGCGCACGCCATGCGCCTGCAGGACGAGGGCCTGGGCCGCGAGTCCGGTTTCGGGCTGGTGTTCCAGTTCCTGCGTGAGCAGGTGGTGGCCCGGGATCAGGCGGCGCTGCGTCGCGCAGTCGCTCTCGACATCTCTTCGGCCGCCGAGCATCTGGCGCTGGCCCTGGGCAGCGAACTGGTGGCGCTGCGCGATCCGGCGCGCGGCGCGGCGGCGATCCGGGAACTGCACGCCGCCAAGGCCGAGGCGGAGAAGCTGCACCGGCACACCGCCGCCTGGCAGCAGACGCTCGGTGACGGCGTCACCGATCTGGCCGGGGATATCGACCACGATCTGCGCAACCGCCTGCGCGATATCGCCCGCACCGCGGAGGACTGGATCGACGAGCACGATCCGGGCCGGCACTGGGACAGCATGGACGAATGGCTCACCGCCACCGTGGGTTCCGCGGTGGGCGACAATCTGGTGTGGACCGGTACCCGCGCGGTGAAACTGGCCGAGCGGGTCTCCACCCATTTCACCGACCTGGGCGCGGTGGATCTGCCGGAGGTGCGCGACACCCTGGACGGTGATTCCCGCACCGAATCGTGCACCCTCGCCGATCTGGAACCCGATCTTGGCTTGGGCCACAAGCTGCTGGTCGGCGTGCGCGGCTCCTACGGTGGCGTGGTGATGGCCGGCATGGTGGGCACCATGGCCGGGATGGCCTTGATCAATCCGATCTCGCTGGGCGCGGGAGTCCTGTTGGGCGGCAAGGCGTTCACCGATGACAAGCGGGCGCGGCTGGCCAAGCGGCGGGCCGACGGCAAGATGGCGGTGCGCCGCTACCTCGACGATGTCGCCTTCCACACCGGCAAGGAGACCAAGGATCGCCTGCACCGCATCCACCGGCTGCTGCGCGATCATTTCACCGCCATCGCCGAGCGCACACTGCGCTCCATCGACGAATCTCTGCGCGCGGCACAGGAGGCCGCGAATCTGGAGGCGGCGCGGCGCACCGAACGGGCCGCCGAACTCGAACGCCGACTGCGGGTGGTGGCAGAACTCCGCCACCACGCCAACGCCCTGCTCGGCCCGGAGGCTGCCTTGCTGGGTCCGGAGGCCCACGCAGCTATCGCCCCCGGCACGCTGCCGCAACTCCCACCCGCCGCGCGCTGAGTCGACTCCTCGCCCTCGCGGTCTAGGCTGCACGGGGGTCGTGAACCCGGCTCGCGGAACTGGGAATCGGCTGTGAGAGCTGCGGAGACCTGCTAACGATTCCCCGTGGTCCGCCGAATGCCTTGCGGACGCACGAAGGTGCGATGTACTGCGGAATCGGGAGCCTATGAGGGACGACGCGAGCGGTGTCGGATACGGGCTGGTGCCGGAGACCCGCGGATTGGTGACCGCCGCGCGGCGGTCACTGGGTGATCGGCCGCGGGTGCGTGCGCAGCTGGACGAGTGCGCGCGGCGGCTGGACGAGCCGTTGCGGGTGGCGTTGGCAGGTCAGCTCAAGGCTGGGAAGTCGACGCTGTTGAATGCTCTGGTGGGGCAGGACATCGCGCCCACCGACGCGACCGAGTGCACGCGCCTGGTCACCTGGTATCGCAATGGCACCGCGCCACGGGTCACCGCGTACAGCGCCGACGGTGCCCGCGCGGATGTGGTGGTGCGGCGCGGGCGCGGGGCCGAGGGACTGCCGGGCGCGCACGGGCTCACCTTCGATCTGTCGGCGCTGCGCTGGAATTCGCCGACGCCGCGTGAGGTGGATCAGCTGTCGGTGGAGTGGCCGTCGGCGGAGCTGGCGCAGACCATCATCATCGATACGCCCGGTATCTCCTCGCTGTCGCGGGAGGTGTCGGCGCGGACCTCGCGGCTGCTGACGCCGGGCGGTCCGGGTCCGGCGCTGCCGCCCGCCGACGCGGTGCTCTACCTGTTGCGCCGGTTGGACACCGCCGACATCGACTTCCTGGAACGCATCGGTGCGGGATCGGCGGGCAGCGCCGGATCGACCGGGATCAGCGGTGCGCCGCAAGGCTTCTCGGGCCCGCTCGGGGTGATCGGCGTGGTGTCGAGGGCCGACGAGATCGGGGCCGGGCGCATCGACGCCTTGCATTCGGCGCGCGATGTCGCCTCCCGCTTCGCGACGGAGCTGGAGCGAACCGGCCTGTGCCAGTCGGTGATTCCGGTCGCGGGCCTGCTGGCCTTCGCCGCGGCTACCTTGCGCCAGCGCGAATACGACGCCTTCGAAGCATTGGCGTCGATCCCGGTGGACGACCTGACCGCGGCCCTGTTGTCGGCCGACCGCTTCGCCCACCCGGACCTGCCGCTGCCGGTCCCGGCGGAACTGCGCGCCCACCTGGCAGCCCGCTTCGGCCTGTTCGGAATCCGGTTGGCGGTCACCCTGATCCGTCTCGGTGTCCGTGGCTCGCAAGCGTTGTCGGCCGAACTCACCGACCGCAGCGGCCTCGACGAACTACGCACCGTACTCGACGTCCAATTCGCCCAGCGCGCCGACGATTTGAAGGCGCACTCGGCCCTGACCGCCCTGGCCCGCATCCTCACCGCCAATACCGGAACAGCCGCCGATGCGCTGTTGCCACGGGTACGTACCCTGCTCGCGGACGTCCACGGCTTTGCCGAGCTCCGCCTGCTGGCTCGCCTGCGTTCGGATGAATTGCCTTTGCCCGCCGAGGATCTCGCCGAACTGCACCGGTTGATCGGCGGCACCGGCGTCGCACCCACGCTGCGACTGGGTTTGCCGAGTCACACCGACCTGGCGACCCAACGCGCGGCGGCCTTGGCGGCCGTCCAGAAATGGCGGTCCCGCAGCCGCCACCCCCTGGCCGACCAGTTCTTCGCCAACGCCTGCCTCACCGCCGCCCGCAGCGCCGAGGGTCTCCTGGACATCCTGCACGAGCCCCCGACCACCCCGTTCGCGCGGATCACGCCGCGTTGACCGAGTGCGGGGAGGAAGCCACGTCTACACGGTGAACTGGTAGCCGACGACGGTCGGCGGCTCGATCCAGGAGGCGAACGGTACATAGCTGCCCGTCCGCGATCCCAGCGTCAACATCACCTGGGCCCTGCTGCCCGCGGCGAACCTGGTCACGTCGACGTCGAAGGTCATCGGCTCACCGGGTGTCCGGCCCGCCTGCAGGTAGACCTGTCGTTCATCCAGCTGGAGGGTGCCGATGTCGTTCAGGTCGGTGGAGTTCCAGCGGACGGTCATCCACTGACCGCAGGAATCGGGGTCGGCGGATCCGGCGGCAAGAGCATCGATGCCCAGCGCCTGCAGTTCGATCATCAGATGACCCGGGCGACCGGGATCGGTCTCGGCCCAGAACCGATAGTTGATTCGGCAGGCGATGGTGTCGCCGATGGCGCTGCCGCTCTCCGCGATCGGCGGGATCGGCCAGGGCGGTTGCGCCGGGGATACGACATCTGCCGAGGCGAGGGCAGTGCTGCCGAATACCGAAGCAAGCGACAATGCCGCAACGGTGATCGTTCGAGACATTCCGGCAAGTAAGCGCATGAGTACCCCCTGTAGACAACTTTCAGCAAATCACCTTCGCGGGTTGGTTGCCGGTTGTCAATTCGGGTTCGACCCGCACTGACCTGCGATGATGCGCCTCCGCCGGTCAGGGCGCGGTTCGGTCGCTGCGGGGGTCGACGAGGATTTTGGCGTGGTGGTCGGGGGAGGCGAGGGTGCTGAAGGCGGTGGCGATGCCTTCGAGGCCGACGGTCCCGGTGAGGAGAGGGGAGGGGTCGACCTTGCCGTCGGCGAGCATGTGGAGGGTGTCGCGGAATTCGCCGGGGTCGTAGCCGAGGACGAAGCGGAGTTCGATTTCCTTGTTGATGGCGGTGGCGGGCTGGAAGGCGTCCTGTTGCATGCAGACACCGACCACGACGACTCGGGTCATCGGCGGTGCGGCGGTGAGGATCTGGTCGATGACGCCGGGGACGCCGACGCATTCGAAGACGACCGGGCCGGACGGGCCACGATCGAGGGTGTGCAGGAGGCGGAACACCTGCCACCAGGGGAGGCCGGGGATGCGGCGCAGTCGCTCCATGGCGTCGAAGCCGAGGTTGAGAATGTCGCTCGCGCCGGTGATGCGGGACGGCTTGGGTGTTGCCGCCCAAGGAGATTCGGTACCGGGGTCGACCACCACATCGGCGCCGCAGGCGCTCGCCAGTTCGCGGCGGCGCGGGGAGAAGTCGCTGGCGACGACCGTGCGCACGCCGGCCGCTTTCAGCATGCTGATGACGGCCAGTCCGATCGGACCGCAGCCGATGACGAATGCCGTCTGCCCCTTGGTGATCCGGCTCTTGCGGACGGCGTGCCAGCCCACCGCCATGGGTTCGGTCAGGGCGGCGTGGTCGGGCGAGAGACCGTTGGGGACCTCGAAGGTCATGGGTTCCTGCACCAGAACGTGTTCGGCGTACCCGCCGGGCGCGTTGGCCGACAGTCCGGTCAGTTCCGGTTGGCGGCCGGTGCGCAGGATGGGCATGGCCACCACCGGTGTGCCGGTCTTCCAGCGGCGGCGGGTGCCGGGCCCGTATTCGACGATCTCACCGGTGAATTCGTGCCCCATGACGATGGCCTGATCCGACCGCATGAAGTGGTCGTAGCCGGTGGCGGCGGCCAGATCGGCCATATCGTCACAGTGGGTGCGGGCGTGCAGATCCGAGCCGCAGATGCCGCAGCGGGTGACGCTGACGAGCACTTGGCCGGGCCCGGGGACGGGAGTCGGCAGGTCCTCGACCCGGAATTCACCCTTGGTACAGACTGCGGCGCGCATGACGGACTCCTGTCGAAAGACGGTGACAGTTCGGATTCTTCACCACCTGCCGTCAGACGGCGACCAGTTCGTCATCCTCCTCGATTTCGTGCTGTCCGAGCCGAGTATTGCCCGGCAGCGTCGCGAATCCGAGGCAGACCAGGGCCATCAGCCCGATGCCCCACAGCAGCGTGAAGTCGAAGGTGTGCGCGAAGTTGACCGCATTGGCCCGCTCGCCGGCGTGCGAGAGGGTCTGGGCGACAGCCGGATTCATGGCCGGACCCGACTGGCAGCTGGCCGGCACCGCCGAGGGATCCACCTCCGCCGACCGATCTCGCACGCAAGCCCGGAAGCCCGCCAGGATCTGATCCCGCGCCGTGTCGGGCAGCCCGGTCGCCGACAGTTCGGTACGGGTCTGGGCGGCAACCGAATCCACGCCGCGCGCCGAATCATGATCCAGCTGGGTGAAGAACAGGATGCCGACCAGGGCCACCCCGAGCGCCATGCCCAGCTGCTGACCGGTGTTCAGCAGTCCGGACGCAGCGCCCGCCTCACGGTCGGGAATCTGCCCGAGCAGCATGTCGATGGTCGGCGCGACCACGATGCCGAAGCCGATGCCGGTCACCAGTAGCGGCAGCACCATCTGCCAAGAGGTGAAGGCGGATTCGTAATGCGTGGCCATGGCGCCGTACAGCCCGAAGCCGCCCGCCGTGATCAGCCCGCCGACCAGCAGCACCCACTTTCCGAAGCGCGGGGCCAGCGCACTCACCGACACACCCGCCCCGATCCCCGCGCCGACCGCGAAGAACACCGAGGTGAGTCCGGCGCGCATGGGCGACCAGCCCAGCCCGGCCTGCATGAACAGCGTCCAGATCAGGAAGAAGCCGCCGAATCCGACCCAGAACAGCAGCCAGCTGGCGAGGCCGGTGGTGAAGGCGCGATTGCGGAACAGTGCCAGATCGATCAGTGGTGAGCCGACGGTCCGCGAGCGCCACCGCTCGTAGGCGATGAACCCGGCGAAGACCGCCGCCGCTGCGCCCATCATGACGAAAGTCCAGGCAGGCCAGTGCAATCGACGACCCTCGTTGAGCGGATACACCAGCAGTAGCACCGCGGACACGGCCAGTACCATGCCGACGACGTCCAGGCGGGGCGGGTTGGCGGACCGCGAATCCCGCATCACCACGGCCGCCGCGATCAGCGCGGCAATGCCGACCGGGACGTTCACCAGGAAGATGGGCCGCCATTCCAGGCCGAACAGATTGCCCTGCACCAGCAGCCCGCCGAGGGACAGTCCGACCGCGGAGGCCGAGCCGCCGACGCCGCTGTACACGGCGATTGCCTTGGCGCGCTCCTCCTTCGGGAAGGTGACGCGAATGATGGCCAGAATCTGCGGCACCATGAGCCCGGCCATGGCGCCCTGGATGAAGCGGGAGCCGATGAGCAAGGCCGGGGAGGTGGCGACGCCGCAGGCCAGTGAGGCCAGGGTGAATCCGGTGACGCCGATCAGGAACAGCCGTTTGCGGCCGAAGATGTCGCCGAGCCGCCCGCCGGTGATGAGGACGGCCGCGAAGGACAGCACGTAGGCGGCGATGATCCATTCGATCTGGGAGTAGGCCGCGCCCAGGTCTTTCTGAATGCTGGGTACGGCCACATTGACGATGGTGACGTCGAGCAGGTCCATGAATCCGGCGGCCAGCACGACGGCGAAGGCGATCCAGCGACGTGGATCGAGGGTGGGGGTGTTGTCGGTATCCATGGGGCGAGCTCTCTTCGCAATCAGGGGGTGGATCGACCTCTCAAACTATGCACCTGAAGTGATTATCAAACAAGATGGCAATCATGATTGGTGCGTTGCTGTATTCTTGACGGGTGACCGACGTCGATCCCGCATATCCACCGCTGTACGAGAGCGCCGCTTTCCTGTTGGCGCAGTTGGGATCCCATTCGTCCGCTCGGTTCACGGCGCTGCTCGCGCCGCTGGGTCTCAAACCCGCGCAGCACGGCTGCCTGCGCATCCTCGAGGCCAATGACGGGCAGTCGCAGCAGCAGCTGTGCGAAGCGCTCGGCATTCATCGCAATGTGATGGTCGGACTCGTGGACGACCTGGAGAAGCGCGGCCTGGTCGAACGCCGCAGGCACCCGGTGGACCGGCGGGCGCATGCCGTACACCTGCTGCCCACCGGGCGCGAGATGATCGCGCGCACCACCGAATTGCAGCGCGGCCTGGACGTCGAGCTGCTGGCCCCGCTCGATCCGGCCGACCGCTCCGTGCTGGTCGCCATGCTGCAGCGGGCCGCCGTCGGCAATGGGCTGACGCCAGGGATTCACCCGGGCTTGAAAGGCGAGAAGATCTGTGACGCGGATCACTGAGCAGTCCGGTCACAGCCGCTCGGGGCGCGTGTCCAACCAGGTGTAGGCAATTCACCCGGAAGGACACCGGCCATGGCCACCATCGACGTTCTCGACTCGTACATCAACTACTCCGACACCGGCAGCGGAGACGTTCCCGTCGTCTTCCTGCACGGCAACCCCACCTCTTCCTACCTGTGGCGCAATGTGATTCCGCACGTGAGCGGCGAGAACCGCGTGCTGGCACCGGATCTCATCGGCATGGGAGCCTCCGGCAAGCCCGAGAGCGACTACCGCTTCACCGACCATGCCCGCTACCTGGACGCCTGGTTCGATGCCCTGGGTCTGGACGACGTCGTGATCGTCGGTCATGACTGGGGCGGTGCGCTCGGCATGGACTTCGCCGCTCGCCACCCGGGCCGGGTGCGCGGCATCGCCGTGGTGGAGACATTCCTGCGCCCGCTGCACTGGTCGGACCTGCCGCCGCAGGGCGAGCAACTGTTCCGCCGGTTCTGGTCGCCGGAGGGCGAGAAGATGATCCTCGAGGACAATATGTTCATCGAATTCAACCTGCCCACCGCGATTCCCACCCTGACCGCCGAGGCGCACGACGCGTACCGCGCGCCGTACCCGACCCCGGAGTCGCGCAAGCCGCTGCTGGCCTGGCCGCGGGAGTTCCCGATCATCGGCGAACCGGGCGACACCGTCGCGATCGTCGAGAACTACGACCGTTGGATGGCCGCCACCCCCGAGGTGCCCAAGCTGGTGATGCATGTGGATCAGGGCGTGGGCCTGGGTTCACCGGAGGTGGTGCGGTGGGCCGCCGAAACCTTCGCGGCCGCCGAAACGGTGAATATCGGCCCGGCCGGTCACCACTGCCCGGAGGAGCGGCCGGACGAGATCGGCTCGGCCGTCGCCGACTGGATCCGCCGCCACGCGCTCACCTCGACCCGGGTCGAGGCCTGAAAATCCCCTCCCACAACCGACCGGTTCGACCGGTTAGCCTGGATTCGCCGTGGCAGGGCCGATCGCGGGGCGAGGACTTCCTCGCCCCGCGATCCCTGTTCGGCGCTCACCTCTCGACGACGCCCGTTCCTGCTCGCGTCCGGCGTATCCCATTGCGCGCTGTGTAATTCGCGCCCAAGCTGGCTGGATGCAGACCGAATCGAGCAGCGCCGGAGATGAGTTCGAGATCGCCCCCGGCGAGGCTTCGGCGGACACGGATCGCGAGCTGGTCGCCCGCGCTGTCGCCGGTGATCGGGCCGCCGTCGCGGATGTGGTTCGGCTGCTGCAGGATCCGATCTATCGACTGGCGCTGCGCATGGTGTGGCGGCCCGCCGACGCCGAGGACGCCACGCAGGAGATCCTGCTGCGGACGGTCGGGAATCTGGCGAGCTTCCGGGGCGAGGCCAGGCTCACCACCTGGGCCTATCGCATCGGTGTCAACTATCTGCTGAATCTGAAGCGGCAAACGCCGCAGGAGATGCGGCAACTCAGCTTCGACGAGTACAGCGAAGGGCTGAAAGACGGCCTGGCGGAGGAGGACTACCGCGGGCCGGAAGCCACCGTGCTGATCCAGGAGACGCGGCTCAACTGCAGTCAGGCCATGCTGCAATGCCTCAGCCGCGATGAGCGGGTCGCGTACGTGCTCGCGGATGTCTTCGAGGTGAGTTCGGACGAGGCCGCCTGGATCGTGGATGCCACGCCCGCCGCGTATCGCAAGCGGGTGGAGCGGGCCCGGAAACGGCTCGGCAATTTCCTCGAATCGACCTGCGGGCTGGCGAATCCGCAGGCCTTCTGCCGCTGTTCGCGGCGGGTGGAGAAGGCGGTAGAGCTGGGGCGGGTGGATCCGCGCCGCCCCGCTTTCGCCGCGCACCCGATCACGCCGGGCGGTCGCAGTGTCGAGCGGGCCGAGGAGCAGATGGTGCGGTTGCACGATGCGGCCGCCGTGCTCGGCGCGCACCCGGATTACGCTGCGCCGCAGGCGAAGATGGAGGCCATCGCGGGCCTGCTGCGGTCCGGACGATTCCCGATGCTGGGTTAGTTCGCGGTGCCGAACTTGCGTTCGTAGGCCCACTGAGCGAGTTCGGCGGTCACTTCCGCCAGTTCCGGGGTGGCGTCGCAGTCCGAACATTCCAGTCGCACATCGACTTTCCCGGTGCAGCCGGGATGCCGGTAGGTGATGGGCGGCCCGTCGGGAGCCGCGTGGCGGTCGCCCCAGGCGGTGAGCGCGAGGATCACCGGTTTCAGGTCGAGGCCCTTGTCGGTGAGCGTGTATTCGGTGTGGCCGGGTGCGCCGCGCTGCTCGAAGATGCCGATCTCGACGAATTCGGCGAGCCGCTTGGTGAGGATGTTCGGCGCGATGCCGAGCCCGCGCTGGAACTCGGTGAACCGGGTCATGCCCGCGAACATGGCATTGCGCACGATGAGCAGGCTCCAGCGCTCGCCCACGACCTCCAGCGTGCGTGCGGCCGAGCAGACCTCTCCCTCGTACATGCGTCCCAACATGACCTCAGATTGGCGTATCCGCTTGTGTGATGCAAGTAAGGTCGCTATCGTCATGCAAGTAAGTTACGCAGGCAAATGCCTGCATAAACCTTCACTCCGATCCTGAGAAACGGGACTCGCCATGACTGATCAGAACTTCACTGTCAGCTTCACCGTCGACCACACCCCCGCCGAGGTTTTCGCCGCCGTCCTGAATCCCCGCGGCTGGTGGGGCGAGGACATCGCCGGCGGCACCGAACGCCAGGGCGACACCTTCGTCTACGAGGTCCCCGGCGTGCATCGCAGCGAGATCGAGCTGACCGAGGTCGTGCCCGATCGCCGCGTGATCTGGCTGATCAAGGACAACTGGATGAACTTCGTCGAGGACAAGACCGAGTGGGTGAACAACGAGATCCACTTCGACATCACCGAAACCGAGGGCGGTACCGAACTGCGCTTCACCCAGATCGGCCTGGTCCCGGCCTACGAGTGCCACGATGTCTGTTCACCGGCATGGACCTTCTACGTCACACAGAGCCTGCGCGACCTGGTCGTCACCGGCGTCGGACTGCCCGGCGGCCTGCCCGGTCAGCGGGAGGCGATCGAGGCCGCGCGAGCCTGATTCAGCCCTCGCCCAGCAGCTTTCGCGCGAGCGGGACCACCTGCCGCGCGAAACGCTGCACCTGGTCGACATCGAATCCCGGCGGCCAGTAGACGAAGGTGTCGAAACCCGCGTTGCGGGCCAGATCCACGATGATCTCGGCCCACTCCTGCGGTGAGCCGTGAATCGGGTCGGAGCCACGGGGATTCGGGTGCAGCGGCCGATCGCTCACCACGCCCGGCAGGGCGGCCATCCGGGTGATGGTGCGCGGGTCGCGCCCCACCGAGCGCGCCACCGCATCGATGCGCGCATTGGCTCCGGCCCACTGCTCCCACGGCATCCAATTCGGCAGTGGCGCAACCCATCCGTCGGCCGCCGACCCGATCAGGTCCAGGGCGTGCGGGCCCAGGGCGCCGAGCCAGATGCCGATATCGTGAGCCGGTGCGGGCCCACCCTCGATGCCCTGCACCGTGTATTCGGTGCCCACCACCGAAACCAGTTGTCCCGGACGCCATTCCGCGCGAATGATGGCGATCCCCTCCGCGAGTGCCATCAGCGCCGCGCGTCCCTTGCGGGCGGGTCCGCCCATCCCGATCACGCCGCTCTCGAAAGCCCCGGACCCCAAACCCAATTCGAACCGGCCACCGCTGAGCAGATCGAAGGTGGCGGCCTGTTTGGCGAGCATGGCGGGCGTGCGCAGCGGCAGATTCGCCACCCCCGGATAGACGCTGACCAGTCCGGTCGCCGCCAGGCAGGCCCCGATCACCGCGAACGCGTCCCCGAATTCGGCGTTGTACGGATGATCCTGGATCCCGACCAGATCCAGGCCCTCGGCGTCGGCGGCCACGGCCATATCGATGACGTCCGGCAGTGCGGCCGCGACGGGCGGGATCGAGATACCGAATCTTGCCTGCATCGAGCCTCCTCACCAGCGGAAATCGACGATTCAGATCTTCGTGTGCGGTCCGGGTGATACCCGGCATTTCGGACGTCCGCCCCGCACCCGGGCGTGTCTGCGGAGGTGGTGACTCCGTATCCCGAAGCCGCGCGGCGTGGCCGGATTCCGTTTACGATCCCCGCGTGAGCTCCAGATCGTCCGGAACGGCCGGGGATGCCGCCGCGTCCGGACGGATGCGGGCACGGGACATCGACCGCGTGAACACCCGGGCCATGCTGGACGCCGCCTACGAGGAGGGTGAACTCGGGGTCGAGGAGTACCACCAGCGATCGGAGCGGGCGCAGGCCGCGCAGACGCTGGGCGAGCTGCAGCGGCTGATCGGGGATCTGCAGCCGAGCGCCAAGGCCGTGAACCTGAACGCCGCCGGAAAACGGGTGCGGCGCAAGGCCGGTGGCGGGTATCCACCCGGGACGCGGGCACGCGACAGCGATCGGCAGGCCGCGTGCGAGCTGCTCGACGCCGGGCTGGCGGACGGTCAGCTGAGCGTCGACGACCATCGCACGCTCACCGAACTCGCCGGGGGCGCAAAGACTCTGGGTGATCTCGCGCAGCTCACCGACGATCTGCAACGGCCCGCCGACGCGCCGCCGGATGCCGAGCCGCCGACCTCGCGGCGCGAGATCTGGTTCACCATCGGGGTGGTGGCGGCCAGCATCGCGGTCGCGGTGGGGACCTTCATCGCGGTGGACCGGCCCGCCGACCGGGCGGCGGGGCCACCGTCGGTCGACATCGGCGTGATCAAACCGCTGGTGCTGCCCCGGCTGAAGCTGACCGAGGCGGAAGGGCTCACCTACTTCCGGGACGCCTATCGCCGCAAGTTCGGTGACACCATCGTCGATTCGGCGGACCTGTTCCCCGACTACGCCTCGGTGGTGCGTGGGACGCAGCCCAATCGGCAGTCGCGCTACTACTATCGCGGCGGCTTCGATCTGGGCACCGCGCCCGAGACCAGGTCGCCGCAGACCCCGACCGTGGATCTGGCGGCCCTCGATGTCCAGGCGATCGCGGCGGTGGAGGCCCGCGCCGCGGACCTGACGAAAGTGCCGGACGGCGTCGTCGACAACCTCGATATCGTGGGCACCGCGAATGGTCCTCTCGTGCGCATCTCTGTGGGCAATACGGCCAAGGAGAGCGGCTACCTCGAAGTCACTCCGGATGGCCGGATCGTACGCACCTCGGCGTTCGGTGGATAGGCGAGATCATGGCTGATACACGCTCCCAAGGACTGCGGGCCCGCGACTCCGATCGCGTCGACGCCTGCTCTCTGCTCGACGCGGCCCATGAACTGGGCGAGCTCTCCGCCGTCGAACACACCCAGCGCACCGCGAAAGCCATGGCGGCCACCACCTTCGGTGAGTTGGACGCGGTGCTCTCGGATCTGCAGATTCCGCGCAATCTGGTGAATTCGCCAGTGGTGCGGGCGAATCGGCGTGGCCCCTCCACCCGCTGGCGAGTGGCGGCCGCGATCCTGGTGGCGGCGGCCGTGCTGGGCGCTTTCGCCGGTTGCGTTTCGCGGACCGCCGCACCCAAACCCCCACTGCCCGACCCGACCACGGGCCAGGGCCTGGCCAGTTTCGTGGCCGCCTACAAGGGCCACTACGGAGACACCAAGGCCGACCAGGTCCTGCTGTTCCCCACCTACGCGATCATCGCGCGCCGCAAAGACGCATCGGCGCGTGATGCCTCGATTCGCTACGACGGCACCTTCCAGTCCTGGTCCGATACGCCCCGCTCCCCGGATATGGACGTCTTCGATATGGCGCTGCTGGACCTGCCGAAGCTCGCCGCCCTGCTCGCGGGCGCGCCGCAAACCCTCGGCCTGGCAGGCGACCGGATCAGTCATGTCGAGATCGCCCATGGCGCCGATGGCAACCCGGTGGTCAGCATTTATGTCGGTGAGAACGGCAAGAGCGGCTATTTGACCGTCACCGCGCAGGGCGAACCCGTGGCGGTCTACCCGCCCAAGTGAGCGGTCGCATCCCCTGCAAGAATTTTTTTGTGGTGTGGGAATAGGTGACGTGCGCCTTCGGTTGGCACAGGTCAGTAAGGTTGAGCGGGTCGGACTCAAGTTCAAGTTGCATACCGCTGCCGGCGGGTGCAGGATTGAGCGGACCACGCTCAGTGTTTCTGAGATGAAGTGCCTCAGGCACTCAGGTACGTCAACACAGGAGGAATCACCATGGCTCGTGCGGTCGGTATCGACCTCGGGACCACGAACTCTGTCATCGCCGTTCTCGAAGGCGGCGAACCGGTCGTCGTGGCCAACTCGGAAGGATCGCGTACGACCCCGTCGGTCGTCGCGTTCGCCAAGAACGGTGAGGTGCTTGTCGGTCAGCCCGCCAAGAACCAGGCCGTCACCAACGTCGACCGCACCATTCGGTCCGTCAAGCGCCACATGGGCGAGGACTGGTCCGTGGAGATCGACGGCAAGGGCTACACCCCGCAGGAAATCTCCGCGCGCACGCTGATGAAGCTGAAGCGCGACGCCGAGGCGTACCTCGGTGAGGAGATCACCGACGCGGTCATCACCGTCCCCGCCTACTTCGAGGACGCGCAGCGCCAGGCCACCAAGGAAGCCGGACAGATCGCGGGCCTCAACGTCCTGCGCATCGTCAACGAGCCGACCGCGGCCGCGCTGGCCTACGGCCTGGACAAGGGCGACAAGGAACAGACCATCCTGGTCTTCGACCTCGGTGGCGGCACCTTCGACGTGTCCCTGCTGGAGATCGGTGAGGGCGTCGTCGAGGTCCGCGCGACCTCCGGTGACAACCACCTCGGTGGCGACGACTGGGACGAGCGCATCGTCTCCTGGCTGGTCGACAAGTTCAAGGGCACCTCGGGCATCGACCTGACCAAGGACAAGATGGCCATGCAGCGTCTGCGTGAGGCTGCCGAGAAGGCCAAGATCGAACTGTCGTCCTCGCAGTCGACCTCGATCAACCTGCCCTACATCACGGTTGACGCGGACAAGAACCCGCTGTTCCTCGACGAGCAGCTGACCCGCGCCGAGTTCCAGAAGATCACCTCCGATCTGCTGGACCGCACCCGCAAGCCGTTCCAGTCGGTCATCAAGGACGCCGGCATCTCCGTCGGCGACATCGATCACGTTGTGCTCGTTGGTGGTTCGACCCGTATGCCCGCCGTGTCCGACCTGGTCAAGGAACTGACCGGCGGCCAGGAGCCCAACAAGGGCGTGAACCCGGACGAGGTCGTCGCCGTCGGCGCCGCTCTGCAGGCCGGTGTGCTCAAGGGTGAGGTCAAGGACGTCCTGCTGCTCGATGTCACCCCGCTGTCGCTGGGTATCGAGACCAAGGGCGGCGTGATGACCAAGCTCATCGAGCGCAACACCACGATCCCGACCAAGCGCTCGGAGACCTTCACCACGGCCGACGACAACCAGCCGTCCGTGCAGATCCAGGTCTTCCAGGGCGAGCGCGAGATCGCCTCGCACAACAAGCTGCTCGGATCGTTCGAGCTGACCGGCATCCCGCCGGCCCCGCGCGGCGTGCCGCAGATCGAGGTCACCTTCGACATCGACGCCAACGGCATCGTCCACGTGACGGCCAAGGACAAGGGCACCGGCAAGGAGAACACGATCAAGATCCAGGACGGCTCCGGCCTGTCCAAGGAGGAGATCGACCGCATGGTGAAGGACGCCGAGGCGCACGCTGCCGAAGACAAGCAGCGTCGCGAGGAGGCGGAGACCCGCAACCAGGCCGAGTCGCTGGTGCACCAGACCGAGAAGTTCATCAAGGACAACGAGGACAAGGTCCCGGCCGACGTCAAGACCAAGGTCGAGGCGGCCATCGCCGAGGCGCAGGAAGCGTTGAAGGGCACCGACATCGGGGTCATCAAGACCGCGGTGGAGAAGCTCGCCACCGAGTCCCAGGCGCTGGGTCAGGCCATCTACGAGGCCTCGGCCGCCGATCAGGCCGCCCAGGGCAACGGTGACGCGCCGCAGTCCGACGACACCGTCGTGGACGCCGAGGTCGTCGAGGAGCCTGAGAAGAAGTGACGAACCAGAACCCGGAACCAACCATCGATCCGGCAGAGTTCGAGGGACGCTTCGCAGCGACGGGTGAGGTCTTCGAGGCCGCGGCGGATTCCGCCGCGGCCCTCGGGGCCGAGGGTTCTCCCGAAGCCGGCGCGGACGTCCTCGCCGACGCGATCACGGCCGAATTGGCCGAGCGCACCGCCGATCTGCAGCGTCTGACGGCGGAGTACGCCAACTACCGCCGCCGTGTCGAGCGTGACCGCAAGGCCACCATCGACAATGCCAAGGCGACGGTCGTGAGCGAACTGCTGCCGGTGCTCGACGATCTGGATCGCGCCCGCGCGCACGGTGACCTCGACAACGGGCCGCTCAAGTCGGTCGCGGACAAGCTGGTCACCGCCCTGCAGAAGCAGGGCCTCGAGGAATTCGGGCTGGAGGGCGAGCCTTTCGACCCGACCCTGCACGAGGCCGTGCAGCACGAGGGCAGCGGGGTCGACCCCGTGCTCGCCCTGGTGATGCGCAAGGGTTACCGCTTCGGCGATCGCGTGCTGCGGCACGCGCTGGTCGGCGTCACCGACGGTGTCGCGGATCTGGCTGCGGCGCAGCCGGATACGCAGAACGCTGGCACCGATGCCGCTGGCACTGAGTAATCACCTACCGACGCCTTCGGCGTCATCGACAGCAATGTCATCGACAGAGAAAGGAGGAGATGCCCGGTGAATCGAGAGTGGCTCGAGAAGGACTTCTACAAGGATCTGGGTGTTTCCTCCAGCGCCACCCAGGACGAGATCAAGAAGGCCTATCGCAGGCTGGCCCGTGACCTGCACCCGGACAAGAACCCCGGGGACAGCACGGCCGAGGATCGGTTCAAGGCCGTCAGCGAGGCGAATGCCGTGCTGTCGGATCCGGAGAAGCGCAAGGAGTACGACGAAGCACGAAAGCTGTTCGCCGGCGGCGGTTTCGGCCGCGGCGGGTTCACGCCCGGGGCCGGTTACGGTCAGCCGGGCGGGTTCTCCGGCGGCGAGTTCAACCTGGGTGACATCTTCGGTCCCGGCGCTAATGCCGGGGCTGCCGACGGTGGTCTCGGGGATCTGCTGGGCGGTCTGTTCAATCGGGGCGGCACCCGCACCTCGTCGCGTCCGCGGCGCGGTTCGGATGTCGAGACCGAGACCACCCTGGGCTTCCGCGAGGCCGCCCAGGGCGTGACCGTTCCGCTGCGCATGACCAGCCCGGCCGCCTGCACCACCTGCCACGGCAGCGGCGCCAAGCCGGGCACCAGCCCGCGAGTGTGCCCGCACTGCAACGGCTCCGGTGTGGTCAGCCGCAATCAGGGCGCGTTCGGCTTCAGCGAGCCGTGTGAGGACTGCCGGGGCACCGGGTCGATCATCGACGATCCGTGTGTCGACTGCCGTGGCAGCGGCATCCAGAATCGGACCCGCACCATCACCGTGCGCATTCCCCCGGGCGTGCGCGACGGGCAGCGGATCCGGCTGGCCGGTCAGGGCGAGGCGGGTCTGCGCGGCGCGCCGCCGGGCGACCTGTTCGTCACCGTGCACGTCAGCCAGGACAAGGTGTTCGGCCGCAATGCCGACGACCTGACCCTGGTGCTGCCGGTGTCCTATGCCGAATTGGTCTTGGGTACCACGGTTTCCGTGCCCACCCTGGACGGCCGCGTGGGCGTCAAGGTGCCGCCGGGCACCGCCGACGGCCGGACCCTGCGGGTGCGCGGGCGCGGTGTGCCCAAGCGCGACGGCGGCGCCGGTGACCTGCTGGTCACCGTGAAGGTCGCGATCCCGCAGAAGCTGGATGACAATGCTTCCGAGGCGCTGCGACGCTACGCGGAGGCGGAGAAGACCAGCGGGTTCGATCCACGTGCGGGATGGGCAGGTGCGTAATGAGTTCCGATCCGAAGAAAACCGAGGCTCAGTACTTTCTGATCTCGGTGGCCGCGCAGCTGGCGGGCATGCACGCCCAGACGCTGCGCACCTATGACCGACTGGGTCTCGTTTCGCCGCAACGCACTTCCGGCGGTGGACGACGGTACTCCGATCGGGATGTGGAGCTGCTCCGCGAGGTGCAGCGCCTGTCCCAGGACGAGGGCGTGAACCTGGCCGGCATCAAACGGATCATCGAACTCACCAACGAGGTCGAGGCATTGCAGCATCGGGTGAGCGAGTTGACCGCCGAGGTGGAAAGGCTGCGGGCCGGGTACCGGCCCGCGCATCTGACCCCTCAGCCCAGCACGGCGCTCGTGGTCTGGCAGCCCCGGAATCGGCGTAAGTCGTAGCAGGACAAGCGCATAACGAAGGCGGTGCCCCATCGGGGCACCGCCTTCTGCCGTTCGCCATGATGCGATTGTTGCGGGCAATGTGCTGAGTTGCCCTTGGGGACTGTGGGATTAGCGAAGTTCTTTATGCTGGTTAATTAAAAACAGACCGGTAGGTTATTTATTCCTACCATTAACGAGTTTTGTCCGTATGCTGCAGGGGAATTCGATGCATGCACGGTTGCGGTGGGATCGCTGTTTTCCTGAGTCTTGCAAAACGGATCTGACAGGATCGACGTCCGAAAACCCGTGTCATTCGGCGTTTTCCAGTTGAACAGTCTGTTTTGGCCTCTTAAACCCCGCAACGTTCACGTTTTTGAGGATAAAAGGGCGTGTTATTGAAACGTCCCGTTCCGTTGCTGGCTAACCTCGCCTACACTTGCTGAGCAACGGCTGCTGTCGAGTGTCCCGCAGCACTTCACTCGCCGGTCACGCCTGCGTTCGATTGCGAAATGGGGTTGTGACACAAATGGATTCGCGCACCGTCGCATTGATAAGAACAACGTTCAAGGCGGTAGCTGCGGAGGACGGTGGCCCCGAAAAGCTCGCGCGATCGTTCTACGCCATCCTCTTCACGGAGTACCCGCAGGTTCGCGATTTCTTCCCCGCCGCCCTGGACGCCCAGCGCGACCGGCTGGTGAAGGCCATCGCCTACGTGGTCGACCGGCTCGAGGAACCCGAGCGGCTGCTGCCCTTCCTGGCCCAACTCGGCCGCGATCACCGCAAGTACGGTGTGGTGCCCGATCACTATGCGGCCGTGGGGAAGTCACTCAAGAGCGCGCTCGAGGCGTACGCCGGCACCGAGCTGTGGACCGACGAGATCGGCCGCGCCTGGGACGAGGGCATCGGTGTCATCGCCAACACCATGATCACCGCCGCCGACCAGGAGACCACCCCGCCGGTCTGGACCGGCACGGTCATCGAACACCGGGAAGTGCTGCGCAATCTGGCCGTCGTGCGGCTCAAGCTGGATCAGCCCATGCAGTACGCGGCCGGGCAGTACATGAGCGTGCAGATCCCGTCCCGCCCGCGCATGTGGCGCTATCTGTCGCCCGCGATTCCCGCGAATGCCAACGGCGAGCTGGAGTTCCACATTCGCGGCGTCACCGGCGGCTGGGTCAGCCCGGCCATGGTCGGGCACACCCGGGTCGGCGAGCAGTGGCTGATCGGGTCACCGCTGGGCGGTCTCGGCGTGCCCCGCAATACCCGCCGCAAGATGCTCATGATCGGCTGCGGCACCGGTATCGCGCCGCTGCGTGCGCAATTGATGGCCATGACCGCGCGCCGCTCCAACCCGAAGGTGGATCTGTTCGTCGGCGGGCACTACCCGTGCGACCTCTACGATCTCGAGGTGCTCAGCCAATTGGCCTGCGCCAACAAGTGGCTCACCGTGCATCCTGTGACCGAGTCCACCGAGAACCCGTGGTGGCACTTCGACAATTCCGACGAGTCCCGGGAGTTCCCGGGACTGGAGCCGCGGCAGGTCGGCCAGATCGGCAAGATCGTGGCGAGCCACGGGGCGTGGGAGGACCGCGACGTGCAGATCGTCGGCGCACCGTCCATGGTGCAGACCACCAAGTTCCGGTTGATGGCCGCGGGTACTTCCACCGACAACATCCGCCACGACCCGCTGTTCTAGGAGGCGGCTCTAAAAGCCTTCGTAGCGAATGGATTCCGCGGGCGCGCCGATCGCGACCAGTTGGTCGATGGTGTTGCGGACCATCGCCGCGCCGCCGCACACCAGGATCTGGTGGTGGTCGAGCGGCCCGAAGCGTTCGGGGATGTCGGCGATGCTGCCCGGCATCATCTCCTCCGGACGGAAGCCGACATCCACCCGGCACTGCTCGTACCACGGATCGACCAGGCCCGGGTCCTCCTCGTCCTGCACCACGGGAATGACCGTGAGCCAAGGCATTTCACCGGCCAGCAGGTAGAGCATGTCGGCGGCGTACAGGTCGCGCGGATAGCGCCCGCCCACGAACAGGTGGGTGCGCGGCGGTTCGGCGCGGCGCGAGACATCCAGCAGCAGCGCACGCAGCGGGGCCAACCCGACCCCGTCGGCGATCATCACCACATCGGTGGTCTCCGGTTCCACGGCCAGCCAGCCCGCGGGCGCGCCGATCCGCCATTCGTCGCCCGGATGCGAGTCGGCCACGATGGACCCGCTGCACCAGCCGCCCGGCACCGTCCGCACATGGAATTCCAGCTTGCCGTCCAGTGACGGCGGCAGCGCGGAATACATGCGGCGCACCATGTTCGGATGCTGCGGCGTGCGCACCTCCACCGACTGCCCGGCCGCGAACGGCACGAACTCCCCGATCAACCGCACGACCGTGGTGTCCTCACGCAGCCGGTGCGCACCGACCACCGTCGCGGTCCACTCGGTCTGCTCGCCCAGCGACAGCGGGCCGGTCTCATCCGGGCCGATCGTCAACGCCTACTCCTCATCGAAAAGCCTTGTACCGCACCGGTACCGGTTACACCGGGTCCGAACTGATGGCCGAATCCGGGGTGCCCACCGCGTAGAGCGCGCGCCTGGTGTCCGCGATCATGCGGGCCGATCCCGCGATCTGGATCTGGCGGTCCGCCCAGGTCCCGAAGCTGGCCACCACCGCGCCCAGATTGCCGATCAGGCGGCGGTGCATGCCGAACGGGGTCTCGGCGGGCGGGTACGGGTGCCACCACGGGTTGGTCTCGTTCTCGCAGACCGGGATCACGGTGAGCCACGGATTGGATTGCGAGAGCTGCCACATGTTCTCCACATCATAGAGATCACACGGGTAGCGGCCGCCCATGAACAGGTGCACGCGCGGATTGATGCCGCGGCGGCCCATCTCGATCAACTGCGCCCGCAACGGCGCGATGCCGGTGCCGGAGCCGATCATCAGGACATCCTTGCGGCGGCTCAGATCCACATGCAGCCCGCCCAGCGGGGCCGCGATCATCCAGCGGTCGCCGACCTGCGTCTCGTTCACAATGGCCGGGCTCACCCAGCCGGTGCGCACCTTGCGCACATGGAATTCGATCTCGCCGTAGGGGTTCGTGGGGATCGCCGGGGACAGGTAGCGCCACATCTTGGGCCGCTGCGGAATCGCGATCGGCACGTACTGCCCGGCCTGATACGGGATCGGGGTGTCGGTCTGCAGCCGGACGATGGCCAGATCGTCCACCACCCGCCGGTGCCCGACCACCGTCGCCTCCCAATACGGTTGCGACTTATCGGAATTCGCGCCGATGGCCATGGACGCCGAGATCAGGATGGTGATGTCGCGCCAGCCCGCCTCCAGCGGCCGCGACCAATTCGCCGACCCGTTGTAGCTGCGGAAGGCCGAGAGCAGGGCGCGCCCGGCGATGTCGTAGTGCGCCGCCTCCACCCCGTACTTGCGGTGGTCGCGCGCGAGTTGCTCCAGGAAGCGCTGGGCACGATCCCAGTCCTCCAGGTTGTCGAGCACGAACTGGATGGCCGTGGCCAACCGTTTGGGCTGCATGTCCATGGCGGAGGGGAAAAGTTCCCGCAAGGCGGGGATCTCCGCGAAAAGATGACCGTAGAACGCGCTGATCAGCCGTTCGGGCCCGTTCGGGGCCTCGACGACTGTCCGAAAGTTTGCGCGGACCAGCGCTGCAGAACGCGCATCCACGACGTCGAGCTTCCCTTCCTTCGGAACAAACCCCGGAACGCCTGCTGCCAGGCGGACCTCCGCGTCAAGTATCCCTGAAAAGTTGGTGGTCGCACGGATATAGCGGAGGGCCGGTCGTTTTGTGTAACTCGAGGTTCAAGTGACGGGCCCGCGGCGGCTCAGATGACGAGCACCGTCTTGCCTCGTGCGCCGGGCGCGCCGATGACGTCGGCGGCCTCCGCGAGCGGGGGCATATTGCGGATCGGGACCATCAGGTCGCCGTTGCCGACCAGGCGCAGCAGTTCGCGCAATTCGGTGGCGCCGCCGTGGGATTCGAGGTTGCCGCCTTGAAGGCCGCGCGCTTTCAGATCGTCCTCGTCGGCGGACCAGATGGTCGAATAGGCCGCGCCGCCCGCCTTCACCAGGCTCGCGTTGTCGGCGAAAACCGTCGGCGGGGAGACCAGATCGAAGACCACGTCGATGCCGCCCGGATCGGTGATCCGCACCGAATCCGCGATCGACAGCTCCGAACTCTCGGCGTGCGTGGGCGAGTCGGTGACGGCGATCCGGCCGTAGTTCACCACCTCGGTCGCGCCCAGCCGGATCATCCGATCGGTGTCGTCGGGGCGGGCGGTGGCGATGACATGCGCCCCGGCCAGCGCACCCAACTGCACCAGGTACGACCCGACCCCGCCGGACGCGCCGACGATCAGCATCTTCTGCCCGCCGCGGACCCCGGCCGCGTGCATGAGGTCCAACGCGGTGATGCCGGCGGTCGGCAGCGCAGCCGCCCGGATCGCGGTGACCTCGTCCGGGAGTTTGGCGATGGCGCTGTCGCGCGGGACCACGATGTATTCGGCGAAGGTGCCGTGCCCGACCGGCGGGATCAGGAACTTCCCGACCACGCGTTCACCGATCTCGAAATCGTTCACCCCCGAACCGACCGCGGTGATGGTGCCCGCGCCGTCGGTGCCGGGAATCAGCGGAAAGTCGTGGGGCAGTTTGCCGTCCAGGAAGCCGTCGATGATCCGTTTGTCGAAGGGGTTCACTCCCGCCGCTTCGATCTGGATCTGGATCTGACCCGGTCCGACCTCGGGGACGGGCATGTCGGCGAGCTCCGGCTTGCCACCGAATTCACGGACGACGATCGCGCGCATAGAACTCCTTCACGTGGCGCCATCTCTGAAAGGGGTTTCAGGGGAAGCCCCTGAGAGTTCCGAGAGTTGGCTGGCGATGAGCAGGTGTGATGCGTCAACGAATGCGCCCATCGTACGCGTAGCGTAGGAAACGGCCTCGGACTCTTTACCTGGCGTCGAAAACTGGTCAGACTTGAGCGGAACAGACTCAACTTCTACCGCGTTGTAGTCAGCAACGACTAGTAGGAAGGTGACAGTGGACTCGTTCAATCCCACCACCAAGACCCAGGCGGCGCTGACCGCCGCACTCCAAGCGGCCTCCGCCGCCGGAAACCCGGAGATCCGTCCGGCGCACTTGCTGGTGGCGTTGCTGGATCAGACCGACGGCATCGCCGCCCCCTTGCTCAAGGCCGTCGCAGTCGACCCGGCGACGGTGCGACGCGAGGCCCAGGACATCGTCGACCGGCTGCCCCGCGCCAGCGGCGCGACCACCAGCCCCAACCTCGGACGCGAATCCCTGGCCGCGGTCACCGCCGCGCAGAAGCTGGCCACCGAGATGGGCGACGAGTACGTCTCCACCGAACACCTGATGGTCGGCCTGGCCCAGGGTGATTCGGATGTCTCGCAGCTGCTGCTGAAGTACGGCGCGACCGCCGACGCGCTGCGCGAGGCGTTCACCGCCGTGCGCGGCAACACCCGCGTCACCACCGCCGATCCGGAGGGGCAGTACCAGGCGCTGGAGAAGTACTCCACCGACCTGACCGCCGCCGCCCGCGAGGGCAAACTGGATCCGGTCATCGGGCGCGATCACGAAATCCGCCGTGTCGTACAGGTTTTGAGCCGCCGCACCAAGAACAACCCGGTGCTGATCGGCGAGCCGGGCGTCGGCAAGACCGCCATCGTGGAGGGGCTGGCCCAGCGCATCATCGCGGGCGACGTCCCGGAATCGTTGCGCGGCAAGAAGCTCATCTCGCTCGACCTGGGCGCGATGGTGGCCGGTGCCAAATACCGTGGCGAGTTCGAGGAGCGGTTGAAGGCCGTCCTGGAGGAGATCAAATCCTCTGCGGGACAGATCATCACGTTCATCGACGAGCTGCACACCATTGTCGGCGCGGGCGCGACCGGCGAATCCGCCATGGACGCGGGCAACATGATCAAGCCCCTGCTCGCCCGCGGCGAACTGCGGCTGGTCGGCGCGACCACCCTCGACGAATACCGCAAGTACATCGAGAAGGACGCGGCCCTGGAACGCCGCTTCCAGCAGGTGCTGGTCGGCGAGCCGTCGGTGGAGGACACCGTCGGCATCCTGCGCGGGCTCAAGGAACGCTACGAGACCCACCATCACGTGCGCATCACCGACTCCGCGCTGGTGGCGGCCGCGACCCTGTCCGACCGCTACATCACCTCCCGGTTCCTGCCGGACAAGGCCATCGACCTGGTCGACGAGGCGGCGTCCCGGCTGCGGATGGAAATCGATTCCCGGCCGGTGGAAATCGACGAGATCGAACGGGTCGTGCGCCGGCTCGAGATCGAAGAATTGGCGCTGGCCAAGGAAACCGACGAGGGCTCCAAGGCGCGGCTGGAGAAGCTGCGGTCCGAGCTCGCCGACGACCGCGAGAAGCTCAACCAGCTGATGACGCGTTGGCAGAACGAGAAGCAGGCCATCGACTCGGTCTCCGTGCTCAAGGAGCAATTGGAGAAGCTGAAGGCCGAATCCGCGCTGGCCGAGCGCGACGGCGACCTCGGCAAGGCGGCCGAACTCCAGTACGGGCGAATCCCCAAGCTGGAGAAGGAACTCGCCGACGCCGAGGCCAAGGCGAAGACCGCCGCCGACGGTGACGTCATGCTCAAGGAGGAGGTCGGGCCGGACGATATCGCCGAGGTGGTGTCGGCCTGGACCGGTGTCCCCGTGGGCAAGATGATGGAGGGCGAGACCCAGAAGCTGCTGCGCATGGAGGACGAACTGGGTCACCGGGTCGTCGGGCAGAGCGAAGCCGTGCAAGCGGTTTCGGATGCCGTGCGCCGCGCCCGGGCCGGGGTCGCCGACCCCAACCGCCCGACCGGATCCTTCATGTTCGTGGGCCCGACCGGTGTCGGTAAGACCGAGCTCGCGAAGGCGTTGGCGGACTTCCTGTTCGACGACGAGCGCGCCATGGTCCGCATCGATATGAGCGAGTACTCCGAGAAGCATTCGGTGGCCCGCCTGGTCGGTGCGCCCCCGGGCTACGTCGGTTACGACCAGGGTGGCCAGCTCACCGAGGCGGTGCGGCGACGCCCGTACACGGTGGTGCTGTTCGACGAGATCGAGAAGGCCCACCCGGATGTCTTCGACATCCTGCTGCAGGTGCTCGACGAGGGCCGCCTGACCGACAGTCAGGGCCGCACGGTCGATTTCCGCAACACCATCCTCATCCTGACCTCGAATCTGGGTGCAGGCGGTGACAAGGAGACGGTCATGAACGCGGTGCGCCGCGCCTTCAAGCCGGAGTTCCTCAACCGGCTCGACGACGTGGTCATGTTCCACGGGCTCGACGAGGAACAGCTGGAGCGGATCGTCGACATCCAGCTCGAGCAGTTGCAGAAGCGGCTCGCACACCGCCGCCTGAAGCTGGACGTCTCCGACTCGGCCCGCTTCTGGCTGGCCGTGCGCGGCTACGACCCGGCCTACGGCGCGCGCCCGGTGCGCCGGCTCATCCAGCAGTCCATCGGCGACTCGCTCGCCAAGGAACTGCTGGCCGGTGAGGTGAAGGACGGCGACACCGTGCGAGTCAACGTCACCCCAGACGGCGACACCCTCATCGTCGGCCGCTGACCAGCGAGAACATCGGCCCCCGCGTGAACTCCGGTTCGGGCGGGGGTCTTGCTGTTTGGGGACCGTCCGGTCGAGTTCGCGGCTGGGATGGGGTACTCCGCCTACCCTGGAAGCCATGACTAATCCGAGCGATCCGTGGTCGCCGCGGCCGGAACCGGGCCCGGGGGAGGGGCCCGCACCATCGGCCACACCCGGCGGCCACACCTCGGATAGCGGGATGGCGTATGGGCCCACCGAGGCCATACCTACCGGTCAGGTCGACTATTTCGGGCAGCCGCCCGGGCCGGACGCGACCCGGGTGATGCCGCCCGCGGACGCGCAATGGGGTGGGTACGAGACCGGTGGCGGCGTCGAGCCGACCGCCGTCTACCCGGGGCAACAGGGGTACGCGCCGACCAGCAGCTACGGCAACGCGAACAGCTATGGCACGCCGGGCTATCCGGGTGGCCCCGGGATGCCGCCGGGTGGATATCAGCCCGCGGGATTCCCGCAGAATCCGCCGCCGCCCCCGCCCCCGCGCAAGACGACGCTGTGGGTGGCGCTGGGCATCGGGGCGGTACTGCTGATCGCCATCGCGGGCGTGGTGGTGGGCACCATGCTGGGGCACAAGGATTCGTCGGACACCGCGGCCGCGCCCAGCACCTCCGCTTATCCGCTGCCCGGCAACACCTCCGTAGTGCCGCTACCCAGCGGGATTCCGACCATTCCGGGTCTGGGAGATCTGGATCAGCTCGGCGCGCAGATGGGCACCATCGCGAGCAATGACGGTTCGACGCTGACCATCACCACGCTGTCCGGCGGTTCGGCGACGGTCAAGACCGATTCCAGCACGCAGGTGATCTCGCTCGGCAGTACCAAGGTCGCCGACCTCACCATCGGGGAAGTCGTTATGGTGCAGGGCGATAAGAATGCCGACGGATCCATTCAGGCGAAGCTGATCTTCAGCACCTCGCTGCCGAGCGGAACCCGATGAGCAAACCTGCAGGCGTGCCGGGCATTACGTGCACCAACTGGATAGGGTAGGCGGCGATGACGGCGATATGGTTCGGGCTGGCTGCGATCGCGCTCGTGGGTGCGATCGTGCTGCTCTATTTCGATCGGCTGCAGCGGCAGCGCACCGGGCACGTGCGACAGGTCTGGGCGAAATCCCAGGGCTACACGTATGTTTCGGTGGAGCCCGCACTGGCGGCCACCTGGCGGCGCGGTGCGCTGGCGAAACTCGGCTACCTGTCCGCGGTGGATGTGGTGTCCGGCAACCGCAAGGGCGAGAAGTTCGTGCTCTTCGACCTGGAGGACGCCGCCACCCTGGTCGCGGTGCGCCGCCAGATCGGCTCGGACATCGATATCGACCTGCGGCTGAAAACCGCGGCGCCGCCGAAGGATCACGATCTGGAACTGCTCGGCGCCATCGGTGACCGGGTGGTCTTCGCCACCAATCCGGACATCGCCCGGCATGCGGTGGATCAGCGCATGGTGGCGTTCATCGAATCGCTGCCCGACACCGTGCAACAGCTGTGGTCCGAAGGCAATTGGACGCTCGGCATGCTGCCGGTCGGGGCCGTCGCCAAGGACTGGGAGATGGCCATCGACGCCGTGCTGCGGCTGTCCGGTCTGCTGCACGTGCTGCCGCCGGTCATCAATGCCGAGCGCGGCCGCGACGAACTGCCCGAACCGGGCAGCTCGCATCCGATGCCCGAGGACGACGAATACGACGGCCACGACGAGTACGGCGACTTCGGCGACGAGGAACCGGTCCGGCCGCGGACCCGCCCGCAGCCCGACCCGCGAGCCCGCGCGCAAGCCGAGGACGACTACGACTCCCCGCTGGTCAGCGATATCGCCGGGGCGAGCGAATCGGACGACGAGCCCGAAAACTGGCGTCCCGCACTGAAGGTCGTGCCGGATCCGCGCAACCGTCCGCGCCGCAACTGGCCGCCCGCCCGGGAGGACGAGGCGGACTTCGGTCACGAGCCCGGCCCCGACGACGAAGACCGTTGGGCCGAGCCCGAATCCGAGGAGCGGGACGAGGATCCCGATCGCGAGCCGGAGGAGGGTTGGCGTCGTGACCAGGGCCGCAGCGCCCCGCCCGGCGGTCCGTTCCACCCCGGCTTCCGGCCCTACCAGGGCCCAGCCCCGAGGTGAACCGACACGCCCCTGTCATGCGGCACGCCGCACTGAACCCTTTGCGGCACGCCGCAGCCACGTCGCATCTGCGTGAATTCGCAGTCACTGGGACGGGCAGGGATCAGAATGGGGGCGCAGTTCCGGTCATCGCCGACCGCTCCCCTCACGTGCGAGTGATAGGCCGTCGATGATCGAGAGTTCCCCTGCCCGTCTGCCCGGCGCGCATCGTCCGGTGGCCTTGGTCACCGGCCCGACGTCCGGCATCGGCAAGGGATACGCCACCCGGCTCGCCGCACTCGGCTACGACCTGGTGCTGGTGGCACGCGATGAGGACCGGCTGACCGCGCTCGCGCACGACGTGCAGGTGCGGTTCGGTGCGCGCGCCGAGGTGTTGCCCGCCGACCTGGGCCGCCCCCACGATCGCGATCTGGTGGCCGCCCGCCTGGCCGATGGCGTCGAATTCCTGGTCAACAACGCCGGATTCGGCATTTCGGGCGAATTCTGGTCGCAGGGCCCGGACGCCCTGCAGAACCAACTGGATGTGAATGTCACGGCCGTGGTGCAGCTCACCCGGGCGGCGCTGCCGCCCATGCTGCACGCGGCCAAGGGCACGGTGGTGAACGTGGCCAGCACGGCCGGGCTGATTCCCGGACGGGGCTCGACCTATTCGGCCTCCAAGGCGTACGTCGTATCCTTCTCCCAAGGGCTGGCTGGCGGGCTGGCCGGGACCGGAGTTCGGGTGCAGGCATTGTGCCCGGGATTCGTTCGTACCGAATTCCATGAGCGAGCCGGAATCGATATGGCCTCGTTGCCGCGACCACTGTGGTTGAGCGTGGACGAGGTGGTGGCCGGTTCGCTGCATGATCTGGAGAAGGACCGGGTGATCAGCGTGCCCGGCATGCAGTACAAGGCGATCGTCGCGATCGCCGGGCTCATCCCACGATCCCTGGTGACCCGCCTGAACCGGGGCCTGTTCAACGCACGCGGAAGGACATAGACACAGCAATGCAGGTAACGACGACCGACCGGGACAGACTCGCGGCCCTGGTGCGCGACCTCGCCGTGGTGCACGGCCGGGTGACCCTGTCCTCGGGCAAGGAAGCCGACTACTACGTGGACCTGCGCCGGGCCACCCTGCATCACGAGGCGGCTCCGCTGATCGGCAAGCTGCTACGTGAGTTGGTGGCGGACTGGGACTTCGAATCGGTGGGTGGGCTCACCATGGGCGCGGACCCGGTGGCGGCCGCGGTCATGCACGCGCCGGGCCGTCCCATCAACGCCTTCGTGGTCCGCAAGGCCGCCAAGACGCACGGCATGCAGCGCCAGATCGAGGGCCCGGACATCGTGGGCAAGCGGGTGCTGGTGGTCGAGGACACCACCACGACCGGCAACTCCCCGATCACCGCGGTGCGCGCGCTGCGCGACGCGGGAGCAATCGTGGTGGGTGTGGCGACGGTGGTGGACCGCGAGACCGGTGCCGACGGCATCATCGCCGCCGAGGGCCTCGAGTACCGCTCGATCCTGGGCTTGAAGGACCTCGCACTCAGTTAGGACATATGTCCCTACCTTTGCGTTAACCGGACATGGCTCTGGGCTGAACCCTTGCTCTGGGTTAGCCTGGGGCTGGTCTTTTGTCCGACAAAGGTGTTGTGAAGGGTCGTGTGAGTCACCTGTGGTGAGCATTGCTATCAACAAAGGTCATCAGAACGTCGCAATGCTCGGCATCGGCGCCTACCGGCCCCAGCGCGTCGTCAGCAACGCTGACGTGTGCGAAACCCTGGACTCCACTCCCGAGTGGATCTTCGAGCGCACCGGGATTCACAACCGGCGCTGGATCTCCGGCGACGAGACCCTGCGCAGCATGGCGGTGGCCGCGGGCAACCGGGCGCTGAACAACACCGGCATCGACCGATCCAAGATCGGCGCGCTGCTGTTCTGCACCTCCAGCTGGCTCAAGCTGACCCCGCACGGCGCGCCCAGCGTGGCCGCCGATCTCGGCATGAACGGCATCCCGGCCTTCGACCTGACGTCGGGCTGCGGCGGTTTCGGCTACGGCCTCGGTGTCGCCACCGACATGATCCGTTCCGGCTCGGCCGAATACATCCTGGTGATCGGTGCCGAGACGATGACCGTCGGCCTCGACCCGAAGGACCGCGGCACCGCCATGATCTTCGGCGACGGCGCCGGCGCGGTCGTGGTCGGACCCAGCGAGGAGAACGGCATCTCGCCGACCGTGTGGGGCTCCGACGGCGAGAACGCCGAGGCCATCGCGCAGGACGTCGACTTCCTGGAATTCATGAACAAGGCGCAGCGGCTGCAGGGCACCGATCCGGCCGTCGAGCCGGTGGGCCGGATGTCGCTGCACATGGAGGGCCCCAAGGTCTTCCGCTGGGCCGCCGTCACCCTGCCGCGCGCGCTGTCGACCGCGATCGAGCAGTCGGGCGTGGCCAAGGAAGACATCGAGATCTTCATCCCACACCAGGCCAATGCCCGCATCAACGAGCTGATGAAGAAGAATCTCGGCCTCGCCGACGACATCCCGATGGCCAATGACATCGAGAACACCGGCAACACCTCGGCCGCCTCGATTCCGCTGGCCATGGAGGAGATGCTGGTGACCGGCAAGGCCAAGGGCGGCCAGCTGGCGCTGCTGCTCGCCTTCGGTGCGGGCCTGTCCTATGCGGGCCAGGTCGCCGTGCTGCCGCCGGCTCCGGCCGAACCCAGCTTCTGATGGCTCGCCCGTTTCGTGCCGCGTTCGTCGGCGCGGCGGCGGTGACCGTGTTCGGCGCGGTCACCGGTCGCGAGAAACTGCAGTGGGTCGCGAAACCTTTGCTGATGCCGCTGCTCGCCGCCGATGTGGTGACCAACGGCAGCTATCTGGACCGCACCGATCGTAAGGTGCTGCTCGGGTCGCTGGCGGCGGCCACGGTGGGCGATGTGCTGCTCATCGAACCCGATGACGATCGCCGATTGATCGCGGGCGCTTCGTCTTTCGCTGTGATGCAGTCCGGCTACTCGTGGCTGTGGTTGCGCCGCGGCGGTCGGCCACGTGCGCAGATCGCGGTGCCGCGAGTGGCGGCCTGGCTGGGTGCGGCGACATTGATGCGCTTCAAGGCCCCGAATGTGGCTGTCCCGCTCACCGTTTACGGTGCCACCCTGGGTACTGCCGCCACCCTGGCGTCCGATCCGGACCTGGCTCGCGACGCGAAGAATATTGCGGGCGTGAATGTTCCGAACGCCGATCCGCGCAGCCGCCTGGGTCTCGGTGCACTGCTGTTCACGCTGTCGGACGGATTGATCGTGTTGCGACGCATTTTCGCGCGCGGCGAGCGGTCCCGCCGGGTCAGCGAGGGCGTCATTCTCGGCACTTACGCGGCCGCCCAATATCTTCTCGCGGATCCGCGCGCACATAGGTAGTCGTATCGGTGCTGATATTCGTGAGCTGCGAAATTGTGTTGGCCGCCGCTCGTCCGGCGCGGGATTCGGTCCACCAGGCGGTATGGCCGAGAAAGTACTCGGCATAGGCGATTTCGGCATTCTTCGCATTGCCGCCGGGGACGACGTCGAGGAAGTAGTCGATCTCCGACAGTTCGTACTCGCAATGCACGAGGGGAAGAAGTGCGGGAAGAGCCTGGCGTTCGGCGGCGGTCAAATTCCGTACCGATTGGTATTCCTGAAGCAGGGCCTCGATCTGATCGAATCGGACGTGCGCGGGCCCACCGTCGCGGAGTGAAATCCAGTCCACGGCACAGCGTTCGATGGCGGTGGCGAGATCGTGGATCGCGGTGGTGCGGTCGCACAGGCCGAAGTCGATGACCGTGGCGACCTCCCCGTCCCGCCAGAGCAGATTGGTGCCGTGCCAATCATTGTGTGTCCACAGCGGTTCCAGTTCCGCGAGCATCGGGTACAGGCGTTCGTGCGCCGGGAGGTGGACGCGTTCCATATCTCCCCGCCAATCGCGCTCGGCCAGGAACCTACCCAGCGCGGGTCGCCGCCGCGCCCGATCCGCCACGGCCGCAACGGGATCGGCGGAGTCGAAGATCGTGAATCCCGCCAGCAACGGCCGGGGCGGGCGCGCCGGGGCGTCGTATCCGGCGGCCGCCAGGTGCAGGCGGGCCAGCATGCGCCCGGCGGCGGCCGCCTCGGCGCGGGAGTGGTAGGGAGTCCAGGAGAAGACGCCCGCGTATTCGTCGCTGCCGTGGCCGAGTTCTTGCACCTCATAGGCGAATTCGCCGAGGTCGACGGTGGTCGGCACCTGCGGCACCGGAATCCCGCGGGCGCGCAGATGAGCCATGAACCGGTGTTCTTCATCGAGCGCGGCGGTGTCCCGCAGGGTGCGGGGCAGGCGCTTGAGGATGACCTCGTGCCCGTCGAGCAGCCGGACCCGTGCGGTCGCCGAGAGCGGTCGCGGGCTGCGCCAGGTGATGGCCGCGTCCGTGCCCAGCACCGCCTCGACCTCGCCGGAAGTCAGTGCGGGCCAGTCGGGTTCGACGAGGGCGTCGAACCCCATGCCGTAGACGCGGCCGTCGCTCATCCCCGCCGGAACCGGACCAGGAGCGCGGTCACCGCCGCGGCGGCCAGGAAGGAGTAGAGCGAGGCCGAGGACCACCAGCCGGGATGCACGTTCAGGGTGTCCTGCGCCTTGGTCCAGAAATCGGTCCAGTAGGAGATGGAGCCCGGATTGAACAGCTGGTAGATCACGAAGCCGATGGCCCACGGCAGCAACATGAGCGGCCGGGTGGGTGCGTGCTGGCCCAGGTCCCAGCCGTGGCGGCCGCGGCCGAAGAAGTAGTCGACGATCAACACCGCGCACAGCGGTACGAACACCGAGCCGATCAGCACCAGGAAATTGGCGTAATTGCTGAAGTCGCGCACCGGCAGCGCCAGCAGCGTGACGACCAGGCCGACGAATCCCGCGAGCAGGCGGCGGTCCACCCGGGGCAGCAGGTTCTGGATGGACATGGCCGTCGAATAGATATTGGCGAAGGACTGATCGGATTCGCGCAGCACCAGGACCGCGAAGAACAGCCAGCCCGCGGTCACACCGAGGAAGGTGTCGAAGATGTTGTCGCTGTTGCCCGCGTGCAGGATCGCCAGGATGCCCAGCAGATAGCACCAGACCTGGGCGATGGAGTAGCCGAGCACGGTGGCTCCGGCGGCGGTTTTCGCGGTGCGTGAGTGCCGGGTGTAGTCGGCGGCCAGCGGCACGAAGGAGATGGACACCGCGAGGGTGGAGTCGACGGCGGGCCAGAAGCCGCTCCAGCTGGTGCCGGTGGGCAGCGGAATCGGCTGGCGCAGTAGCTGAATCGTGAAGTAGATCAGGGCGATGGCCACCGCCACCGACACGTACTTGCGCAGCGCCCGCACCGCGGACAGCGGCCAGATGGCCATGACCGTGGACAGCGCGCCCGCCGCGACGATGACGATCCAGTGCGGGACCTTGTCGTGGGTGAGCGCGGTGACGCCGAGGGTGATGACGGTCAGCTCGTACACGCCCCAGCCGATGCACTGCACGATGTTCGCGACCGTGGGCACGTAGGACAGCTTGGTGCCGAACAGGCCGCGCAGCATCGCCATGGCCGGTGCGCCGGTGCGGGCTCCGATCGCGGACGGTCCGGCGACCATGGCCGCGCCGAGAACCGTGCCGACGACCGTTGCCAGCAGCGCTCCGATGAGCGGCAGCCGCACGCCCTCGGAGGGCGACAACACAACCGCAGCGCCGCTGAACCCGATCAGGCTGACGCCGATATTGAGCCAGAACGCCGCCTGATCGGTGAACCCGAGCGTGCGCGGCGGCTGGGTGTCGAGCACCAGCGGCGCTTCTCTGTGGTCCGGTTTGTCGGCGATCGTCATGTCGAGGATGCTACGGCCAGGAACAGGCAAAACCGGCAGTCAGGTGGTCCTGACCTGGATATATGTTTGCCGGGTGCGGGATTGAGATCACAGGCAGAGCATGATCCGGTCGCGGTTGACCGGGTCCACCCGGATCGAAATGGTGCCGCCGACAGTGATTCTCGGCTTCACGACCGGTTCCACATCGAAGATGATGCTGCCGTAGTAGGTCTGTGAACCCGGCACCACGAGTTCGAGATCGAGTTCGGTGATCTCGGTGCAGTGGTCGGTGCGCCGCAGCGGGTGGACGGCTTCGATGTTGGCCCACCCTTCGAGCCCGTGGCGGCGCAGTTTGCGGTCGGACCGGGTGGGTCGCTGGGCGAAGAGCATGCCGAGGCCGAGGAAGGTACCGAAAAGACCGACCAGTGTGATCACTTGGAGCGGCACGGTCCCGGGTGGCGTGAGCGGAACGATCCAGCCCAGCCAGACACCGAGAGCGATCAGATAGGCGGCTGTCACTCCGAGCACTGTTCGGATAATGCGCGCGTGGTCCATGACACCCTCCAACCACGGCTTACGGAACTCCAGGATAGTCCCGAATGTCGTCGCGGGTGCGCGAATTCTGTGAGGTCAGGGGGTGTATCTGCTCAGACCGAAGCGTTGGAGGCACGTAGCGCGGTGAGGGCGTCGAGATCGAGTGGCAGTGTCATGCCGTCGATCTCGAGGTCGACCCTGCCGGAGTACTCACCGGTCGGTACATAGTGATCGTCGCGCAGTCGATTGGTCAGCAACCGCAGCGAATCTTCGGTCTCCAGCAGCCAATAGTGGTCGATCCCCACCGCTGCGTACTCCGCGAACTTCATCACCCGATCCACTCGCCGCGACCCCGGCGACACGATCTCGATGGCCGCCAGCACATCCGCCGGCCGTACCCGAGTGGCGTGCTCGGCCCCGGCGGCACCGCCCACGATCAGCACATCGGGCACCCGCACGGTCGGCGGCGAACCCTCGTCCACCAGCAATTCGATGCGCGCCATGGCCGCTACCCGGCGCGGCAGCGCCCGCTCCAGCTGCGCGGCCAGCCGCCATACCGCGAGCTGATGCCGTGGCGGCTGCGGCGCGACCACCAGCACGCCGTCCACCAATTCGCGGCAGTGTCGATTGTTCTCGGGCAGCAGCGACCATTCGGCAATGGTGAGCAGGTGATTCGGCCAGTATTCAACCGATTTCAGCAATTCCGCGGAACTCGACCGAGTCATGCCCTCCAGTCTTCCACGGTCGGCAACCCCGCAGTGACCTTTAGCCTTTCAATCGCAAAACCGCGAGCACCCGCCGGTGATGCAGATCCGAGGGCGGCAGTTCCAGCTTGGTGAAGATGTTGCCGATGTGCTTCTCCACCGCGCGTTCGGTCACCGTCAGTGCCTGTGCGATGGCCGAATTCGACAATCCCTGCGCCATGGATTCGAGCACCTCGCGCTCGCGCGGGGTCAGGCGCGCCAGTGAATCCTGTTGCCGGGCAGCACCCATGAGCTGGCTCACCACTTCCGGATCCAGGGCCGTGCCGCCGGTGGCGACGCGGCGCAGAGCGTCGACGAAATCGGTCACATCGGCCACCCGGTCCTTGAGTAGGTAGCCCACGCCGCCCGCGCCGGCGGCCAGTAGCTCGGTGGCATAACGGGTTTCGATCCACTGCGAGAACACCAGGACGCCGATCGCGGGTTGGCTGCGCCGCAGTGCGAGCGCGGCCAGCAGGCCCTCGTCGGTGTAGCTGGGCGGCATCCGGACATCCACCACGGCCACGTCGGGCAAGTATTCGGCCACCGCGACATGCAGACCGGTCGCGTCGCCCACGGTGGCCACCACCTCGAAACCGCGCTCCGCCAGCAATGCCGTCAGGCCGTCGCGCAGAATGGCATTGTCCTCGGCGATCACCACGCGCAACGGGTTCATGCCCTCGATCATTGCGGGCCCGCGAGCGGCAGCACCAGCGTGACCACGGTCGGCCCGCCGACCGGACTGTCCACGAACAGCGCACCGTCCACCGCCCGCGCCCGCTGCGCCAGCCCCGAAAGCCCGCCCACCACAACGGCTTCACCCGGCGCATCGACCGGTTGCAGCGCACCGCCCTGCCCGTTGTCGCGCACGCTCACCGCCATCGCATCTGATCCGGTGGGCAGCACCGCCACCCAGATCCGGTTCGCGGCAGCGTGTTTCACCACATTGGTCAGCAGTTCGGCTACTGAGAAGTAGGCGATGGCCTCGATCGCCGGACTGGGCCGGACGGGGAGCAGCACCCGCAATTCCACCGGGACGGCACAGCGGGCTGCGAGTGTCTCCAATGCCGCTTCCAGGCCGAGGTCCAGGGCGGGCGGATGGATGCCGCGCACCAATTCGCGCAATTCGGTCAGTGCCTCTTTGGATCCCGCGCGTGCCTGGGCGATCAACTCCCCGGCATCGCCACCGGTCGCGATGCGTTCCTCTGCACGGCCCAGCATCATGGCGATGCTCACCAGTCGAGCCTGGGTGCCGTCGTGCAGATCGCGCTCCAGGCGGCGCAGGGTGGCGGCGGAATCCTCGACCGCGGCCCGGCGGCTCTGCCGCAGTTCCGCGAGTGCACGATCGCGGCGGCCGGCGGTCAGCAGCCAGAGCGAGAGCGCTCGGTGCAGGAAGCAGACACCACGGATCAGCCATGGCAGCAGGAAGCAGCCGAACACCCCGATCGCCGCGAAACCCAGTGCCCGCGGCCAGGTGTCGATATAGAAATCGCCGAACTGCGCGAGCGAATGATGCGATGCCCCGTGGCCATCCACATTCTGTGGATTCAGCAGCGCCCACGGAATGGGGGACACCGCCACGAAACCGGTGATCACGACGGTGATCAGCACGATGTAACCGACCACCACACCCAGCACGAACTGACACAGCAGGAACAGCAGTGCGCGCCAGGAGGCCCGGTCGGTGAAGGCGCTGCGCAGCCAGCCGATCGGGCCCGGCGCCGAGGTGAACGGCGGTGGCTCGGGCAATTCCAGGTCCAGCAGCACCACCCCGAGCACCCGGTAGATCCGTCCCCACACCCGGCCGCCGAGGATCACCGTCGCCAGCACCGGCACCCCGATCACCAGAAGGGAGAGGTACAGACTGCCGCCGAAGGCGAGGAACAGGTAGGCGGTGGACAGGCAGCCGAGCACGAAAACGATGATCAGATAGGCGAATTCCTTCCAGGTGCGCGCCCGGAACGGCGTGGTCAGGAAGGTGCGAAGACCGGCGACCGGACCGGTCTCGCCCGGATCGGGTTGCGGCGCGGGCGGATCCAGCACGGGGAGGGGAAGGGCGGCCGTTTCGCTCATGCCCTTCATCGTCGCGGTCACGGGTGGGAGGGGCGATAGGGCAGGCACTTAAATCCTGGGTGTAGCCAGCACTACCCCCTAGCATTCTGGCCATGACATACGACCCCCCGCCGCCGGGCTGGGATCCGCAGGCTCCGGGCTCCAACCCGCAGCAGCCCGTGGATTTCAACAAGCATCAGCAACCCCAGCAGCCCATGGGTTACGGCTACGACCAGCCGCAGGCGTATGACCAGCCGCAGGCGTATGACCAGCCACCGGTGTACGACCAGCCACCGGTGTACGACCAGCCACCGGTGTACGACCAGCCGCCGGCCTACGACCAGCCGCCGGCTTACGGTCAGCCCCCGGCTTACGGTCAGCAGCCGGGCTACAACCCGCAGCCGGGTTACAACCCGAGCTACCCGCAGCCGACGCCCGGCTACTACCCGCAGGCCTACTACGGCGCGCCGGCGCCGGACCATCCGCAGGCCGTGGTGGTGCTGGTCCTCGGCATCATGAGTCTGATGTTCTGCCAGTTGCTGGGACCGGTGGCCTGGATTATGGGTAGCCGGGCGCGCAAGGACATTCAGGCGTCCGGTGGCGCCGTCGGCGGCAGCGGCATGGTGACGGCCGGGTGGATCTGCGGCATCGTCGCCTCGAGTCTGATGATCCTGGTCATCGGGGGCTTCGTGCTGCTCGCGGTCATCGGTGCGGTCGCGTCGAACTAGGATCGCCGGGTGAGTTCCGCCCCGACCGACGACGAAGCGCTCGCCCCCGGCCCGACCGAATGGGGTGAGCATCCGCACGGCGTCGGCCCGTGGCGCGACGAATTCGGGACCGAGCCGCCCGCGGATCCGCGCCTGGATCCGGAGCTGCTGGAGCACGGTGACCGGCGCAATGTGGTGGATGCCTACCGGTATTGGCGTCGGGAGGCCATCGTCGCCGAGATCGACGCCCGCCGGCATCCCTTCCACGTCGCCATCGAGAACTTCGGGCACGACGCCAATATCGGCACGGTGGTGCGCACCGCCAATGCCTTCGCCGCGGCGGCCGTGCACATTGTGGGTCGCAAGCGCTGGAACCGCCGCGGGGCCATGGTCACCGACCGCTACCAGCACATTCGGCATCACACCGATACCGACGAGCTGCTGCGATTCGCGGCGGCCGAGGGCCTGACCGTGGTCGCGGTCGACAATGTCCCCGGCGCGGTGCCGCTGGAGACCGCGACGCTCCCGCGCGACTGCCTGCTGCTGTTCGGCCAGGAGGGCCCCGGCGTCACCGAGGCCGCGAAAGACGGCGCCCGGCTCACCGTTTCGATCGCCCAGTTCGGGTCCACCCGCAGCATCAATGCCGGAGTCGCCGCGGGAATCGCCATGCACGCCTGGATTCGTCAGCACGCCGACCTGGGCAATGCGTGGTGACATCCGACTCTCGGTAACAAAATAGCCACGGACAGGGTTGTCCGATTGGCATTATTAGTCCCATGACATCGCGGACCGGGCGCAATATCGAGCCGACCGCTGCCCTCTGGTCGGAACGTGCCGACCTGGCCGAGTCCGCGATCCTCTCGCGCCATCTACGCACGCTGTGGGCCATCCCGGGCACCCAGCTGGGTGTCGTCGGCTGGCCGGCCACCAAGCGGGAGCGGGCCTTCGCGTTCTGGCACTACTGGTGGCAGGCCCACCTGATCGACTGCGCGGTGGACGCCGCCAACCGGCACCCCACCCCGGCCCGCCAGCGCCGCCTCTGGTCCATCGCGCACGCCATGCGACTGCGCAATATCACCGGCTGGACCAACAACTACTACGACGATATGGCCTGGCTGGCAATCGCTTTGGAGCGCGCCGAGCGCACCCAGGGCGTGGCCGAGGTCCGCGGCGCGCTGCTGAATCTGGAGAAAGCACTGGTCAACGGGTTCGAGCCGGAGTTCGGCGCGGTCCCGTGGCGCAAGGGTTCGGACTTCTTCAACGCCCCGGCCAACGGCCCGACGGGGATCGCCATGGCCCGGCTGGGCCGCTACCACCGGGCCCAGGAACTGGCCGACTTCCTCGACGCCAACCTGCGCGACAAGGAGACCGGGCTCATCTTCGACGGCATCCACCTACCCTCGGGCGAGGTCGAGAAGCCGGTCTACAGCTACTGCCAGGGCGTGGTCCTCGGCCTGGAAACCGAACTGGCCGTGCACACCGGTGAAGCCAGGCACGCCGAGCGCGCGGTGCGGTTGGTGGACGCGATCGAGGAACATATGACCGCGGGCGGCATCGTGGTCGGTGACGGCGGCGGCGACGGTGGCCTGTTCAACGGCATTCTCATCCGCTATCTCGCCCTGGCCGCGCTCATGCTGCCCGGCGACGAGCCCGCGCAGGTGACCGCGCGCCGCAAGGCCGCCGCGATCGTGCGCGCCTCGGCGACCGCGGCCTGGGAGCATCGCCTCGACGTGGAGGGCGAACCGCTGTTCGGCGCGGATTGGCGGCAGCCCGCGCGGTTGCCCGGCATCGCGGGTGCGGGCGTCTTCGAGGGCGGTTCGGTGAGCGCCTCACGCAACCCGGAACGCGATCTGTCGGTGCAGCTTTCGGGGTGGAAGCTGATGGAGGCCGCGCACACGGTGACGGCCGCCGGTCTGTAGCGAGGTCGGTCTGCAGCGGTCAGTGCCGCCGGATGACCGGCAGCGGCACGGTCGCGGCATCGGCCGCGTCCAGATCGAAATCCTCGGCGGGGCGTGCCATTTCGGCCCGGTACTGCCGGACACCGAGGACCGTGCCGAGAATCAGCCCGACGATCAGGGTCCCGATCACGGCGGGCATCAGCCACGACATGTCGGTCAGGAAACTGCCCGCGTAATAGCTGGCCAGCAGGATCACCGGGGCCCAGATGATCGCGCCCACGGTCGAGGCGATCGTGTACTTACGGTGATCCATCCCGGCCGCACCCGCGACCAGCGGGCACAGCGTGCGCACCCACGGAATCCAGCGGGCCACGAGTACCGCGAGGAAGCCGTGTTTGTGCAGCATCCCCGACACCCGCGCGAGATTGCGGGTGTTGATGTATTTGCCGTTCTTGCGCGCGACTATGTGGTGCCCGGTGCGCTGGCCGAAGACATAGCCGACCTGGTTCCCGGCGATGGCCGCGATCATGGTGCCGACCGACAGCGCCCAGACCTGACCCTCGCCGACCTGCGAGGCCAGCACCACGCCCGCGGTGATGAGCATGGAGTCACCGGGCAGGAACAACCCGATGATGAGTGCGCACTCGAGAAACACGAAGGTGAGCACGATCGTCCAGACCAGAACCGGTCCGGCTGTCTCCAGTGGACCGAATCCGCCGGAGGCGATGGTTAGCGGGGTGGTCGACACCAATGACTCAGTGGGTCGGCTCGTTCGTCGAGGCAGCCAGCTCCGCTTTTTCGGGGTGCTGGCCGCGGTGCAGCAAGTTCTTCGCGACCGCGATGATGCCCGGGAGAATGGACACGAACACGATCAGCAGGAAGATTGCTTCGACGTTCTTGCGAATGAATTCGACATTGCCCAGGAAATACCCGAGCACGGTGACGCCGCCGCCCCAGAGCACCGCGCCGATGATGTCGACCAGCGCGAACTTGCGGTAGTCCATCTTCGACACACCGGCCAGCACCGGCATGAAGGTGCGCACGATTGGCACGAAGCGGGCCAGCACGATGGTCTTGGGACCGTGCTTCTCGAAGAAGGCATGCGTCTCGGTGATGTAGCGCTGCTTGAAGAAGCGGGAGTCTTCCTTCTTGAACAGCGCGGGGCCGATGGTTCGGCCGATCCAGTAGCCGCTCTGGTCGCCGAGCCAGGCCACGAAGGCCGTTGCGGGCACCAGCCACCAAATGTTCATCCCGGCCGGGGGGTTCTCCCAGGCTGCCATCAGACCGCCGGTGAACAACAGCGAATCGCCAGGCAAGATCGGGAACAGTAGGCCGGTCTCGATGAAGACGATGGCCAGAATCGCCGGAAGCACTGCGTGTGAGAGCCATGTCTGCGTCAGCAGGTGCTCAGGGTTCAAGATCGCGGGCAGCGCGGCATTGGTCGTCACGGCATCGGATACGGCCAGCAAGGTCACGGCCACCACAGTACCGGTACCTCGGACATCACACCGATTCTCATTGGAACCTCACAAACTTGTGAGGTATGTGAGGCCATTGCCCCGGAGAAAAAGCGCTGTCCTATCGTGTCAGCTGACAGAATTTGTCGTACGCACCACACACAACACGGAGGTCACTGTGCCCATCGCGACTCCGGAGATCTACGCCGAGATGATTGCTCGGGCCAAGCAGAACTCCTTCGCGTTCCCCGCCATCAACTGCACCTCTTCGGAGACCATCAACGCGGCCATCAAGGGCTTCGCGGACGCGGGCAGCGACGGCATCATCCAGTTCTCCACCGGTGGTGCGGAATTCGGTTCCGGCCTGGGTGTGAAGGACATGGTGACCGGTGCGGTCGCGCTGGCGGAGTTCGCGCACGTGGTCGCCGCCCGCTACGACGTGACCATCGCGCTGCACACCGACCACTGCCCCAAGGACAAGCTGGACACGTATGTCCGTCCGCTGCTGGCCATTTCGGCCGAGCGCGTGCGCAACGGCCAGAACCCGCTGTTCCAGTCGCACATGTGGGACGGCTCGGCGATCCCGATCGACGAGAACCTGGAGATCGCGAAGGAACTGCTGAAGCAGGCCGCCGCCGCGAACATCATCCTCGAGGTCGAGATCGGCGTCGTCGGCGGTGAAGAGGACGGTGTCGAGGCCGAGATCAACGACAAGCTCTACACCTCCTCCGAGGACTTCGAGAAGACCATCGACGCGCTGGGCGCGGGCGAGAACGGCAAGTACCTGCTGGCCGCCACCTTCGGCAATGTGCACGGTGTGTACAAGCCGGGCAATGTCGTCCTCAAGCCCGAGGTGCTGGCCGAAGGCCAGCGCGTCGCCGCCGCCAAGCTGGGCCTGGGCGCGGACGCGCAGCCGTTCGATTTCGTCTTCCACGGCGGTTCGGGCTCGCTGAAGTCGGAGATCGAGGACTCGCTGCGCTACGGCGTGGTGAAGATGAACGTCGACACCGACACCCAGTACGCCTTCACCCGTCCGATCGCCGGGCACATGTTCGCCAACTACGACGGCGTGCTGAAGATCGACGGCGAGGTCGGCAACAAGAAGGTCTACGACCCGCGCAGCTACCTCAAGAAGGCGGAGACCTCGATGGCCGCGCGCATCGTCGAAGCCTGCAACGATCTGAACTCGGCGGGACGCTCGATCAGCGCCAAGTAAGCTCAACGGTCGGGGATTCCACCGAATTGGTGGAATCTCCGGCAATTTTCGAGCGGCCGGCGCGCCGCGGTCTCTATTCGAGGCAGGTGGCATGACTGTCGATGTACGGGTCCTGGGCCCCGTGCAGCTGTTGGTCGCCGGTCGGTCCGTGCCGGTCGGTGGCCCCAAGCCGCGTGCGCTGCTGGCGGCGCTGACCGTCAACCGGCGGCGAGCGGTGTCCTCACAGGCACTGGCGGATATCGTCTGGAACGACGATCCGCCGGACTCCTATCAGGCCAGCCTGCAGGTGTTCGTTTCCAATATTCGCAAGACCCTGCGCACCGCCGGGGTCGATCCGGTGGCCTTGCTGCGCACCGAATCCTCCGGCTATCGCCTCGAAATCGAGGACGACGAGTGCGATCTGGGCCGCTTCGAGACGCTGCGCCGGGAGGGTTCGGAGGCCGGCTCGATCGGTGATCCGGCCGCGGCGTCACGGCTCTACGGTGAGGCGCTGGCCGAGTGGAGCGGGCGCGCGCTCGACGACCTGTCCGGTCTCGGCTTCGCGGAGAGCTTCGCCACCGCCATGGACGAGGAGCGGCTGCTGGTCGCCTCCGCGCGCATCGATGCCGAAATCGCCCTGGGGCGAGCCTCTTCGGTGGTCGGTGAGCTGGTGTCGATGACCAATACGCATCCGCTGCGGGAACCGCTGTGGGCGCAGCTCATCACCGCGCTGTACATGTCGGATCGGCAGGCCGACGCGCTCGAGGCGTGCCGTCGCGTGCGCACCGTGCTCGCCGACGAGCTGGGCATCGATCCCGGTCCCGCGCTGGTCGCGCTGGAGCAGAAGGTGCTGCGCCAGGAACCGTTGAGCACCGGGCAGATTCACGAGGTCGAGCGGATGGCCAAGGCCATGACCGAGACCGTCACCGAGATGCCGCGCGCGGTGCGGGCCGGGCAGCTGCGCCTGGCCGACGGGCGCACGCTGCCGATCGGCCCGAACGGCATGAAGATCGGCCGCATGACCGACAACGATCTGGTGCTCGACGACCCCAAGGCGAGCCGGTACCACGCGCAGATCACCCCGAGCCGGGCCGGTCTGCTCATCAAGGATCTACACTCCGCCAACGGGATCTACATCAACGAGGAGTCCATCGAATCCGCGGCCGTGCTGGCCGACGGGGACGCCATCCGGATCGGAACCACCGTGCTCACGTTCCAGGCGTTGCGCTGAGTCCCGACGGATTCCCGCACTGACCGGCTGTCGTGATTCGGCCGCTGTCTCGATTCGATCGAGATCGGCCGAGTACCGGCGGTTCGCCCGATTCGGCGGGTAGGGTCTCTGCCCGGACGTGTCCGGGAAGCCCGATTGTCGAGAGGTTGTGTGGATGGCCAAGCGGCTGGTCGCAGCTGCGGGGGCGGTGATCTTCGGGGCGGGTGTCCTCGTCGGCATGGATCGGATCGCGGCGGCGGATCCGGGTGCGGCACAGGCCGTTCCGGGGACCGGGCCGTGTAGCACCGAGGCCAAGCCGTCGCACGAGGCGCTGGTCCCCAAGACCCTCGAGGTGCCTGTTGTCTATCCGGTGGTCACGGTCGATCCGGGACCACCGGTGGAGAACGTGAAACGCGTGAAGATGGACCTACCGTCGGATCCGTGCGTGAACCCGTGCCCGGATCTCACCGATCAGCCCGCTGCCGCACCGGATCTGGCGCAGCAGCTCGGGCTGCCGAAATTGATCATCCGGCCGCAGCCGTTCAATTTCGCGTTCCCCAACCCGAATCCGCAGCCGCTGCCGCCCGGCCCCGACCCGGCCAACCCGCCGGTCGAGGCCGCCGCGCAGCTGCCCGCGCGCCCGACTCCGCAGGTCTCCGACGTTGCCGAGGTGGCCAAGCTGACCGGTGCGAACTCGGTCAACCGCACCGACAAGCGCTGGCAGGTGCAGGGCACCGACCTGGGCATCATGTGGCAGAGCGCGCCCGACGAGATCGCCATCGCCTTCGGTGACACCGTGGGCCGCGACTTCCATCCGCCGGGCGGCATGGGCGAGGATTGGCGCTCGAATCTGCTGGCGTTCAGCAAGAATCGGGATCTGAGCCAGGGCGTCGTGTTCGACCACATGGTCACCGACGACCGCTGTCACGCGTCCGAGCTGCTGAGCAGTCGCAAGATGGACAATATCGAGATCACCACCATCCCGACCTCCGGCTTCGCGCTCGGCAATCGGCAGTACATGAGCTACATGTCGATTCGCACCTGGAACAGCATTCCGGGCACCTGGTACACCAACTACGGCGGCATCGCCTACTCCGACGACCACGGCGAGCACTGGACCAAGGATCCGTACGCCAAGTGGCAGAACATCTTCGGCGTCTCCAACTTCCAGGTCGCGGCCATGGTGCCGCAGGGGGACTGGGTGTACATGTTCGGCATCCCCAATACCCGCCTGGGCGGGGTGGCGCTGGCCCGGGTGCCCAAGGAGCAGGTCCTCAATCCGACCGCGTACCAGTACTGGAACAGCGGCGCCTGGCTGCCCGAGGTGAACGGATTGGCCACCGCCACACCGGTTGTCGACGCGCCGGCCGCCGAACTGTCGGTGCGCTACGACGAGGACCGCAAGGTGTGGCAGATGAGCTACCTGGACACCGCCAAGGCGGCTCTGGTGGTGCGGGAATCGGATTCACCGCAGGGCGTGTGGTCCGACAGTGCGGTGACGGTGAGCGCGCTGCAGTATCCGGAGCTCTACGGCGGCTTCATCCACCCGTGGTCGACCGGCAAGGACATGTACTTCACCATGTCCACCTGGAGCGACTACAACGTCTACCTGATGCGCGCCACCCTGAACTGAACGGGGCTGCAACGCAAAAGAGCGGGCCGCACACGAATGTGCGGCCCGCTCTTCAGGTTTCGGGGCTCAGCTGAGCCGGACCTCCGCGATCGCGCGGCCGAAGAGCTTCTTGCCCTCCGAGGTCGCGCCGATAACGACGGTGGCCGTACCGGTTTCGGCGTCCACCGACTTCACCTTGCCGGTGAACTCGACGGTGGTCGCGGCGGTCGGCTCGACCGCGACGTAGCCGGAGAAGCGGACGCTGAACTTGCCCAGCGCCGACGGGTCGCCCAGCCAGTCGGTCAGGTAGGCGGCGGTCAGGCCCATGGTGAGCATGCCGTGCGCGACCACGGTCGGCAGGCCGACCAGCTTGGCGGCGGAATCGCTGAAGTGGATCGGGTTCGGATCGCCGGAGACGCCCGCGTAGTTGACCAGGTCACCGCGGGTGACCGGCATCTGCGCGGCGGGCAGCTCGGTGCCCGCGGTCACGGTCGCCGCGGTCGGGACGGTGCGGACGCCGCGCGGGGAGGCGGGCGCGGCCGGTTCGACGACCTCCTCGGGGGCCAGCAGCACCAGTCCGGTCGGGTCGCCGTCGAATTCCCCGGGCTGCGCGACATGGCCGTGCATGACGACACCGGCCACGGTCTCGACCATCGACGGATCGATCTCGACGCCCTTGCGGGCCACGATGGTGGTGGTGGAGACCAGGACCGGCAGCCGGTCGGCGTCGGTGAAGGTGACCTTGGCGGTGATGAAGTCGTTGTCGCCGAAGCTGCGGATGCTCTCCACGACGACATCGACGCTGAGCCGGTCGTCGGCGAGAATCGGGCGGAAGTACTCGAAGACCTGATCGGTGTGCAGGGTCTGCGAGAGGTCGTACTCGGTCAGCACCGAACCGATCAGGGTGCGGGTGGTGGCGGCACCGATCACCGACGCGAAGGTCGGCGAGGCGAGCAGGCTGGTGTAGCCGAGCGCGACGGCGTCGTCCTCGCGATGGTGGGCGGGGTGGTTGTTGCGCACCGCGCGCGCGAACTCGCGGACCTTCTCGCGGCCGACGTCGTAGTGATCACGCACGCGGAAGTGCCGGCCGACGAGTTCGGCGGCGGTGGCCTTGGTGGCCTCTGCCGTTTCCGGCATGGTGGTCGCTCCCTGCAATCGAAACCCGGTGGGCCCGCACCACTTCTATCGGACACCGCCGTACGCGACGGAGACAATGCCCTGGACGGTGTACAACCGTTGAAGTGCCGGAACGCCGAAAAGGCTGGCCCAGACAATTCGGGCTACTTTACCGGCGTCCCGGACCACTGACCAGGTGTTTGTGACGTTCGTCGCGGTACTTCATGGCGTTTATCGTCGGGCTCTGTGACGGTTATCGCGGTAGAGCCCGCGAACGCGTCAGTTTCCGCTCTGTGGATCACATACCTTCCACGAGCCACCCTCGTTCTTCAGGTCGAAGGTGCGCGCGGTGGTTTTTGTGGGATCCGCGGCGGTGTACACCGTCGCCTGTGCGATGGCGGTATCGCCGGTCACCTTGATGGCGTCGAGGCTCTTCACCAGCGGAATGCTCTTCTGGTCCTTGGAAGTCCGATACACGCTGGTGAACTGGTCCGCCGAGATCTTCTGGTAGAAATCGTGCGGCGCGCCGCAGGTCACCGCGCGCAGGGTATCCAGATTTCCGCTGTTCAGCGCATCGGTGTACGACGTGATCGTCTTCTGCACCAACGCTTCCGGCGAATTATCGCTCTTGTTCTTCATCACCAGCCCGGCCACCACACCGATGACCGCCGCCACCACGACCACCGCCGCCGCGATGATCAGCACCTTCTTCTTGGATCCGGCCCCGGCCTTCTTCTCCCCGTCGCCCGCATCCGCCGCCGGCACCCGCTGCGGCTGCGCCAACGGCCGTGCATCCCCCTGGACACCCTGCGGTGCGCCTTGCGCACCAGGCTGCGAACCCGGTCCCTGAGGTGCGTTGGGTCCTTGGGGTGCAATGGATCCCGGAGATCCGTTCGGCCCCTGCGGCGTATTGGGGCCGTGTGGCGCGTTCGGGCCTTGAGGTGCGTTCGGGGCCTGTGGCCCGCGAGGTCCCTGCGGCGCACCCGCCCCCACCCGCTGCGGCGGCGCGATCCGCGGCCCGCCGATCGGCTGCGCCGGTGTGGTCGGCTGCATATCCGCCGGTGACGGCGCGCCGCCCGGTCGGCGCGGCCCCATCGGCGGTCGCGGCGGCGCGGGCCGAGTCTCCTCCACGGGCGCATCCTGTGCGGGCGCACTCCCGCGCGGCCCCACATTCCGCGGCCCCGCATTCCCCCGCGGCGACTGCGGCGGCTTGCTGACCGCCCGCCCTTGTGGCCCCGAAACCCGAATCTTCTCGGTCCCGGCCTCCCCGGTGACAATCGGCAACGCCATGGTGGCGTCATCCACCGGTACCGGAACCTTCTTGATCACAACGGTTTCCGCATCGCCCGCAGGCGCTTCCCCGGAATCCGCGGCACCACCGGACTTTTCGCCCTCGGTAGAACCCGCATCCTGCTGCGTCGAATCCTGCTGCGCGTCACCCTTCTTCGCGGTCGCCGGCTCGTCGGAGGCTCCCGCATCCGCGCCCGGCACTTCCGCCATACCTTGGGTCGGCACATCCTGCGGCGCGGGCTTCCCCGGCGCCTCACTCGCATCGGCCGGTCCCGAACCGCCCTGCGCACCGGCCTTTCCGGCAAGTGCCCCGGCCGCAGCAGCCCCGCCTGCAGCAGCCCCGGCCGCAGCGGCTCCAGCCGCAGCGCCGGATTGCTTCGCGCCATCCGGCTTGCCCGCGCCCGAACCGCTCGCACCCTGCCCCGGCCGCTGGATCTTGATCAACTGCGTAGTCGCGTCGGCTGATACTTCGGCGTCGGGAGCCTTCTTGTCCCCACTCGGCCGCTGAATCGGAATGTATTGGGTAGGTGCGTCATCGGCCGGAGACGAAGCCCCGGGCCCCCGCCCGCCACCCGCGGCCGACGGCTGCCCGGACTGGTTACCGCCGCCCGCCTTCTGCGTACCGGCCGCCGGTCCGCCGTTCGCGGGCCGCGACTGTCCGCCCGGCGCGGCGGGGGCCGACGGCTGACCGCCCGAACCGGATTGTCCGGCGCTGCTGGGCTGTCCGCTCGGTTGGCCGGGGGTGGCGGGCTGGCTGCTGGGCTGGTTCTGCGGGGCGAAAGCGCCCGATCCCTGGCGGGCTGCCGGGGGCTGATTGCCGGAGGCATTTTGCGGTGCGGCCGGCGGCTGGACACGGCCGGCGCCGGCAGGGGGCTGGACGCGACTCGCCCCGGCGGGCGCGGGCGTGTCGTAGTGGATCGTCGCGAAACCGGGTTTGGCTGCGCCGGTGCTGATCTCCTCGGTGCGGGTGTTGGGGGAGGGGATCACTTCCGTGGCGGCGGTCGGCGGGGCCGCGTCGGCGGGCGAGGCGTCGGCCGGGGTGCCTGCGGCGGGCTTCGCGGACTGGTCGGCCGGGTTAGCGCTGGGGGTGGTGTCCGGAGACTGCGCGGCGGGACGGGCTGCCTGGTCGGCAGCACCCTGCGGCTGCTGGTCGTCTTTCTGGTCGGACACGCGCTGCACCCCTCGCTTCGGCGGAACTGTGATTCGACGGTCAGCCTAATGGGATATGTCGACGTAGTCGTCCATACTGCGCGCACGGCCGGAGCTAATGCGGAGGTACGCCTACTGAGCAAATCGGGCGGCGGTGCAGAATGATCGGCATGACCTCCTTCGGTGATCTGCTCGGACCGCAGCCGGTCCTCCTTCCGGAAAACATCGAGGCGGAGGACGCGCTCCTGCAGAATCAGGACCCGGTGCAGGTCGCCGCGGCGCATCCGACCGCCTCCATCGCCTGGGCGCACCTCGCCGAAGCCGCCCTGGCCCGCGGCGAAAACGCCGACGGCGAGGTCAATCACGACATCATCTCCGCCTACGCCTTCGCCCGCACCGGCTACCACCGTGGCCTGGACCTGTTGCGCCGCAACGGCTGGAAGGGCTTCGGTCCGGTGCCGTGGAGCCACGAACCCAACCAGGGTTTCCTGCGCAGCGTCGGCGCACTCGCCAAGGCCGCCCGCGCCATCGGCGAAACCGAGGAGTACGCGCGCTGCCTCGACCTGCTCGAGGATTGCGACCCGCGCGCGGCCGGCGAACTCGGCCTCGACTGAATTGACCAGCGGCCTAGGCGAAACCCTCGACGCTGCCCGCGAGAGCAGCGTCACCCGCATGCGCCGCGCCGCCGGGCGCGTCCGGTCCTCCATCATGCCGATCTCCCAGTGCGCGATCGGCGCGGGCGTGGCGTGGTTCATCGCCCACCAGGTGATCGGCCACGAACGCCCGTTCTTCGCGCCGATGGCCGCCATGATCTCCATCGGCGTCTCGTTCGGCGCCCGACTACGCCGCTCGATCGAGTTGATCGTCGGTGTGGCGGTCGGCATCGGCGTCGGCGACCTGTTCGTCTCGCAGGTCGGCACCGGCACCTGGCAGATCGTGCTGCTGGTGGTGATCGCCATGTGCGCGGCCGTCTTCCTCGACGGCGGCCCGGTGATCACCATGCAGGCGGCCAGTTCCGCGGTCTTGGTGGCGACGCTCTACCCGCCCGGTCAGGGCGGCGCGGCCTTGCGCATGATCGACGCACTGGTCGGCGGCTTGGTCGGCATCGTCGTGGTGGCTGCGATTCCGCTGCACCCGGTGCGACGCGCCCGGGAACAGGCCGCCGGAATCCTCGAGGTGATGGGCACGGCCCTCACCGAATGCGCGGACGGTCTGCTCGAACACGATTCCGACAAGATCAAGCAGGCGCTCGAAGCCGCCCGCGGCACCCAGTCCGCGATCGATTCCCTGCGCAACACGCTCGAAGGCAGCCGCGAGATCATTCGAATCTCCCCGCTGTACTGGAATTCCCGCGCCCGCCTGCAACGCCTGCGCGAGGCCGCCGACCCACTCGACAACGCCATCCGCAACACCCGGGTGCTGCTGCGCCGCGCCCTCACCTCGGTCCGCGACGACGAGGTGCTCAACCCGGGCCTGATCATCGAGGTCGAGAAGCTCGGTCAGGCGGTGGACGTGGTGCGCCGCATGATGCTCGCCGACCCGGACGAGAAACCGGACCCGGCCGAGGCCACCCGCGTGCTGCGGTCCGTCGGCAAGGGCGCGACCAAGAACCTGGTGGACGGCGCGGGCCTATCGGCGCACGTGGTCTTCGCCCAATTGCGTTCCATCGTGGTCGATCTCATGCAGGTGTGCGGCATGCGCCGGCTGTCCGCCATGGCCTTGCTGCCGCCGACCGTCCCGCACCCGTACGTCACGCCGATCGACTGAGCTGCGGTACCCGCTGCTGATCTTCGAGTAGTCCACTACTCGCGTCGAACCGTTTGTGCGCCTCTACCGTTCGTAACAAGCCGGATTTACGAGGGGTAATCCGGTCGGACTCGCAGCCGCTGCCGCTGCGAAGGGGGCCGCCCGGCAACCGGGTCGTCCGGGCGGCCCATCCACTCTTGCTCAGGACCAGAATCGGACCAGCCAATAGCCGTTCGACCACCAGAAGCGGGACAGTCCCGAGAGGTCGTACAGGCTGCTGACCATATTGAAGAAGACATCGCGGACCTGCGGCGTGAACAGCAGCGCGAACAGAATCAGGATGCCGTACGGCTTGATCTGATCCAGTGACCGCCGCGTCTGATAGCTCAGCGAAGGCTCCAGAATCCCATACCCGTCCGTCCCCGGAATCGGGATGAGGTTCAGCAGGGTCGCCGTAATCTGCAGGAACGCAAGGTAACTCAGTCCGTACCAGAACGCCGAGTGGTGGAATTCGTTGCCCCACAGCCGCACGACCACGAGCAGCACGATCGCGCAGACTGCATTCACGGCCGGACCGGCGGCACTGAGAATCCGCTGCGTGCTCGGTTTGAAGTTGTGCGACTGCACGTACACCGCGCCACCCGGCAGCGCGAAACCGCCGATCGCGATGAACACCAGCGGCAGACCGATCGACAACAGCGGATGGCTGTACTTGAGCGGATTCAGCGTCAGATACCCGCGCATCTCCACCTCGCGGTCCCCGGCCCGCCACGCCACGTACGCGTGCGCGAACTCGTGCAGGCAGACCGACACGATCCAGCCCGCGACCACCAGGAGAAACACCCCGAACTTGGACAGCGCCGAACCGTATTCGGCGTCCCAGGCCAGCGCCCCACCCAGCGCCGTGACCGCCACGACCAGCAGAAACACCGGACTCGGCCGGACCGCTCCGGATGCCCGTCCCACGGCACGCGGGTAATTCACCTCTGTACTCCCAACTGGTCGGCTCGTTCGTTCCGCCGATTCCCATTCTGGGGGTCGATCAGCGAACCAGCAGCCAAGGCTCGTGGTGTCGGTAGAAGGTGGAGCGCTTCACGACCCGCTCGCCGGTGATCCCGTCGCGGGTGACGATCGCGCCACTGGTGCCCAACTGCATGGCCCGTCCCTCGACCCAGCGCTTCTTGCGCAGTCCGCGCTGCACCGTGGCATGCAGCCCCGGCATCTCCAGCATCGGTGAAACCTGCAGTGCGGCGACCTTTCCGGTGAACAACCGGGTGTCGTCGACGTACGCCTCGCCCTCGAGTTTCGCGCCCGCTTCGCCGACGAGGGTGGCGCGGCCGATGAGCACGGTGCCGGTGTCGTCGCGAATCAGCGGGGTCTCGCGCGGCTTGCCCTCGAGCGCGCGCTTGGCGGCGGCCGAACCGGTGCCGGTGTCGTAGGCCCGCGAACCGTAGGTGCGATCGATGGGCACGAAACCGATTTCGACGTGCAGGCGTTCGGTGCGCATCAGATGGGTCAGCACGGCGGCCAAGCCGGCATCCTCACCGAGCACGATGAGCCGGGGCAGGCTGTCGGCCGCCATCACCGGCAACAGCTCGTCCAGCGTGGTCGAGTCCGGGATGGCCGCGGTCTGGGTGAGCGGAAGAGAGGCCAGCGCAATGGGTACGGGCGCGCCGTCGCAGCGGAGAACATGGGTACTCAACTGCCGAACACCCTCCTCTGGCTTGCCAACACGTGTGCCCCTCGCTGCGTTCGGATGGACCCCCGCAATTCCCTCTCCCGGTGCCACCATAGCTCTGTCTCAATTGCCACGCTGTCCCCGCTGCGCATCCGTTACCGTGCCCGATTTGTCGCGGGCTTCGCGACCTCGCTCGGCCGGTCCGTACCGCGCCCGGCCGCGAACTGCGGGTATGCCCTTCCGGGTGACATGTGACCCATCCCGTAAAGTGTCCCTACGGCCACCGCCTTCTGACGGCGGGTAGCTGCAGCACATGGGGCTGCGCGTCGAACCCGTAGGAGACACTCACATGCCGGCAATCGTGCTGATCGGCGCCCAGTGGGGCGACGAGGGCAAGGGCAAGGCAACCGATCTGCTCGGCGATCGGGTCCAGTGGGTAGTTCGATACCAGGGCGGCAACAACGCGGGACACACCGTGGTGCTGCCGAATGGTGAGAGCTTCGCCCTGCACCTGATTCCGTCCGGCATTCTCACCCCCGATGTGACCAACGTCATCGGCAATGGCGTCGTGGTCGACCCGGGTGTGTTGCTCGCGGAACTCGCCGGTCTGGAAGAGCGCGGTGTGGACACCTCCCGCCTGCTGCTCTCGGCCGACGCGCATCTGATCATGCCGTACCACGTGGCCATCGATAAGGTCACCGAACGCTTCTTGGGCAACAAGAAGATCGGCACCACCGGCCGCGGCATCGGCCCCTGCTACCAGGACAAGGTCGCCCGCGTCGGCGTCCGCGTGGCCGACGTGCTGGACGAGAAGATCCTCACCCAGAAGGTCGAGGCCGCACTGGAATTCAAGAACCAGGTGCTGGTGAAGATCTACAACCGCCGCGCGCTGGACCCGCAGCAGGTGGTGGACGAGGTGCTGGAGAAGGCAGAGGGCTTCAAGCACCGCATCGCCGATTCGCGTCTGCTGCTCAACCAGGCGCTGGAGCGCGATGAGATTGTGCTGCTGGAGGGTTCGCAGGGCACCCTGCTGGACGTCGACCACGGCACCTACCCGTACGTCACCTCGTCCAACCCGACCGCCGGTGGCGCGGCCGTGGGCGCGGGCGTCGGCCCGAACAAGATCACCACGGTGCTCGGCATCCTGAAGGCGTACACCACCCGCGTCGGCTCCGGCCCGTTCCCGACCGAACTCTTCGACGAGTCCGGCACCTACCTGGCCAAGACCGGCGGCGAGGTCGGCGTCACCACCGGCCGCGCCCGCCGCACCGGCTGGTTCGACGCCGTGATCGCCCGCTACGCCACCCGCGTCAACGGCATCACCGACTACTTCCTCACCAAGCTGGACGTGCTCTCCAGCCTGGACACCGTCCCGATCTGCGTGGCCTACGAGATCGACGGCGAACGCGTCGAACAGATGCCCACCACCCAGACCGACTTCCACCACGCCCGGCCCATCTACGAAGAGATGCCCGGCTGGTGGGAGGACATCTCGGGTTGCCGCACCTTCGAGGAGCTGCCCGCGAACGCCCAGGCGTACGTGAAGCGCCTGGAAGAGCTCTCCGGCGCGCGTGTTTCGTGCATCGGCGTCGGCCCCGGCCGCGACCAGACCATCGTCCGCCACGACATCATCTCCCCCGCCTCCCCGCGACTTTAGCGGGCGGCAGGGTGCCGTCATGGGTCTCGCACCCGTGCCGGCGGTCGGGTGCCGAATCAATTCTGGACGTACCCGGTGAGTTACCCGCATCTCGCGAAATCAGTTGTCGCTGAGTCGAAATAAACCGCGCCCGCCGCTACTGCGGCGGGCGCGAGTTGTTTGGCGCATCAATAGGTGATGAGTGGGGCCAAGGGGTCGGCCGCGTGTGGGGTCAGGCCGTTGTAGGCCGCCGCGATGGACTTCACCGCGAGGCGGATGTCGGCTTCCTCGTGGGTGAAGGGGAGGCGGATGAAGCGTTCGAAGGCGCCCTGGACGCCGAAACGTGGTCCGGCGGCGAGGAGTACGCCGTGGTTGGGGGCGGTGGCGGCGAGGGCCGTGGAGACCGGGGTGGGGAGTTGGGCCCACAGGGACATGCCGCCGGTGCCCTCGTTGACGCGCCAGTCGGGGAGTTCCTCGGCGAGGGATTCCAACAGCACCGCGCGGCGGGAACGGAGTTGGGCGCGGCGGGTGGTGAGGATTTCGTCGGCGTGGCGGAGCAGGTGGACGGTGGCCAGCTGATCCATCACGGGGGTGCCGAGGTCGACCGTCGAACGGGTGCCCAGGAGCTTGGTGATGAGGGCCTGATTGGCGCGCACCCAGCCGACGCGGAGACCACCCCAGAAGGACTTCGACGCCGAACCGATGGTCACGATCTCCGAGCCGCGCGCGAAAGCGGCTGCCGGGGGCGGGGATTCGAGATCCGACAGATTCAGGTCGACCATGGACTCGTCGACGATCACCGTCATGCGCGTCTCGCGGGCGATGGCGGCCAGTTCGGCGCGGCCCTCGGCGTCGAGCAGATGGCCGGTGGGGTTGTTGAAGTCCGGGATCAGGTAGGCGACGCTGGCGGCGGTCTGCCGTGCGGCGCTACGGATTCCGTCGAGATCCCAGCCGTCGGGGCGCATCGGCACCGGCACCGGGCGCGCGCCCACATCGCGGATCGCCTCGATCGCGTTCGGATAGGTGGGGTGCTCGATCAGCACCCGCTCGGCGGGAGTGGTGAGCACATTGAGCAGCAGTCGAAGCCCGTGCTGCGCGCCGAGGGTGATCAGGATCTGATCCGGTTCGGTGGGCAGGCCGCGCTCGGTGTAGCGGCGGGCCAGCGCCTCCCGCAGCATGAGCACGCCCACCGGGTCCATGCCGTGCGTACCCAGATAGGTCGGCAGTCCTTGCAGCGCAAAGGAATAGGCCTCGGTCATCTGCGGCGGGGCGGCCATGGCGGCATAGGTCATGTCGACGGTGGCCAGTTCCGGCTGCGCCATCATGGCGAGAATGCTGCGGGCCGGCTTCGCGCCGTCGTGCACCACGGTCGGCGGTAGCGCGACGGTACTGCGCGAACCCTGACGGCTGATCAGGTAGCCGTGCTCGCGCAGCAGCGTGTACGCAGAGGTGACGGTGGTACGGCTGACCTCGAGAGTGGTCGCCAGATCGCGTTCACTGGGCAGCGCCACGCCCAGGGGTGCGCGGCCGTCGTGGATGAGCAGCCGGATGCTTTCGGCCAGTGCCACATACGCGGGCCGGGTCGCGCGCTTGGCGGCGCCGCCGGCGCCGGATCGGTCATTGTCGGTGGCCCCGGCTTCGTCGTTCCGCCACCGGCCCAGGTCGCGCGTCAGGCTGGCCGCGCCGATCACTCGTGTCGCCATAAAGGCCAGTATCCGGGTACTGGATATTTTCTTCAAGTCCAAGGGGAGGCCACTATGGGTCTATGGTCGCTCTGCTCGTTTCCTTCCTGGCCGTGGCCGCCTTCGCCGGTCTCGTCTACCGGTACGCACCCAAGTCCGATGAGCGCTGGGGCATCCTGCTCGAGCGTTACCGCCCGCATGGCCCCATGTCGGACTGGTCGGTCGCCGAATATGAAGCGTCTCGCCAATATTCGGACCTGGCCGCCATCGCCACCCAGCGCCCCGAACACTGCCCGCCCACCCCGGTCCGCCGCTTCCGTCGCGGTGTTCCGGCCGTGGCGGCCCTCTCCACCATCCCCTGCCGGGGAGAGTCGGTCCAGTTCTAGCAAACTGGCCTCGAATTCGAGAAGTGTCGGTGCCACCGTGCACACTGGCCCTATGTCCGCCCCGGCTCGCCCCCAGGCGTCGGCCGCGCTCTTCGACACCGCGATAGGCACCTGCGCCATCGCCTGGAGCGCCACCGGCGTCCTGCGTTTCGCCCTCCCCGACCCCGACCCGGCGACCACCCGCACCTACATCCTGCGCAACCACCGCCTGGTCGAAATCCACGAGGCCGACCCCACCCCCGAAATCACCGAGGCCATCACCCGAATCCAAGCCCACCTCTCCGGCGACCTCGACGACCTCCGCTGGATTGCCTTGGACACCACCCGCTTCAACGATTTCGACCGAGCCGTCTACGAAGTCACCCGAGCCATAGACCCCGGCCACACCCTCAACTACGGCGCAGTCGCCAACGCGATAGGCGCTCCCGGCGGAGCCCAGGCCGTAGGCCAATCCCTGGGCCGCAACCCCATCCCCCTGATCATCCCATGCCACCGAGTCCTGGCCGCCGACCACGCCCTCCACGGCTTCTCCGCCCCCGGCGGCATCACCACCAAACAACACCTACTCGAAATAGAACGCACCCCCGGCTTCGGCGAACCCACCCTCTTCTGAGCCGGGACGCCTACGAAAACGCCCGCACCGACAAGATCGGTGCGGGCGTTCTCACGAAATCAGCGGTCAGTTCTCGGTTCTGATGACGTGGTTCCAGTCCAGCTCCGGGTGAACCAGGACGTTGAGGTCCAGCGGCATGACCCAGGACCGAGTGCAGAACACCCACACGTCTGAGCCTGGGGTGAAGGTCATCCGCCCCGTGACCGGTCCCCGCAGGACGCCGCTCGTAGGCGCGCTGTTGACGAAGGGCGGTTGCAGGCTCCAGCCGCCGCAGGTCCACGACTCGTCGGGTGCGATGTCTGCGCGGATAACGCCGCCCGGCTCGGTCGAGATAACCGGCGCGGTGGCAGAGGCGGCCTGGGTGGCGAGCCCGCCGCCCGCGACCATGGCCCCGGCGATCGCGGCCATACGTAGTGCTGTCCTCATGAGATTCCTTGTGTTCGTGGATCGTTGCAGGTCTCGGACGGGCGGCGCGGCGAAAGATGTTTCACCGCACCGCATCCGTCAGCTACAGGGCGCCGCCGAGGAAGCCACCGACTGCGCCACCAGCGACGCCGCCGGCAAGGCCACCGGCCGCGGCGGCGGGGAGACCGACCGCGGCCGCACCTGCGGCTGCGCCGATGCCCGCGCCGATGAGCGCGCCACCCGCGGCACCGCCTACGACGTCGATCGGTGCGAGCCAGGGTGCGACCGCTATGCCGCCCACCGTGCCGATGGCCGCGCCTGCGATCGCGCCGATTCCGGCCCCGATGGCCGCGCCACCGGCACCTCCGAGGACCGCTGCCGGGACACCCGCGCCGACCGCACCGAGGCCCGCGCCGATGGCTGCGCCGCCGAGGGTGCCCGCGGCGATCTTGTCGGAGCGGCTCGGGTTGACGCCGATGGAGTTGAGGCCGGTGGCCAGGGCCGCTTCGGTGTTGGCGGCGAGGCCGTTGGCGCCGTCGAGGATGTTGTCGGGGACCTGATCCGGTGCGGGGGTGGAGAATTCGCCGATGCGCAGGGTGCGCGGGGGCGGGGCGATCGGGAGGACCGGGGTCACCGTGGTGGGGGCGTGCAGGGTTTGGAAGTCGACCGCGGGGGCTGCCTGGACGTTGGGGACCGGGCGGAAGTTGGCGGGGATCGGGTAGTCCGCCTGCGGCTGGGGTTGTGCCTGCGGCTGTGGCTGATTCGGTGCCGTGACGCCGGGTTGCACCGAGTTCGGGCGAGAGCCCGGGTGGTCACCGGCAGGGGCGGCCACGCCCGGCTGGACGGCGGAGGGGCGCTGGCCGGGGAAGGGCGAGTCGGCGACGGCGCCGGTACCCGCGCCCGGGCCGACGCCGGAGTCGGCCGAACCGGTGCCGGGCTGCGGATTTCCCTCGGGGGCAGTGGCATTGCCGGGCTGCTGGGTGGGGCTCGCCTGCGGGGCGGCCGACTGGGTTGTGCCGCCTGCCGCCTTGGCGGGCTGATCATTCGAGCTGGAGCAGGCCACGGCCAGGGTCATGGCCAAGGGGATGGTGCCTGCGACGATCGCCCGTCGAGCCACGCTGCTGTGCATTCCACGATGCCGACGTGTCACGCCGAAACACCAACCTTCCGAACATATTTCATTGCTTCGGCCCGAGGGCCGTCTGTCGATGCCAGTGATTCGCTCCGGCTGCGTCGCGCGGCGTGCCCACCGCGCCAACGTTTTCCATTCCCGCAGGTCAAACCGCCCAATCGGGGGTGCGAAGTTTCATCCCCGATGCGGTGATGCGGTGATGCGGTGTCAGAGGTTCGCGGCCGCCCAGGTGCCGGCACCCGCGCCGCCGAGGACACCGCCGATGACGCCACCGACCGCGCCACCGGCCAGCGCCGCCGGGATGCCGAGGGCGGCGGCTCCGACGGCGGCACCCACGGCCGCCCCGACAGCGGCGCCACCGGGCGCCGCCACGACGGCGAAGGGCACCATGGTGGCCGCGAAGGTGGTGGCTGCCGCGCCGATTGCGGCGGGGACCGCGCCCACGCCTCCCGCCGCGCCACCGACCACCGTGCCGACCGCTGCGGCACCGGCCGCGGCTGCCAGCGGAACTCCCGCTGCCGCAACGGTTCCCACCACCGCGCCGACACCCGCGCCGATCAGCGCGCCACCCACGCCACCCACCACGGCGGCGGGGATGCCGGTGATCGCGGCGCCGGTGACGCCGCCGACCAGGGCGCCGCCGACCGCGCCCGCCGCGGTGGCGGCAGCGATCTTGTCGGAGCGGCTGGGGTTGATGCCGATGGACTGGCCGCCCGTGGCGATGGCCGCCTCGACGTTGGCGGCACCGTCGTTCACCGGGTTCAGAATGTCGTCGGGAACCTCGTCCGGGATCTGCGTCATGAAGTCGCCGATGCGCAGGGTGCGCGGCGGGGGAGCGATGGGGGTGACCGGCTCGACGGGCTCGGGCAGGTGCAGCGTCTGCAGGTCGACGGCGGGGGCGGGCTCGGTTTCGGCCGGGACCGGGCGGTGGTTCTGCGGCACAACGTAATCGGCCTGCGGGGCGGGCTGGGCCGGTTGTGGGGCGGGCGGGGTGGCGGTGGTGCCGGGCTGGTGTGTGTTCGAGTCGGCGGGTGCGGACTGGCCGGGGCTGGTTGTCACGCCGGGCTGCGGGGTGGCCTGGGCGACCGAGGCGCAGGCGATGGCGATGGCCAGGGGCAGGATGCCGACGGCGGGACGGATGGCGTGGCGGAGCACGCCGGTATTCATTTCTCGATGCCGACGGATCACGCCAGAACACCACCCTCATCAGATTGTTTCGACCCCCGTGTGACCCTCGACGGGCTCACACTGTGCCGGATGTTAACTGATTGAGAGTTGCTTGCTCTAGTCCGAACTTTTCCCTGGATAGCGTGACGGTGGGCGGCGAGACATATCGCACAATTTGCAGGTAGAAAGGTTTCTATGGCAACCGGCGGGGGTCATGCTTCTGATTTGCCAGAAGATGTCCCACCGCGCATCAGTTCGGCCAGCGCCTCCCGATCGGTGACATCGAGCTTGATGCACGCCCGGTAGAGATGCCCTTCCACGGTCCGCACCGACACCGTCAGCCGGTCCGCGATCTGCCGATTCGACAGCCCGGCCACCACGAGATTCGCGATCTCCCGTTCCCGCGCGGTGAGCGGCAGCGGTTGCGCGGACTGCCGCAGCGCCGGGGTCGAGGCCCCACCGCAGGCGGCGGCCAGCCGGTTGGCGGTGGCCGCGGATTCCAGCAGTCGCCGCCGGTCCCCGGCGCGCTCGTGCGCCGACGCCGCCTGCGCGGCCGCGTCGGCCGCCGAGAGCAGCGCCCCGATCGCCTCGAATTCCGCTGCGGCGGTATCCAATCCGGGACCGTCGTGGGCCGCGACCGCGACGGCGTGCCGGGCCTGCACCTGGACCAGGCGGCCGTCGATGCGGGCGGCGAGATCCGCGAGCCGTCCGGCCACGGTGTGATCGCCGAAGCGGGCGGCGGTATGGAGCGCCATTGCCTCGACCGCGTGCTGATGCGAGCGGGCGGCCAGATCGGCGGCCCCGATGGCGAGCCGGATGGCGGGTGTGGCGGTGCCTTCGGCGGCGACCTGCATGGCCTTCGCCAATTCCATCAGCGTCCCGTAGACGGCGCTGTGCCGTCCGCCCCGGAAGGTCGCCGCCGCAATGGCTTCCGCGGCCTCGGCGGGCCGCCCGATCGCCGCGTACGCCTCGGCCAGCCGCAGCTGCGCGGGGAACATCCAGGCTGCCGCGCCCTCGGTGCTGAGCGCGGCGAGGGCCTGTTCGAGATTGTCGATGCCCTGCGGGAATTGGCCCTGCGCCACATCCACGGTGCCCTGCAGGATCTTGGCCATGCCCCAGGCGAGGTATTGGCCGGGCGAGGAGAACGGGTAGGGCGTATTGGCGCAGCGGCGTGCGGTCTCCAGTTCGCCGGTGAAGGTGAGCGCCAGAACTTCCGCGTGCGCGAACATGAACCGGTTCAGGCCGTCGATATGCGATTCGATGGCGTGGCCCCTGGCCGCGTACTGCCGAGCCGCGTCACCGCGACCCATGAGCGCGAGGGCGAGCCCGCCGCCGAAGGCCGCCCAGTACACCGCCCAGGGCGGCGCGTCCGGCATCGACATGACCGGTTCGGCGAGGGTGAACGCCTCCTCGATCCGGTTCTCGTTGACCGCGCATGCCGAGGCCACACCGTCCAGTGTCGCAACGATTTTCGGGTGCTTGACCCGGCTGCGCACCGATTCCAGCACGGCATCGGCGCGGTCGGCGTCGCCCATGGACCACAACAGGTTCGACACCCGGGTGCAGCCCCAGTTGGCCAGCTGCACCTCGTTCATCTGGTCCGGATCGAATCCGGCCAGGGTGCGCTCCGCTTCGATGCGATGCCCCTGCCACAGCAGCGCCCGCGCCAGCAGATCCGCCGCCTCGACTCCACCGCGCCGTTCCACGGCCGCGCGCGCGAACCGTTCTCCCAGCGGGAGATTCGCCAGCGCGATGGCATCGGCCGCCGCCGCCTCGAACAGTTCCAGATCCGCGGATTTGTCACTGTCCAAGGCCAATTCGGCCAGTCGGATGCGCTCGTACGAGGAATTGATGGGCCGGTCCTTCAGCGCCGAGTACAGTCGCCCGCGCAGTCGCCGTGCCGACGCGATCCCCAGCCGCCGCCGGATCACCTCGCCGAACAACGGATGGTTGTAGCGCACCAGCAGCTGATGGCTGTTCTCGACAATCCGGATGAGTCCACGGGTTTCGGCGGATTCGACCGCTTCCTCGCCCGCGATCTCCGACAGCACGTCCAGGTCGATGGGCTCGCAGAAGGTGAGCAGTTCCAGCACCCGCAGCACCGAATCGGGTAGCTGCTCCACCCGATCCTCCAGCAGCGCAGCCAATTCCGAGGTGACCGCCGCGCGCCCGCGCAACTGCCACACGCCGTTGACCTGCCGCAGCGTCCCCGCCTCCAACGCGCCCTCGACCAGGTGTCGCAGGAAAAGCGCGTTGCCGCCGGAGGATTCCCACATCAGGTTGGCGGTGAAGCCTTCGAGCTGCCCGCCCAGCATCGATTCCACCAATTCCACGCTCTGCCTTTGCGTGAACGGTTTCAGGTCGAGGCGCAGCAGGTGCCCGTCCTTCCACAGGGAGGTCACGGCGTCGGGCACCTGCACCCCGCTGCGTACCGTGCACACGATGTGGGCAGCCCGGTCGATGGCCAGCTGCAGCAGCAGGGTGGCCGAGAGCTGATCGAGCAGATGCGCGTCGTCCACCCCGATGATGGTGTGCCCGTCGGCGAGCAGCGCCTCGCGCGCCGCGGCCATGAAGGTCACCGGATCGTGGGCGGTGTACACCCCCACCATGTGCGCGAAGACGCCGAGCGGAATGCTCCGGGCGGATTCGGTCCCCGCGACCCATCGAATGTTTCCCCCGACGGCGGCGGTGGCCTGCCGCGCCAAGGTGGTTTTGCCGACCCCCGCGTCACCGGTGAGAACCGCTCCGACGAGGTCGTCGCCGGTGAGCGCCGCCCTGATCGATTCGAGTTCGCTCTCCCGTTCGACCATCGGCCAATTCCGAGCCATGGGTCAACTGTAGTGCGCCCGAGCTGCCCGAGCAGGGTTTACGAAGGGCCTGGCACCTGCGGTTTTTATTCGTTGACCAGCCGTAATCCGGGGGTGCGGGCCTGTCGGCGGTCGACCAGCCAGATGGCGACGGTCTGATCGGCGGCCGGATCGAGGGTCTCCACCTCGACCTCGACCTCGCCCCGCAGCGGGTGCTGGATCTTCAGTACGAGGGTCCGGAAGTCGGTGAGCCGGTGTTCGCGCCAGCGTTGCTCGAACTCCGGATGCCGGGTCAGTACGGTGACGACGGCCTGCACCGCCTGGTCGTCCGGGAAGCGAGTGGCGGCCGCGCGCAGCGCCGTGGCGGCCATATCGGCGACCGCGTCCCAGTTCAGGAACACCTTGCGGGCGGTCGGGTGAGCGAAGACATAGATCGCGAAGTTGCCGTGCGCCTCCTCCTCGAACATGCCGAGCGGCTCGGCGAAGTCGCGGAACGAGGGGTTGCCGTGCAGCAGGTTGAGCCAACGGCCGAGCACGAACGCCGGCGTCGGCTGCAGTGCGTCGACGACCGCCTGAATGGTCTCGGAGACCTGTTCGCCGGCCTGTCCGGCCGACGGGCACTTGGCCTTCTGTTCCAGGCCGAGGGCCAGCTTGCCGAAGTGGTGCTTCTCGATCTCGTTGAGCCGCAAGGCATCCGCGATGGCGGCCAGCACGGCCATCGAGGGGTTGCTGTCGCGTCCCTGCTCGAGCCGGGCCAGGTAGTCTGCGCTGACGCCGGCGAGTGCGGCGACCTCTTCGCGGCGCAATCCGGGCGTGCGACGCCGCCGACCGGACGGCAGCCCGACGTCTTCGGGTTGCAGCGCGGCGCGGCGCGCGATCAGGAACTCGGCGAATTCGGTACGGGACACCTCTCCATAGTGCCTGGTCCTGGTTCCGTTATCCCCGCCCTGCCAGTCCCCGGATAACCACGGCCTGGATAAGCGGACCGCAGTCCACTTAATCTCAAGGCATGACGACTTCCGAGCAGACCACCCTCGCCCCCGGCGCCTGGACCCTCGACGCCAACCACTCCTCGGTCAACTTCACCGTGAAGCACCTGGGCATCTCCAAGGTCCGCGGCCGCTTCAACCGCTTCGAGACCGGCTTCGTCGTGAACGACGCCGGCGAGGCGGCCATCGAGGCCACCATCTACTTCGACTCCTTCGACACCGGCAACGAGATGCGCGACGGCCACGTCCGCAGCGCCGACATCCTCGATGTCGCCAACCGCCCGCACCTGACCTTCCGCGTCCCGGAGGCGGTCGCGCTGACCTCCGAGTTCGAGGTCACCGGCGAGGCCACCATCGGCGGCATCACCAAGCCGGTCACCCTCGACGTCGAGTGGGGCGGCGTGCAGGTCTTCCCGCAGGACAACAAGGAGCACGCCGGTTTCACCGCGTCGGGTTCCATCAAGCGCAGTGACTTCGGTGTCGCCCCCGGCATGCCGAACGCCATGCTGAGCGACAAGATCGCCATCGAGCTCGACATCCAGCTGGTCGCCCCCGGCGCCTGAGCCATCCTCTTCGGAAAGTCAACGCCCCCTGTGGAATCCACAGGGGGCGCTCGGCTGTCCGGGGGAAGTTCAGTCCGCCCAGACGGTTTCGATCGGGGTGCCCGCGTTCGGCGGCGGGGTCGGCACGGCCGCCGGGGTGCGCGAGAAGCGCGGGGCCGGGGCATGCTGCACGACACCGTCGATCTCGACCAGGCCGGTGCGGGCCTGGATGTGCGGATTCTGTTCCGCCTCGGTGAAAGTCAGCACCGGGGTGGTGCAGGCGTCGGTGTGCTCGAAGATCGCCCACCATTCGTCGCGGGTCTTGGTCTTGAACTTCTCGGTGAACAGCTTGCGCAGCTGGTCCTGACCCGCCGGGTCGAGCTGATTCGGCAGCCCCTCCGGCGAGATCTCCAGCCCGGCAAGCAGTTCCGCGTAGAACTGCGGTTCGATGCAACCCACGGCCATGTACTTGCCGTCGGAGGTCTCGTAGGTGTCGTAGAAGGCCATGCCGGTGTCGAGCAGGTTGGTGCCCCGCTCGTCCGACCACAGGCCCATGCCCTTCATGCCCCAGATCATGTGCGAGAGGGCAAGCGCGCCATCGATCATGGCCGAGTCGATGACCTGGCCCTTGCCGGAGTTCTGCCGCTCCACCAGGGCGGCGAGAATGCCGAAGACCAGGAACATGGAGCCGCCACCGAAGTCGCCGACCATGTTCAGCGGCGGCACCGGGCGTTCGCCCTTGCGGCCGATGGCATTGAGCACACCGGTCAGCGAGATGTAGTTGATGTCGTGCCCGGCGCGGTCGGCCATCGGGCCGTCCTGCCCCCAGCCGGTCATGCGGCCGTAGACCAGGCGCGGATTGCGTTCCAGGGCAGTGTCCGGGCCCAGTCCCATGCGCTCGGTGACGCCGGGCCGGAAGCCCTCGATGAGCACGTCGGCCTTCTCTATGAGCCCGAGCACCTTCTCGATATCGGCCGGATCCTTGAGATTGGCCTCGACGATGGTGCGGCCACGCCACTGCGGGCGCTCCATGAAGCCGGGGAAGCCGCCGGGCCGCTGCACCCGCACCACGTCCGCGCCGAGGTCGGCGAGCAGCAGTGCCGCGTGCGGACCGGGGCCGATGCCGGCCAGTTCAACAACCCGGACGCCCGCGAGCGGGCCCTGCTTGGCGGTGGATGGAGTGCTCACGCCCTACCTCGGTTCATCGTCGAATCCTGTGCACCGGTCCACGAACCGGTGTTGACGCTACGACAATAACGCGAGGCGGCTGGGTGCCGGCAGGGTGGGCGGGATCACTCAGTTGTCGATGATCGGCAGCGGGAGCGTGTCCGGGGGAGGCAGCTTCGGCAGCGCCGAGCGCGGCAACCGCAGGGTCGGCAGTTCACCCGCCGCCATGCGCACGGTCTCCGGGTCGTCGAGGGTGCGTTCCTTGGCGGGCAGCCCGTAGAAGGCGCGGGCATTGTCTTCCAGCACCTTGTGCAGGTCGGAACCCACCGCGTCGGCGATCACGGAGATGTCGGTGTCGCGGAACGCCCGGTCGGCGCGGGTCCCCGGCAGATCGGTCCCGAACATCAGCGCGTCCGGATTCACCGTGTGGATCTTGCGCAGTGCGGAGCCCACATTCATCGACACCCGCCCGAAGCCGGACGCCTTCACCTTCGCCCCCCGGTCGACCAGGTTGAGCAGGTACGGCAGGCAGTCGTCGGACATGCCGAGATGATCGATGGACAGCTTGGGCAGTTTGGTGATGACCGGTTCCAGCGAGCCCAGCATGGACCCGTCGATGTAGAGCTCCACATGCCATCCGGCCAGTTCATAGGCTCGCAAGGCCAGCATGGTGAGTCCGACGATGTCGCCGCCCGCGCGCTTGAGGTTGAACCGGATGGCCCGGACCCCGGCCCGGTTCAGATCGATGATCTGCTGGTCGGAGGCGTCGACGGGCAGCATGGTGACGCCCACCCAGCCCTCGCCGAGAGCGTCGAGGGCCTCGAGTAGATAGCTCTGATCGGTGCCCTGGAAGGATCCGCTGACCACGGCACCACCGTCGATATCGAAGCGGGACATGCGCTTGCGATAGTCGGCGATGGTGTACGGGTCGGGCAGGTAGCCCTCGTTCTCGACCAGCGGGAACCGCGGATCGAAGATGTGGAGATGGGCATCGAACACTTGATCAGCATGCCTCAGAACGGTGACATGTGTGGACAACCTTGTCCGGCAAGCGGATTGGCGCTGGTCAGGGCGTCCTGTCCAGCGCTGATCCGAAAATCCTGACGGGTCAGGAAATCTTGTCGGGCTCGGAGGCGGCGAGCATCTCGTCGCGCTCGACGACCTTGACGCGCTCGCGGCCCTGCGGCTCGCCGAGGGCGCGCTCGTGTGCGTCGAGGCGGTACCAGCCGGCCCAGGTGGTGAACGGGATGCCCTTGGCCTCGAGGAAGTCGGTGACCGCGTCGCGCTCGGGGCGCGGGGCCGGGACGAAGTTGGCGGCGTCGTCGAGCAGGCAGGCGATGGTCTCGTTGGCGTCGCCCTTGGTGTGGCCGATGAGGCCGACCGGGCCGCGCTTGATCCAGCCGGTCACATAGGTTGCGGGCGCGTAGCGATCAGCGCCGTCCGCGTCCTCGTCGACCAGCACGCGGCCGGCCTCGTTGGGGACGGTGCCGGCCTGGTCGTCGAAGGGCAGGGCCGGGATGTTCTGCGACAGGTAGCCGACCGCGCGATACACGGCCTGGATGTCCCAGTCCTTGAATTCGCCGGTGCCCTTGCAGTTTCCGGTGCCGTCGAGCTGGGTGCGCTCGGTGCGCAGGCCCACAACCTTGCCGTCCGCGCCGAGGATCTCCGAGGGGTTCTCGAAGAAGTGCAGGAACAGCTTGTGCGGGCGGTTGCCGACATCGCGAATGGCCCACTGCTCCAACGTATTGCAGATCATGTCGACCTGCTTGGAGTGGCGGCGCGCGGCTTCGGAGCCCTCGTCGTAGTCGATGTCCTCAGGATCGACGATGACCTCGATGGTCGGCGAGTGGTCGAGTTCGCGCAGTTCCAGGGGGGTGAACTTGGCCTGGGCGGGACCGCGGCGACCGAAGACGTGCACTTCCAGCGCCTGGTTGGCCAGCAGGCCCTCGTAGACGTTCGGCGGGATCTCGGTCGGCAGCAGTTCGTCACCGGTCTTGGCCAGCACGCGCGCCACGTCCAGGGCGACGTTGCCGACGCCGAGCACGGCGACCTTCTGCGCGTCCAGCGGCCAGGTGCGCGGCACGTCCGGGTGTCCGTCGTACCAGGACACGAAGTCCGCGGCGCCGAAGGAGCCGTCGAGGTCGATGCCCGGAACCTCCAGGGCGCGGTCGGCATTGGCGCCGGTGGAGAAGATGACCGCGTCGTAGAACTGCCGCAGGTCCTCGAGGGTGATGTCGACGCCGTAGTCGATATTGCCGAGCAGACGGACCTGGTCCTTGTCGAGGACCTTGTGCAGCGCGGTGATGATGCCCTTGATGCGCGGGTGATCGGGGGCGACGCCGTAGCGGATGAGACCGAAGGGCGCGGGCATGCGCTCGTAGAGGTCGATGCTGACCCCGTCGAACCCGGTGGGTGCGTCGGACTTCATCAAGGCATCGGCGGCATAGATACCGGCCGGTCCTGCGCCCACGATCGCAATGCGTAGCGGGCGGGTCGCTGCACTCTGTTCGGTCATTTTTCCGCGCACCCTTTGGGTCGAAACCAACTTGCCGTCAAAACTTAGCCGTCGTTCTTAGCTTAGGCTAAGTTGACGCCCGGACTTCAGGTGCCATCATCGGCCCCCGACGCTGCAGCGTTGCTGCGTTGTCCTGCTATTCCCGCGCCTCGGGCGGGAAATTCTGCTGATTCTATGCGATGGCATTCGAGGTCCCTCGCACCGACCAGGCATGATCTACCCATGAGCGACGCGGAGGAGACAGTCGAGGATCCGGTCCAGTTCGATCAGAACGAGACGCGGAGCATGTGGCCATTCCTGGTCGCGGCCGGTCTCATCGCGTTCGTGATCCTGGGCATCGTGATCGCCACCCTGGTCTCGCCGGTTGAGAAGAATGTCACAGATACCGATCGGCTTTCCGCACCCGCGGGCAACTTCATCAAGTACCGCAGCGACAACGGCAAGTACGAACCGAGCTTGGCCTGCAAGGGATTCGACGAGAACAACTCGCCGCTCAAGATTGCCGTCGAGACCGGCGGCCCGATCAGCTTCGACGCGCTGAAGGACCCCGTCATCGACGGCGACAAGGCCACGGCGCAGGTCAGTTTCAGCGCCGGTGGCGCCCAGACCACCTCCACCTGGCACTTCACCAAAGAGAATTCCCGCTGGTTGGTCTGCAGTTCGTGACAAGGTCCGAAGTCCGGCGAACCGTTTGACACGAGTGCCGGTTTTTCGGCACTCTCATCCCAGGTCATGAGTATCAGCGTCAAGCCCCGGCTCGCTGATCGGCAACCCTCCTCCGCGGTGGGGTGCTCCGGGTGACGACCTGGCCACGCACCGAGCAGCGGTGCGGCAAGTGCGGATTCACAGGAGGTACAGGTGAACTACGCGGGTGACATCACGCCGAAGCAGGCGTGGGAGTTGTTGCGCGACAATCCGGATGCGGTGCTGGTGGATGTCCGCACCGAAGCGGAGTGGCGTTTCGTCGGGGTGCCCGACACCAATGGCATCGGCCGGCCGACCGCGCTGATCGAATGGGTGGACGCCACCGGCGCGCCCAATGCGCGGTTCGTGGACCAGTTGCGGCAGGCTCTTGCGGCGCGCCCGCAGGATTCGGACGCCCCGGTGCTGTTCATCTGCCGCTCGGGCCAGCGCTCCATCGGCGCGGCCACCGCGGCCACCACCGTCGGCATCTCCCCGTCCTTCAATGTGGTCGACGGGTTCGAGGGTGCACTGGACGGCCAGGGTCATCGCGGCAGCACCGGCTGGCGCGCCGACGGACTCCCGTGGAGGCAGTCATGATCACCGGCGGTTCCTTCGAAAAGCCGCTCCCCGAGGGCGTCGGCCCGGCCACGCAGGCCGTGCGCGGCGGCACCCGGCGTTCCGGCTTCGACGAGACCTCCGAGGCGCTGTTCCTCAATTCGGGTTTCGTCTACGAGAGCGCCGAGGCCGCGGAAGCGTCCTTCACCGGCGATATCGAGCACTTCGTCTACTCCCGCTACGGCAACCCGACGGTCGCCATGTTCGAGGAGCGGCTGCGCCTGATCGACGGCGCGGAAGCCTGTTTCGCGACCGCCTCGGGCATGTCCGCGGTGTTCACCGCGCTGGGCGCGCTGGTGGCCGCCGGCGACCGCCTGGTCGCGGCGCGCAGCCTGTTCGGCTCCTGCTTCGTGGTGGCCAACGAGATCCTGCCGCGCTGGGGCGTGGAGACCGTCTTCGTCGACGGTGAGGATCTGGACCAGTGGGAGCAGGCGCTGTCGGTGCCGACCACGGCCGTCTTCTTCGAGACCCCTTCGAATCCGATGCAGACCCTCACCGATGTGCGCGCGGTCTCCGATCTCGCGCACGCGGCGGGCGCGAAGGTGGTGCTGGACAACGTTTTCGCCACCCCGCTGTTGCAGCGCGGTTTCGATCTGGGCGCGGACATCACCGTCTACTCGGGCACCAAGCACATCGACGGCCAGGGCCGGGTGCTCGGCGGCGCGATCCTTGGACCGCAGGACTACATCGACGGTCCGGTCAAGAACCTGATGCGCCACACCGGTCCGGCGCTGAGCCCGTTCAATGCCTGGACGCTGCTCAAGGGCCTCGAGACCATGCCGCTGCGGCTGCGTCAGTCGGTGGATTCGGCGCTGAAGATCGCGCAGTTCCTGGAGGACCACCCGGCCGTGGCGTGGGTGAAGTACCCCTTCCTGTCCTCGCACCCGCAGTACGAGCTGGCCAAGCGGCAGATGTCGGGCGGCGGCACGGTGATCACCTTCGAGCTGAAGGCTCCCGAGAACGAGGCCAAGAAGCGCGCTTTCGAGGTGCTCAACCGGTTGCGCATCATCGATATCTCCAACAACCTCGGTGACGCCAAGACCCTGATCACCCACCCGGCCACCACCACGCATCGCGCGATGGGTCCGGAAGGCCGTGCGGCCGTGGGCATCACGGACGGGGTCGTGCGCATCTCCATCGGCCTCGAAGATGTCGAAGACCTGCTGGGCGACCTGGACCACGCCCTGAGCTGACGAATACCGAAATGGCCGGAACCCAGCGGGTTCCGGCCATTTGTCGTTTCCGGGGGCAAAGTTATTGACAGCATGCTGTCAAATATGACAGCATGCTGTCATGATGAAAACAGTTCACATGGCCGTCTACGACACCTTCTCGGACTGGGAGGTCGGGCATGCGACCGCGCACATCAATCGCGAACTCTGGCACCGGGAACCCGGCACCTGGCAGGTGAAAACCGTTGGGATCAGCACCGATCCGGTCACATCGATGGGTGGCATGCGGATCGTGCCCGATATCGCACTCGCGGATCTGAAGCCCGCCGACAGCGCGATGCTGATCCTGCCCGGACTGGCGACCGAATTCGATCCGGCCAGCCCGATCACGATCTTCGCGGGCAAGGCGCGAGAATTCCTGACCGCCGGCGTCCCGGTCGCCGCCATCTGTGGGGCCACCTTCGGACTCGCCAAGGAAGGGCTGTTCGACGAGCGTCCGCACACCAGCAACGATCCGGGTTACCTGTCCATGAGCGGATATTCGGGCGGCGAGCATTACGTAGCGGAGACCGCGGTGACCGACGGTGATCTGATCACCGCGACCGGCACCCGCCCCGTCGACTTCGCCCGCGCGATCTTCGCCCGGCTCGGCATCTTCGAGCCGCACGTGCTCGAGGCTTGGTACAAGCTCTACGGAAACAATGATCCGGCAGGCTTTTACGAGCTGTTCGAGTACGAACAGCAGCGCGCGGCAGCCGCGCAGTGACTCGCGCCGACGAGCAGCCGACTCGCACCGATCAGCAACTCTTCGCCACCGCGGCGGTCACCTCGTTCAAGTTGAACGGCCAATTCCTTGCGGTCGCCGAGGAATTGGCCAAGCCCGCCGGGATCACCGTGGCCTGGTGGCAGGTGCTGGGCGCGGTGATCCGCGAGCCTCTGCCGGTCGCGGGTATCGCGCGCGAGATGGGCATCACGCGTCAGAGCGTGCAACGGGTGGCGGATCTACTGGTGGACAAGGGGTTCGCCGAGTATCGGCCGAATCCGGCGCATCGCCGCGCCAAGCTGGTGGCGATCACCGATGAGGGGTACGGCGCGGTGCGGCAGATCGATCCGCAGCATGCGGCCTTCGCGAAACGGCTTGTCGCGCAGGTGGGCCGGGAGAAATTGGCTCGGATCGTGGACGCGCTGACGACCCTGTCGGCCGCCCTCGACGCACTCGAGGGCGACACGACGGACTGAACTACGGCGCGAACGGGTCCTTGGTCTTGCCGACCAGGGCCGCGACCGACGGCAGGATGGTGGTCGGGCGGTACGGGAACTGCTCGACCAGGGCCGGGGTGGAGATGCCGGTGGTCACCAGGATGGTGCGCATGCCCGCCTCGAGACCGGCGATGACGTCGGTATCCATGCGGTCGCCGATCATGACGGTGGACAGCGAGTGCGCGCCGATGCGGCGCAGCGCCGACCGCATCATCAGCGGGTTGGGCTTGCCGACGTAGTACGGCTTGCGGCCGGTGGCCTGGGTGATGAGGGCTGCGACCGAGCCGGTGGCGGGCAGGATGCCCTCGCGGGAGGGTCCGGTCGCGTCCGGGTTGGTGGCGATGAAGCGCGCGCCCGCCGCGACCAGCCGGATGGCGGTGGTGATGGCTTCGAAAGAGTAGGTGCGGGTTTCGCCGAGCACCACGTAGTCCGGTTCGGAATCGGTGAGGATGTAACCGATTTCGTGCAGCGCGGTGGTGAGGCCGGATTCGCCGACCACGTAGGCGGTGCCGCCGGGACGCTGGTCGTTGAGGAAGGTGGCGGTCGCCAGCGCGGAGGTCCAGATGGACTCGACCGGAATCTCGAGGCCGGTGTGCTTGAGCCGGGCCTGCAGGTCGCGCGCGGTGTAGATCGAGTTGTTGGTGAGGACCAGGAACGGAATGTCGTTGTCGCGCAATTCGGCGAGGAACTTGTCGGCTCCGGGAACCATGTGATTCTCGTGTACGAGGACACCGTCCATGTCGGTCAGGTAGGAGAGGATCGGTTCTGCGCTCGAGTTGGTCACGTGCACATTCTCCGCTATCCCCGGACCGAACGCTCATATATTCCTGCTCTGATTAACTGCCCGACCGGTCTCATCCCAGGAATACGGTCCCCCGACCCGGGGTTCGAGGACTTGGGTGTGACCCCTGCCGCACCGCCTCCCGTCGCTGGACCTAGGGTGCGAGGTAAGTCCGTTTGCGACGCGCGACGTCGCGGGCGGCGGCGGGAGGTTGGCCCGCACAACCCAAGCGCAGCAAGGCGACAGGAGTGCCCAGGTGAAAGACCTCAAGCTCGGTTACAAGGCGTCCGCGGAACAGTTCGGCCCGCGCGAACTGGTGGAACTCGCGGTGGAGGCGGAGGCGCACGGCCTCGACTCCGCGACCGTCTCCGATCATTTCCAGCCCTGGCGGCACAATGGCGGCCACGCCCCGTTCTCGCTGGCCTGGATGACCGCGGTGGGCGAGCGCACCAGCCGTATCCAGCTCGGCACCTCGGTGCTGACCCCGACCTTCCGCTACAACCCGGCGGTCATCGCGCAGGCCTTCGCGACCATGGGCTGCCTGTACCCGGACCGGATCATGCTGGGCGTGGGCTCGGGCGAGGCGCTCAACGAGATCGCTACCGGCTACATCGGCGAATGGCCGGAGTTCAAGGAACGTTTCGCGCGCCTGCGCGAATCCGTGGATCTCATGCGGGCCCTGTGGACCGGTGAGCGCGTGGACTGGGAAGGCCAGTACTACAAGACCGTCGGCGCTTCCATCTACGACGTGCCCAAGAACGGCATCCCGGTCTACATCGCGGCTGGTGGCCCGCTGGTGGCCCGCTACGCCGGTCGCGCCGGTGACGGGTTCATCTGCACCTCGGGCAAGGGCATGGACCTCTACACCGAGAAGCTGATGCCCGCGGTCGCCGAGGGCGCGGCGAAGGTCGGCCGCACGGTCGACGATATCGACCGGATGATCGAGATCAAGATCTCCTACGACACCGATCCCGTTCTGGCGCTGGAGAACACGCGCTTCTGGGCCCCGCTGTCGCTGACCGCCGAGCAGAAGCACTCCATCACCGACCCGATCGAGATGGAGGCCGCGGCCGACGCGCTGCCGATCGAGCAGATCGCCAAGCGTTGGATCGTGGCCAGCGATCCGGACCAGGCCGTCGAGCAGATCAAGCCGTACCTGGACGCCGGCCTCAACCACCTGGTCTTCCACGCGCCGGGGCATGACCAGCGCCGCTTCCTGGACCTGTTCAAGAGCGATCTGGCCCCGCGCCTGCGCGCCCTCTGACGGGTCGGAGATCACACCCGAACGGGCGGCACACGGGGACGGACAGCCCTTGCGAAGTCCGCTGCCCGTGTGCCGCCCGTTCGCTGAAAACCGGCCCTCGAGCGGGACATATGTCATGTGATTGCAGTCTCCCGCGCTCGGGTCGAGGCATGAGCTCGGCGGGAAACGGCCGGTAGAACGGGTCTTGACGAATCAATAGCGAATATGCATAACCAAACGCGCTTGACGTGTTGCCGGGTAGACGCGGAAATCGGCCAATAACGGTCGGTAGGCTTTCGCTCATGGCTGCCACACCGGTTTCCAGTGTGTACATCGCGTCCCCCGAGGGCGACACCGGCAAGTCGACGGTGGCGCTCGGTGTCCTCCAAGCGCTCGCCGCGACCACCCCCCGCGTGGGCGTGTTCCGGCCGATCACCCGATCCGCGAACGGACGCGACTACATCCTCGAACTCCTCCTCGAACACTCCACGTCCGATGTCGACTACGACCAGGCGGTCGGCGTCACTTACGAACAGGTGCACGAGGATCCGGACGCCGCGATCAGCGAGATCGTGATGCGCTATCACGCCGTCGCCAAGCAGTGCGATGCCGTGCTCATCGTCGGCTCCGACTACACCGATGTCGCCAGCCCCTCCGAACTGCGCTACAACGCCCGCATCGCGGTCAACCTCGGCGCGCCCGTGCTGCTGGTGGTGCGCGGAATCGGCCGCACCTCCGACGAATTGGGGCAACTGGTCGAGCTGTGCCGTGGCGAGCTGAACGCCGAGCACGCCAAGCTGGTGGCCGTCATCGCCAACCGCTGCGAGCCCGAGCAGATCGAGGCCGACGCCGAGGTCCTGAAAAAGGTTGCGGCCGTACCGTCCTGGGCGCTGCCCGAGGTGCCGCTGCTGCAGGCCCCGACCATGGAGGAGCTGCGCGACGCGATCGGCGGCGAACTCTACAGCGGCGACCCGGAACTCATGCAGCGCGAGGCCCTCGACGTGATCGTCGGCGGCATGACCGCCGAGCACATTCTGGAACGCCTCACCGACGGCGTCGCCGTGATCACCCCCGGCGACCGCTCCGACGTGCTGCTCGCCCTGGTGAACGCCCATGAGGCGGAAGGCTTCCCGTCGCTGGCGGGCATCATCATGAACGGCGGCATGCTGCCCGAGCCGTCCATCGCCCGGTTGATGGCGGGCCTCAAGCCCAAGCTGCCGATCCTGTCCACCGATCTCGGCACCTTCGAGACCGCCAAGGCCACCGCACTCACCCGCGGCCGGGTCTCGCTCTCCAGCATCCGCAAGGTGGACACCGCGCTGGCGGTGATGGAGGAGCGGGTCGATCCGCGAGAACTGCTGCGGCAGATCGAGGTTCCGATCCCGAACATCGTCACCCCGCAGATGTTCGAGTACCAGCTCATCGAGCGCGCCCGCAACGACCGCAAGCGCATCGTGCTGCCCGAGGGCGACGACGACCGCATCCTGCGGGCCGCCGGCCGCGTACTGCAGCGCAAGATCGCCGACCTGACCATTCTCGGCGAGGAGGCCGCCATTCGCGGTCGTGCCGCCGAACTCGGCGTGGATATCGACGCCGCCGAGGTGCTCGACCCCAAGACCTGCCCGCTGCGTGACGAATTCGCCGAGGAATACGCCCGGCTGCGCTCGCACAAGGGTATGACGGTGGACCGCGCCCGCGAATTCATGGCCGACATCTCGTATTTCGGCACCATGATGGTGCACATGGGGGTCGCCGACGGCATGGTGTCGGGTGCCGCGCACACCACCGCGCACACCATCCGGCCCTCGTTCGAGATCATCAAGACGACGCCGGGCGTGTCCACGGTGTCGAGTGTCTTCCTCATGTGCCTCGCGGATCGTGTTCTGGTGTACGGCGATTGCGCCGTGGTGCCGGATCCGACCCAGGAGCAGCTGGCGGATATCGCGGTGTCGTCCGCGCTCACCGCCGCCCAGTTCGGCATCGACCCCCGGGTCGCCATGCTTTCGTACTCGACCGGTGAATCCGGCTCCGGCGCGGATGTGGACAAGGTCCGCGCCGCCACCCACCTGGTGCACGAACGTGCCCCGGAGTTGTTGGTGGAGGGCCCGATTCAGTACGACGCCGCCATCGAACCGGCGGTCGCCAAGACCAAGCTGCCCAATTCCGAGGTGGCCGGCCAGGCGACGGTCTTCATCTTCCCGGACCTCAATACCGGGAACAACACCTATAAAGCGGTGCAGCGCAGCGCCGGAGCCGTGGCCATCGGGCCCGTGCTGCAGGGTCTGCGCAAGCCGGTCAACGACCTCTCGCGCGGCGCTCTCGTCGCGGACATCGTCAACACCGTTGCCATCACCGCCATTCAAGCCCAACAGGAGGCGCAATGAAGGTACTGGTGATCAACTCCGGTTCCTCGTCCATCAAATACCAGCTGCTGGATCCGGAGTCGGCCGAGGTGGCGGCCTCCGGTGTGGTGCAACGCATCGGCGAGGACGTCGACAGCGACGTCGTGACCGTCGAACACAAGTGCGGCGGTGAGACTTTCGAGTTCCGCGGCCCGCTCGCCGATCACGCGGCCGGTCTGCACGTGGTGTTCGACCTGTTCTCCGCCTCCGGCCAGGATCTCGCGCACGCCGATCTGGGCGCGGTCGGGCACCGGGTGGTGCACGGCGGCGAGGTCTTCTACCGGCCCACGCTGATCGACGACGACGTGGTCAAGGCGATCATCGACCTGTCTTCGCTGGCCCCGCTGCACAATCCGCCGAATGTCATCGGTATCGAGTCGGCGCGGGCGCTGCTGCCGGAGGTGCCGCAGGTCGCGGTGTTCGACACCGCCTTCTTCCACGAGCTGCCGGACGCGGCCAAGACCTACGCGATCGACGCGGAAACCGCTGCCGCGCACGGTATTCGCAAGTACGGCTTCCACGGCACCTCGCACGATTACGTCTCCGCGCAGGTCGCGGCCTTCCTCGGCAAGGACCGTTCCGAGCTGAACCAGATCGTGCTGCATCTCGGCAACGGCGCGTCGGCCTCGGCCGTTCGTGCGGGCAAGGCCGTGGACACCACCATGGGCCTGACCCCGCTGGAGGGCCTGGTCATGGGCACCCGGTCCGGGGATCTGGATCCGGGCATCATCTTCCACCTGATCCGCACCGCGGGCATGGGGGTCGACGAGGTGGACGCCCTGCTCAACCGGCATTCCGGCATCAAGGGCATCTCCGGCGTGAACGATTTCCGTGAACTCGGCCAGCTCATCGAAACCGGCCATCCCACCGCCACATTGGCGTTCGATGTCTACATCCACCGGCTCCGCCGCTACATCGGCGCCTACCTGATCGACCTGGGCAAGGTGGACGCCATCACCTTCACCGCCGGTGTCGGCGAGAACGACGCCAAGGTCCGCGCGGCCGCGCTGGCCGGTCTCGAGAACTACGGCATCAAGATCGACGCGGCCCGCAATACCGCGAAAGACCGTTCGGCCCGCCGCATTTCGACCGACGACTCCGCGATCGACGTGCTGGTGGTGCCGACGAACGAGGAGCTGGCCATCGCCCGCGCCTCGGCCGAACTGGTCGGCTGAACCGCCTTTCGTATACGGCCTTCACGAAAACATCACGATGCGATTGGCATTGTGAAACCCGGACCTAGGAACCTCCCCCGGTCCACCAACCGGAACCCGTGTCGCACCACGCACAACTGCGGTAGGGATCGTCAATTCCCTCGCCGATCCCGCCGTTCTCAGGCTGCCCCCGAGATCACCGCAGGCGACACGGGACTCCTCCGGTCTCCCTAGAACCAAGACTTGGCGCGCACCGCGTTGGCCAGGTCGACCAGTGCGTAGCGATGCGTGCGCGCGGGTGCCGAACGGGCCAGCCCGCGCAGCCCGGTCTCGATGCCGCGCCGCAGATCGCGTTCGGTGAACGGCGATCCGAACAGCTTGGAGCTCAGCGATTTCGGCCGCTTCCCGGCCTGCACCCAGCCCAGCGCGATACCCAGCGTGAGGATCCGCAGCTGGGCCGCGCGCCCCTCCCCGGGCGGCAGATTCTGCACCCGCGCCGCCGCCACCTGCAGCGTCGACTCGTCCAGGTCCGCGGCGGGCGCGCAGGTCAACAGCATGAGAATGGCCGTCATGCGGGCCTCGGCGTAATGGCGTGAGGCGGGCGGCACCTGATCCAGCGCGTGCACGGCCGCGGTGATGTTCCCGGCCGCCGCCAGTTGCCGCGCCAGCCCGAAGGCCGCGCTGACCACACCCCGGTCGGTGCGCCATACCGTGGCGTAGTAGTTCTCGGCGTAGGCCCGCCATTCCTCGGGATCGGGTGAATCCCAGTGCTGCAGAATGAGTTCCGCCGTGGCGGCCAGCGCCAGCTTGGGTGCGATCTCACCGGGCAACGCCTCCAGCACGGAATTGAAGCGGGCGAAGGCCGGCTCGTATTCCAGTTCCAGCAGCTCGGTCATGCCCAGATACCAGTCGATCCGCCAATCCGGGGCCGGAGGCTGCGGCTCGTCGGCGAGCCGGTCCAGCAGCATGCGGGCCGCGGCCGACTCGTTCAGATCCAGGTGCGCACGGGCCTCGGCCAGCGTCACCTCGAGCTCGAAGGTCTCAGGCGCGCCGCCGGGTTCGGCCGCGGCGCGCTGGCGGGCGTGCCGCAACTCGTCGAGAGCGTGCCGGGCCTCGGGGTGCGTCGCGCCGGCCAGCAGCGGCGCGGACGGATCACCGGAGTCGATGGTCGGCACCGGCAGTGCCGCCACCACGTCGCCGGGCTGCAACAGGGTGTCGCGCGCGACACCGTCGATGATGCCGTCGGTCTGCGCGATCAGTTCGCCGGTGCCGAAACTGGTGCGCGGCGGGCTGAACAGGGTTGACAGCTGCGGATGCTCATTCCCGGTCTCGACGGCCAGGATCTCGCGCAGCACGCCGGTGAGCTGGGTGCCCAGCAGCCGCGCGGAGGCGAAGCGCCGCTCCGGATCCGGGTGGGTGGCGCGCAGCAGCAGCCGGTAGAGGAACTGGTGCCGGGCCAGCACCGGCTCGTCCTTGGGGTCGGGGATGCCGTCGGTGTACGCGCCGCGTTCCATCGGCAGTTGCAGCGTGAGCACGGCCAGGGTGCGCCCGGCGGTGTAGATGTCGGAGGCCACCGTCGGCCCGGTGTGCGCGATCTCCGGGGCCTGATATCCCCTGGTGCCGTACAGGTTTCCGTACGCCTCGAACTGGCTGACCGCGCCCATGTCGATGAGCTCCACCCGATCGGTGGTGATCATGATGTTGTCGGGCTTGAGATCGTTGTAGGCCAGCCCGACCGAATGCAGATAGTCCAGCGCCGGCAGGATCTCCAGCAGATACGCGATGGCCACCGTCACCGGCATCCGTTCGGGCGCATAGTGATCGAGCAGATCGCGCAGCGAATGCCCGCCCACGTACTCCATCACGATGAACCCGATGGGCGTGCCGTCCGCGCTCGCGTGCTCCACGAAATTGTGGATCTTCACGATGCTCGGGTGCGCGACCTCGGCCAGGAACTGCCGCTCGGCCACCGCGACCGCCTGGGCCTCGGCGTCACCGGCGTGCAGCAGGCCCTTGAGCACCACCCAGCGGTCGCTGACATTGCGGTCGATGGCCAGATAGATCCAGCCGAGCCCGCCGTGCGCGATACAGCCCTGGATCTCGTACTGCCCCGCCACCCGTTCGCCCGGATGCAGTGAGGGCCGGAAATCGTAAGGCGCGCCGCAGGTCCCGCAGGTGCCGGCGGTCGTGGACGGTGCGGTCGGGGTGGCCCGTCCGACCGGTTTGCCGCAACGCCAGCAGAATCGCCGGCCCTCGGCCACCATCGGATCGTCGAGCACCGCCGCTTCCGGATCCACCGGTTCGACCGTGGGAATCGGCACCAAACCGGCCCCCAGCCGCCGCACCACCGGCCGCGGCCGGGTCATGCGCGCGGTCCGCTGTGACGGCCGGGTGGGAGTGCGCGGTTCGCCGGACGAAACACCCTGCGGCGCTACCGGTTCGATCGCCTCTGCGGGTTCTTCCGGCGGTTGCGGCACGATTTCGTGCCGCTGTGTCGCCTGGGTGGGCTCGAATTCGTCACTGCCACCGGAGGGTTCGGCCCGCGTCGTGACCTCGGTCCGTGCGGGCCAGTGCGGTCCGGTCGTCGCTTCGGGGCGCGGCACGGCCTGCGTGGCGGCGGGTTCGGGTGGGGTCGGATCGGACGGTGTGGTCATCGTCAGTCCTGATACCTCGGGGGCGGCGGAATGGCGGCGTCGCCCAGTTCGGTGGACAACCAGCGCCGGTAGAGCCGATTCCAGGTGCCGTCGGCGCGAATGCGTTCCAGCGTGCCGTTCACGAACCGGACCAGATCGTCGGCCCCCTTGGAGATGCCGATGCCGTACTGCTCGGTGCTCAGGTTCGGCCCCACCACCTCGGTCGCCGGATCTTGCTGGGCGAGCCCGGCCAGCACGGTGTCGTCGGTGCTGACCGCGTCCACCTGCCGCTGCTGCAACACCACCAGGCAGTCGGCCCAGCTGGGCACGGTGAGGATGGACGCGGCGGGTTGCTGTCGGCGGATCAGGTCCAGCGAAGTGGTGCCGCTGGCCACGCACACCCGCCGGCCCGCCAGATCGGCGAGCCCCTCGATCCCGGAATTGCGCACGGTCAGCACCCGCTGATGCGCCGTGAGATACGGGGTGGAGAAGGTGACCGATTGCCGCCGTTCGCAATTGATGGTCATGGTCTTCACCACCACGTCCACGGTGTGCTCCACCAGCGCCTTCTCCCGGTCGGCGGAGGAGAGGATGCGGTATTCCACCGCGCCCGGATCGCCCAGCAGATCCCGCGCCAGCTCGCGCGCGATCTCCACGTCGAACCCGGCCAGCGCGCCGGTGGTCGGATCCCGGAAGCTGAACAGATTGCTGCCCGGATCCAGCCCGACCAGCAGCCGCCCGCGGGCTCGGATGGCATCGATGTCGGGCCCGTTGCGGGTCCCGTTCGGCCGTAGTCCGGCCGTCGGGTCCCCGCAGTCCGGGGCCGGTGGCGGCGGAGTGGTCTGAGCCTGTGCCACAACGGCTCCCGACGGCAGCGGCGGCTCGACATAGCTCGGCACCCGGGTGGACGGCGCGGGTGGCGGGGGACTCTCGTCGCCGCAGGCGGCGGTGAACAGCACGCTCGTTGCCAGGGCGGCCAGCGAAATGGATCGGATCGGTCTTCGCGTGATCATCGGTACTCCCGGAGCCGCGGCCACAGTCCGGCCGCGATCAGGACGGCGGCGGCGGTGCTGAGCACCAGTGCGCCGGGTCCGAGCAGGTCGAGGGTGCGCGCGGCGTGGGAGGTGTCGGCGCGCAAGGTGTTCCGGGTTTCGGCGATGCCGTCGGCGAGCGCGTTGTCGAGGGCGCTGGTCTGGGCGGCGGCCTCGCTCGCGCCGGGGCCGGTGGCCACGGCGGCCGCACCGATGAAGTCGCCCTTGGACAGGGCGTCGTTCATGCGCTGGTGGGCGGCGCGCCAGCGGTCCAGCGCGGCCGTGGCGGTCTGCACGTCGCTCGCGCCGGGCTTGTCGGATCCGTAGCCGGACAGGATGTTTCGCAGCTTGGCGATGGCCGTGTCGTAGGCGAGGTCGTAGTCGGCGCTGGTATCGCGCCGCACCAACTTGAGGGTTTCGGCGGTGCGGGCCTGCTGGGCCAGGATGCGGCTCTGGGTGAGCGCGGTGGTGGGCACACTGCCCGCGTCCCGGGCATGGGTGGTGTCCACGGCGGAGATGAAGCCCGCCACCACCGTCCAGCCCAACAGCACCACCATGGTCGCGGTGGCCAGCAGCAGCCCCGGATTGAGCACCCGGTTCCAGCGCCGGAACAGGAACAGCTGCGCCGCGATCAGCACCGCGACCGCCAGCAGCGGCAGCAGGATGGCGGGCCACGGCGGCCGCACGTGACTGCGCTGAGTGGCGGCGATGGCGGCGGACCGATGCTCCTGCAACTCCTGCGCCCGCGGCAGCAGCGTCCCCTGCATGAGGTTGGACGCCTCGCTCAGATAGGCCGCGCCCACCGGCTGGCCGCTGCGATTGTTGGCGCGCGCGGCCTCGATGATCCCGGTGTACACCGGCAGCCCGGTGGCGATGCCGCTGCGTAGCTGGGTATCGGTGTCCCCGTCACTGCGATTGGACTGGGTCACCAGTTCCGCGGCCGCCTCGCCGACCGCCTGGTTGTAGCGGTCGCGCACCGGCTTCGGTTCCAGCCCACCGGAAATGAAGGCGGTGCCCGCGGACGCGTCGGCCACCGAGAGCGAGGTGTAGAGCCGCTGCGCCGAATAGGCGTCCGGTTCGGACTCGCCCAGCAGGACGTCCAGCGCGTGTTGCCGGTTGGTCACCGCGGTGGCGGTCACGATGCCCGCGGTGACGCACAGTGCCAGCAGGACCAGCCCGACGGCGATCAATTTGGCGGGGGAGGACTGCGCGAAGGACCGTATTTCGGTGGTCGCGAAGCGTTCCCGCCAGGCCGCCGCGGCGGCGCGTGGGGACAGCTCGTCGAGCCCCAACTCCCCGGTGCGTGCCATCCTCACCTCCCACTGACCGAAATCGAACGACCGACTCGTTGCTTTCGGATGAGCTTATTGTGGACGTACCGCTGCCGTGACGCGGGAAGGCCCGCGGTGTGCCCGCCGGACGCGACATGGGCATGGCATGGCCGGTGAGCGATGGGATTGTGACTATGCGTGGTGACGGCGACGGTTGGGCGAAAAGTCCGGATGGCACCCGTCAGTGGGGTCGCTACGGTGCTGCCGGACTGTTGCTGCGCGCCCCGCTGCTCGGCGGCGGCTCCGCCGTCCTGCTGCATCACCGCGCCGCGTGGACCCATCAGGGCGGCACCTGGGCGCTGCCCGGCGGCGCGCGCGACTCCCACGAGACCACCGTGCACGCCGCCGTCCGGGAGGCAGAGGAAGAGGCGGGCATCAAGCCGGGGGCGATCCGGGTGCGCGGCTCCCGCGTGACCGCGACCGCACCTAGCGGCTGGACCTACACCACGGTCGTCGCCGACGCCCCCGACCGGCTCGCCACCCGCGGCAACAAGGAGAGCCAGGACCTGGTCTGGGTGCCCGAGGACGAGGTCGAGGATCGGCCGCTGCATCCGGGCTTCGCCGCGGCCTGGCCGCTGCTGCGCGCCACGCCCACCCGGATCAGCCTGGACGGCCTCGCCGATACCGGTGCGGTGGCGGCCGCGTTGCCGCGCACCCTCGATCTGGCCGAGGACGGCTTCGTCTGGCTGCACGCCAACGGTGCCGGGGCGGGGCGCACGGCCCGCATCCGCGCGGCCGTAACCGAAACCGGCGTAACCGAATCCGATTCCGGCCCGGACGAATCCGCCGCGGAACAGACCGATTTGGCCGGAAATGTGTTGTTCCTCACTCTCGATCAGGTGTTGTCTTGATGAGGTGAGCACGCGCGAGGTCCCCACCTACTGCCGAATCTGCGAGCCGCTGTGCGGCCTGATCGCCACCGTGGAGGACGGCCGCCTGGTGCGGTTGCGCGCGGACAAGGAGCATCCGCTCTCCCGCGGCAATGCCTGCCCCAAAGGCATCGCGTTCACCGAACTCCAGAACGATCCGGACCGGGTGCTGTATCCCTTGCGGCGCACGCCCTCCGGCGAATTCGAACGGGTCTCCTGGGATACCGCTCTCGACGAGATCGGCGAACGCCTGCGCGGGCTGATCGACGAGCACGGAATGGAAAGCCTCGGCTGGTATTTCGGCAATCCCTCCTCGTTCTCCTATTCACACACCCTGTGGATGCTCGGCTTCCAGCTGGCCGCCGGGCTCAAGCATGTGTATTCGGCGGGCTCGCAGGACGTGAACAACCGCTTCGTGGCAAGCCAGCTGCTCTACGGCTCGGCCACTTCGGTGCCGGTGCCGGATCTGGACCGCACCGATTTCCTGCTCATGCTGGGCGCGAATCCGCTTGTCTCGCACGGCAGTGTGCTGAGTGCGCCGCGTATTCGCGAGAAGCTCACCGCCATCACCAAGCGCGGCGGGCGCGTGGTGGTGGTCGATCCGCGAAACACCGAGACGGCCAAGCTGTTCGAGCATGTCGGGGTGCGGCCCGACGGCGACGCCTGGCTGCTGGCCGCGCTGCTGCAGGTCATCTTCGAGGAGGGCCTCCAGGACGATCAGGCACTGCGCCGCCAGGCCGCCGGTGCGCGCGAATTGCGGGCTGCCGTCGCACGTTTCACACCCGAGTCGACCGCGGCGGTGACCGGCCTCGAACCCGATCGAGTGCGTGCGCTGGCCCGGGATCTGGCCCGCGCCGAATCGGCCGCCGTCTACGGCCGCACCGGGACCTGCCTGGGTCGGCACGCGACCCTGGTCGCCTTCCTCATCGACGCCCTGGCCCTGGTCACCGGCAATCTGGACCGGCCCGGCGGCTCGGTGTTCGGCAAGGAACTGGTGGCGGTGTCGAAAATGAACGCCCGCATCGGTTTCGTCGCCTACGACAAGAACCGTTCCCGCATCGGCGGCTTCCCGGACGTGCTGGGCACCTTCCCGGCCGCCATCATGGCCAAGGAGATCACCACCCCGGGCCCCGGGCAGTTGCGCGCCCTGTTCACCTCGGCGGGCAATCCGGTGTCCTCGGTGCCCAACGGCCGCGAATTGGCTGCCGCCCTCGAACAACTCGACCTGTTCGTCTCCATCGACCTCTATGTCAACGACACCAACCGCACCGCCGACTACGTGCTGCCCGCCACCACGTTCCTGGAGCGCGACGACATCCCGCTCCCGTTCACCGCGTTCTCCCCGATCCCCTACACCCAGTACACCGAACGGGTGCTCGAACCCTACGGCGAGGCCCGCGAGGAATGGCAGATCATCGACGCCATCGCCACCCGAATCGGCGTGCAGCCCTTCGCCGTCGGCCCCGCGCGCCCGGTCGGCCGGCTACTGAGCACGCTGCGCCGCCGCGTCCCCGGCCTGGGCTCGGCCCGGCCCACGCCACCGCTGCTGGTCGACATGGCCTTGCGCACCGGACCCTACGGTGACCGGTTCGGCCTGCGCCGCAACGGGATCAGCCTGCGCATGCTGCGGCGGCACCCGCACGGCGTGGTGCTGGCCGACGGCATCACCACCGACGTACTGCGAGAGGTGTTGCAGCACAAGGGCGGTCGCGTCCGACTCGACCCCGACGAGATCATTCTCGAGCTGTCCACGCTCACCGTGCGCCCCGCCGACCCCACCTACCCCCTGCGCGTGATCGGTCTGCGCGAGCTCAAATCCCACAACTCGTGGATGCACAATCTCGAGCCGCTCATGCGCGGCGACCGCGAACACGCCGCCCGCATCAACCCCAAAGACGCCGCGGTAGCGGGCATCTCCGACGGCGACCGCTGCAAGGTCACCTCCGCCCACGGCTGCATCGAAGTCACCGCCCGCCTCACCGAGGACATGGTCGAGGGCGCGGTGGCCATCCCGCACGGCTGGGGCCACCACGGCGGCTGGCAACTCGCGAACGCCGCGGGCGGCGCAAACGTCAACGACCTGATGTCGACGGATATCGCCGATGTCGAACAGCTCGCGGGCATGTCCAACCTGAACGGTGTCCCCATCCGCCTCGACCCGGTCGGCTGATCAGCGGTCGTTCTCCAGGATTCGCTGCTTGATCGCGCGCGCGGCGGCGGTGGGGTCCGAGGCGTCGGTGATGGCTCGCACCACGACGATTCGGGTCGCGCCCGCGGCGACGACCTCGGGGAGGCGGGCGTCGTCGATGCCGCCGATCGCGAACCATGGGCGGCGGGTGAGCGAGTCGGCGGTGGAGCGGACCAGGTCGAGACCGGCCGGAGTGCGGCCGGGTTTGGTCGGGGTGGCGTAGACCGGGCCGGTGCAGAAGTAGTCGATGTGCTCGTCGACCGCTGCCAGTCCGGCTTGCGCGCGATTGTTGGTGGAACGGCCCAGCACCACGTCGGGTCCGAGGATCTTGCGGGCGTACCAGGGCGGCAGGTCGTTCTGGCCGAGATGCAGCACGTCCACGCCCGCGGCGAGCGCGATATCGGCGCGGTCGTTGCAGGCGACCAGGGCGCCGTGGCGGCGGGCCACGGCCTTCAGTTCGGCCAGCGCGCCGAGTTCGCCCTTGGCTTCCAGGGGTCCGAACTGCTGCTCCCCGCGCGAGCCCTTGTCACGCAGCTGGATGATGTCGACGCCGCCGGCCAGGGCGGCCTCGGCGAACTGCGCCAGGTCGCCGGTGTCGCGGCGCGCGTCGGTGCACAGGTAGAGCCGTGCGGTCGCGAGACGCTCCCTAGGGGATACCGGTCGGTTCGGGTGGGACGGTTGCACGGCCTCGACGGTAGTCGCGCTACGGTGGTTGAGTCGAAACGACCCGAGGGAGCGCACTCGGCGCGAAGCCGCGCGACGCTCCCGGTGAATTTTCTGTTTCGAAGGGTATATATGCAGGTCCCGGAGGTGCCGGGACGAGTTAGGTGGATTCACATGCGGACTCTGGCCGTCGTCGGCGGCGGTGTGATCGGACTGTCGGCGGCCTGGCGGGCCGCCGGAGCGGGCTTTACCGTCACCCTCTTCGACCCGGCCGTGGGCTCCGGTTCCTCCTGGGTAGCGGGCGGCATGCTCGCACCCCTCTCGGAGGGCTGGCCCGGTGAGGACGCCGCCCTCGAGTTCGGTGCCGCCTCCCTGGCCCGCTGGCCACAATTCGCCGCTGACCTGCGTGAATCCACAGGCATCGAGGTCTTCGTCGCCGACCAGACATTGACCGTCGCCCTCGACGCGGCCGACGCCGCGGACCTGCGCACCATCGCCGATTTCGTCAACGCCCACGAGCTTCCGGCACTCGCCGCGAAAGATATATCTGGCGAAGGTGATTCAGATCAAACCGCCGACGCCGCTTCCGCCCGGCTCCGGCTGCTGGATCGCGCCGGGGTACGCGCCGCGGAACCGAGCCTCGGTCGCGGCGTCCGTGCCGCACTGCTCGCTGTCGCCGAACCCGCGGTCGACAATCGGGCCCTGGTGACCGCCCTGCGCGCGGCCTGCGTCGCGGCCGGGGTCGAGTTCCGCGCCGAGCGCGTCGAATCCCTCACCGACCTGCCGCACGATCGAATCGTGCTGGCCACCGGCGCCGCCGCCGCGCAACTGTGGCCGAGCCTGCCGATCCGCCCGGTCAAGGGTGAGATCCTGCGCCTGCGCCGCCGGCCCAGCGCCCCGCAGCCGCCGACCCGCGTGATTCGCGCCCGCGTGCACGGCCGACCCATCTACATCGTGCCGCGCGGTGACGGAATCGTTTTGGGCGCAACGCAATACGAGGTCGGCTTCGACACCGCCGTCACCGCGACGGGCGTGCGCGACCTGCTCACCGACGCCGAATCCGTGTTCCCGGGTCTCGGCGAGTACGAGTTCGCCGAGGCCACCGCGGGTTTCCGCCCCGGTTCCCCCGATAATCTGCCGCTGGTCGGCTACCTCGACGAGCGGGTCATCGTGGCGGCGGGCCACGGCCGCAACGGCATTCTCGATACCCCCGTCACCGCCGATGCCGTGCTCGCCCTGCTCGAGGGTGAGCCGCTGCCCGAGGCGCGGGCCGCCGATCCGCGGCGCTTCCCGTCGGTCGCCGTCTCCGGCGCACCCGAATCATTCACTGCCGCACCGCTTTACCCAGGAGGAGTTCGATGACCGCAATTCCGGTCGGCGTCACCGTGAACGGTGAGGACCACGTGTTCCCCGACCCACTGTCCGTGCGCGAGCTGCTGACCCGGCTCAACCTGCCGTCGCAGGGCGTCGCACTCGCCATCGACGGCGCGGTCTTCCCCAAGTCCCGCTGGGACGAGCCGGTCGGCCGGGGCTGGGAGATCGAGGTGCTGACGGCGGTGCAGGGTGGCTAGCGCGATCGAGCCCCTGGTCATCGCGGGCCGCGAGTTCGGTTCGCGCCTCATCATGGGCACCGGCGGCGCCGACAATCTGGCCGTGCTCGAGGAGGCCCTGCTCGCCTCCGGCACCGAGCTCACCACGGTCGCCATGCGCCGGGTGGACGCCGCGGGCGGCACCGGCGTGCTGGATCTGCTCAAGCGCCTCGAGATCGCCCCGCTGCCCAATACCGCTGGTTGCCGCGGCGCGGCCGAGGCCGTGCTGACCGCGCGCCTGGCCCGCGAGGCCCTCGAAACCGATTGGGTGAAGCTGGAAGTCATCGCCGACGAGCGCACCCTGCTGCCCGACGCCATCGAATTGGTCTCGGCCGCAGAGCAATTGGTGGACGACGGTTTCACCGTGCTGCCCTACACCACCGACGACCCGGTGCTGGCCAAGCGCCTCGAGGACATCGGTTGCGCCGCCGTCATGCCGCTGGGTTCGCCGATCGGCACCGGCCTGGGCATCAGCAATCCGCACAATATCGAGATGATCGTGGCCGCCGCCGGTGTCCCCGTCATCCTCGACGCGGGCATCGGCACCGCCAGCGACGCCGCCCTCGCCATGGAACTCGGCTGTTCGGCAGTCCTTTTGGCCACCGCCGTCACCCGCGCCCGCCAACCCGCCCTGATGGCCGCCGCCATGGCCCGCGCCGTCGAGGGCGGCTGGCTCGCCCGCCAGGCCGGTCGCATCCCGAAGCGTTTCTGGGCCCAGGCTTCCTCGCCCGGCTTCTGATTCGTCCACGCATCCCGGCCCGGATTCTGAACCCCGGGTCGGGTCCGGGCGTAGTCATCCCTGAGGATGAGCGACGCGCGACCATTTAGCGATAGTGCGCGCTCGATACATGGGGAAGACTGGTCGCCATGATCGAACTGAGAGGCCTGACCAAGCACTACGGGCAGACCGTCGCGGTGTCGGACCTGTCGTTCACGGTCCCGCCCGGCCAGGTGACCGGCTTCCTGGGCCCGAACGGCGCGGGTAAGTCCACGACCATGCGCATGATCCTGGGGTTGGATCAGCCGACCTCCGGGACGGCGTTGGTCAACGGCAAGCCGTACCACGAGCTGAAGCGGCCGCTCGAGGAAGTCGGCGCGCTGCTGGACGCGAAGTGGGTGCATCCCAACCGTTCCGCGCGCTCGCATCTGCGCTGGATGGCCGCCTCCAATGACATTCCGGCAGCCCGGGTGGAGGAGGTGCTGCGCCTGGTCGGCCTCTCCGAGGTGGCGAACAAGAGCGCGGGCGGCTTCTCGCTCGGCATGTCGCAGCGACTCGGCCTGGCCGGGGCGCTGCTGGGCGACCCGCAGGTGCTGCTGTTCGACGAGCCGGTCAACGGCCTCGACCCCGAGGGCATCCTGTGGATCCGCCGCTTCATGCAGCGGCTGGCCGGGGAGGGCCGCACCGTACTGGTGTCGAGTCACCTGCTCTCCGAAATGGCGCAGACCGCAGAGCATCTCATCGTGATCGGCCGGGGTCGGCTCATCTCCGACACCACCACCAAGGATTTCATCGAGAAGGCGTCGGAACAGTCTGTACGCGTGCGCAGTCCGCAGCTGGATCAGCTGCGCAGCCTGCTCACCTCGAACGGTATGACGGTCCGCGAGGACGGCGCGGAGGCCGACGGCCCGGCCTTGGTCGTGGCCGGTGTCACCAGTGACGCGGTCGGAAAACTGGCCGGTGCCAACGACATCACGCTCTACGAGCTGTCGCCGCAGCGCGCCTCGCTGGAGGAGGCGTTCATGCGCATGACCGGCGGCGCGGTGCAGTACCACGGCGAAGGCTTCGAACAGGTTATGGGAGGTGCGCTCTGATGGGAGTGCTCGCGGCGGAAAGAATCAAGCTCACCTCGACCAAGTCCCCGGTCTGGTGCACCGTGCTGCTGGTGGTGTTCGCGCTCGGTGTCGCGGCCCTGTTCAGCCTGGTGTTGAACGTGAGCTGGAACGCTTATCAGGATCAGCTGGCCCAGGGCAAGATGACCCCGGCGGACGCACCGTATGCGGAGAACATGGTGGCGGGTCTGGGCATTACCGGCCTCGCGCAGCTCGTTCCGGGTTTCGGCTATCTGATGGTGATGATTCTGGCGGCGCTGGCGGTGACGAGTGAGTACCGCTTCGGCACCATCAAGACAACCTTCTTGGCGACCCCGAACCGGACCTCGGTCTTGCTCGCCAAAGCGGGTGCCATTGGGGTTGCTATGGCGTTGCTGAGTGCGGTGCTGACCTTCCTTGGATTCTTCATCTTCAAGGGGATCACCAACCACGATGCGGGTAGTCACCTGAGCCTGAGCTCCGGAGATCTGCGCGTCTTCTACGCTGTGCCGATTTTCATCCTGCTGGTGGTTTTCCTCTCTGTCGGTGTGGGCGCGCTGGTGCGGCAGTCGGCTGGTGCCCTGTCCATCCTGATCGTGTGGCCGGTGGTGATCGAGCCCATGGTCGGTGCGTTCGGGAAGGTCGGCCACCAGATCCAGGTGCTGCTGCCCTTCCAGAATGCGGGCCTGTTCCTGGGAACCGTCGACGCCAAGTCCTCGTACTGGCACTGGGGACCGTGGGGCGGCCTGATCTACTTCGCGATCTTCTCCCTGATCGTGTTCGGGGCCGCGCTGTTCGTGGTGAACAAGCGCGACGCCTAGACCGTGATCTTGGTGTAGAGAAAAACCCTGCCCAGGGAGCCGCGTGCCACTGCCCGGCCCGCGGCGCACATCGGCCCGATACGGAATCCCGTATCGGGCCGATGTCTTAGGGGGGAGGTAACGATGTGTAAAAGGTTTCGGTTCTGTCCGGAATCGCCTAGCCGTCGAACTGGACGGTCGGTAGCATCGCCTCAGCAACCAAAGCACTCAAACATCGGCGGGTCCAACGTTGTGGCCGTCAGCACCGATCGGGAGGTGTCAGGTGGCAGTTATTAATCCATCCCACGACGGAACCCTGGGATACGCTCTGGGCGTGAGCGAACGACCCACCGACGGCGGTGAACGCGCCCCGGACGCGAACCGAACCGACGGACTGGGAACCGATCGCAACCGTTCGCGCGATACGAACGGCAACCGGGCGCGGGAACCCCGCATCGACCCGGATGTGGTCATCCCCTTGATACCCGCGGAACTCTCCGACGATGTCGACGAGTCCGAGGGGCAGCAGCGGCGACGTGGCCGCTTCCCCGGCCAGCTCTCGGCCATCATGAACGCCGCCAATCAACGCGGCGACATCATCGGCGCGATTCGCAAGGCGCGGGAGAATCTGCCCGGCGATCCGGCCTTCGGCGATCCGCTCTCGGTATCCGGGCCGGGCGGCGTGCGCGCCGTGGCCCGTGCCGCGGACAAGCTGGTGGGCGATTCGCCGAGTGCGGCAAAGGAATTGGGCCTGGGTGCGCTGCAGGTCTGGCAGGCCATGCTGGAGCGGGTCGGCCGGGGGCGCGGCACCCAGGAGATCACCATCATGTTCACCGATCTGGTGGCCTTCTCCAGTTGGTCGCTGTCGGCCGGCGACGAGGTGACCCTGGATCTGCTGCGGCGGGTGGCCAAGGCCATCGAGCCGCCCATCAATGATCGTGGCGGCCAGGTGGTCAAGCGGATGGGCGACGGTGTGATGGCCGTGTTCCCGTCGGCCGACCGGGCGGTCAAGGCGGCGGTGGCGGCCAAGGAGAACCTCTCGGCGGTATCGGTGGACGGCTACCGCCCGCAGATGCGCCTGGGCCTGCACACCGGCAGTCCCCGCGAAATCGGCGGCGACTGGCTCGGTATCGACGTCAATATCGCCGCACGCGTCATGGAAGCGGGCGGCAACGGCAACACCATGCTCTCGGGCGCGACCCTCGACGCCCTGAGTCCGGAAACCCTCGAGGAACTCGGCCTGGGCGTAAAGCCTTACCGCCGCAGCTTCTTCGCCGCGCCGCTGAGCGGGGTGCCCGAAGACCTTCGGATCTTCCGCCTCGAAGCTGAGTAACTGTTCTGTAGTCGTGTGAAAGGGGTTTCAGGGGAAGCCCCTGAGACTCAATGAGTCATATAAAGCACCGCGCCCACGGCGGCCAGCACTCCGCACACGCCGAGTGCGATGGCCACGGGGCGCGAGTTCTTGAACAGTGAGTACGCCCCGCCGAGCAGGAATCCGGCGAGGGCGAGCAGGACGATGGCGGTGACGTCTGTGGACACGCGATCAGTCTGCCTGACGGTTGCCGCCACGCCGCGCACCGGTCGCGACCTGGCAATCTGATAAATAACAAGCACGCGGGCTTGCTTTTTTCGGACCTCGATGTGACCCTGTACACGACTGCAGCGGTGCACAGGGAGGCCCTTCCATGAGTCAGCTCGCCGATACTCCGGACCTCATCCGGATAGGCAACTGTTCCGGGTTCTACGGCGATCGCGCGAGCGCCATGCGGGAGATGCTCGAGGGTGGGCAGCTCGACGTGCTCACCGGCGACTATCTGGCCGAGCTCACCATGCTGATCCTGGGACGCGATCGCATGAAGGACGCGAACCTCGGCTACGCCAAAACCTTTGTGCGGCAGCTGGAGGACAGTCTCGGACTGGCGCTGGACAAGGGCGTCAAGATCGTCACCAATGCGGGCGGGCTGAACCCGGCCGGGCTGGCACAGCGGGTGCGGGAGGTGGCCGAGAAGCTCGGTCTGGCACCGAAGGTCGCGTATGTGACCGGTGACGACCTGCTGGCGCGGGCCGGTGAATTGGGGCTGGGCACACCGCTGACCGCGAACGCCTACCTCGGTGCGTGGGGTATCGCCGAATGCTTGACCGCGGGCGCGGACATCGTGGTGACCGGGCGCGTCACGGACGCCTCGGTGGTGGTCGGTCCCGCGGCCGCCCACTTCGGCTGGGGCCGAACCGATTACGACGCGCTGGCGGGCGCGGTGGTGGCGGGCCACGTCATCGAGTGCAGTACTCAGGCCACCGGCGGCAACTTCGCCTTCTTCACCGAGATCGCCGATCTGGGACGGCCGGGCTTCCCGATCGCCGAGGTGCGGCGCGACGGCAGCAGTGTCATCACCAAGCATGAAGGCACCGGCGGCGCGGTCACCGTGGACACGGTGAAAGCCCAGCTCATGTACGAGATCCAGAGCGCGCGCTACGCCGGGCCGGATGTAACCACGCGCCTCGACAGCATCCAGGTGAGCCAGGACGGCCCGGACCGGGTGCTGATCAGCGGCGTCACCGGAGAGGCCCCGCCGCCGCAGACCAAGGTCTCCACCAACACCATCGGCGGCTTCCGCAACGAGATGGAGTTCATCCTCACCGGCCTGGACATCGAGGCCAAAGCCGAACTGGCGCAACGACAGCTGGAATCCTGGATGACCGTCCGCCCAGCCGGGCTGGAATGGACCCTGGCCCGCCTGGACCGCCCCGACGCCGACACCGAGGAACAGGCCAGCGCCCTGCTGCGCTGCGTGGTCCGCGACCCGGACCCGAACAAGGTGGGCCGCAACTTCTCCAGCGTCGCAGTCGAATTGGCGCTCGCCAGCTTCCCCGGCTTCTCGCTGACCTCCCCGCCCGGCAACGGCGGCCCCTACGGCGTGTTCACGCCGGGCTATGTGGACTCCAAGGAGATTCCCCATACGGCGGTCCTGCCGGACGGCTCCGAGGTGGCGATCGCCCCGGCGGGGGAGACCCTCGAACTCGACGTGGTCGCCGAACCGGCCCTGCCGCAACCGCTTCCGGTCGCGGAGAGCAAGCGGGTGCCGCTCGGCACGATCGCGCTCGCACGCTCCGGCGACAAGGGCGGCAATGCCAACATCGGTGTCTGGGTGCGCACCGAGGACCAGTGGCGCTGGCTGGTGCACACGCTCACCGTCGACGAACTGCGGCGGCTGCTGCCGGAGACGGCGAACATGCCGGTCACCCGGCACGTACTGCCGAACCTGCGTTCGCTCAACTTCATCGTCGAAGGCTTGCTCGGGGAGGGCGTCGCCTATCAGGCCCGCTTCGATCCGCAGGCCAAGGGGCTGGGCGAATGGCTGCGTGCCCGCCACCTGGACATCCCCGTGGAGCTGCTGCCGTGACCGGGTTGCGGCGCAACGGAAATACCCACCGGCCGCGATGCTGCGCGCCCGGTATGCGAAGTGGTGACCGGCGGGGTTTCGGCCTCGCGGAAGGGAACGAGGCGGTATGAGCGCCGAGTACGTGGACCCCTGGCAGACGCCCGAGCGGCGTGAATTGCGTGCCACCGTGCGCGGATTCGCGGAGCGGGAGGTGCTGCCCTACCTGGACGACTGGGAGCGCGAGGGATTGCTCCCGCGCGACCTGCACAAGAAGGCGGGGGCGCTGGGGCTGCTGGGCATCCAGTTCCCCGAGGCTGTGGGCGGTTCCGGGGGTGACGGGATCGACGCTGCCATCGTGGCCGAGGAGATGCATTACGCGGGTGGGTCGGGCGGGCTGTTCGCGTCGCTGTTCACCTGTGGGATCGCGGTGCCGCACATCATTGCCTCGGGCAATGCCGAGCACATCGAGCGGTGGGTGAAGCCGACGCTGGCGGGGGAGAAGATCGGGTCGCTGGCGATTACCGAGCCGGGTGGCGGGTCGGATGTCGGGCATCTGCGGACCACCGCGGTGCGTGACGGTGACGAGTTCATCGTGAACGGGTCCAAGACCTTCATCACCTCCGGTGTGCGGGCCGACTTCGTGGTGACCGCGGTGCGCACGGGTGGACCTGGCGCGGCCGGGGTTTCGCTGCTGGTGGTGGAGAAGGGCACGCCCGGGTTCACGGTCAGCCGGAAGCTGGAGAAGATGGGCTGGCTGTGCTCCGACACTGCCGAGCTGTCGTATGTGGATGTGCGGGTGCCGGTTTCGAACCTGGTCGGCCCGGAGAACAGCGGCTTCGCCCAAATCGCCAATGCTTTCGTGAGCGAGCGGGTGGGGCTGGCCGTGCAGGGATACGCGCACGCCCAGCGCTGCCTGGACCTGACACTGCGGTGGACGCGTGATCGCGAGACCTTCGGCCGCCCGCTGATCAGCCGGCAGGCCGTACAGAACACGCTCTCGGAGATGGCGCGTCGCATCGATGTCGCACGGGTCTACACCCATCACCTGGCCGAGCGGGCCGCACGCGGCGAGACCGATCTCATCGCCGAGGTGTGCTTCGCCAAGAACACGGCCGTGGAGACCGCGGAATGGGTTGCGCACCAAGCGGTGCAGCTCTTCGGCGGGCTCGGCTACATGCGGGAGGCCGAGGTCGAACGGCACTACCGGGATGTGCGCATTCTCGGTATCGGCGGCGGCACCAATGAGATTCTGACCAGCCTTGCGGCCAAGCGATTGGGGTTCCAGTCTTGAGCATTCTGCGCACATCCGTCGACGCGAATTCGGCGGACTATCAGTCCGCCGCCGAGGCCATGACCACCAAGCTGGCCGAGGTGGATGCCGAGTACGCCAAGAACATCGCGGGCGGCGGCCCGGACAAGATGGCGCGGCATCGCAAGCGCGGCAAGCTGACCGCGCGCGAGCGCATCGAACTGCTCATCGACGAGGATTCGCCGTTCCTGGAGCTGGCCCCGCTGGCCGCCTGGGGCAGTGACTTCCATGTCGGCGGCAGCGTGATCGCCGGTATCGGCATTGTCGAGGGCGTCGAATGCATGATCGTCGCGCCGGATCCGACCGTGCGCGGCGGCACCTCGAACCCGTGGACGCTGCGCAAGAACCTGCGCATGAACGACATCGCGCTGGAGAACCGGCTGCCGGTGATCGGGCTGGTGGAGTCCGGCGGCGCGGATCTGCCGACGCAGAAAGAGGTCTTCGTTCCGGGCGGGCGCATGTTCCGGGACCTGACCCGGCTGTCGGCGGCCGGAATCCCCACCATCGCACTGGTTTTCGGCAACTCGACCGCCGGTGGCGCGTACATCCCGGGCATGTCCGACTACACGGTCATGATCAAGGAACGTTCCAAGGTGTTCCTGGGCGGGCCGCCGCTGGTGAAGATGGCCACGGGTGAGGAGTCCGACGACGAATCGCTCGGCGGTGCGGAAATGCATGCCCGCGTCTCGGGTCTGGCCGATTACCTGGCCGTGGACGAGCAGGACGCGATCCGGTTGGGCCGCAGCATCATCCGGCGTCTGAACTGGCAGAAGCAGGGTCCGGTCGCGCGGCCGATCGAGGAGATCATCGAACCGCTCTACGACCAGGAGGAGCTGCTCGGCATCGTGCCGGGTGACCTCAAGATCCCGTTCGACCCGCGCGAGGTCATCGCCCGCGTAGTGGACGGCTCCGATTTCGACGAGTTCAAGCCGCTCTACGGTTCCAGCCTGGTCACCGGCTGGGCCGAACTGCACGGCTACCCGGTCGGCATTCTCGCCAACGCGCGCGGCGTGCTGTTCTCCGAGGAGGCGCAGAAGGCGGCCCAGTTCATCCAGCTGGCGAATCAGAAGAACACGCCACTGCTGTTCCTGCACAACACTACCGGCTACATGGTCGGCAAGGAGTACGAGCAGAAGGGCATCATCAAGCACGGCGCGATGATGATCAACGCGGTCTCGAATTCGAAGGTGCCGCACATTTCGCTGCTGATGGGTGCGTCCTACGGCGCGGGCCACTACGGCATGTGCGGTCGCGCCTACGATCCGCGTTTCGTCTTCGCCTGGCCGAGCGCCAAATCCGCCGTCATGGGCGGTGCGCAGCTGGCGGGCGTCATCTCCATCGTGGGCCGGGCCGCCAACGAGGCGCGCGGCATCCCGTTCAACGAGGAGCAGGACGCCGGTCTGCGCGCCATGATCGAGGCGCAGATCGAGGCCGAATCGCTGCCCATGTTCATGTCGGGCCGCCTCTACGACGACGGCGTCATCGACCCCCGCGACACCCGCACGGTGCTGGGAATGGCCTTGTCCGCCATTCACAATGCCCCGATCAAGGGCGCCGAGGGCTTCGGCGTCTTCCGGATGTGAGGCCAGCAATGGAGATTACGAACGTTCTGGTCGCCAACCGTGGCGAGATCGCGCGCCGGGTCTTCGCGACCTGCCGCCGGATGGGTATCGCGACCACGGCGGTCTATTCGGACGCCGACGCCGACGCTCCGCATGTCGCCGAGGCGGATGCCGCAATTCGCCTGCCGGGCAACACTCCCGGCGAGACCTACCTGCGCTCCGAGCTGATCATCGAGGCCGCGCTGGCCGCCGGTGCCGACGCGATCCACCCCGGCTACGGATTCCTCTCCGAGAACGCCGAATTCGCGAAGGCCGTGCTGGCGGCCGGGCTGACCTGGATCGGCCCGCCGGTCGCGGCCATCGAGCAGATGGGCTCCAAGGTCGAGTCCAAGAAGATGATGGACGCCGCCGGTGTGCCCGTCCTGAAGCAGCTGGATCCCGCCGAGGTCACCGCCGACATGCTGCCGGTGCTGATCAAGGCGTCCGCCGGTGGCGGCGGGCGCGGCATGCGCGTCGTGCGTGAATTGTCCGAGCTGACAGCACAGATCGAGGCCGCGCAGCGCGAGGCGGCCTCCGCCTTCGGCGATCCGACGGTGTTCTGCGAGCGCTACCTCGAGACCGGCCGCCACATCGAGGTGCAGGTCATGGCCGACACCCACGGCAAGGTGTGGGCGGTCGGCGAGCGCGAGTGCTCGATCCAGCGTCGCCACCAGAAGGTCGTGGAGGAAGCCCCGTCCCCGCTGGTCGAGAAGATCGACGGGATGCGGGCGCGGCTGTTCGAGGCGGCCCGGCTGGCCTCGGAGGCCATCGGCTACGAGGGTGCGGGCACCGTCGAATTCCTGGCCGACGAGAAGGGCGACTTCTTCTTCCTGGAGATGAATACCCGTCTGCAGGTGGAACATCCGGTCACTGAGCAGGTCACCGGGCTGGATCTGGTGCGGTTGCAGCTGCAGGTGGCCGCCGGTCGCCCGCTGCCCGCGCGGCAGCCGGAGATGCGTGGGCACTCCATCGAGGTGCGCCTGTACGCCGAGGATCCCGCGCACGACTGGCAGCCGCAGTCCGGCACCGTGCACAGGATCGAGATTCCCGGCACGCTGGGCGAATTCACGGTCCTGACCGAGCCGGGCGTGCGCCTGGACAGCGGCATCGTGGACGGTTCCGTCGTCGGCGTGCACTACGACCCGATGCTGTCGAAGGTCATCTCCTTCGCCGAGACTCGCGACGAGGCGGCACATCTGCTGGCAAGTGCCCTGCAGCGCGCCGAGATTCATGGTCTGGTCACCAACCGCGACCTGCTGGTGCGGGTGCTGCGGCACCCGGCATTCCTGGCGGGCGACACCGATACCGCGTTCTTCGCCACGCACGATCTGGAAAAGCTCTCGGCCCCACTGGCTTCCGAGGCCGACGAGCAGCTGTCCATCATCGCCGCCGCCCTGTCGGACGCCGCCGTCAATCGGACGAAGGCGCGCGTCGGCGCGGGTCTGCCCGGCGGCTGGCGCAATCTGCCGTCGCAGCCGCAGTCCAAGTCCTACGAATCCCGGCTGACCGGCAAGCACGAGGTGCGTTACCGGATCACCCGCGCGGGCCTCGAGGTCGAGGGCCGCGACGGCATCGAATTGGTCGAGGCCACACCGGATTCCGTCACCCTGCTGGTGGCGGGGGAGCGCGGCCCGGTGCGCCGCCGCTTCGCCGTCGCCCGCTACGGCGACCTGGTTGCGGTCGACTCCCCGCTCGGCCCGGTGGCCGTGCGCCGCCTGCCGCGCTTCGAGGATCCGGCCGATCAGGTGGCGGAGGGTTCCCTGCTCGCGCCCATGCCCGGCGCGGTGATCCGGCTCGGTGCCGCGGCCGGCGACCGGGTCGAGAAGGGTCAGCCGATCCTGTGGCTGGAGGCCATGAAAATGGAGCACACCATCGCCGCCCCCGCCGCGGGCATCCTCACCGAATTGAACGTATCCGCCGGCCAACAGGTCGAAGTCGGCACGGTTCTTGCCATCGTGCATCCCGAAGACGAAGCGGCCCACAGCGAAGAGCAGGAGTAGTCCATGAGTTTCATCGAGACCGACGAGCAGAAGCAGCTGCGGGCCGCGGTGGCCAAGCTGGCCGCCAAGTACAACCACCGCGACTACGCGGGACCGAAGGCGCGCCGCAACGAGCCCTTCGACGAGCTGTGGGACGAGGCGGGCAAGCTCGGCTTCCTGGGTGTGAACCTGCCCGAGGAGTACGGCGGCGGTGGCGCAGGCATCTACGAGCTCGCGCTGGTGCAGGAGGAACTGTCGGCGCGCGGCTGCGGCCTGCTGCTCATGGTCGTCTCGCCCGCCATCTGCGGCACCATCATCACCAAGTACGGCACCGACGCGCAGAAGCAGCACTGGCTGACCAAGCTGGCCGACGGCAGCGGCAAGATGGTCTTCGGCATCACCGAGCCGGACGCGGGCTCCAACTCGCACAAGATCACCACCACCGCCCGCCGCGACGGCGACGACTGGATCCTCAACGGCCGCAAGATCTTCATCTCCGGCGTGGACCAGGCCGAGGCCGTGCTCATCGTGGCCCGCAGCGAGAACGCCAAGACCGGCAATCTGCAGCCCGCCCTGTTCATCGTCCCCACCGACGCCCCCGGCTTCGTGAAGACGAAGCAGGAGATGGACATCATCGAGCCGGACAACCAGTTCACGCTGTTCCTCGACGACGTCCGGCTGCCGTCCACCGCGCTGGTCGGCCAGGAGGACGCGGCCATCGCACAGCTGTTCGCCGGCCTCAACCCGGAGCGCATCATGGGAGCGGCCATGGCGGTCGGCATGGGCCGCTACGCCATCGACGCGGCCGTGGCCTACGCCAAGGAGCGCGCGGTGTGGAAGGGCGCGCCGATCGGCTCGCACCAGGGCATCTCGCATCCGCTGGCCCAGGTGAAGATCGAGCTGGAACTCGCCAAGCTGATGATGCAGAAGGCCGCGTTCCTCTACGACTCCGGTGACGACTTCGGTGCCGCCGAGGCCGCCAATATGGCGAAATACGCTGCGGCCGAGGCCAGTATCAAGGCGCTCGACCAGGCCATCCAGACGCACGGCGGCTCCGGCCTCACCTCCGATGTCGGCCTGGCGGGCATGCTGGCCGCCGCCCGCATCGGCCGCGTCGCTCCGGTCAGCCGCGAGATGATCCTCAACTTCGTCTCCCAGCATTCGCTGGGCCTGCCGAGGTCCTACTGATGAGCGAGGCGCACGACGGGCCGTTCGTCCGGTATGAGGTGGCGGACGGATTCGCCACGCTCACACTGGATTCCCCGCACAACCGCAACGCACTGTCGTCGCGGCTGGTGACCGAGCTGTTGGAAGGTCTGCAGCGGGCGGCGGCCGACGACGCCGTCCGCGGCGTGGTGCTCGCGCACACCGGCAATACCTTCTGTGCCGGAGCCGATCTCAAGGAAGCGGTGGACGCCGACCCGGCGGCCGCCGCCGATATCCGCACCCGCTGGATGATCTCGGTGCTGCGCGACATCCTCGCCATGCCGAAACCGGTGCTGGCGCAGGTGGACGGGAATGTGCGGGCGGGTGGCATGGGCATCATCGCCGCCTGCGATCTCGTGGTCGCCGGGCGGGGCAGCAGCTTCGCGCTGACCGAGGTGCGAATCGGGCTGGCTCCCTTCATGATCTCGCTCACCCTGCTGCCCCGGATGACCGGCCGTTCCGCGGCCCGGTACTTCCAGACCGGCGAGACCTTCGACGCCGCCGAGGCCGAACGCATCGGGCTGATCACGGTGGCCGTCGACGATCCGGTCGCCGAGGTGGCCCGGTTGTGCGGGGAACTCCGCAAGGGTTCGCCACAGGGACTGGCCGAGGCCAAGCAGCTGGTCAACGCGGATCTGCTGGTCACCTTCGACAGCAAGTCCGAGGAGTTGGCCAAGCGTTCCGCGAGCTTCTTCGGCACCCCCGAAGTGATCGAGGGCATCACCGCGTTCATGCAGCGCCGCCCGGCGAGTTGGGCGGAATAGGCAACTCGGCAGAATAGGCACCCATGGCGACACCCCACGAACCCAAGCAGGACCGCAGCCGGGCCACCCGGCAGCGGCTGCTGGAGGCGACCATCGACTGCTTGGCCCAGACGGGCTGGGCGGCGGCGACGGTCGCCGTGGTCGCCGAACGCGCCGGGGTGTCCCGTGGTGCCGCCCAGCACCACTTCCCGACCCGCGAAGACCTGATCACCGCCGCGCTCGAGTACATGTTCGAAACCCGGATGGATCAGGTCAAGGCCGACGCCCAGGCCGTCACCGAGGTGGCGCAGGGCGCGGCCCGCACCGAAGCCGTGGTCGCGGGCCTGGTCGAGTCCTACACCAGCCCGCTGTTCAAAGCGGCCCTGCAAGTCTGGACCCACGCCGCCGCCGACCCGGCCCTGCGCGAACGAATCCTCCCGCTGGAAGCCCGCTTCGGCCGCATCTCCCACCGCATGGCCATCGAAGCCCTGGGCGTCGACGACTCCGACCCGGTCACCCACCACCTGGTCCAGGCCACCCTGGACCTGGCCCGCGGGCTGGGTCTGGCCGACGTCCTCACGGATGATTCGCTGCGCCGGAAGGAAATCGTCCAGCAGTGGGCAGCGACCCTGCACGCCGCTCTCCCGGTGCCGCGCTGACCCGTCGCAGCAGTATCGAATAGACCGGCGGCGTAACGAGTTCCACGCCGATCATGGCGATGTAGAACCAATGCGGCCAGCCGACGTAGGCCACGGTCAGCAGCCGCACCACGCCGCCCAGGAAGAACACCAGCATGAGCAGGTGGATGAGCGTGGCATTGCCGTCCAAATCCCTTGCGGCCCATATGCATGCGATGCCATAGGCGAGGAACAGCACCATCGAGAAGCGGACATCGCCGTCCAAGGTGGCATTGGGTGTGTTCGCCCCGATGATCGTGCTCGGTCCGATGAAGATGTGCGCCAACGCGATCAGGACGTCGGCAACGCCGAAAACAATGAGATACCAACGCAATACGGACTTCACGGCCGTCCTCCTCCGCGAAACGTACATTAGTGTACGCGTGTCAACTAAGCTGCTTCGGAGCGTAATCCTGCTAGTGCACACGCGTCAACTAGTGTGGGGAGATGCCTCCGCGCCGACGCCTCGCCCCCGATCAGCGCCGCGCCGAACTCCTCGACGTCGGCGCACGACTCTTCGCCGAGTTGCCCTATGAGCAGGTCCAAATGGACCAAGTCGCCGAACTCGCAGGCATCTCCCGCACCCTGCTCTACCGCCACTTCCCCAAAAAGAGCGCCCTCTTCGCCGCGATCTACCAACGCGCCGCCGAAACCCTCCAGGATCAGGTCCACATCGATCCGGCGCTCCCGCTGCCCGATCAGATCGCGGCCGGACTCGACACCCACCTGGACTATTTCGCCGCGAACCGCAACACCGTGCTGGCCGCCAACCGCGCCCTCGCCGGCGATCCGGTAGTTCAGGCCATCGTCTTCGGCGACCACGCCGCCATGCACGACATAGTCCTCGCGGCCACCGGCCTCACCGGCCCCGCCCGCGACGCCATGTCCGCGGTGGTCACCTCGTGGCTGATGTTCGTCCACACCCTCTGCCTGGAATGGCTCGAACACGAGGTCCTCACCCGCGCCCAGGTCCGCCGTGCCTGTCTGGGGGCGCTCACCGGATCTCTTGCCGCCCTGAAAGATTCGCCGGAGCGGTGATTAACACTGCCGATGGGCGCGCAGATAATGAGGTGTTCTAACAATCTTGAAGGGGAGAACAAACACTTGAAGACCTCCATTGCCGTCGCGGCGTTCGCGGCGATCGCCGTCGCCGGAATCGGTACCGCCCAGGCGGATTCGGCTCAGGAATACCTGATCAGCTCCACGAACCAGGGTGTGGGTTCGGTGCCGTCGGGACAGCGGACGCTGCAGCCCTACTCGACGGACAAGAGCTGCTCGTATGCGGTCGAAACCGCGCCCGGCGGAGTCAATCTCGGCAACTGGTACACCATCACGAGCGCGACGAAGGTCAATCTGACCGAGGGGTACTACCTGGTGACCAACTGCCAGCCGCCCAGCTTCTTGTCCACCGGTTCGGCGGGCTCCTCCTAGCCTGACCAGATAGGCCCCCGGCAGAGTGCCGGGGGCCTACCGTTGTCGGTCAGGCGTGGCTGTGACTCGGTCCCCAGGATGGGAAAGGGTCGGGGTAGGTGAGCCATTCTCGTTGGCCCGCAGCGAGTTCGGCGTCGGTGAGCAGTGCGGAGTTCAGTAGGTCGCGGACGTGGGGGCGGTCGAGTTTGATGCCGATGAAGACGATTTCCTGACCCGGCGTCATATCGAGCGATTCCCAGTAGGCCCCGGCCTCGAAGGTCAGGTTCGGGCCCGCCTGGGACCAGATGGCGGCCAGGTTCGGGCGGCTGGCCAGCCAGAAGAAGCCCTTGCTGCGCAAGAGTCTCTGGAGTTGGGCGAGGGCGGCGTCCAGGCGTTCCGGGTGGAAGGGGCGGTCGGCGGTGAAGGTGAGGCTGCTGATGCCGTATTCCTCGGTTTCGGGGGTGTGGCCGCCTGCGAGTTCTTCGTCCCAGCCGTCGAATTGGGCTGCCAGGTCGGGGTTGTAGCGGCCGGTGTCGAGGATTTCGGCGAGGTCGACCACGCCGTGGGCGGCGTGCACGATGCGCGCGGCGGGATTCAGGCGGCGGATCGTGGCCTCGACTGTCCCGAGCGCATTCGCGCTGACCAGGTCGGTCTTGTTGAGTACCAGCACATTCGCGAATTCCACCTGATCGATGAGCAGGTCGGCGATGGTGCGCGCATCGCCTTCTCCCGCTTGCAGATTCCGTTCGGCGAGTGCCTGGCCCTTCACCACTTCGCTGAGGAAGGTGGAGCAGTCGACGACGGTCACCATGGTGTCGAGGCGGGCGAGTTCGCCGAGCCGGAAGCCGTCCTCGAACTCCCACTCGAAGGTGGCGGCCACGGGCATGGGTTCGGAGATGCCGGTGGATTCGATGACCAGTTGATCGAAGCGGCCCTCCCGCGCGAGCGCGCCCACCGATTCGATGAGGTCCTCGCGCAGCGTGCAGCAGATGCAGCCGTTGGTCAGCTCGACCAGCTTCTCCTCGGTCCGGTCCAGGTGTCCCTGGCCGGCGACGAGCGCCGCGTCGATGTTCACCTCGCTCATGTCGTTGACGATGACCGCGACCCGGCGGCCCTCCCGATTGGCGAGGATGTGGTTGAGCAGGGTGGTCTTGCCCGCGCCCAGGAAGCCGGACAGCACGGTGACGGGGAGTGGGGCTGAAGTCATGCCACTAATGATAACCGTTTTCAATTAGGGTCGGCGATCGGGCACGATCCGAGCCCACTAGGGTCTGTGACGTGGAACTCCTACCCCTGTCCCCGAACGGCACCACCCCGGTTCGCGCCCTCACCATCGCGGGCACCGACTCCGGCGGCGGCGCGGGCATCCAGGCCGACTCCCGCACCATGGCGCTGTGCGGCGTGCACGCGTGCGTGGCGGTGGCCGCGGTGACCGTGCAGAACACCCTCGGGGTGAGCGGGTTCCACGAGATTCCGCCGCAGATCGTGGCCGACCAGGTGCGAACCGTGGTGGGCGACATCGGAATCGGCGCGGCCAAGACCGGCATGCTGGCGTCGACCGCCATCATCGAGGCCGTGGCGGGCGTCTGCCGCGAGGTCGGCATCGGCCGTGACGGCGACATCCCACTGGTGGTGGACCCGGTCGCCGCCTCCATGCACGGCGACGCGCTGCTGCACGCCGAGGCCCTGGACGCCATGCGGCACACCCTGATTCCGCTGGCCACCGTGGTCACCCCCAATCTGGACGAGGTCCGGCTGCTCACCGGCATCGACGTGGTCGACGACCCGTCCGCCCGCCGTGCCGCCGAGGCGCTGATCGCGCTCGGGGCCCGCTGGGCCATCGTCAAGGGCGGTCACCTGCGCACCTCCGAACAGTCCACCGACCTGCTGTTCGACGGCGACGTGTTCCACGAACTCCCGGCGCGCCGGCTGGCCACCGGCAACGATCACGGCGGCGGCGACACCCTGGCCGCCTCCATGTGCTGCGCACTGGCCCACGGGTATTCGGTGCCGGACGCGGTGGCCTTCGCCAAGGAGTGGACCTTCCGCAGCCTGGAAGCGTCCTACGACCTGGGCAAAGGACACGGACCGGTCTCCCCGTTGTGGCGGCTGCATCTCGGCCCGGTCTAGCCACTATCACAGGCTCCCAGGAAGCTCCCAGGCAGACCGCAGACTGATGTGAGTTCGGTGATCGAGATTGGTCACTATGAGCGACACTCAGACCGCCGTGCGGGCGGCGGAACCCGCAGAAGCAGTGACCGCGCCCGTCGTGGATGTGGTCGTTCCGGTGTACAACGAAGAGGTCGATCTGGGACCGTGCGTGCGCAGACTGCACGCGTTCCTCACCCTGAACTTCCCGTTCACGGCGCGAATCACGATCGCCGACAACGCCTCCACCGACAGCACCCTCGAGGTGGCCCGGCACCTGGCCGACCAGCTCGACGGCGTGCGCGTGGTGCACCTGGACCGCAAGGGCCGCGGTCGCGCGCTGCGCGAAGTCTGGCAGTCCTCCGACGCCGAGATCGTCGCCTACATGGACGTGGACCTGTCCACCGACCTGAACGCGCTGCTGCCGCTGGTCGCCCCGCTGGTGTCCGGACACTCCGACGTCGCCATCGGCACCCGGCTGGCCTCCTCCTCGCGGGTGGTGCGCGGGCCCAAGCGCGAAATCATCTCCCGCTGCTACAACCTCATCCTGCGCGCCTCGCTGCAGGCCAAGTTCTCCGACGCGCAGTGCGGCTTCAAGGCCATGCGCGGCGATGTCGCCAAGCTGGTGCTGCCGCTGGTCGAGGACGGCGAATGGTTCTTCGACACCGAACTGCTGGTGCTGGCCGAACGCATCGGACTGCGCATCCACGAGGTGCCGGTGGACTGGATCGACGACCCGGACTCCCGGGTGGACATCGTCGACACCGCCCGCAAGGACCTGCAGGGCGTGTGGCGGGTCGGCCGCGCGCTGACCACCGGCCGCCTGCCCATCAACGAGCTGCGCGCGGCCATCGGTCGGGAGCCGCTGGTGGAGGGCGTGCCGCTGGGCATGGTCGGGCAGCTGGTCCGCTTCGGCATCGTCGGCGTCACCTCCACCCTCGCCTACCTGCTGCTCTATGTGGTGCTGCAGGGCGTCATGGGCGCGCAGGCCGCCAACTTCCTGGCGCTGCTGGTCACCGCGATCGGCAATACCGCCGCCAACCGCGCCTTCACCTTCGGGGTCCGCGGCGGCAATCAGGCGGTGGCACACCACTTCCAGGGTCTGATCATCTTCGGCGTCGGCCTCGCGCTGACGAGTGGTTCGCTCTACACGCTGCATCACTGGGCGCCCGACGCGGCCGTCCATCTCGAGCTACTGGTGCTGGTGATCGCCAACCTGGTCGCGACGCTGCTCCGATTCGTGGGTCTGCGCTGGGTGTTCCGCAATGCCGGGAAGCATCCCACGCCCCAGGTGGTCGGGTGACCACGATCGTTCCCGCGCCCCGCGCGCTCACCGACGACGGATTCCGGCTGCTGCACGTCGATTTCCCCGGCCGCTGTGACCACGGCGACCTGCCCTGCTGGATGACCGACACCGACATACCCGTGCGACGAGACGACCGAGGAGGCGAACGATGACCGCGACACTGACCGAACGGCCCACCGCTCCACCCCCGGCGCCACCGACCGCGGCCCACGCCGATCGGCGCGAATACCTGGCCCTGGCCGCCCTGCTCGTCGGCACCGGCATCGCCTACCTGTGGAATCTGTCCGCCAACGGCTGGGCCAACTCCTTCTACGCCGCGGCCGTGCAAGCGGGTTCGGTGTCGTGGAAGGCCTTCTTCTTCGGCTCCTCCGACGCCGCCAACTCGATCACCGTGGACAAGACGCCACTGTCGCTGTGGCCCATGGAGCTCTCCGTGCGCGTCTTCGGACTGCACAGCTGGAGCATGCTGCTGCCGCAGGCCCTGCTCGGGGTGGCGTCGGTGGCGCTGCTGTGGGCGATCGTGCGACGCCACTTCGGGGCAAGCGCCGGACTGCTGGCCGGGCTGGTGCTGGCCGTGACACCCATTGCGGCCGTGATGTTCCGGTACAACAACCCCGACGCCATGCTGGTGCTGCTCATGCTCGCGGCGGCCTGGGCCATGACCCGGGCGCTGGCCGACGGCCGCTGGCGCTGGCTGCTGCTGACCGGTGCGTTCATCGGACTCGGCTTCCTGGCCAAGCAATTGCAGGTGCTGCTGGTGGTGCCCGCCCTGGCCCTCACCTACCTGATCGCGGGGCCGCCGAAGCTCGGCAAGCGCATCGCCCAGCTGTTCGGTGCGGCCGTGGGCATGGTGGCGGGCGCGGGCTGGTGGGTGCTGGTGGCCGAACTGTGGCCCGCCTCCGACCGCCCATATTTCGGTGGCTCGCAGCATAATTCGATCATCGAACTGACGCTCGGCTACAACGGTCTGGGTCGCCTCAACGGTGACGAGACCGGCAGTGTCGGCGGCTTCGGCGGCGGCGATATGCCGACCGGCGGTGGCGGCATGTGGGGTACGCCCGGTATCGGCAGGCTGTTCGAGCCCGCCCAGGCCGGTCAGATCGCCTGGTTGATTCCGGCCGCACTGATCGCGCTGGTGGTCGGACTCGTGCTGCGCGGCAAGGTGACCCGCACCGATCCGCAGCGTGCGACGCTGATCCTGTTCGGCGGCTGGCTGCTGGGCACCGGGCTGGTGTTCAGCTTCATGAAGGGCATCTTCCACCCGTATTACACGGTGGCGCTGGCACCCGCGGTGGCTGCGCTGGTCGGCATCGGTGCGGCCCTCGCTTGGCAGCATCGTGACCTGCTGTGGGTTCGGCTCAGTGCCGCCCTCATGCTGGGAGCGACCACCGCGACCGCGTGGATAGTCCTGTCCCGCAGTACTTCTTTCGTGCCGTGGCTGCGCTGGGTTGTGCTGGCGGGCGGCATCATCGCCACCTTGCTGTTGCTGATCCGCCTGCCGCGCAAGGCCGGTCTTGCTGTCGCGGCGGCCGCGGTGCTGGTCGGTCTGGCCGCGCCTACCGCCTATGCGATCGACGGCATCGCCACGGCCCACTCCGGACCGATGCCCTCGGCGGGTCCGATGACGATGGGTGGCTGGGGCGGCCACGGCGGACCGCGCGGCGGCGGCCACGGCACGCCGAACGGTGCCAAGGCCGACGGCGGAGCCGGTGGTCAGCGCGGCAATGGCGGCCCCGGCGGAAATGCCGGGAACGACAGTGGCCCCGGCGGATTCGGCGGCGGCGCGGCGGGCAACATGATGATGGCGAGCAAGCCCAGCGATCGGGTCACCGCCCTGCTGGATGCCGACGGCTCGGACTACACCTGGGTGGCGGCGACCGTGAGCTCCAACTCGGCGGCCGGATTCCAGCTGGCGACCCAGCTGCCGGTCATGCCGGTCGGCGGCTTCAACGGCAGCGACCCGTCCCCGACGCTGGCCCAGTTCCAGGAGTACGTGCAGGTGGGCCGGATCCACTACTTCATCGCCGGCAGCCAGATGGGCGGCGGCGAGCGAGGCGGCAACACCAACAGCGAAAGCTCGCAGATCACCGCCTGGGTGAAGGCGCACTTCAACTCTCAGGAAGTGGACGGCATCACCCTCTACGACCTGACCGCACCGAAAACCGGATAACCGGCGGGCTTGCCACCGCCGACGCCGAGCGCCCGCACTCCTTGGAGTGCGGGCGCTCGGTCGTACATCGGTCTTCCGGTCCGTCCCAAACGATCTCACTCCCTCGATAGAATTCATGTGACGCCCACCACAATTCAGGGATCGCGCATGAGCACGCCGCACCCCCTCAGCGATGACCACCGAGAAGCCTTCTGGCGCAGATCCGGCTGGGATCCGGCCTTGCCCGCGCTGGAGCGGGCGGCCATCGAACGTCGCTGGGACGATGAATCCATCGAGCTGGCAGAGATTTCGGCTTCTAGCCGACGGTGGCACGGACGGCCTCCGCGACCGCGTGGAAGTCCTTGGACAGGATCTTGGAGTGGTTGCTGCCGACCTGGGCGTTGATGGTCAGGTTCGGGTTGACCGCGAGGCACGGGGTCAGCGAGTCCCGCACCGCCGCCATTTCCGCCTCGGTCGCACCGAGGTTGGCGCCATTGGCGACCACGTAGCGGACCGGGACGGTGAGCCGCTCCAGCACCGGGGCGAGGGCGGCGCAGAGCAGATTGAGTTCGATATTGACCTCGGCGTGCTGATCCGCGCTCATCCGCGCGGCCAGGTGCAGCGGCCGCAGGATCGGCATCATCGGGCCCATCTTCTGGAACATGGCGCGGATGCGGTCCAGGTCTTCCTGGCTGGTGAGGCCGAAGGGCATCGCGCCGTCGGCGGAGACCACGCCGATGACCCGCTCGGGGTTGCGGTCGGCCCAGTGCACGGCGACCAGTGCACCGTAGGACCAGCCGACCAGGATGGCGCGCCGTACGCCGCGGGCGGCGAGGACGGCGTCGATATCGCGGACGCAGGCTTCGAAGGAGTAGTCGGCGGAGGTCTGCGACTTGCCGCGGGCCCGCTCGTCGAAGGTGATGTGGCGGAAGCCGGGGCCGAGGTCGGCGATGACCTTCTTCCAGTTCTTACGGGTGGCGTAGGAACCGTTGAGGTACAGGACCGGGGTGCCGTTGCCGCCGGTGTCGGTGACGGCCAAAGCGGTGTCCTCGACCTGCACCATGCCGGTCCAGGTGGTGTCGTTGCTGCGGGTGGTGGCGTTCATCGCGGTACTCCTTGTTCGTGTCCCGGCCCTTGGGGGCCGGGATCGCTGTGATGTGAGTACTTTCGCGAGTTCGGCTGACACCGGCCTGATGTCGAGCTGACATGTCGGCCGGGGCCGTGTAGGACCGCGGATCAGTTCGAGATGCCGGGTGTGCGACGCAGATAGGTGTCGTCGGAAAGCTGTTCCACCAGGAAGTTCGCGATATCGGCGCGCGAGATCTTCAGGGTCAGGCCGGTTTCCGTGGCGGAGAAGCCGCGGCGGAAATTGCCGGTGGCGGGGCCGTCGGTGAAGGCGCTGGGCCGCACGATCGTCCAGTCCAGGTCGCTGGCCACCACGTACTGTTCCTGCACCACGTGGTCGGCGTACGCCTGGCGCAGCAGCATGCCGAACATGACGTACTTCCAGACGAAGTTCAGGTTGCCGCGGCTGTCGCCGACACCCAGGGAGGACTGGCAGATCAGGCGCTTGACCCCGGTCCGATCCATGGCCTCGATGATGCGGCGGGTGCCCTCGGCGCGGACCACGCCCTTGCGGCCCGCGCCCAGGGTGACGATCACCGCGTCCTGGCCGATGACCGTGCGCTCCACGGCGGCCGGGTCCAGGACGTCGCCGACCTCGACGCGCAACCGCTCGTGCGGGGTACTGATGTGCGCGGGATCGCGGGTCAGCACGGTGACCTGATGCCCGGACGCGAGGGCGCGTGCGACGACGTGGCGACCGACGGTCCCGGTGGCTCCGAAAATGGCTACCTTCATGGCTCTCACCTCGTGAAATTCGTTGTCGGGAAGGTGATTCCAGTACATCAACGGAAGCTGCCGGGAAACATCGCCACGCGTCTCGCGAACATGCGAGATCAGCTCAGGGGAGCGAAGAACTCACGAATATCGGCGACCAGGACATCGGTGGCCTCGTGCGCGGCGTAGTGCCCGGCCGCATCGTTCGGGCTGGTGGAGCGGGACGAATTCACGTCGTAGGCATGCCAGCTCACGATGTTCTTGTGATCGCGGTCGGCGAAGCGACGCATGGACTGGAAGTCGCCCTTGAACATGGCCAGCCCGGTCGGCACGGTGGTCGGACCCGGCGTGCGCTCGGTGTCGTGGGCGTCCTCCCAGTAGAAGCGGATCGAGGAGGCGGCCGTGCCGGTCAGCCAGTAGATCGCCACATTGCCGATGATGAATTCGGCGTCGAGGCTCTCGCCCATGAGCTGGGAGTTCCAGCCCAGCAGGCCGATCGGTGAATCCGAGATCGCGAAGGCCAGGGTTTGCGGCTGCTGGCTGTGCAGGGTGTTGAAGCTGAACTTGTTGTCCATGAACCACTGCAGATGCCCCAGCGCCGCCATGTCCTCCTGGGACAGCTCCGCCATCTCGGCCGGATCGCCGGAGGGGAACGAGAACAGCTGCGTCACATGCATTCCCAGCAGCCGATCGGGGGCGATGCGGGCCATCTCCGGTGCGACCATCGAGCCCGCGTCATTGCCGATCGCGGCGAAACGCTGGTAGCCGAGCCGGACCATGAGGTCCACGAAGGCGCGGGCGGTCCGGCGGGTGCCCCAGCCGGTGCTGCGGGTCGGGCCGGAGAAACCGAAGCCCGGCAGCGAGGGGATGACCAGGTGGAAAGCCGGGGCCGCGGCGTCTTCGGGGTTGGTCAGCGGTTCGATGACATCCAGGTACTCGAGGATCGACCCGGGCCAGCCGTGGATCAGCACGGCCGGGACGGCATCGGCTCGGGGTGAGCGGACATGCAGGAAGTGGATGTCCTCGCCGTCGATCTCGGTGGTGAACTGCGGGTAGGCGTTGAGCTCGGATTCCAGGGCCCGCCAATCGAATTCCGCCAGCCAGTACTGCGCGAGCCCGCGCACCCGGTCGACGGTGACGCCGTAGGAGTCGCCCACGCCCGGCAGCTCATTGGGGAACAGCGCCTTGCGCAGCCGCTCGTTCAGATCGTCGAGCTGGGCCTGGGGGACGTCGATGCGGAAGGGGCGGATGGCGGAGGCGGCGGTCTGGGCGTTCATCATTCTCTCCTCAGTGGAACGGAATGTTTCGTTCTGTTTCAACCATAACGGAACGGATCATTCCGTTCAAGTGGTATTCTCGGATCCATGGCGAAGACAGTCGAACCCGCAGCTCAGCGCGCCCTCCCGGGCCGCAAGGCCCAGGCCGCCCGCAATGACGAACTCATCCTGGCCGCCGCGCGCGACGTCTTCCTGGCCGAACCCAAGGCCCCGATCTCGGCCGTCGCGGAACGCGCGGGTGTCGGCATCAGCGCGCTCTACCGCCGCTACCCGAGCAAAGAGGAACTACTGCGCACCCTCTGCTACGACGGCCTGCGCCGCTACAACACGGAAGCCGAAGCGGCCCTGGAGAATTCCGACGACTGGAGCGCGCTGGTCGAGTTCCTGCAGCGGATAGTGGACGCCGACGTGCACTCGTTGACCACGCATCTGGCCGGCACCTTCACCCCCGACGAGTCGATCGTCCCCGACGTCCGCCGCTCGGCCGAACTCAATGCGGAACTCCTGCGCCGGGCCCGGGAATCCGGCCGACTGCGTCCCGGCGTCACCGTCGCCGACCTCGGCCTGATCCTCGAATCCTGTGCCGCCATCGCCCTGCCCGATCCTGAACGCACAGCACAACTCCGCCGCCGAGTATTGGCCCTGCTCATCGACGGCCTCGCCACCCCCGGCGACCTCCCGGGCCCACCCCCCGAGCCCGGCGAATTCGCCCACCGCTGGCAGCGCCGCGGCCAATGACGGCAATGCCTCCCCGGATCGGGTGAGCGGCGGCGATAGCGTGGACGCATGGAAATCCTCGCCTACGGCGTGCAGGCCGATGAGAAGCCCATGCTGCGTGCGGCCCTCGACGGGCGGTACGGCATCCGGATGCTCGAGGAGTTTCTGAACCGGAACACGGCCCCGCTGGCAGCGGGATACGAGGTGGTCAGCACCAGCGTCAACGCCCAACTGGACGCCGAGGTGCTGCGCACGCTCGCCGCCGGCGGCACTCGCATGATCGCCCAGCGCTCAACGGGTTTCAACAATATCGATCTCGAGGTCGCGGCAGAACTCGGGCTCACCGTCGCCCGGGTGTCGTACTACTCGCCGTACGCGGTGGCCGAATTCGCCTGGACGCTGGCCATGGCGGTGAACCGGCGCATCATCCGGGCCGCGAACCGGACCCGTGAATTCGATTTCCGCTTGGACGGATTGATGGGCCGGGATATTCACGGCATGACCATCGGGGTGATCGGCACCGGGAAGATCGGCGAATGCTTCGCCCGCATCGCGCACGGCTTCGGCACCCGCCTGCTGGGCTGGGATGTGGCGGAGAATCCTTGCTGCCGTGACGAATTGGGGATGACCTATACGGAACTCGAGACGCTGCTCGGCGAGTCCGACATCGTGTCACTGCATGTGCCGCTGTTGAGCGCCACCCGTCACCTCATCGACGCGAAGGCCCTCGATCGCATGAAACCCGGTGCGCTGCTGATCAACAGCAGCCGGGGCGGGCTGGTCGACGCCAATGCTCTGCTCGAAACGCTGCGCACCGGCAAGCTGGGCGGTGTCGGACTGGATGTCTACGAGGAGGAGACGGGCCTGTTCTTCTTCGACCGCTCGGTCACCGGCATCGCCGACGACACCCTGGCCCGCCTGATGACCATCCCGAACGTCCTGGTCACCTCGCATCAGGCGTATTTCACCGCCACCGCGGTCGGCCAGATCATCGACACCACCCTCGGCAATATCGACGATTACCTCGCCGGACGACGCTCGGAAAACACGCTGGTTCCCGTGGACTGAACAATGATGAATCCGGTGTCTCGGCTCCGACTTCCAGAGGAACGCCCCGATCGGAAGGATTTGTCATGAACTGGACACTCGAAGTGGTCGTCGTCCCCGTCTCCGACGTCGACCGCGCCAAGGACTTCTACAGCGACAAGCTCGGCTTCCACGTCGACCACGATGTGCGCCCTGGCAATGGCATGCGCATCGTCCAACTCACTCCGCCGGGCTCCGCCTGCTCGATCGTCATCGGGGAGGGGGTGGTCCCGAAGATGGAACCCGGCTATCTGAAGGGTCTGCAACTGGTCGTGCCGGATATCAAGGCCGCCCACGCCGAACTGGTCGAGCGTGGAGTCGATGTCACCGACGTTCAGGTGCTGGGCGAGAACCCGAACTCCGGGGGCGATGCCCTGGACAACGTCGGTTTCGTGTTCTTCGACGACCCGGACGGCAATAGCTGGGCCGTACAGCAGATTTCGAACCGGGCCTGAAACAGCTCGGGGCGGGTGGCTCGAAAGCCGCCCGCCCCGAACAGGATTCGGTGCCGTCAGACGATGGGCAGGTACACCTTGTTGCCCGCGTCGGCGAATTCGACGGACTTCTCGGCCATGCCCGCCTCGATGGCGGACACGTCGGTGAGGCCGTGCTTCTCGGCGTAGTCACGCACGTCCTGCGAGATGCGCATGGAGCAGAACTTCGGACCGCACATGGAGCAGAAGTGGGCGGTCTTGGCGGGCTCCGCGGGCATGGTCTCGTCGTGGTACTCGCGCGCGGTGTCGGGGTCCAGCGCGAGGTTGAACTGGTCGGTCCAGCGGAACTCGAAGCGCGCCTTGGACAGTTCGTTGTCGCGGTCCTGGGCGCGCGGGTGCTGCTTGGCCAGGTCGGCGGAGTGGGCGGCGATCTTGTAGGTGATCACGCCGACCTTCACGTCGTCGCGGTTGGGCAGGCCCAGGTGCTCCTTGGGCGTCACGTAGCAGAGCATCGCGGTGCCGGCCTGGGCGATGATGGCCGCGCCGATCGCCGAGGTGATGTGGTCGTAGGCGGGCGCGATATCGGTGGCCAGCGGGCCGAGGGTGTAGAACGGAGCCTCCTCGCAGAGCTCCTCCTCCAGCCGCACGTTCTCCACGATCTTGTGCATCGGCACGTGGCCGGGGCCCTCGATCATCACCTGCACGCCATAGGATTTCGCGATCTTGGTGAGCTCGCCCAGGGTGCGCAGCTCGGCGAACTGGGCCTCGTCATTGGCGTCCGCGATGGAGCCGGGACGCAGGCCGTCGCCGAGGGAGAAGGTGATGTCGTACTTCGCGAGGATCTCGCACAGCTCGGCGAAGTTGGTGTACAGGAACGATTCCTGGTGATGCGCCAGACACCACGCGGCCATGATGGAACCACCGCGCGAGACGATGCCGGTGACACGCTTGGCCGCGAGCGGCACGTAGCGCAGCAGCACGCCCGCGTGCACCGTCATGTAGTCGACGCCCTGCTCGGCCTGCTCGATCACGGTGTCGCGGTACATCTCCCACGTCAGCTTGGTGGGATCGCCGTTCACCTTCTCGAGCGCCTGGTAGATCGGCACGGTGCCCACCGGGACGGGGGAGTTGCGCAGGATCCACTCGCGGGTCTCGTGAATGTTCTTGCCGGTGGAGAGATCCATGATGGTGTCGGCGCCCCAGCGGGTGGCCCACACCATCTTCTCGACCTCTTCGGCGATGGAGGAGCTCACGGCCGAGTTGCCGATGTTCGCGTTGATCTTCACGGCGAACTTCTTGCCGATGATCATCGGCTCGGACTCGGGATGCTTGTGGTTGGCGGGGATCACGGCGCGACCGGCGGCGACCTCGTCGCGAACCAGTTCCGGCGCAACGCCTTCACGCTTGGCGATGTAGTGCATCTCGGCGGTGATCACGCCCTGACGCGCCCAGTTGAGCTGCGTCGGCGGTCCGTCGACCTGCGGCTTGTCCCACTCGTCGCGGATCTTGGGGAGCCCGCCCTCGAGGTCGATGGTGGCGGTGTCGTCGGTGTACGGACCCGAGGTGTCGTACACGTCGAAGTGCTCGCCGTTGGTCAGGTTGATGCGTCGCACCGGCACGTTCAGGGTCGTGCCGTCGGCCTCGACCTGCTCGTAGTGCTTGACGCTGCCCTGGATGGGGCCGGTTGTCACGGTGTCGACTGGCCCTGCGTTGCTCTTGCCATTGGACACAGGGCTGCTGGAGACACGGCTGGATGACATTTGAATCCTCCCTACGCCGGCATTACCCGGTCAGGTTCATACGGTCGACGGCCCTAGCCGTCCTCTCAGCCCGCTGGTGCGAGCCCCCGTTGGCAATACGTACTTCTTCCGAGGCGACCATACCCGGTCCCGGGACGCGAACGACCCGGGACCGTGGAATATACGATCCGGTCTGATCAGCGCTCTTGTGGCCCGATGGGCCAGCCGAGCGCACCGAAGGCGGCGTTCAGGCTGATCTCGGTCTGGGTGGCCAAGGCATCCAGGTTGGCCAGCATCGTGACGACATTGTCGGTGCGGCAGCCCACCGGATCGACCGCGCCGGGAGCCAGCCGCGACTTGATCCAGTTGAAGGCATCGGCCATGCCGAGCGTGGTGAGCGTCAGATGCTCGCTGAGGTGATCGCGCTTGTAGTAGACGGAAGTGCCACCGTCACACCACTGTTGAACCATGCGGTCGTTGGTGTACCACGGCACCGCCTCGTCGTAGACGCCTTGATAGACCATGGTCGGCGCGGTCGGCGGATTGCTGCCCAGCACGGTCGAATCGAAGACCTCCTTGATCTCCGGCAACGCCAGGAAGTCCGCGATCGGGATGGTCATCATCCGCTGATAGTCGGTGAACATCAGGTTCAGCACATTGCGCACCAGACACTGATTCGCGGTGCGGTCCATGATCGCCCGCCCCTCCGGCGTCAGGTACCTGTCGGTGGTCTCCGCGAACTTCGGGTACGCGTTGCGCAGTGACGCGATGCCGACGCCGATCAGGCTGGCGAACATGGAACCGTTGACGTGCAACAGGGATTCGACATCCGAGACGGGCGCACCCATGGCGATGGCCTTGACGTTCAGTTCCGGCGCATAGCTCGGCTGCATCTCCGCCGCCCAGCCGCTGCCCATGCCGCCACCGGAGTAACCCCACAGGGCGACAGGCGTATTCGCGCCGTCCAGCCCCAGCGGCTGGAATGCCTCGGCGGCGCGCACGCTGTCGAGGATCAGGTAGCCGGGTTCCTTGGCGACCGCGAGATGCCCGTTCATCCCCTCGTAGTCGGGCACATTGATGGCGTAACCCTGGCTGATGGAAGCCGCCAGTTCCAGGTATTCGACCGTGGAGTGGATGCCTTCGAGGGCGGGCAGCCCGCCGCCCTGCTGCAGCACGAACGAGGGTGCGCAATTCGGCGAGGTGCTGTCGTAGAAGAACTGGTGTGAGACCAGCGGCCTGCCGTGAGAAGTGTTGGCCCCCTCCGGAATCGCCACCGTGGTGGCGGCGACCGTCGGCTGCCCGAACAGGTCGGTGGTGCGGTAGAGCAACTGCCAGGACCGCACGTGCACGGGCAGCACGGTGAGCACCGCCAACTGCACTTCACGGCTGCGCAGAATGGTGCCCGGATCGGCGCTCTCGAACCCGTCGGGCGCTTGATAGAACGAATCCACATTCAGCGGTTCCGGTTGCGCGGCAGCCGATCCCGCGCCGAGGCCGCCTATCAGTACGGCCGAAGCTGCCGTCAATGCCGTCGCGAGGGCGACTGCGAGCAGCCGCCTACCCCGGGTCCGGCGATCCCCTGCGATTGCCACGTCTCTGTTCCCTTCCTGGACGTGACAGCGATTACAACACGGTATCCACTTACCAACAAGATGTCTTTCTGAAATGAGCTTGGCTATCGTCTAGGCATGTCCCGCAGCAAATCTGCCGCGCCGACCGACCGGACCGCCGTACCCAGCGACCGGACACCGGTGGCACGGCGCCGGATCCGCGGCCTCGACGCCGACGAGCGCAGCGCCCAGCGCCGCCGTCAGCTCCTCATCGCTGCCACCGATCTCTTTGCCCGCCAGAGTTATTCGCTGACCTCGATCGAACAGATCTGTCAGCACGCCTACGTCGGCACCAAGGGCTTCTACGATCACTTCGACAGCAAAGAGGCGTGCTACACCGCCCTGCTGGAACAAATCAGCACCGGCATCCAGCAACGCGTGGCCCAGACCGCCGTCGAGACGGCCGACGCGGACTGGCCCACCCGCCGTGCCGCCATCGTCGCCGCCTTCGTCCACGCCATCGCCGACGACCCCCGCCTCGCCAAGGTCACCTTCGGCGAAGCCGGCGGCATCTCCCCGGCCGTCGAGGCCCAACGCCGCTCCAACCGCCGCTGGTCCGCCGAATTCCTCAAACACCAATGGCTCCAAGGCAACCCGGACACCGACCGCACCCTCCTCCCGCTCGCCCTTGCGACCATCGGCGGCATGTTCGAACTCGTCGCCGACTGGCTCCACCACCACGACGACGGCGGCGCCCCCGATTCCGTCGAAACCCTCACCGCCGACCTGACCCACTTCGTCGCAGTCGTCGACGCCGGGCGCTCTCGCGTCTGAGCGGCGATGGCCTCACCCGAGCGAGGTAGGTGGAAGCAAGGCTTGTTCGGCGGCTGCCGCGAATTCCAGGCAGCCGGCGTAGCGCTGATCCGGCTTCTTCGCGAGGGCTGTCGCGATGACCTGGTCGAAGGCGACCGGCAGGCCCCACAGCTGTTGGCTCGGTCGAGGTGGTGACGCGGCGAGATGACTTCTGACGAGGGTCGGCAGTCGGTCACCCCGAAATGGTGGTCGGCCCACGAGCATTCGGTACAGCGTGCACCCGAGGTAGTAGATGTCGGTGCGGCTGTCGATGTCGTTCCCGCTCAACACCTCCGGGGCCGCCCACGGTAGCGGCGGGAGCTCGCCGGTGCGGGGGTTGGTCACGTCCGGGAGCAGGCCGCTACCGAAGTTGATGATGACCGGGCGTTCCTGGTCGCCGTCGGATTCCAACAGAATGTTCGAGGGCACGATGCGACGATGCACGATGCCGCGGCGGTGAGCGTGGTCGAGGCCTTCGGCGATCTGACGACACAGCCACACCGCATGATCCGCCGCAAGGTGACCGCCTTCCTTGTCGAGCAGGGATTGCAAGGAGTTGCCGCCGGGGATGTACCGTGCGGCAACCCAGAGTGTGCGGTCGCCGATCCGGCTGTGGTCATGAACCCGGGCGATATTGGGGTGATCCAATTGCCGGACTCGATCCAACTCGTGCACGAATTGCCGGTGCGATTCATGCTTGGGTCGTTCGTCCTGGCAACCGATTTTCACCGCGAGGAGGCCGGGAACCTGCGGGTGCCACGCCGAGTACACCGACCATTGAGGATTTTTGGACAGCTGCTGACGAAGGCGGTAGCCCGCGAACAGTTTTCCCGCCGACTCCTTCGCCGTGGTGCCAGGACGCGGAATGCGGCGCGGCGTTCCCGCGGGATCCCGGGGGCCCGCGGACCAGCCGACGAGAGCGGTCTGGGCGGCGGCGGCCATATCGAGGCAGGAGCCGAACCGATCGGCTGGTCGTTTCGCGAGCGCGGTGGCGATGACGGAATCCAAACCGGCGGGCAGCTCGCTCAGCTGCTTGCTCGGGCGAGGCGGCGTGGCGGTCAGGTGGGCGCCCATGATGGCGGCGAGATCGCTTGCCGGATAAGGCTTCTTGCCGGTGAGGAGCTCGTAGAGCGTGCAACCGAGGGAGTACACATCCGAGCGGTGATCGATGACCGCCTGCGAGTCGAACCGTTCCGGCGCGGCGTACGCGTAGGTCATCGGTGCGGACTTGGTCGAGCGTGTCGCGTCGAGCATGCGCGCGATCCCGAAATCCGTGACGACGACCCGTTCCTCGTCCCCGTCCCGATCCATGAGCAGGTTCAGCGGTTTCACATCCCGGTGCAGGATGCGATGGCGATGCGCGTGATCCAGTCCCCGGGCGGCCTGCGCAATCAAGCGGACCGCGCGGTCTGCTGCGAGTCGACCACCCTCGCGGGCAAGGAGATCCGCCATATCGCCCCCGGCCACATATCGCATCGAGATCCACAGGGCGTCGCCGTCCGGCCCGCTGTAGTCGTGGATGTGCACGATATTGGGGTGCTCGAGCGCGGCGATCAGGGTCGCCTCCCGGACGAACCGCCTGCGCAGTTCGCCGCCGGTCTCGTCGAGCAACACCTTCAGGGCGACCAGCCGGGGCAGACGCGGATGCCGGGCCAGATAGACACTCCCCATCCCGCCCGTACCCAGCAGTCGTTCGATCCGGTATCCCTCGAATACCGTGCCCGGCCGAAAGCTCACCCCCATCAAGCCTTTCTGTGACCCCGTTCACACGCATGATAGGCCGGTCGGTTGCCGGCGTGGGCGGCGAGCATGATCTCGCGGACGGTGTTGCGCAGCCAGGTGTGTGCCGGATCCGCTTCGTTGCGGGGGTGCCAGGCCAGGGCGTAAGGGAGGGGTGGGGTTTCGAGGGGGAGGTCGAAGCAGGTCAGGCCGAGTTGTTCGGCCATGGGGCGGGCACAGGCGGGGATGTTGCCGAGTAGGTCGCTGTTACGGAGGAAGAAGAGGGAGCCGGTGATGCCCGCTACCGAGGCTGTGACCTCGCGGCGGAGGTTCTGGCGGGCGAGAGCTTCGTCGATGGGGCCGGTGAGGCGGCCGCGGCGGGAGGCGGCGAGGTGGCGGGCCGTGACGTAGTCGTCGAGGCGGATTGTGTTGCCGCGCAGCAGGGGGTGGCCTGCGCGGGCCGCGCCGATCATGCGGTCCTCGAAGACCGGGGCGACGTGGATTTCGGGGGCGCGGTCGCCGATGATGCCCATTTCCAGGTCGGCGTGGCCGTCGCGGAGCATGGGGGTGTCGGTGTGGCCCTCGTTGAGGAAGCGGAGGGTGATGCCGGGGGCTTCGGCGGCCGCGCGTTCGACGAGGGTGGGGCCGAAGACGGCGGCCATGGCGTAGTGGGCCAGGACAGTCAGGTCACGGGTGACGGTGCGGATGTCGGTGGTGCGGGCCGAGGAGAAGAGGCGTTGCATGCGGTCGACCAGTTCGCGGACCTCGGGCTCGATGGCGAGGGCGTGCGGGGTGGGGACCATGATGCGGCCCGCGCGGACCAGGATCGGGTCGCCGATGCTGCGGCGGATGCGGCCCAAGGCGCGGCTGACCGCGGGTTCGGAGAGGCGCAGACGTTCGGCGGCACCGGTCACGCTGTGCTCGGTGAGCAGGGCATCCAGGGTGACCAGCAGGTTCAGGTCCAGGCCCCGGAGGTCGGTGGATTGCGTGCGGTGCATGTATTGAATGATAAAGATGCATTTGAGTAATGGCTTGGGCGGCTTTAGCGTGGAATTCGTTCCGTCCGGATGGTGACGGAATTCCAATTTCCCATTGCCGTTTGGAGCACATCCATGTCCACAGTCGTGTCCGGAGCACCGGTCACCGAGACCCGCGTCGCCGGGCCGCCACGCGCGGTCTTGCTCGCCGTCTGCGCCTGCATCATGGTGGCGCAGTCCATGGTGGCGGCGATCAATCTGTCCATTCCACTGCTGGCCGCCTCATCCCTGCATCCCCGGCCTGCCGAATTGTTGTGGGCCGTCGACGCCTACGTGATCGTGTTCGCCGCACTGCTCATTCCGGCGGGCGCGCTCGGTGATCGATACGGGCGCAAGGGTGCGCTGCTGACCGGGCTCGGATTGTTCGCGGCCGGCGCATTGACCAGCGCCTTGGCCGCGTATCCGGCGGTACTCATTGCGGGGCGCGCGGTTTCGGGCGCGGGCGCGGCGCTCATCATGCCCGCCACCATGTCGATCCTGGTGCAGCTGTCCCCGGACGCCCGGACCCGGGCGCATGCGCTGGCCACCTGGACGCTCTCGCTGGGTCTCGGTGGGGCACTGGGCAATATCGGCGGCGGAGTGCTGCAGGAGTTTCTGCCGTGGCAGTCGCTGTTCTGGGTGATGGTGCCGACCGGGCTGCTGCTCATGGTGGTGGTCGCCGTGGTCACCCCGAAAACCGCACGCCGCGAGGCGAATCAGGATCCGGTGGGCGCGCTGCTGCTCACCGCCGGATCGGTTGCCCTGCTCTACGGCGTCATCGAGGGCCCGTCACATGGGTGGGGTTCGGTGGAGGTGCTGGCCGGATTCGGGCTCGGCATCGTGCTGATCGCGGTGCTGGGATGGCATTCGCTGCGCTCCCCGCATCCGCTCATCGACCCGCGCGTGTTCCGTTCCCGGGCACTGTCGGTGGCTGTATTGGGCACGGCTACCACGTTTTTCGGCCTCTTCGCGCTGTTCTTCGTGAACTCGCAATACCTGCAATACGTGAAGGGCTTCTCGCCGGCGGCCGCGGGCTTGGCGATCGTGCCGCTCACCATCGGCATGATCCTGGTGCCCCGCTATGCGGTGCGGCTGGAGGCCGGAATGGGGCCGCGGCTTCCGGCGGCCGGTGGACTCGCCGTCATCGGAATCGGCCTGCTGCTGGTCGCCACGGCCGACGCGAGCACCCCTTACCCCCTGTACGCGGCCTACCTGGTGCTGCTGTCGTTCGGGATGGGCTTCGCCGCGCCGGTGCTCACCACCGGCGTCATGGCCAACCTGCCCGCCGACCGCTCCGGCCTGGGCGCCGGATTGAACTCCGCCGCACGCGAATTCGGCGCTGCCATCGGTGTCGCGGTGATCGGCACCCTGATGGCGTCACACGCGGGGGACGGTGCCCACCATCCGGCCGCCTTCGCTGACAGCATGGGCCATGGCCTCGGCGTCATCGGCGTCCTGGTGCTGGTCGCCGCCGGCGTGGTCGCCCTCGGCTACCGGCGCTGACTCCTCCAACCCGATCCGCTTGTGCAGCGCCGCAAGCGGTTTCGGGGCCCACCAGTTCCCGGTGGACATCAACCGCATGAGCGCCGGGGCGAGCAGACCGCGAATGATGGTGGCATCCGAGACCACGGCCAGCGCCAGCCCGATGCCGAAGAGCTTCATGGGTGCGACCTCGGAAGTGGCCACCGCCAGCAGGACCACGGCCATCAAACCCGCTGCGGCGGTGAAGATCCGGCCGGTGCGGGCCACTCCGAGAGCCACCGACCGGGTATTGGCCGCCGGGTCGCGATCCGAGGCCAGCCACTCCTCGCGAATGCGGGACAGCAGGAACACCTCGTAGTCCATGGACATGCCGAAAGCCAGGCAGAACATGAGGATCGGCATGAACAGGTCGAGACTGCCGACCGAGGTGAAGCCCAGCAGGCTCGACAGGTGGCCCTGCTCGAAGATCCAGATCATCGCGCCGAAGGTGGCGGTCAGCGACAGCATGTTGAGCAGCAGTGCCTTCACCGGGAGCACCACGCTGCCGGTGAACAGGAACAGCAGGATCAGCGTGATGATCGCGATCAGCCCGGCCGCCAACGGGATTCGGCTGATCACCGAATCCATGGTGTCCTTGTTCAAGGCAGCCGCGCCGCCGAAGAGCACCGCACCGGGTGCGGGCACCGCACGGAGGGCCGCGAGTTGTTGCTTGCCCGCAGGAGAGTACGGCGCAACCGTGGTCCCGACCGAGAGATAGGTCCCGCCGGGCCCGATCATCTGCGGGACACCCGCCGCCAGCTTCGTGACGGCAGTGGCACCCGGCGGCACCCCGTACACGCCGTCACTCGACAGCACCGCCGCAACGCCCGGCACGGCGGCCAGGTCCTTGGCGTACGCGCCGATTTCCTTGGCGTCGCCGTGGAATCCGGGCAGCACCACCACCGCGCTGGACCCCATATCGGCATTGAAGTCCTGCCGCAGCGCGTCACCCACCTGGCGGCTGGACGCGAACGTCCCGATCACCCGATCGTCCGGCGTGCCGAAATGCGCCTTCAGGAACGGGGATCCGAGCGCCAGCAGCATCGCCGCCGCGACCACCGCGACCGGCAGGGCGCGCTTCATCACCCCGGTCACCAGCCGGTACCAGAAGGTCTGCTCGACCGGCTTCGGCGCGGGCTCACCGCGACCCAGCAGGCGGCGCACCGGTTTTCGCAGATCCCAGGCATTCACCCGATCACCGAGCAGCATGAGCGCAGCGGGCAGCAGCAGCACCGACGCGCCCACCGCCGCCACCACGACGGCGACACCGGCGTAGGCGAAGGACTTGAAGAACGGTTGCGGGAACACCGCCAGCGCGGCCAGCGCGAGCGCGACGGTCAGCCCGGAGAACACCACGGTGCGGCCCGCCGTCTGCACCGAGCGCAGGACCGCGGCGCGGGTGTCGAGACCGTTGCCGAGCTCTTCGCGATAGCGGCTGACAATGAACAGGCTGTAGTCGATGGCCAGCGCCAACCCGAGCGCGCTGGTCATATTGAGCGCGAAGATCGACACGTCCATGACCGTGGTGAGCCCGCGCAGAATGCCCAGCGTCGCGGCAATCGCGAACAGCCCCACGCCGACCGGCAGCAGCGCCGCGATCACGCTGCCGAACACCAGCACCAGCAGGATCGCCGACACCGGCACCGCAATGGCCTCGGCCAGCAGCAGATCCTTCTCGACCTGATGGTTGATATCGGCGAAAGTGCCCGCCATGCCGCCGACCCGCACCTGCACGCCGTCGTGGTCGCCGTTCAACTCGGCGGACAGCACGGCGGCCCGGTTCTGCACATCGGTGTCGGTGCCGGTGACCGTGGCCAGGATGAGCCCGCGCCTGCCGTCCTTGCTCTTCAGCGCGGTGGCCAGATCGGAACGGGTGGTGAGGTTGGTCCAATAGGACTGCACACCGGTCACATTCGGGTCGTTGCCGAGCGTGTCGGTGACACGTTGGGCCTCCGCGCGCACGTCCGGACTGTTGACGCCGCCGTCGCCGCTCACCATGACGATGAGATTCGGATTGCCGCCGGGGAAGTTCTTCGTGATGAAGTCGTTGGCCTGCACCGACTCCAGCGAGTCGGTCAGATAGCCGCCGCCGACCATGTGGTCCTTCACGGTGGCACCGAAGCCGCCGCAGATCAGCATGAGCAACAGCGCGGCGACCAGGACCGCGCGCGGGCGAGCCATGGCGAACCGGGCAGAACTGGTCAACATTGACGCAACCCTCCGACAGTCTTCAGACGGTCGGAACGTTAACGTTCCTGGTCTACCGCTCGGTAGGTGCAGTGACGATGCTCATGGACATAGCTCATGGCTATGAAGCATTGAAAAGTGGAGGCTAAACAGCTTTCGCGATCCGGCCGCGCACTTCACCCAGTTCCATGCGGCCGCCGCCGACGGCCGGTGCGGTGGCCGTGATGACGACCTCGTCGCCGTCGTTGAGGAAGGTGCGCTGCACCCCGTTCAACTCGATGGGTTCGGTGCCGCCCCAGCTCATTTCCATCAGCGACCCGCGCTCGCCGCGCTCGGCCCCGGAAATGGTGCCGGAGGCGAACAGGTCGCCGGTGCGGGTGGAGGCCCCGTTGACGGTCATGTGCGCGAGCATCTGCGCGGGCGACCAGTACATGCGCCGGAACGGGGGAGTGGAGACCAGTTGGTTGTTCCAACTGACCCGTAACTCGATATCCAGACCCCAGGCCGCCTCGTCCCGCAGATACGGCAGCGGCTCGGGATCCTGCGCGGGCAGCGGAATCCGCGCCTCGGTCAGCGCGTCCAGCGGCGTCACCCACGCCGACAGGCTGGTAGCGAAGGACTTGCCGAGGAACGGGCCCAGCGGTTGCCCCTCCCACGCCTGGATATCGCGCGCCGACCAATCGTTGACCAGCGCCACCCCGAAGACGTGCTCGGCGAAATCGCCGGTCCCGATGGGTGTTCCGAGCGGCGAACCCGCGCCCACCAGGAAACCCAGCTCCGCCTCGATGTCCAGGCGGCGACTCGGCCCGAAATCCGGTGCGCCGGAATCGGTCCGGCGCTGCCCGTGCGGTCGGATCACCTCGGTGCCCGACACCACCACCGTGCCCGAGCGCCCGTGATATCCCACCGGCAGATGCCGCCAATTCGGCAGCAGCGCATCCCCGTTCGGCCGCAGCATGCTGCCCAGGGCGGTGGCGTGATCGAGGCTGGCGTAGAAGTCGACGTAATCGCCGATCTCCACCGGCAGATCCAGCCGCACCGCCCGCACCTCGTGTACCGCCGCCGCGGGCAGCTCCGAGTCGGCGGCCACCGCCACCCGCTCACGCACCTCCCGCCAGCACTGCGGACCCTGCGTCATGAAGGCGTTCAGGCTGGGCTGATGGAACATCGGATCATCCAGCGCCACCGCCAGATCGATGATCGAATCACCCAGCCGCACCCCCACCCGCGGCTCCTCGCCCAGCGGGCGGAACACGCAGTACGGCAGGTGGGTCGGCCCGAATCCGGAACCCTCCGGCACCTCGATACGCACGCGACTGCTCATCTCCCCGTTCACCTTCCCCGTCACCCACCTGCTCCGCTCGTCGCTCAAATCCACTGGTTCGGGCCACGACCCGACCAGGTCCAGGCGTAGCCCGGATCCTCACACGCCAACGCGCCCTCACCCAGCTGCAACGGATGGAAGGTGTCCACCATGACCGCCAGCTCGTCGAAGAACTCGAGGCCGATGCTGCGCTCGTAGGCCCCGGGCTGCGGCCCGTGCGCGTACCCACCGGGATGCACCGACACCGAGCCCAGTCCGATCCCGGATCCCTTGCGCGCCTCGTAATCCCCGCCGCAATAGAACATGATCTCGTCGGAGTCCACATTGGAGTGGTAGTAGGGCACCGGAATCGAGAGCGGGTGGTAGTCCACCTTGCGCGGCACGAAATTACAGATCACGAAGTTCTGGCCCTCGAACGCCTGATGCGCGGGCGGCGGCTGATGCACGCGGCCGGTGATGGGTTCGAAGTCGGCGATATCGAAGGTGAACGGATACAGGCAGCCGTCCCAGCCCACCACATCGAAGGGGTGGGTGGCGTAAACCATGCTGGTGCCGACGATCTGACCGGCTGGGCGATGCTTGACCAGCACCTCCACATTCTCACCCTCGGCACTCACGGGCTCGGTCGGTCCGTGCAGATCCCGCTCGCAATACGGTGCGTGCTCCAGGAGCTGCCCGTATTTCGAGAGATACCGCTTGGGTGGAGTGATATGCCCGGTGCCCTCGATAATGTAGGCGCGCAACGGTTCCGGCCCGTCGGGGATCCAGCGGTGGGTGGTGGCGCGCGGCAGCAGCACCTGGTGCCCCTGCCGTACGGGCAGCGTCCCGAACACGGTTTCCACCCGGCCCGAACCGGATTCGATGTAGGCCAGCTCGTCCCCGACGGCATTGCGGTACAGCGCCGACTCCCGCAGCGCCGCCACATACGAGATCCGCACATCGGCATTGCCGAGCAGCAACCGCCGCCCGGTCACCACATCGCTCTCCCCGGGTTTGTCGCCCAGGAACAGTTCGTGCAGCTTCAGATGCCGGTGCCGGAGTGGATGATTCGCGTGCAGCCGCTGCTCGGGCAGCGCCCACACCGACGAATCCACAATGGCCGGAGGCAATCCCCGGTGATAGAGCAGCGAGGAGTCGCCGGAGAAGCCTTCTTCTCCCATCAGCTCTTCGTAATAGAGCCGACCTTGCGCATCCCGATGTTGGGTGTGCCGCTTGGGTGGCACCGAACCGACCTGCCGATAGAACGTCATTGCCGTCTCCCGCATTGACCGATGGTCCGTTTCCCATCGTAGCCATCGGATTGCGGGTGCGGCCCTGGTTCGGGCAGGTGTGCTCGAGCGTGGCTCAGGCGTGCCGCAGGGCCCGGTAGACGGCCGCTCCGATGAACTCGCCCAACGTGTCCGGGGTCCAGTCGCCCGGGTCGGTGAGCAGGGTGCGCACCGCGCCCTCACCGGCCGACACCCACAGTTCGACCAAGGCGGGCAGCTTGCGCTCGGCCGCCTCGGTACCCCACGCCTTCAGGGTCGGCCGCAGCCGGCGGGTGCAGCGCTCGACCGCGAGTATCCGCCCCTTGCCGAACGAATCCGCCACGGCCGGATCGGGATTCCCGTACAGCAGTCGCCAGCTGTCGGGCCGCTGCGACACGGTGTGCAGCAGCGCGCGGAAGCCCTCCACGAACACCGCCTCGTCGGCCTCGACCCGGCGGCGCGGCAGCACATCGAGGATGCCCGCCACCAGGTATTCCTCCTCGCGCTGGATCAGCGCCTGGAGCAGTTCGACCCGATCGGTGAAGCAGGCGTAGACGACGGGCCGGGTCACCTTCATGCGGTCGGCCACGGCGGCGATGGTCACCGCGGCGATGCCGTCTTCGACGGCGATCTCCAGCGCGGTGTCGAGAACCTGTGGGCGCCGGCGTTCGGGACCCAGATGCCGCGCGCGCTGGCGTGGTCGTATCGCCGAATCGGTACCCATGCGCACCGACGATAGCAGTGTGCGCGGAGGAGGGAACGGCTGGTCCGCAGGGGTAACAAGATCGTTTCCTACAGCGCTGCACAAAAATGCTACATTCACGTAGGAAACCACCCGGTTGAGCCGAGGACGCCCCCGGCCGGAGGAGATGGATCCCGATGAGTCAGACCCTGTTCAACCCGAAGACCTGCGAATTCGCCGAGTTCGACGCGGAGAGCGCACGACTGCTGCGCGCCACCGTCGACTACTTCGAAGCCTTCGGCAAGGTCCGCCTCCTGGCCGAGAGCCGGGACCGGGTCTGGTACGCGGACTTCCTCGACTTCATCAAGCGCGAACGGGTCTTCGCGACCTTCCTGACCCCGGCCGAGCAGGCGGGCGGCGACGAGCACAAGCGCTGGGACACCGCGCGCATCGCCATGATGAGCAAGATCCTCGGCTTCTACGGCATGCAGTACTGGTACGTCTGGCAGGTCACCATCCTCGGCCTGGGCCCGATCTGGCAGAGCGCCAATCAGGAGGCCAAGGCTCGTGCGGCCGCGCTGCTGGAATCCGGCGAGATCTTCGCCTTCGGCCTCTCCGAACAGGAACACGGCGCGGACATCTACTCCACCGACATGGTGTTGGAGCCGAAACCTCGCGGCGGTTACACGGCCACCGGCGGCAAGTACTACATCGGCAACGGCAATCTCGCGGGCATGGTGTCGGTGTTCGGCCGCCGCGCCGACAAGCCGATCATCGACTCCGCCGACTTCATGCGGAAGATGACCGATGAGGAGTACTCCGGCTACCTGTTCTTCGCCGCCGACTCCCGGCACAAGAACTACAAGCTGCGCAAGAACGTCGTCGACTCCCAGATGTACGTCGCCGCCTTCGATCTCGACAAGTACCCGGTCGCCGAATCCGACATCCTGCACACCGGGCGGGCCGCGTTCGACGCCGCCATGAACACCGTCAATGTCGGCAAGTTCAATCTCGGCTTCGGTGCGGTCGGCGCGTGCGAGCACGCCATGTTCGAGGCGGTGAACCACGCGCACAATCGAATGTTGTTCGGGCACCGCGTGACCGAGTTCCCGCAGGTGAAATCGCTGCTCGCGGACAGCTACGCGCGCCTGATCGGCATGAAGCTCTACAGCGAGCGGGCCATCGACTACATGCGCAGCGCCAACGAGAACGACCGTCGCTACCTGCTTTTCAATGCCATCGAGAAGATGTCGGTCACCCGGCACGGCCAGAAACTGTACGAGGACCTCGCCGACGTGATCGCGGCGCGCGGCTTCGAGAACGACATGTACTTCCCGATGGCCATGGTCGGCATGTTCGGCCTGCCGCGCCTGGAGGGCACGGTCCACGTCAATATGGCGCTGTCGCTGAAGTTCATGCCCAACTTCATGTTCCATCCCGCCGACGCCGCCCTGGCCGCGCTGCGCTACCTGCCGGGTGCGGGCGTCGCGCCCAAGGGAGCGGTACGCGCCGTGTCGGGCGCGCTGAGCTGGACCAGCCGCCGCGCCGGTGGCCCGGCCGCCAAGGCGGTCCCGGCATTGCGGGCCGAATTCGCCCGTGCCGCACACGCTCCCGTGCCCACCCGACGCGACAGCGCCGACGACGAATTCCTGTTCCGGCAGGGCCCGAGCAGCGGCCTGGGCAAGATCCGCTTCACCGACTGGCGTCCGGTCTTCGAGAAGTTCGCGCACATCCCGAATGTCGCGGTCTTCCTGGAGCAGGCCCTCGCCTTCCAGACCCTGCTGGCCGCCGCCACCCCGACCGCGCAGCAGCAGGAGGACGTGGACTTCCTCTTCGCCCTCGGCGAGCTGTTCACCACCCTCCCGTACGCCCAGCTGATCCTGGAGCAGGCCGAGATCGCCGGGGCCGACGAGGCCGTCCTCGATCAACTCTTCGACCTGTTCGTGCGCGAGTTCTCCAAGCACGCCCTGACCCTGCACACCAAGCCCACCGCCACCAAGGCACAGCAGGTCCGCGCGCTCGATCTGGTCCGCCGCCCGGTCGCCTCCGACGCGCGCTTCGCGCGGGTGTTGGAGCAGGTCACGGCCCTGGCGGGCGTTTATGAAATGAATCCCTGAGCTTCACCGTTGCGGGCCGGGCCGACCCGGCCCGCAAATGCTACATTCGTGAATGAATAGGCTGATCCGCCTAGCCATCGACACTGCAAAGGAGCAGCACGATGACTGAGAAGACCGCGCGTCCCCAGTTCGACGCACCCGCACGCACCGTCCGCGAGGTCGACTACGGCTTCTTCGGCCCGGGCTCGGTCACCTGGAAGTTGTGGACCGCGCCGACCGCGCTCATCGGATTCCAGCGCGCGGTCACCCTCGAGCACTTCGACCCGGATCTGACCGCGGCCGTGGCCGATGTCGGCGGCATCTACGCCGACCCGCGTGGGCGGCTCGACCACACCTTCGCGTACTTCCTCATCGCGGCCGTCGCCGACAGTCGCATGGCGATCGAGGCGTCCGAACACCTCATGCAGGTGCACGCCAAGGCCACCGGCATCGAGCCGATCAGTGGAAAGCGCTACAGCGCAAACAATCCCGACTCGCAGCTGTGGATCCATGTGACCGGCTGGCACTCGGTGCTCAAGTGCTACGAGATGTACGGCCCGGGCCCGCTGAGCCCGGAGGAGGAAGCGCAGTACTGGCGGGAGTGCGTCATCGCCGCCGAACTGCAGACCTGCCGTCCCGAGGACGTCCCCACCTCCCGCGAAGAAGTGCGCGAGTACTTCGAACGCGTGCGCCCGCAGCTGTGCAGCTCCGAACGCGCCCGTCGCGGCATGCACTACCTGCTGTTCACGCCCAGTGAGAAGGGCATGAGCCTGTGGGCGGGCAGTCGCCTGGTGGCCCCGGCGGCCATTGCGACACTGCCGAAATGGATGCGCGAGACCGGCGGATTCGACCAGCCGGGCGTACTCGACGCCGCCTATCCGCCCGCGGTCCGCGCGGCCATGGCGGCCTTGAAGAACGACCAGTTGAAGCTGAAGGTGGCCAAGCACTTCATCGGTCGGATGACCGGTCGTCTGCTCGAGGAGCACATGCGAGCCGGGGTTCCCGCAAACCCGGTGACCGTCACTCCGGCGCAGGCCAAGGAACTGTACGGCCGTTCAGCACGCTCGAGCGCATAACGGCGCGGTTAACATTTCGGGGTTTTTGCCGGTCGGAAGGGCCTTCCCGGGTTAAGAGGCCTGCCTACGCTTGCGTAACCGGACGAGCGTACGGCAACCTCGCCCTTGATCTTCGAGATTCGCTCGAAAAGTCAAGACTCAGCCGAGGAGGCCCTTCCGTGTCCCACTACAAGGCGAACCTACGAGACATCGAGTTCAACTTGTTCGAGGTACTGGGTATCGGGGAACTGCTGGACCAGGGTGCCTACGGCGACCTGGACGGCGACACCGCTCGAGAGATGCTCGCCGAGGCGAAGCGCCTCGCGGAGGGGCCGATCGCGGAATCGTTCGTCGACGCCGACCGCAACCCGGTGGTCTTCCTGCCGGATCAGCACACCATCACCGTGCCGGAGCCGCTGAAGAAGACCGTGGCCGCGGTCAACGAGGCGGGCTACTCGGGTCTGGGCATGTCCGAGGAGATGGGCGGGGTGCCCGCGCCCAACGCCCTCATCTGGGGCATCCAGGAAATGATCGTGGCCGCCAACAACTCGGCCTCCTTCTTCAATATGGGTCCGCTCATGCACAAGGTGCTCTTCGACGAGGGCACCGAGCAGCAGCAGAAGTGGGCCGCCTTCGCGTGGGAAAACCGCTGGGGCGGAACCATGGTGCTGACCGAGCCCGACGCGGGCTCCGATGTCGGCATGGGCCGCACCAAGGCCATCCAGCAGGCCGACGGCACCTGGCACATCGAGGGCGTGAAGCGCTTCATCTCCGGCGGCGACGTCGGCGACACCGCCGACAACATCTTCCACCTGGTGCTGGCCCGCCCCGAGGGCGCCGGACCGGGCACCAAGGGCCTGTCGCTGTTCGTGGTGCCGCGCTTCCTGTTCGACACCGAGACCATGGCCATCGGCGCCAAGAACGGCGCGCTGGTCACCGGCGTCGAGCACAAGATGGGCATCAAGTCCTCGCCCACCTGTGAGATCACCTTCGGCGGCGACATCCCGGCCATCGGCTACCTGGTCGGCGACGTGCACAACGGCATCGCGCAGATGTTCAAGGTCATCGAGAACGCGCGGATGATGGTAGGCACCAAGGCCACCGGCGCGCTGTCCACCGGCTACCTGAACGCCCTGGAGTACGCCAAGCAGCGCGTGCAGGGCGCGGACCTGACCCAGATGACCGACAAGGCCGCGCCGCGCGTCACCATCACCCACCACCCGGACGTGCGTCGCTCGCTGGCCACCCAGAAGGGCTACGCCGAGGGTCTGCGCGCGCTGTACATGTACTGCGCCTCGCACCAGAACGCCGATGTGGCGCAGGCCAATTACGGTATCGACGCCGAGCTGGCGGAGAAGGTCAACGACCTGCTGCTGCCGATCGTCAAGGGCTGCGGCTCGGACCGCGCCTACGAGAGCCTGACCGAATCGCTGCAGACCCTGGGCGGCTCCGGCTACCTGCAGGACTACCCGATCGAGCAGTACATCCGCGACTGCAAGATCGACTCGCTCTACGAGGGCACCACCGCCATCCAGGCGCAGGACTTCTTCTTCCGCAAGATCATTCGCGACAAGGGCGTGGCGCTCGGCCACGTCGCGGGCCTGATCAAGAAGTTCGTCGACGGCGGCCCCGACCAGTTCAAGGTCGAGCGCGGACTGCTCGGCACCGCGCTGGAGGACGTGCAGGGCATCGCGGCCACCCTCACCGGCTACCTGTTCGCCTCGCAGCAGCAGGTCGACGAGCTGTACAAGGTCGGCCTCGGTTCGGTCCGATTCCTGTACGCCGTGGGCGATCTCGTCATCGCGTGGCGACTGCTGGAGCAGGCCGCCATCGCGCAGGCCGCGCTGGACGCCGGCGCGGACGAGAAGGACAAGAACTTCTACACCGGCAAGGTCGGTGTCGCGTCCTGGTTCGCGAAGAACAAGCTCCCGCTGATCACGGGCGTGCGCACGGTGATCGAGAGCATCGACAACGACATCATGAAGTTGGACGAAGCCGCGTTCTGACGTAGCTCCGGTGCGTGTCATTCCGGCGAGCCGTGACTCGCCGGAATGACACGCACACTTCGTTTTGTGACCTGCTGTGTTGTGTCGTGCCCAACGGGTACAACTACGACATGGTCTTCCCGGTAACCTTCGGCTGGATTCAGATTCTGCTGCTGGTGCTAGGCATCGGCGCGATCGCACTTCTGATCACGGCGGTCCTCAAGGCGCGCAAGGTCGGCTGGCGAGTGCTCGCCGGACGAGGGGCGGGCGCGGTCGGACTCGTGCTCGTGGCCGTGGTCATCCTCTGGATCACCACGCTGCTACAGACGTTCCTCGGACTCACCGGGGAGGTGAAGGCCGCCCACATCGAGGCCAAACCCATTGCGGGGCAGGAACACATGATGAATGTGGACCTCACCCTCTACGGCGACAAGGACCACGCCGACGAGCACAAGACCTACCAGGTCGAGGGCGATATGTGGGTGCTGCAGGCCAATATCGTGGAACTCGAACCCTGGGTGAACGCGCTCGGCTTCAACTCCGGCTACAAGGTGACCCGGCTCTACGGGCAGCGCCTCGACGGCATCGCCACCAAGCAGAACCAGATCTTCCTCAACGGCAGCGACGCCGACTTCTTCCAGGACATGAAGAATCAGTCCTGGTACACAAAGCCTTTCGTGCGCTCGGCCTACGGCAACGCGGTGATCGCCACGCCGGGCACGTATGACGTGTTCATATCCCGCGACGCCATCAAGACCAGGCCGGTCTAGCGACGCCTACTCGGCGAGCTCGGCCACCACGGGCGCGTGATCGCTGGCGCCCTTGCCCTTTCGCTCCTCGCGGTCCACGTTCGATTCGGTGACGCGGGCCGCCAGGGCGGGGGAGGCGAGGATGTAGTCGATGCGCATGCCCTCGCGGCGCGGGAAGCGCAACTGGGTGTAGTCCCAGTAGGTATAGACGCCCGGGCCGGGGTGGAACGGGCGCATCACGTCGGTGAAGCCCGCCTCGCCGAACGCCTCGAAGGCGTCGCGTTCACGCTCGGACACATGCGTCTTGCCCTCGAAGAATTCCGGCGACCAGATATCCAGGTCGGTCGGGGCGATATTCCAGTCGCCGACCAGGGCGATCTGCGCGTCCGGATCCTCCGAGAGCCACTTGCTGCCCGCATTGCGCAGCGCGGCAAGCCATTCCAGCTTGTAGGTGTAGTGCGGATCGTCCAGCGCACGGCCGTTGGGCACGTACAGGCTCCACACCCGCACCCCGCCGCAGGTCGCGCCGATCGCGCGCGCCTCGACCACCGGCGTGCTCAGCAGCGACTCCCCGGCGTCCTTGTCGAAGCCGGGCTGATCCGGGAAGCCGATCTCGACATCGTCGAGCCCGACCCGCGACGCGATCGCCACCCCGTTCCACTGGTTGAGGCCGACGTGCGCGACCTCGTACCCGGCGGCCTCGAACGCCTCGAACGGGAACTGCTCGTCCTTGCATTTGGTTTCCTGCATGGCCAGCACGTCGACGTCGGTGCGGTCCAGCCAGGCCAGCACCCGATCCTGCCGGGTGCGAATCGAATTCACGTTCCAGGTAGCGATGCGCACGAGCGGTGAACCTTTCAGCAAGAGGGTCTATCCAAAGCGGAATCGAAAAATCTAGGGCGCGGCGTACCGGTAGCGGTGGTGCTCCACGAAACCCATCTCCCCATACAACGCCTGCGCCGCGTCGTTGTCGTCCGACACCTGCACGTACGCGTGCGTCGCGCCCCGCGTCTGCCCCCACCGGATCATCTCCGCGCACACCAGCGCGCCCAGCCCGTGCCGGCGATGCCCGGCCGCCACCGCCACGCAGGTCAGGCCCACCCATTTGCGGCCGTCCGGCGCGGTGGTGAGCGCGGCCCGGCCGATGGCCAGCGGCGTCGGCAAACCCAGTGTGGCGAAGGTGACTTCACCGTCGCGCACCGCGGTCAGCACCTCTACCGAGGGGGTGGAGCCGACATCGGTGTCACCGCCGCGATGCCGGTGCGTGGACAGCCACGCCCCGTCCGGCTCGGTCGTGAACCGCACCATCGGCGGACCCTGCGGCAGCTGCACATTCGCGATATCGACGGCAAGCACCAGGGTTTCGCTCCAGCTGCGCCACGCCGCGGGCGCGGTGGCCAGGCGATCCGGCAATTGCAGCACCAGCGGCAGGCCGTGCGCGGCGTACCACTCGCCGAGCTGCCGCAGCGTGTCCGTATCCATCAGTGCCGGTCCGTCCGTACCGCCCAGCGGCACCGCGGAATTCGCGCGATTGGTGTAGCCGTCCCCGGCGCGCAGCAGCCAGCCGTCGATCCAGGACCGCATCAGGCCCGGCCAGCCGTCGGCGGCCGCCGCCTCCAGGGAGCGGATCTCGCTGGTCCGAATGGGCCTGGGCCCGACCGGTTTCCACGCCACCACCTGATCCCAGGCGATCGACACCACCTGGCCGTCGGCGGTGCGCACGGTCAGCGGGTCGGTGGCGGTGAGTTCGCCGATCACATCCGTCAGCGGCTGCGGATAACCGGCGGGCAGGCGGTAGCGGATCACCACCCGCTTGCCGAGCGGCGGGAGTTCGGGTTCGGTCACCGGCGTGGGTCAGTCGTCGTCTTCGTCGTCATCGTGGCCGAACGGGTCCGGGACGGTGCCCGGCACCCAGCTCAAACCCGGCTTGCCCCAGCCGTTTCGCTTGATGGACTTCTTGGCGGCCCGGGCATTGCGGCCGACCAGCACGTCCACGTAGAGGAAGCCGTCGAGGTGGCCGGTCTCGTGCTGCAGCATGCGCGCGAAGAAACCGTGGCCCTCGATATCGACCGGCTCGCCCTTCTCGTCGGTGCCGGTGACCCGGGCCCAGTCGGCGCGGCCGGTGGGGAACTGCTCGCCGGGCACCGACAGGCAGCCCTCTTCGTCATCGTCGGGATCCGGCATGGTTTCCGGGATCTCGGAGGTCACCAGCACCGGATTGACCACGCAGCCGCGGCGGCGGACCATCTTGCCGCCGGGGACGTCGTCGGGGCAGTCGTAGACGAAGATGCGCGGGGAGAGCTCGTCCTCGTCCTTCAGGATGACCTGATTCGCGGCCAGCCCCACGCCGTTGGCGGCGTCCATGGTCTCGTACATGTCCGCGATCTGCTCGGCCAGCTCCTCCGGTGACTGCGTGACCGGAGTGGTCGCGCGGTGCAGAACCGGGTCGCCGACAATGCGAATCGGGAGAATAGCCATGGTGAGCAGCCTACTGGGCTGGCTTTATCCGAGAGATCACCCCCCGGACATGCGGCTGCGACGCGCGGCGGCGGGGCCGTGCGGCCACCAACACGCCGAGGCTCGAGTCACAGAACACGCCGAGTGGTACGCGTCGGGAAGTCTGTGCCGCGTGGTTGAATGATCGCTGACGCACAAGCACCATATTCGTCTGGTGACCACTCGGCGAGGGAGCACTATGGACAGCGCAGCGGCACGAGACGTCCCCGCAAGCGAGGACGGAATCACTGCGGCTGGCCCCGACGGCGTCTCCGACGAGGATGGCGCGCACGGTCTTTCCCGCCGCGAACTCGACATTCTCGATTTCGAGCGCAAATGGTGGAAGTACGCGGGGGCCAAGGAAGAGGCCATCCGCGAGCTCTTCGACCTCTCGGCCACCCGCTACTACCAGGTCCTCAATGCCGTCGTCGACAAGCCCGAGGCGCTGGCCGCGGACCCCATGCTGGTCAAGCGCCTGCGCCGGCTGCGGGCCAGCCGCCAGAAGACCAGGGCCGCACGCCGTCTCGGCTTCCAGGTGTGAGTGATCCCGCGCTCGGACCCCGGTACCCATTAGGCTCGACGCCGTGAGCAACCCGAATTCGCCGTCCGGCGGTCCGCCGCTGCGCGCCCTGGCGATGGTCCTGATCGCGCTGGCCATCGTGTTCGCGGGGATCGGCGCGATGTCGCTGTCGAGCTCGGATTCCTCCGACGCGAGCGCTACCACCAGCTCGCAGTCCGGCAGCGCCGCACCCAGCACCACTGCGGCACAGCAGAATTCGGCCCAGGCCACCACCACCGTGCCGGTCGTGCCGACCACAACGGCAGCGGCCACGACCACCCCCGCGCCGACCACCACCACGGTCGCGCCCACCACCACGGCGGCGGCGGGCGTCGACAAGGCCCTGCCCGTACGGGTTTACAACAACGGCACGGTTGCCGGACTGGCCAAGAAGACCGGGGATCAGCTCGCCGGTGAGGGTTTCAATGTGGCCGAGGTCGGCAACTACCCGAACGGTGTCATCCCGAAAACCACCGTGTACTACGGCAGTTCGCCCAAGGAACAGGCATTGGCCCAGGCCATCGCCGCGGAACTGGGCTGCTCGGCCGAACCTCGGTTCCCCGGAATCGCGGACTCGCCCGCCGGCGTCATCGTCATCGTCACGGGTAACTGAGTACGGGACGACAGAACACCACGATGGCCCCTCCACGGGATGTGCACGTGGCTCTGGCATCATCTTGTCCGGTACGAACTATGTCCACCCTGCTTTCCGATAAACTCGGACTCGTAAAGGAGTTCCCCGATGGCCTCGTCCTCGACTCGTCGCCCGTCTTGGTGGACTGTTGCTCCGGTGCTCGCGGTCGCCGCTCTCGGCCTCACCGCGTGCTCGAACAGCCAGGAATCGAGTGACGTCAAGGGGACGAACCCGGCCGTCTTCACCAGCTCGGCTGCCCCCGCGGGCAGCACCGGCGGACTCGGCAATGCCGCCGAGCCGAAGGATTCGGTCTCGGCCACCCTCAAGGACTCCAACGGTCAGGCCGTCGGTACCGCCACCTTCACCAGCAAGAGCGGTCACCTCGAGGTCATCATCTCGGCGCACGGTCTCAAGCAGGGCTTCCACGGTCTGCACATCCACTCGGTCGGCAAGTGCGAGGCCAACTCCGCGCCGCCCGCGGGCGGCGCGACCGGTGACTTCCTCTCCGCCGGTGGCCATCTGCAGGTCGGCGAGTCCGGCATGCACCCCTCCAGCGGTGACCTCACCTCGCTCGAGGTGCTCAAGGACGGCACCGCCACGCTGACCACCACCACCGATTCCGTCACGCTGGACGAGATCAAGGGCAAGGCCCTGATCATCCACGCGGGTGCCGACAACTTCGGCAACATTCCCACTCGGTACGCGCCCGCACCGGATGCGGACACCCTCGCGACCGGCGACGCGGGCGCTCGGATCGCCTGCGGCGTCATCGCCTGAAACCTATTGAGGTGAGCCATGGCCGGGGCAGGCACTACGAAGGTCCCCTTCAACTCTTCGCCTCGGCCCACGCTCGGCGTGGAATGGGAGGTCGCGCTCGTCGACAAGCGCACGCGCGACCTGTCCAACACGGCGGCAGCCGTTTTCGAGGCCTGTGGTGATCTGCGCGCCTGGGACGGCACCCCGCAGATCACCAAGGAACTGCTGAGGAACACCGTCGAACTGGTGTCGGGCAAACACGACACCGTCAGCGAAGTGGTCGACGAACTGCGCGCCACCCAGGACGTGGTCCGGCGCGAGGCCGACAAGATGGGCGTCGACCTGTTCTGCGCGGGCACGCATCCGTTCGCGCAGTGGTCCGCCCAACAGCTCACGCGCAGTGCGCATTACGACGAGCTCATCGAGCGCACCCAGTGGTGGGGCCGCCAGATGCTGATCTGGGGCGTGCACGTGCACGTCGGAATCTCGCACCCGGAGAAGGTCTTCCCGATCCTCAACGCGATGCTGCAGTCCTACCCGCACCTGCTGGCGCTGTCCGCCTCCTCACCCATGTGGGCGGGCGTGGACACCGGCTACGCCAGCAACCGGGCGCTCATGTTCCAGCAGCTGCCCACCGCCGGACTGCCCTTCCAGTTCGAAAACTGGGGTCAGTTCGAGGGATTCGTGCACGACCAGATGAAAACCGGTGTGTTCGAACAGGTCGGCGGCATGCACTGGGACATCCGGCCCGCACCCAAGTGGGGGACCATCGAGGTGCGCATCTGCGACGGCACCCCGTCCAAGGCCGAACTGTCCGCCATCGTGGCGCTGATCCACTGCCTCATCGTCGATCTGGATCGGCGAGTCGAATCCGGCGAGCCGCTACCCGACATCCTGCCGCCCTGGCATGTGCAGGAAAACAAGTGGCGCGCAGCGCGATACGGACTGGACGCCATCATCATCACCGACGCGGCCAGCAACGAACGCCTGGTCACCGACGACCTGATGGACCTGCTCAACCGGCTCGAGCCGACCGCCAAGAGCCTCGGCTGCGAGAACGAACTGGCACTGGTCGCCGACATCCCCAAGCGGGGCGCGTCCTACCAGCGCCAGCGCCGGGTGGCCGCCGCCGCACAGGGCGACCTGGTGGCGGTCGTCGACTCGCTGGTGCACGAACTCGAGCACTAAAAGCGACTTGCACCGTTGTGATTTCGGTTACGCCGAAATGCGGACGGTGTACGCGTGGCCAGCGACGATAAAGCCCTGACCGGGGGCTGTTCATCAGGTGTCGCAGGCCACGTTCAACTGGGCATAGGGGTGGCGTTCATGCGGCGTTTACTATGGCTGGATGTTGCTCGACGACCCGCGCTCCCGATCCGGCGGTGCCGCACGCCGCCTGGGAATGTGGACGCCGTCGCCGCGCACTCGAATCACCGCCGCGCTGGCCGCCGGTGCGCTGTTGCTCCTCGCACTGCAGTTCGTCGCCGCCCGGCACCACTTCGTCGGCCCCGTCGAGAGCATCTGGGACGACTTCGCCGGTAATGCCAAATCCTTCACCGTGCCCTGGGCCGGACTCGGACTCGCCCTCATCGGGCTGTCCTGGCGGCGGCGCGGCATCGCGGTCGCGGCGGCACTCGGCATCGACCTTGTCTACCAAGGGATTCGGACCCTCAACGGCGGACCGCTCGCCATGGGCAACGGCCCGGTCCTGGTCCTGATCGCGATTCTGGCACTGGCACTGTGGAAATGGCAGGGCGCCGAACGGGCCAACGCCCTGCACGCGGGCGCCCTCGGCATCCTGCTGGTGCTCTCCAGCAAGGTCGCCGACGTCTGGCTGGGCATCACCGTGTTGGCCGGGCCCCGCGTCCTCGACGAGCACATTGTGCTCGTCGACCACGCGCTCGGCGACCCGTCCTGGATGATGGGTCAGCTGCTGGCCTGGCTCAGCCCCATCGCCTCGTCGGTACTGCACTGGGTCTACATCGAACTGCCGCTCGGCGCGATGATCGTGACCATCTGGCAGCTGCGCAATGTGGTGAAGACCGGCGTCTGGCCCCGGCACTACCTGGTGCGCACGTTCCTCGTGCTCGGGCTGATCGGGCCCATCTTCTACGTGATCTTCCCGGTCGTCGGACCGATCTTCGCCTACGGCGCGGACGGGCACGCCTTCTCCCTCGGCCAGTACTGGCCCAATGTCATACCGCCGGTGGACCTCTCGCCCGGGTCGATCGCCTTCGACCACTACACGCCGCGCAACTGCATGCCGTCGCTGCACACCGCGTGGGCGCTGTCGATCTTCATCCACTCCCGCCGCGACCCCAGCACCGGCGCGCCCGCACCGGCGTGGCTGCGCTGGGGCGGCGCGTTCTGGCTCATCGCTACGCTGTCGGCCACCCTCGGCTTCGGCTACCACTACGGCGCGGACCTGGTCGCCGGTGCGGTGCTGTGCCTGACCATCGAATCCGCGCTGCGCGCACCGGAACGCGGCTGGGACGCCACCCGCATCCGCCTCGTTGCCAGCGGGGCCGTGCTCTTCGCCGGACTGCTGCTGTCCTACCGGTACCTCTCGGCCGGGTTCGCCGAACATCCCGCCCCGGCGGGCGCGCTGGTGCTCGGCCTGCTCGCCGCGTTCGTGACGGCCTTCTACCGGACCTGGTTCGCGCAGCCCGCGGTCGCGGCCGACCGGCTCGAAAACGCCGTACGCGCCTGAGCTTTCAGTCGGTGGACGCCGGCTGCTTTCAGTCGATGGACTCCGGCTCGGCGGCGGCCGGGGCGGCGGGCAGCGCGCGATTGCGGCGCAACAGCATCAGCCCGGCCAGACAGCCCGCGGCCACCAGCATCGAGGTCCAGGCGGGCGTCGCGGTATTGCCCGAGGACACCGTGCACATCAGCGGGTGATCCCGCGACTGCACCGCGTAGTCGCCGCGCGCCACATAGTCGCGCATGCCCAGCACCGCCGACGGCACGAAGATCACCGAGGTGCCCAGCACCCGGCTCGGCACATAGCGCGGCCGGGCCGAGGTGAGCCCGAAACCGATGAGCCAGGACACCGCCGCCGCACCGCCGACAACCAGCACCGCCCAATCGGTGTCCGAGGTCAGCGCCGTGGTCAGGCCCACCACGATCGCCGCCGCCAAGCAGGCGATCAGCCCGGGATGCCTGCTGCCGGTCCACATGCCGAAGGCGGTCACCGCCACCAGCAATGGAATCGACCACGCCGGCAGTTGCGCCGCGATGGTCGCGCTGCCCACCGCACTGAGTCCCACGGCCAGCAGCACGATCTCACCGTCGCGGCCCGGCAGCAGCATGGCCGCGATCAGCGCGGTGCCCACCGCGGTCACCACCGCCAATCCGATACCGGCCACGCTGTCCCCGTGCCGGGCCAGCCACTCCGCGCTGGCCAAGGTCACCAGCACCAGCACCACGCCCGCCAGGATCGGGGTCAGCGGCAGTTCGATCGACAGTCGTTGCGCGACCGGGCGATTGCGATTGGTCAGGAAGCCGTAGGCGGCCAGCGCCAGCGCCAGCACGATCATCCAGATCGGCGGCATATCGGTGGCGTGCCAGTGCACGATGGACGAATCGTCGAGGCTGCCGCCCACCCGCGGCACCGGATTCACCGAACCCAGCAGCAGGCTGATCAGGATGCCCAGCGTCCACCCGAACGCCGGCAGCCGATGATGCAGCACCGCCGCGCCCATCGCGCCCAGCACCAGTCCGCCCGCCAGTGAATCGATGAAATTCATGGTGGACAGCGAGGAATGCGGATCGGAGGCATGCCCGAGCAGGTGATTGCACAGCAGCGCCAGCAGGCCGCCCAGCGTGGTGCCCCAGGCGACCTTGGGGCTGCCGAGGGTGGTGATGAGCACCGCGACGATCATGGCGACCAGGACGCCCGCCGCGATGGCACGGGGCAGGCTGTAGGACAGCAGATCCAGCTGCAGCGCGGAAGTCTTCGAGGTCCAGCCGAAGTCGATCGGCAAGGCCAGTGCAAGACCAGCAACCGTTGCGGCGACGAGCGCGGTGATCGTCTCCGCGGCGACCTGATACGACCTCACCTGCGCAAAGTTACCGCCGATACTCGGACCGATCGGTTCGACTCGCCTATTTTGCGAATATTCCGCTAACTCTGGGAAGTTGACGCCAAATAAGACTTATCGGTCCGTTATTGGCTTCGGCGATCAGACATATCCGGACGGATCGCCCGCCTGCCCGGCCGACTCCCGCACCTCCGCATAGCGCCGCAGCGACTCCACCTGCATCGGATCCAGCGACGGCCGCACCGCCTTCCGCGCGGCCGCGATGTCCTCCGCCCGCACCTCCCCGGCATCGATATCGCGGCGCATCGCGGCCAGCGCGGCCTCCCGCAGCAAGGCCGTGCAGTCGGCCGACGAATAGCCCTCCAGGTCCTCGGCCAGCCGCATCAGCTTGGTGTCCGTAGTCAGGGAGGTGAACTTCGCCGTCGTACGCCGCACCAGGTTGCGCAGAATGTCGGCCCGCGCCTTGGCATCCGGCGGCGGCACGAAAACCAGCCGCTCCAGCCGTCCGGGCCGCAGCACCGCCGGATCGATCAGCTCGGGCCGGTTGGTGGCGCCGACCACCACCACATCGCGCAACGGCTCCGCACCGTCGAGCTCGGTCAGCAAGGCCGCCACCACCCGATCCGTCACCCCCGCATCGCTCGACTGCCCACGCCGCGGCGCGAGCGCGTCCACCTCGTCCAGGAAGATCAGCGACGGCGCGGAATCCCGCGCCCGCTGGAACAATTCGCGCACCGCCCGCTCGGAAGAACCCACCCACTTGTCCAGCAGCTCCGCGCCCTTCACCGCGTGCACGCTCAACTGGCCGGTGCCGGCCAGCGCCCGCACCAGGAAGGTCTTGCCGCAGCCCGGCGGGCCGTACAACAGCACGCCCCGCGGCGGCTCGATACCGAGGCGCGCGAACGAATCCGGATGCTGCAGCGGCCACAACACCGCCTCCGTGAGAGCCCGCTTGGTCTCGCCCATGCCGCCGACATCGTCAAGACTCGTGTTGCCAATAGCCAACTCCGCGGAGCCCGACCGCGATAAAGGGCGAATCACCTCCAGCGCCCCGGTCAAATCCTCCTGCAGGAAAACCGGAGGCACCTCATGCCCGGTTTCCTCGTGCTCCCGGCTCGCCCGCGCCGCCGCCCGCAGCGCCGCCTCCCGCACCAGCGCGGCCAGGTCCGACACCACGAATCCGGGTGTGCGCGCGGCGATCTCGTCCAGCTTCAGGCCGTCGGCCGGGGCGTCACGCAGCAACCGCTCCAGCAGGGCGGCGCGCACCGCGCCGTTCGGCAGCGGCAGCGACACCTCACGGTCGAAAAGCTCCGGCGCACGCAACCGGGGATCGATGCCCACCGCGTTGGACGTGGTCGCCAGCACCGCGACCGCCGGACGCGCTATGGCGCAGCGCAATTGATCCAGGATCAGCGCGGCCACCGGCTCCGGAGTATCGGGCAGCAGGGCGTCGATATCGGTGATCAGCAGGATTCCGCCCGCACCGGAACAGATCTCGGTCACCCGATTGGACACCTCGAGCAAGCGGCTGCCGCTCTCCAAGGACCCCACTGCCGGGCCGTCGAGCTCCACCACCCGGTGGTGACCCGCGACCGCCCGCGCCAGCGTCGCCTTGCCGACGCCCGCCGGGCCGGTGATCAACGCGCCCAGATGCGGGGAAGCGCCAAGGGTTTTCAACAGGTTCGGCTCATCGAGCGAGAGCTTGAGCCACTCCGTCAGTTTGGCGGCCTGCGCCTGCACCCCGGCCAGATCCGCCAGCTTCGGTTCGGGCTTGGCGGGTTCGGGCGTGTCCAGGGCAGACGCGCCCGCCGTGTCGGCCGGGCCGGGACGCTCGGCCACGATGCCCGGCGACACCCGGGGCACGTCGTCGAGCAGCCCGTGCGGTGTATCGGTGACGCCGCCGGGCATACCCAGGGTCACCGAGGTGCTCGGCCGGATCGTCACGGGACCGGGATGCGGATCGGTGGCCGTGACCCGCAACACCTCCGAGGTCCACGCGATTCGCAAGCCGGTCAGGGCCTTTCGCGCGGCCGCCGGATTGTCACCCGGCAGCAGGTCGCGCGGCAGCAGGGTCACACTGTCGCCGACGGTCACCACCTTGCCCAGCAGGGCCTGGCGCAAGGTCGCCGCGGGAATCGTCCCGGCCAGCGCCGAGCCGGAGACGGTGACCTGCCGAGCATCTGATTCGAAGGCCGGGAGAATCGTCACCGCCTCGTCCTCGCGTACCTTCGCGTTGCTCAACGTCACCTCGTCGAGCAGGGCGAATTTCGGGCCCAGGTGCTGGGTCGGCCGGAACTCCCCGACCACCGCGGTCGTGCGCCGACCACCGATCAGCGTGATGCCCGCGCCGGGCGTGAGGCCCAGCGCCATCAGGACTTCCGGGTGCAAGCGCACCAATCCCCAGCGGGCGTCCCCACCGGCGGAATTCCGGCGAGCGGTCAGCTTGATTTCCGGCACCCGTCAATTCTGCCTGTGCCGACCGCCCGACTTCAGCGGTTGGCGCGGTTGGGTACCCGATCGCGGGGACCCGGGCGACGCAACCGCAGGCGGGCGGTGGAAACCTTCGGCACCCGCCCGGCCAGCGGCCGCTGGCGGCGCTGCGCCCGGCGCTGGGCGCGCCGTTCGGCGGGCTTGTGATTCCAGGTCTCCGGGCGCGCGGCCACCCAGCGGGCCGAGTGCACCGCGAACGGAATGTGGCACAGGTACAACGCGACCAGCGCCATCATCAGAATCAGCGGGTAGGTGACCAGCAGGGCCGCGGCCAGGCCGACCAGCACCAGCAGGATCGGCGCCGAGCGCGGGGCCACCGACACCGACTTCACGGCCAGCGTCGGCAACGTACTCACGCACAGCAGCCCCGTCAGCACGGTCCATACCGCGACCAACGGGAAGCTCACCCACCAGCCGTCGTGGAACTGCTCCGACAGCGCGATGGGCAGCAGCGCGATCAACGCGCCCGCCGGCGCGGGCACCCCGGTGAAGTACTCCCGCTGCCAATCCGGTCGATTGTCGTCGTCCATCAGCGTGTTGAAGCGAGCCAGCCGCAACACCATGCACACCGCGAACATCAGCGCGATGATCCAGCCGATGCTGTCGGCGTGCAGGAAGCTCACGTACAGCACCAGCGCGGGCGTGACACCGAACGCGATGGCGTCCGAGAGCGAATCCAGTTCCGCGCCCATCTTGCTGGTGGCATCGAGCATGCGCGCGATGCGGCCGTCCAGCATGTCGAACACCGCGGCCGCGCCGACCAGCGCCAGCGCGATGCTGAGCTTGCCCTCCATCGCGAACTTCACCGCGGACAGGCCCGAGCACAGGCCGAGAATGGTCACCATGCTGGGCAGCAGCATGATGGTGCGATTGCGGCGGCGCTGGCCGTTGGGCACGGGCGCGAGTTGCTCCATCATGAATCCAGTTCGGCCAGCACCGTTTCCGCGCCGATGGTCCGCTGTCCCGGCGTCACCAGCAGAGCGGTACCGGCCGGGAAGTAGGTGTCCACGCGCGAACCGAATCGGATCAGGCCGTAGGTGTCACCGATGCCGATCTTGTCGCCGGCCTTCGCCTCGCAGATGATGCGGCGCGCCAGCAGCCCGGCGATCTGCACCACGACAATGCGCTGACCCGACGCGGTCTCGATGACCATGCTGTTGCGCTCGTTGCGGTCGCTGGCCTCGGGCAGATCGGCGGAGAGGAACTGGCCCTTCTGGTAGGCGATCTGCTCCACCAGGCCGCTCACCGGCACCCGCTGCACGTGCACGTCCAGCACCGACAAGAAAATGCTGACCCGCGGCAGCGGCGCGTCACCGAGGCCGAGTTCGGCCGGCGGCACCGCCATATCGACGAGGGCGACCTCACCGTCGGCGGGCGCGACCACCACACCGGGCCGGTTCGGCGGCACCCGATTCGGGTGGCGGAAGAAGGTGGCGCAGGCCGCGGCCGCCAGCAATCCCGTGCGGCGCAGCCACTTTCGCCGGTAACCCAGGGTGGCCACCGCGAGCGGCGCGGCAACGAAGGGGAGACCCGCGGGATGCAGCGGCGGAATCGCTTTGCGGACCAGGTCGGCGACGTGACCGAGGCCGGTCTGTTCCGGAGTGCCGGGCGGGGTGGGTCGGCGGGCCACAAGCTCCTCTTTCATGCGCGGATAGGTGCGGTCTTTGACCGCGATCACAGCGTACGGGAAGGGAGTTCAACGCTCGCGTTCTCGGTTCCTGAACGGCCGCTGTCCTGGGCTTGAAAGGTTGGTGACCTACCTCGCAATACCCCGCCATTGTGCGCATACGCACACCCCCGGGGCGCTAGGCCGATTAAGCTGAGGGAGCCTCATGTCTGCGGTGACATCAGTGTTCCGTGGGGGGTGGGGAACCCGATGAAGGTCACGTTCGACGCGCAGTACATAGGAGAGAACCAATGGCTGCTCGAATTGCCTCGATCAGCGGGGTAGAGCACACGGCAATGCTCGGGCTCGGCGTTTACCGCCCCCGGCGAGTCGTCACCAATGATGAGGTCGCGGGACCCATCGATTCCAGCGACGAATGGATTCGGACCCGGTCCGGTATCCGTACCCGCCGCTTCGCCTCCCCCGAGGAGACGATCATCAGCATGAGCGCGGCGGCCGCGCGCGACGCCATCGAGGCCGCGGAGATCGATCCGGACTCGATCGACTGCGTCATCGTCGCCACCTCGACCTGGCTGCTGCTCACGCCGGCCGCGGCGCCGCAGATCGCCACCGAACTCGGCCTGAAAAACGTTGCGGCCTTCGATGTCTCGGCCGGCTGTGCGGGCTTCTGCCACGCGGTCGCCCTGGCCTCGGACCTGGTCAAGGGCGGCACCGCCCGCAATGCCCTGGTCATCGGCGTGGAACGGCTGACCGACACGATCAACCCGACCGATCGCAGCACCGCCTTCCTGTTCGCCGACGGCGCGGGCGCGGTGGTGATCGGCCCCTCCGACGAACCCGGCATCGGCCCCACCGTCTGGGGTTCGGACGGCACCCAGCATCACGCCATCCGCCAGGACAAGGACTGGATGGAGTTCTTCGCCGAGATCGACGAAAAAGGCCTCGACGCCGTCCGGCCCTATCTCGCTATGGAGGGCACGGCCGTCTTCCGCTGGGCCGCACACTCTTTGGAGAAGGTCTGCCGCGACGCCATCGAACGCGCGGGACTCACCACCGACGATCTGGACGCGATGGTCCCGCATCAGGCCAACGGCCGCATCATCGAAATCATGGCCCGGGTGCTGAAACTCCCCGAGAGTTGCGCCCTGGCCAATGACATCGAGGAGACCGGCAATACCTCCGCCGCCTCGATCCCACTGGCCATGGAGGCCATGATGCGCAACGGCGACGCCAAACCCGGCGGCACCGCCCTGCTCATCGCCTTCGGCGCGGGCCTGTCCTACGCCGCCCAGGTCGTCACCCTGCCGAACTGGAAGTAGTTAACCGATATCCCAGACGGCGGTCACCTCGAAGGTGACCGTCTGCTGGCCTGGTTCGAGGCTGATGTTCGGCGCGGCCCCGGGAACGGCCTGCCGGTACATCGGCGTCGGGGTAGGCGTGACGCCACTGCCGTTCTCGCTGATCGTCTTGACCGATTTCAGCTTCAGGCCCGATAGGTCCGCGTACTGCTGGGCACGACTCTTGGCATCGTCGAAGGCGCGAGCGCGAGCATCGGACAGCAGTTTGGTGTTGTCCTCCAAGCCGAATGCCACCGAGTTGATCCGGGTGTCGTTGCCGCCCGCCTGCACGGCCGCCGCGAGGACCGCCGACGCCTTGGGGAGATCCCGCACGGCCACATGCAGGGAATTGGTGGCGCGATACCCGGTGATGTTGTGCCCGTCCGGCCCGTAGGTGGGCTGGACGGACAGATCACTGGTCTTGACGTCCTCGCGCTTCGCGCCCGCCGTGACCATGGCGTCGGTGATCGCCTTGGCCTGGCTGTTGGCCTGGTCCACGGCCGCGGACACATCGGCCGCGCTCACCTCGGTGCCCAGATCGGCATTGAGCACATCCGGGGTCCCCTGCACCTTCCCGGTCCCGGTGACGGTGACCGTCCGGTCACCGGAACTCGAACTGCCGCAGCCGCTCAGCAGCAGCGCGACACCGGCGGCCGCGGCGCAGATCGCTGTAAGTCGTCGCATAGGCCGAACCTACGCTCAGCGCTCCACGGTTTGCTTGATCTTGCCGAGGGTTTCGTTCATCCCGGCGACGAGCGCGCCCTCGAACGGCTGCTCACCGCCGAAGACGGTGTCGATGGTCTTCTGCAACCAACCGGGCAGCTTGCCGTTGGGGACATCGCGGCGCTGGACGAGCCGGGTGCCGTCCGCGGTCGGCTCGAGCGTGTAGCTCCAGACCGTCCGGTTCTCGGTCATGCGGAACGCGATCGCCTTGTTCGGTTCGAATCGCACGACCCGCGACGTGGTCGGGTACACGTAGCCCGACGCCTTGTTGAGATTCACCGTCCAGGTTCCGGTGTGCACGGTTCGTCCCAGCGGTTGCATGCGCAAGGTTTGCGGACTGAATTCGCGAATGCGCTTCAGATCGGAGACGACACTCCAGACCTGCTCCGGCGCTGCCGCGATATCGATGGTGGCTTCGAGATTGTTCGGCAACATTGCCTCCGGGGACGTAACGGTCGGTACCGGGCATCCTAATTCGGGTGGCGTGGCTCACCCCGCGGCAGTGGTCCGGATCACCCCGCCCTACCTGCACGAATAGCTCGCCCCGCTGGTTCATTCCCCGGCTGAAAATCAACTAGATCACATTACGGGGGTGTCGATGTCCGAAATGTAATGCGCGGCGCACAATGTGGGATAGACGAAGCATCAGACACCGCCACCAGCTTCCGATTGGGAAACGTGAGGTGATCGGCCGTGAACCTGCGCTCGCTCCTGCATCGTAAAACCACGATGGTTCCACTCCTGCCCGCCGAAGAGCAGGGAACCGTCGCGGGGTCCACCACGACGCCGAGGCATGCCGGACGCAAGAAGCCCAATGGGGCCCTCGAAGAACGACTGGAACGATTACTCACTCCGACCGAGCTGGATCTCGTTCAGCATCATCGGATTTGAGACCGGGTGGCTCCGACCTCGACCACAGATGCACGCGGGTTCAGCCTGGCGCGAAAATGGCACGGTCCGACCGCTGCGGACTTGCCCGGCCGCTCCATACTCGATAGGTGACTTCTCCAGCTGCCGCGAAGCCGGCCATTCTCAGCGTCGACGACGATCCCGGCGTCTCGCGGGCGGTGGTGCGAGACCTGCGCCGCCGGTACGGGGCGGACTACCGGATTCTGCGGGCGGAGTCCGGCGCGGATGCGCTCGAGGCGCTGCGCGAGATGAAACTGCGGGGACAGCCGGTCGCGGTCCTGATCGCCGACTACCGGATGCCCGGTATGAACGGGGTGGAATTCCTGGAGCAGGCCATGGACCTGCATCCCTATGCGCGCCGCGTGCTGCTGACCGCCTACGCGGACACCAACGCCGCCATCGAAGCCATCAATGTGGTGGACCTGGACCACTATCTGCTCAAGCCGTGGGATCCGCCGGAGGAGAAGCTCTACCCGGTGGTCGACGCACTGCTCGAGGCGTGGCGCGGTGACGAGCACAAGCCGGTCACCGAGACCAAGGTGGTGGGTCACCGCTGGTCGGCGCGCTGCTCGGAGGTACGGGAGTTCCTGGCGCGCAACCAGTTGCCGTATCGCTGGTATCAGGTCGACGAGCCGGAGGGCGCGCGCCTGCTGACCGCGGCCCATGCCACCGAGGACCAGTGCCCGGTGATCATCAGCTCCTCGGGTGAGGTGCTGATCATGCCCACCGACGCGCAGCTGGCCGAGGGTGTCGGCCTCAATACCGATGCCTCCAGCGACTTCTACGACCTGATCGTGGTCGGCGGCGGACCGGCCGGTCTCGGCGCGGCGGTTTACGGCGCGTCGGAGGGTTTGCGCACCGTACTGGTGGAACGCACGGCCACCGGTGGGCAGGCCGGACAGAGCTCCCGCATCGAGAACTACCTGGGCTTCCCGGACGGGGTGTCCGGTGCGCAGCTGGCCGATCGAGCCCGGCGGCAGGCCGTGAAATTCGGGGCCGAGCTGATCACCGCGCGCGAAGTGGTGGGGCTCGAGGCGTGCGGCGCGGCCCGCGTGGTCCGCTTCGCCGACGGCGGCACGGTGGCCGCGCATTCAGTGCTCATCGCGACCGGCGTCAACTACCGCCACCACCCGGCCCCCGGCGTGGACGAGTACACCGGGCGCGGCGTCTACTACGGCTCGGCCATGACCGAGGCCAGCGACTGCGCCGACAAGGACATCTACATCGTGGGCGGCGCGAATTCGGCCGGTCAGGCGGCGGTGTTCCTGTCCCGGCGCGCGGCCACCGTGCACATTCTGGTGCGCGGCGAGTCGCTGGAAGCGTCCATGTCGCACTACCTGATCCAGCAGATCGAGCAGATTCCCAATATCAAGGTGCACGCCCGCACCGAGGTGGTGGCCGCCGACGGTGACGACCACCTCGAGCGCATCGTGCTCCGCAACAACGAGACCGGTGTGGAAGAAAAGGTGGACACCGAGCGGTTGTTCCTGTTCATCGGCGCGGCTCCGGAAACCGACTGGCTCGACGGCATGGTCAAACGTGACGACAAGGGCTACGTGCTGGCCGGACCGGACCTGATGGTGGACGGCGAACGTCCCGCCGGGTGGGAACTGCCGCGTCCCCCACAGCATCTCGAGACCAGCGTGCCCGGCGTGTTCGTGGCCGGCGACGTGCGGTCGGAATCCGCCAAGCGGGTCGCCTCGGCGGTCGGCGAGGGCGCGATGGCCGTCATGCTGGTGCACCGCTGGCTCGCGAAACAGTAGGAGTAGGCCGATATGGGCAACACCCGATTGATCTGCGACCCGAACGAACTGCGCAAGCTGTTCCTGTTCGAGAAGCTCGACGCCGACCAACTGGCCTGGCTGTGCCGCGACGGCCGCGTCGAAATGTTCGAGCCCGGACTCGTTTTCCGCGAGGGCGATCCGGCCACCTGCTTCTACGTCCTGATGGACGGCGAAGTGGTGCTGACCAAGAACTCCAGCGGCGAGGAGATCGAACTCGTCCGCACCGAACACGTCGGCTCTTACTCGGGCGCGTGGACGGCGTACATGGGCGACAAGGTCGAGCAGACCTACACCGCGTCCTTCTACGTGACGCGGCCGTCCAAGTTCTTCGTCCTCGACGCGGGCACCTTCGCGAAGATGATGCAGGACTGGTTCCCGATGGCCCTGCACCTGCTGGAGGGCGTCTTCTTCGGCAACCGCAATGCCAATGAGCGCATCGGACAACGGGAACGGCTGTTGGCGCTGGGTTCGCTGTCGGCGGGTCTGACCCACGAGCTGAACAATCCGGCCGCCGCCGCGGTGCGCGCCACCTCGTCGCTGCGTGAGCGGGTGGCCGGGATGCGGCACAAGCTGAAGATGATGGCGCACGGCAAGTTCGACTCCAAGGCCCTCGAATCGCTGGTGCAGTTGCAGGAGGAGGCGGCCGCGCAGGTCGCCAAAGCCCCCACGCTCACCTCCATGGAGGCCGCCGACCGCGAGGACGAGCTGGGCGACTGGCTCGAGGAGCACGGCATCGCCAACGGCTGGGATCTCGCACCCAACTTCGTGCAGGCCGGTTTCGACACCGACTGGCTGGAGAAGGTGGCCGGGACCCTGTCCGGTTGCGGCCCCGAGGTTTTCGAGGGTGCGATCCGCTGGCTCAACTACACGGTCGAGACCGAATTGCTGATGAACGAGATCACCGATTCGACCACCCGCATCTCCTCGCTGGTGAACGCGGCCAAGCAGTACTCGCAGATGGACCGGGCCCCGTTCCAGGTGTCGGATCTGCACGAGCTGCTCGATTCCACGCTGGTCATGCTGGCGCGCAAGATCGGTGACGACATCACGGTGGTCAAGGAATACGATCCGGCGCTGCCGAACGTGCCCTGCTACGCCGCCGAACTCAACCAGGTGTGGACCAACCTGATCGACAACGCGGTCGCCGCCATGGGTGGGCAGGGCACGCTGACCGTCCGCACATATCGCGAAGGCGACTGTGCCGCAGTGGAAATCGGTGATACTGGACCGGGCGTCCCGGAGGAGATCCGTACCCGTATCTTCGAACCGTTCTTCACCACCAAGCCGGTCGGCGAGGGCACCGGGCTGGGCCTGGACATCTCGTTCCGGATCGTGGTGAACAAGCATCACGGTGACATCCGGGTCGAATCCGAGCCCGGGAACACCCGTTTCATCGTCCGGCTGCCGCTCGAAGCGGCCAGTCCCGCGGAACCGGCTACGACGGAAGGCAACTGATGAGCGAGCAGATCGAAGGCATCGATATCGCGGTGTCGCCCAGCGGATCCGGATGCGTGGAATGCGACGCGGCGGGCGGCTGGTGGGTGCACCTGCGCCGGTGCGCGCAATGCGGGCACGTCGGCTGTTGCGATATGTCGCCGAACCAGCACGGCACCAAGCATTTCGAGAGCACCGGGCACCCGTTCATCCAGAGCTTCGAGCCGGGTGAGGAGTGGTACTACAACTTCGAGAACAAGGAGATGTACGAGGGCGGCCCGGAACTCGCGCCGCCGCACGCGCATCCGCTGGATCAGCCGGTACCGGGCCCGCACGGGCGCGTTCCCGCGGACTGGCAGTCGCACCTGCACTGAGCGTATGACCAGAAAATAGGGGTCCGAACTTTCTTCTTCCAGGAGTCGCCGGGGCCGGGTACGCTGCTGCGAGCGCCCGGCCGGTCGGGTGCGAGGCACTCTTTGGAAAGTTCGGAAAGCAGGGTATGAAGCGTCTTTCGATCGTCGCCCTCGCCGCAGGTGCGATGGCGTTGAGTCTCGTCGGCTGTGGTTCGGACAAATCCGGTGATACGAGCGGCCTGAAACAAGCCGCCACCAGTACCGCGGCCAGAACTACCGCCCCTGCCGCTTCGACCTCTGCCACCACCCCGTTCACGGAACCCGCGGCCGCCCCGACCAGCGCCACCGTCGTGAAGAAGACCAGTGCGCCCGCCGGGGCCCAGACCACCTGCGGTGACTTCCGCGATCTCACCGATGACACCGAGAAGCAGGTCATCGACCAGATCCTGGCCGCCAACCCGGGCTCGTTCCTGGACGGCAGCCCGAACGTGGCGCTGGGCACCGCGAAACTCGCCTGCCTGGCCACCACCTACGCGAACACCCCCGTCGCGGTCGCAATCCGGGTGGCACCCAAGTAGTTTCGCCGGTGATCTCCGTCAGAGATTCATTGGCGGTCCATTGGTGCGGCGGTGCACGGTGGCGGGGTGTGGATAGTCACCACCGTCATGCGCCGCCGCAGGCGTAATGTCCCCTTCCTAGTGCGCACAACGAGGACGGGTAAGCAGATGGACGCCCCAGGGCTGGTCGAATTCGAGCGTCATCGGCCGCGGTTGTTCGCGCTCGCCTACCGGATGTTCGGGTCGGCGGCCGAGGCGGAAGACGCCGTGCAGGAGACCTACCTGCGGTGGGATGCCAGCAATCGCGCCGAAATCCGTTCCGCCGAAGCCTGGTTGACCACCATCCTGGTGAATCTCTGCCGCAGCTGGCTGGATTCGGCCCGCGCCCGCCGCGAAATGTATGTGGGCCCATGGCTTCCGGAGCCGGTAGCGACCGCGCACGGGGAACTCGGTCCGCTGGAATCGGCGGAGCAGCGGGAACTGGTTTCGATGGCCTTCCTGACCTTGGCCGAACGGCTCAGCCCGACCGAGCGCGCGGTCTTCGTGCTGCGCGAGGCATTCGGGTACGCGCACCGCGAGATCGCCGACATGCTCGGCCTCACCGAGGCCAATTCCCAGCAGGTGTATCGCCGGGCCGCGCATCGGGTGCAGGAGGAGCGCCCGCGCTTCGAACCCGCCCCGGCGCACGCGCGGGAACTGGTCGAAAAGTTCCTGAACGCGGCACAATCCGGTGATCTCGCGGCGCTCGAATCCATGTTCACCGCCGATATCGTCGCGCTCGCCGACGGGGGCACCAAGGTCAATGCGGCCAAGCGGCCCATCGTCGGCGCCGAGAAGGTGGCCCGCTACCTGGTGGGGCTGTTCGCCAAGATCCCGACCGTGGCCGCGACGGTCGCCATCGCGATCGAAGAGGTCAATGCCGCACCGGCCTTCGTGGTCCGCGACGGCGAGGCCGTGCTGGCCACCGTGTCCACCACCTTCGACGGGGAGTCGATCGCCGCGCTGCAGCTCGTCGTGAACCCGGACAAGCTGGCCTACTTCCAGCGCGAAGGGCAGTGACCGCCCAGCTCGAGGGGACTGTGACGCGGCACACGTCCCGGAACTGTCAGGGATCGGGATGCTGTCCGGTCTAGAGGGTGTCGGCTACCGAGCGGAGCCGGCGGGCACTTCTCGAGAAGGAGCACTCTCATGACCGGACAGCATCGAATCGTCATTCTGGGCGCGGGCTACGCGGGACTGGCCGCGGCGCAGCAGGCCCGCAAGGCGAAGGGCGCGCACGTCACCGTCATCGACCTGCACACCGAATTCGTCGACCGGGTGCGGCTGCACCAGGTTCTCGCCGGACAGGACGTGGCGCGCTGGGAACTGCGGAAGACCCTGGCCGCCAAGGGCATCGAGTTCGTCAACGGTCGCGCGGAGCGCATCGACACCGCCGCCCGCCGGGTCGAACTGGCCGGCGGTGACGCCGTCGCCTACGACACCCTGATCTACGCGCTCGGCAGTCGTGCCGACCTCTCGATGGTCCCCGGCGCAGCCGAATTCGCGCATACCGTCGCCACTTCGGAAGACGTGCACCGGATTCCGGCGCTCGCGGGCCGGGTCGCCGTCGTCGGTGGCGGCGCGACCGGGATCGAGACCGCCACCGAGTTGGCCGAGACCAACCCGGGTCTCGAAGTCGTACTGGTGAATTCGGACGAGCCCGGCAGCTGGCTGATTCCCAAGGCCGTGGCGCACATTCGCGCCGTGCTGGATCGCCTCGGCGTCCAGGTGCGGGTGGCCAAGGTCGCCGCGGTGACCGCCACCGGCCTCGAACTGGTCGACGGCGACCACCTCGACGTCGACATCGTGCTCTGGACAACGGGTTTCACCGTGCCGGAGGTCGCGGCCGACTCGGGGCTGCCGGTGGACGGCCGCGGCCGGGTGCTGGTCGACGACCGGCTGCGGGTGCAAGGCGTCGCGGACGTGTACGCGGTCGGTGATGCGGCGGTGATGATCGGGCACAACGGCCGCGAGGCGCGGATGTCGTGCCAGGCCGCGCAGCCCGCGGGCAAGTACGTGGGCGCGGCCGTGGCGGCCGGCCTGCGCGGCAAGCAGGCCGCGCCCTACCTGCCGCGGTTCGTGCTGACCTGCATGAGCCTGGGGCGTCGCGACGGTCTCGTGCAGGTGATGAAGGCCGATGATTCGAACGGCAGCAGGGCGCTGACCGGTCGCCCGGCGGCGTGGGTGAAGGAGCAGATCGTCAGCGCGGTCGGCCGGGCGGCGAAGCTCTGATCCGACCACGCTGCAATCGTCAACCAATGGTTGACCAGCCTTGCTTGGTCAACCTACAGTTGACGCATGACGAACTCGATCCGCCTCGACGACCTGATCGACGGCATCAAGAAGGCACGTCCCGACGACGTGCTCGAGCAACTCTCCGACGCCGTGGTGGTCGGCAATCACATGGGCGAGGTGGCCGACCATCTGATCGGCCACTTCGTCGACCAGGCCCGCCGCTCCGGCGCCTCCTGGACCGATATCGGCGGGAGCATGGGCGTCACCAAGCAGGCCGCGCAGAAGCGCTTCGTGCCCAAGACTCCCGCTGACCCGGGTCAGACCGCCGCACTCGACCCCAATGCCGGATTCGCCCGCTTCACTCCACGCGCCCGCCACGTCATCATGGCCGCCCAGGAGGAAGCCAAGGGTGTCGGCAATATCGAGATCCGCCCCGAACACCTGGTGCTCGGCCTGCTGGCCGAGCCGAAATCCCTTGCGGTGAAGGTCATCAAGGCCAAGGGCATCTCCGAGGATGCGTTGCGCCGGGTCGCCACCGCCGCCCTCCCCGCCGCCACCGGCGACCCCGTCCCCGCGCTCGTCCCCTTCGACGCGCAGGCCCGCAAGGTCCTCGAACTCACCTTCCGTGAGGCGCTGCGGCTGGGCCACAACTACATCGGCACCGAGCATCTGCTGCTCGCCCTGCTCGATCTGGAGAACGGTTCCGGCGTGCTGACCGGCCTGGGCCTGGACAAGGACGCGGTCTCCGTCGATATCGCGACCCTGCTCGGCTCGCTGCCCATCCCCGGCGTCACCACCCCCGTGACCGATCCGGAGTAGTCGGCGTGTCGCTGCACCATGCTGCCGACCTGGTGATGTAGGGCTCCCGTTCGCTCCCTTCGCACCGCGTCCCATGGTGTGCGTGATGCGCCAGATACGATTGTGGAATGGCGGGCGACGAGGGTTCCGACCTAGTTGCGGGGGAAAAGCGCGCCGATCTGCTGCGCGCGCTGAGTTATGTCTCCACCGAGGACACGCCGGACGGCGGTTACATCGTGAACGGAGACCTCCCACCCGAGGTCGCCCCACCGTTCATCCGGGCCATCATGCGCATCGAAGCCGAACTCCTCCTGCAGGACGCCGAACTCGTCACCATCGAGCACGGCGAACCCCGCACCCCGGAGGAACGCCGCACCGACGCCCTGATAGCCCTCCTACTCCGCGTAGACGACCGCAGCCACTTCTCGTAGTCCTCGGGAGACATCGGCCGCCGAGACGCTCGCGCGGCCATTCGCCGGTTCCCCGCAACCTTGCACTCGCTGGTGGCGAGTGCTAGAAAGGGATTTGGCACTCCGTACCGGTGAGTGCTAGGTCGGAAACGGTGAGGCCAGGCCGCGCTCAACCGAGTAGAGCCGGGTCGTCCGTCGCGGGCACCGAACCTGACCAGATCATGCCCATCCCTGATCTGGAGGATCTCAACGCAATGGCCAAGACAATTGCGTACGACGAAGAGGCTCGCCGCGGACTCGAGCGTGGCCTGAACAGCCTCGCCGACGCTGTCAAGGTGACCCTGGGCCCCAAGGGCCGCAACGTGGTGCTGGAGAAGAAGTGGGGTGCCCCCACCATCACCAACGATGGTGTCTCCATCGCCAAGGAGATCGAGCTCGAGGATCCGTACGAGAAGATCGGCGCGGAGCTCGTCAAGGAAGTTGCGAAGAAGACCGACGACGTCGCGGGTGACGGCACCACCACCGCCACCGTGCTGGCCCAGGCGCTGGTCCGTGAGGGCCTGCGCAACGTGGCCGCCGGTGCGAACCCGCTGGGTCTGAAGCGCGGTATCGAGAAGGCCGTCGAGGCCGTCACCACCGCCCTGCTGGCCACCGCCAAGGAGGTGGAGACCAAGGAGCAGATCGCTGCCACCGCCGGTATCTCCGCTGGCGACTCGTCCATCGGTGAGCTCATCGCCGAGGCCATGGACAAGGTCGGCAAGGAAGGCGTCATCACCGTCGAGGAGAGCAACACCTTCGGTCTCCAGCTGGAGCTCACCGAGGGCATGCGCTTCGACAAGGGCTACATCTCCGGTTACTTCGTGACCGACCCGGAGCGTCAGGAAGCGGTCCTCGAGGACCCGTACATCCTGCTCGTCGGCTCGAAGATCTCGACCGTCAAGGACCTGCTGCCGCTGCTGGAGAAGGTCATCCAGGCTGGCAAGCCGCTGCTGATCATCGCGGAAGACGTTGAGGGCGAAGCCCTGTCGACCCTGGTCGTCAACAAGATCCGTGGCACCTTCAAGTCCATCGCCGTCAAGGCGCCGGGCTTCGGTGACCGTCGCAAGGCCATGCTGGCCGACATCGCCATCCTGACCGGTGGCGAGGTCATCAGCGAAGAGGTCGGCCTCTCCCTGGAGACCGCCGGTGTCGAGCTGCTGGGCACCGCCCGCAAGGTCGTCATCACCAAGGACGAGACCACCATCGTCGAGGGCGCGGGCGACCCGGAGGCCATCAAGGGCCGTGTCGCGCAGATCCGCACCGAGATCGAGAACTCGGACTCGGACTACGACCGTGAGAAGCTGCAGGAGCGTCTGGCCAAGCTGGCCGGCGGTGTTGCGGTGATCAAGGCCGGCGCCGCGACCGAGGTCGAGCTCAAGGAGCGCAAGCACCGCATCGAGGACGCCGTCCGCAATGCGAAGGCTGCCGTCGAAGAGGGCATCGTCGCCGGTGGTGGCGTGGCCCTGCTGCAGGCCGCTCCCGCGCTGGACGCCCTGACCCTGACCGGTGACGAGGCCACCGGCGCGAACATCGTTCGCGTCGCGCTGTCCGCGCCGCTGAAGCAGATCGCCTTCAACGCGGGCCTGGAGCCCGGCGTTGTCGCCGAGAAGGTCTCGAACCTCCCGGCGGGCCACGGCCTGAACGCCGAGTCCGGCGAGTACGTCGACCTGCTGGCCGCCGGCGTTGCCGACCCGGTCAAGGTCACCCGCTCGGCCCTGCAGAACGCGGCCTCCATCGCGGCCCTGTTCCTGACCACCGAGGCCGTCGTCGCCGACAAGCCGGAGAAGGCCGCCCCCGCGGGCGACCCGACCGGTGGCATGGGCGGCATGGACTTCTAGTCCGCGCCTCCGGCAACGGAATTGAATAGATCGGGCCCGGTCACCTAACGGTGACCGGGCCCGATGTCGTTTATTCGGCCGGTAGGCCGACGAGGTCGGCCATCAAGGCCATCTGGTGGGTGAAGTAGATCGGCAGGGCGCTGATCGTGCCGTCGAAGCGGCCGAAGATTTCGAAGGTGATCAGGCCGAAAAGCTGTGTCCAGGCTAGGAATACGCGGTCGAGGACCTCTTCGGGGAAGTCTGCGCCGGGGGACTGCTGGTCGATCAGGACGCGGAGGTCGGTGCGCACGGGGGCGGGGAGTGGGGTGGGGAGTGGGGTGGCGGTGAGGCGGCCGGATTCCCATGCGCCGATGGCGATTCCGACCAGCAGCATGACGACCGTTGCGGCGGGGGCGACGGTGTCTTCCGGGGCGTCGTAGCCGGGGATGGGGCTGCCGTAGAGGAGGCCGTATTCGGTGGGGTTGGCCAGCGCCCAGTCGCGGACCGCCGTGCAGACCGCGAGCCATTGGGCGCGTTCGTCTTCCGGCGGTGCGGTGCGCAGGGCGCGGGTGGCGGCGTCGCCGAGGGAGCGGTAGCTGTCCAGGATGAGGGCGGTGAGCAGGTCGTCGCGGCTGGGGAAGTAGCGGTAGAGCGCGGAGGCGACGATGCCCATGTCGCGGGCGACGCCGCGCAGCGAGAGGTTTGCCCCGTCGACCGCCAGGCGTTTGCGCGCGGTGGTCTTGATCTCTTCGATCATTTCGGTGCGGACGCGGGCGCGCAGGGATCCGGCGGACATATCGGCAGTGTAGAGAACGGGAAACCGGTCAGAGAACGGTAGATGACTGCGAGAACACTGTTCTTGACGAGAAACACTGTGCACTTCTATCGTTGATTGCGCGAGAACAGTGTTCTCGCCATCTTCCCGACAGGATCGAGGACCTCATGTCCCTGCACGTCGTCATCGGAGCGGGCCCGGTCGGCTCGGCCACCGCCCGCCTGCTCGCCGCCCGCGGTGAGCGCGTCCGCGTCATCAGCCGCACCGGCTCCGGCCCCGAGGATCCGGCCATCGAACGCATTGCCGCCGATGCCGGTGATCCCGCCGCGCTGACCGCCCACTGCGCCGATGCCACCGCCCTCTACCAGTGTGCCCAGCCCGCCTATCACCGCTGGCCCCAGGACTTTCCAGCCCTGCACCGGTCCATCCTGACCGCCGCCGAGCGCTCCAACGCAGCACTCATCACCGTGGGAAACCTTTACGGCTACGGCGAATTCGACGGCCCGGTCACCGAAGACCAGCCGCTGCACCCGAATTCACGCAAGGGCCGGGTGCGCGCCGAGATGTGGGCCGAGCAACTGGACGCCCACGAGTCCGGCCGCCTCCGCACCGCCGAGGTCCGCGGCTCGGACTACCTTGGCGCGGGCGCGAACTCGGCGTTCACCGCCGTGGCCCTGCCTGCCCTGAAAGCGGGCAAGAAGGCACTGGTCCCCGCCGACCTCGACGCCCCGCACAGCTGGACCGCCACCGATGACGTGGCCCGCCTGCTGGTCGCGGTCGCCGCCGATGACACCGCCTGGGGCCGAGCCTGGCACGTGCCGACCGTCCCACCGGTTTCGGTGCGAGCCTTGGCCGAACTGACCGCCGAACTCGCGGGCGTATCACCCGCCCGAGTCGCCCGCATGCCCGCCGCCCTGCTCTGGACGGTCGGCCTGTTCGTCCCCGCCGCCCGCGAAATGCGTGAGCTGGCCTACCAGTTCGATCGCCCCTTCATCCTCGACTCCACCGCGGCGACCGCCCATTTCGGTCTGGAACCGACCCCGCTGGAGGACACCCTGCGCGCCACTCTCGCCTTCGAGCCCGCGGTCCACGAGTAAGGACTCCGTCGGTCGATCACATGCCTTGCCGGAAGCGTGCGTTGCGGATGGCGTCGGCGCGGTCGGGGAGCAGGCTGTCGACGAGGGCGGCGACGCGGCCCATGACGGGGGCGAGGCGGCGGGGGCGGTCGATGATGGCGTCGCAGATGATGTCGCCGCCCTCTTCGGAGGTGAGGGCGTTGGCGGTGGCCTGCTGGTAGACGGGGTTGGCGGTGATCATGTCGGTGCGCACGAGGGGGAGGTAGATCGAGGTGAATCGCAGGTTCTCGGTGTGGGTTTCGGCCTGCAGGTTGCTGCTGAGCGAGTCGAGGGCGGCCTTGGAGGCGACGTAGGCGGCGTACCCGGGGCCGCCGTAGAGGTTGGCCAGCGACAGGATGTTGATGATCTGCCCGTCGCCGTGCGCTCGCATGCCGGGCGCGAAGGCGAGGATGAGGCGGACGGCGGCGAAGTAGTTGAGCCGCATGGTGCGTTCGAAGTCGTGGAAGCGGTCGTAGGACTCGTCGAGGCGGCGGCGGATGGAGCGTCCGGCATTGTTGACGAGGATGTCGATGCCGCCGTGGTCGGCGAGCACCTTGGCGGTCATGGCGTCGAGGGCGTCGAAATCGTTGAGATCGCACGGATAAGCGGTGGCGATGCCGCCGTTCGCCTCGATCTCGGCGGCGACCTGTTCGAGTTCGTCGGCGCGGCGGGCGACCAGCAGCACGGTGGCGCCGGCCGCGCCGAGCCGCAGTGCGGCGGCCCGTCCGATGCCGGAGGAGGCCCCCGTGATCAGGACGGTGCGTCCGGCGGCGGCCTCCGTGAGGGTGCGGTGCCGCCGCAGTCGCGCGACGTTGACCTGCGTGTCCAGGCCGTGTCTGATCTTGTGGAGCAGCCTGTTGATGTCTTGCATGCTTACGCATGCTAAGTGCCGCAGCACGATTCGGGACCGGTTCGGCCCGGCGCAACTCCATTGCAGGCCGCGGCGATCAGGACCCCCAGCGCAGCAGGGTGCTGCCGATGGACATGCCGCCGCCGAACGCCGACAACAGCACGGGCTCGCCCGCGGTCAGTGCCCCGGTCCGGTGGGCGACATCCAATGCGATGGGCACCGAGGCCGCGCCGGTATTGGCGTATCGCTCGACCACGAGGTGCAGCCGGGCCTGAGGCAGATCCAGCGAGGGTGCCAGTTCGCGCAGCATGGCACCGTTGGCCTGATGCGGAATGAAGTGCCGCACAGCGGTTTCCGGCACTCCGGTAGCGCGCAGTACCTCTTTGATGGACAGCGGCAGTTGTGTGGCGACGAAGTCGCGGACCTCGCGTCCCGCCATGGTGAAGTAGTGCGCCTTGTCTTCGCGTTCGAGCAGCCGGGCGGGAATCCGGCTGCCGCCGGCCGGGACTCGGATGGTCCGGTGTCGATCGCCGTGGGTGCGTAGCACGGTGCCGAGGATTCCGGCGGGTTGGTCGACCGGCCCGAGCACCACCGCGCCCGCGCCGTCGCCGAAGAGCACCGCGGTGCGCCGATCGGTGGGGTCGATGATGCGCGAGTAGATGTCCGCGCCGATGACCAGCCCGTATCCGTCCGCCGCCAGCATGCCCGCGGCCGCGCGCATTCCGAACAGGAATCCGGTGCACACGGCGTTCACGTCGAAGGCCGCCGCGCCGTCCGCGCCGAGCAGGTGCTGCACCAGGGCGGCGGTGGCGGGTTGTGGATGGTCAGGGGTGGAGGTGGCGACCACGATGTAGTCGAGTTGTCCGGCCCGGATTCCGGCGTCCGCCAGGGCGGCTCGCGCGGCGTGCGCGGCCAGGTCGGAGGTGGCCTGGTCGGGTGCGGCGTAGCGGCGGGTGCGGATTCCGGTTTTGGCGTGGATCCAGTCCTCGGTGACGCCGGTGGTGGCGGCGATCTCGGCATTGCCGACCACGCGGTCGGGCAGGTAGGAGCCGGTACCGAGGATGCCGATCGCGCGCCCGGTGGCCGCGGGGAGTTCGAGCGGGCCCGCCTGCGTGTAGGCGATGGCCGAAAGCTGTTCAGTTGTCATGTTCCACGGAAGTTATCGATCTTGTGCCGGGCTCGGAACGGTTACAACCACCGTGGTGAAAAGTAGCGTGGCACAAGATAATTCGATCGTTCGACCGGTTCCGTGTTCAGTGGTGGGCGCAGTTGTAGACCTGGATCGCTGCACCGTCGCCCTGTCCCGGGAGTGCACGGCAGTGCTGCCGGATCCAGGCGAGGCGATCGTCGTCGGCGTTGGTGATCAGGGCTATGCCGACCTCCCCGGCGTCGATCATGCGGGCCACGTCGGCGGTGGCCGGGACGGGTGCGGCGCCGGTGAATCCACCGATGCTGGGTACCTGTCGACCGCTGACCAGAATGAACGGCGAGGCCAGCGCGGTGGTGTAGCTGATCAGCGGATAGCGCACGTGTACCGGCATTTTCGCCAGGTCGGCATCGAGTTTGCGGGCCTCGTCGATCGAGGACGCCATGAATCCCTGGGTGACCTGCCGGGCCCGCGCCGACTCGTAAGGAGTGTCGAGCGGACCGTAACCGTCGACGACCACCGACACCGCTGCGGCGGTGGGCGCCGCCAGTGCCGCCACCAGTAATAACGCGGTCGCGAGTGATTCGCGCACGCGCAGCGCGGCGGCGATGACAGCCACGGTGACGACGACCAGGGCCATGCGCGCCCAGCCGGGCGCATCCGCCGACAGCCGCCAGCCGTAGGCGGCGGTTGCGGCGACGGCGAGCAGCCCCAGTGCGCGCACCCGCCGGTCCGTCGACTGACGGAAAGCGTTGGCCCCCAGTCCGATCAGGGCCGCAACCGGTGGAATGAGGACGGCCAGGTAGTACGGATTGACCGTGCCGATGAGCAGGAAAACCGCGAGGTGGATGAGCAGCCACCCGCCCCACAGCGTCAGCGCGGCGGTCTCTGGGTCGGTCCGCGGCCGCCGCCGCGCGGCCCAGCCCAGCGCGAGCAGGCACACCAGCGCGAGCGGGACGAGCCATCCGGCCTCGCGCCCGCCACCGCCGCCGAAGACGTGGTCGAAGCGATTGTCCGGTCCGAGTACCAGGGCAGCCCGGTATCCCGCGCCATCGCCGCCGGTCACGAAATTCGCGGCCCCGACACCGAATCCGTCATTGGTGCGACTGGCCCCGTTGTAGACGAACACCTGCTCGAACAGCGAGTTGTGGTGACTGCCGTCGACGTAGGGCCGATGCCCGGCGGGCAGCAGCCCGACCAGCGTCATCCAGCTCAGCGACACCACCGCCGTGACCGCCCCGAATCCTGCGATCCCCGTGATCCGCTGCCGCAGTTCGGTTTTTGACGATGCGATCAGGACCGCCGCCGCGATAGCCGGAATGACCAGCCAGGCCTGCACCATCTTCGCCTGGAAGGCGAGGCCCACCCACAGTCCGCAATAGAGCAGATGCCGGGTCCGCCCGGAGGCGATGACGGCCGCCGCCTGATCGGCGGCGAGCACCAGCAGCAGGATCAGCAGCGTGTCGGAGATATTGCCGCGATTCAGCGCGACCGACGCGGGCGCGAGCGCGGCAATCGCCGCCGCGACCAGTGCCGCATGGGGACCGGACAGCCGCCGCACCGCCCGATAGAGCACGAGCACGGTGAGCACGCCCTCGATGACCTGCGGTAATTGGTAGGCCCAGAGGTGTGGCCCGAAGATCCGTACCGACAACGCCTGGATCCAGATCGAGCCCGGGAGTTTGTCGATGCTGATGGTCGCGTCCGGATCGAAGGCCGCATAGAAGAAGTTGTGCCAGCTCATACTCATCGAGCGCGCGGCGGCCGAGTAGTAGAGGTGCGGTGTCCGTGTGCCGATGCCCCAGACATAGAGCACTCCCGCCACCGTCGCGAGCGCGAGCAGCGCGGGCCGAGCCCAGCGCGGTTGCTCGTCGGGCCCCCGCAGCCATCGTGACCAGTCGGTTCCGGACCGTACGGGTACTGCGATTGCCCCTGTCACAACCCCCAATCTCGGCCCGCCACTGGGGGTTGTCAAAGGAATTCCACCCGTGGTTGTAGGGCTCCGGCCCGAAATCGCCCCGACGGTGTAGACCCGCCCGTCCCCCGATGGACCCCTCCGCCCGACGGTCATCGTCCCGTCGGGCGGAGCGGACCCGCCGCCCTGAAGTGTGCTGAAAGTTTGCAGGTTCCGTCCGATCGGTACGCTCCGACCACGAGCCGAGATGGGGTGCGGCCCGCCTATCAGGGCAGATCCGACTGAGGAGACGACCCGATGACAAATCCGCCGCAGAATCCCGACCCCGCCAACCCCGGCCAACCCGGGAGCCCAGGAGAGCCCGGACAACCCGGTGGACCCGAACAAACCGGAGTACCCCGACAGCCCGGAGAGCCTTCGCAGCCCGGAGAGCCCACGGGGTCCGGCTGGCTCGGTGGACCTGGCGGGCCCGGCCGGCCTGGCCAGTTCGGCCCGCCCGGCGACGCCGGGTCGCCATTGCCACCGTATTCGCAAGGGACACAAGGTTTCCCGCCGCCGTTGCCCGGCCAGGTCCCGCAGGGGCAGCCACAATACGCCCAGCCCCAGCCCGGTCAGTCTTGGCCGCCACCGGGCCGGCCGCAGCCGTATCCACCGCAGCCGGGCCAATCATGGTCGGGTCAGCCGCAGCCCGGACAGACATGGGGCGCCCAGCCTCCGCCGGGTCAGCCCTGGGCGCAGGGCGGGCAGGGGTTCCCGCCGTCGGGGATGCCTCCGCAGCAGTGGGGAGCGCCGCCGGCGGGACCGCGACGGCCGATGTGGAAGTCGCCGATCGCGCTGATCATCGCTGCCGTGGTGGCATTGCTCGCGGTGGTGGGTGTGGTGTTCGCGGTCAGCGTCGACGATTCGACGAGCAACGGTGCCGCGGCGAGTTCCGCTGCTACGCCCCTGTCGACCTCCAGTACCGGTGCGCCCTCGACCACCAGGACTTCGGCCAAGCCGACAACGACATCCAAGGCCCCGGTCGCAGTGCCGCCCGCGGTGCAACCGATTGTCGATGCGCTGCCGATGGCCCTGCGCCAAGCGGTGCTGCAGCACGATATCCGGGCCAAGCCCGCCGACGACATGCTCGGCTACGACGCGGCGGCCGGATTCACCCTCGGTGGGAACAACCCGCTGGTGCAGGGACTCATGCACTTCCAGAGCAACGACAACTACGCCATCGCCTATATCTCCACGCAGCCCGACACGATTCGGCGGATCTGGGGTAGTCAACAGCCGGAGTGGACGACCGATGAGGGCACGCGCCTCGTCCGCATCGATCCGGGCAACACGTATTCCGAGGGCACCGCGACGCTCGAGGTCTTCGTCCCGCAGTCCAACCTGTACTTCGAGCTGCCCGGCTTTCAGAGTGTCGACGCCGCCAAGCAGTTCATGCAGCGCGCCGGCTTCTGATCCGTGGTCAGGGATAGGGGTGGCGCTCGGAGAGCGTGACCGCGATGTCGATGGGCCGGACGCCGAGCTGCTCGGCCGTGGCGGCGATGGTGGCGTGGATCGTGCCGTTGTCCGCGGTGGTCTTGTCGTAGAGCAGCTCGACCAATTCCATCGCGGCCACCGCTTGAGCCCGGGTGAAGAGTCGGCCCGGCAGCCAACTAACACGCCAGTCGGTTTCTTTATTGCCGGGAAGTCGTTCCGCGAACTCGTCGACGACACCACTCGTAATCGACCAATCGCAGACGTACACCCCATCAAGGTCGTCCTAGTGGTGAACGGCCGCAAGTCCTGAGTGTGCGAATTGAGTAAATTGTGGGTCTGACCAGCCGATTTGACTTTGCTTCTGCGCACCACGTAACTTATTCCAGGTCAGAGCGACACGGACACCGACCCGGAGCCCCAAGGGCCTGGGAAACGAGGTTGTACGAGGAGCGCCTGATGATCACCAATGCTTCACCTGATCGGCGGATTTGGTTCTGCTGCGAGGGTTGAGCTAAGCTTCACAAGCAACAAACAAGCAGCCTCACCGACAAGCCGGTTCAAAC
>NZ_JBHZAC010000004.1:813996-897801 GCF_042753865.1 Nocardia sp. NPDC059240 | reverse complement strand
GAACCCGGAAGCTAAGGCCACCTGCGCCGATGGTACTGCACTCGACAGGGTGTGGGAGAGTAGGACACCGCCGGAACATCATTCGCGAAACCCCCGACCAACTGGTCGGGGGTTTCTGCGTATCCGGATACTTTTCGTGTATCCCGGGTACATACCTAGACATATGGATCCACAGAAAACTCCCAGCGGACAAGCAGTTCCGCCGAGGATGGAACGACAATGATCGACAGCATGGTCATCGAGGCACAACCTGCCCCGCCGGTAGTCACCCGCCGGCGGTTTCGGCTGGGTTCCCTCTGGTTGCCCGCGACCTACAGCTATGTCGGGCTGGTGACGCTGGTGGCGGTGGCCCTCACCATGGTGAGCGCGTCGTCCGAGTCCCGAATCGTGTTGCATGCCAGCACGAATCTGCACAATCTGGCCAAGGGCCGGCTGGGCACCCTGTTCTCCAGCGCCTTCCTGGTGGGCGAGGGCGCGGCCACGGCGTTCATCATCGTCCCGCTGCTGGCCTGCCTGCTGGCGTTGGCGGAGCGCCGCTTCGGTGCGGTGAAGCTGGTGCACACCTTCTTCATCGGCCATATCGGCGCGACGGTGCTGGTGGCAGTGGGCCTGTGGGTGGCGGTCGCCTCGCACGTGATCCCCAGCAGTATCACCACCGTCGAGGACGTGGGCGTCAGCTACGGCGCGATGGCGGTCGTCGGCGCGCTGATCGCGGTGCTGCCCCCGCATCGCCGATTCGTGTGGGCGGCAAGCTGGCTCACGCTGGCGCTGGGTGGTGTCCTGGTGTGGCACACCTTCACGAATGTCGGTCACTTCCTGGCGCTGTGCCTGGGTCTGGGTATCGGTCGCCTGATGATTCGCCGTCAGGCGGCCCCCTTGCACCCGTTCAACTGGCCGGATTGGGTACTGCTGGCGGGTGGTTCGCTTTTCGCCTGCCTGATGCTGTTGGGCTGAATCGCGCTTACTAGACTCGACCGGTGCGCCTTGTGATTGCTCGTTGCCAGGTCGATTACGTTGGCCGTCTGACCGCCCACCTCCCCATGGCTCGTCGTCTGCTGATGATGAAGGCCGACGGTTCGGTGTTGGTCCATTCCGACGGCGGTTCCTACAAGCCGTTGAACTGGATGAGTCCGCCGTGCTGGCTGGAGGAGCGCGAAACCGACTCGGAGACAAGCCAACTGTGGGTTGTCACCAATAAGGCCGGAGAAGAGCTCCGGATCACGGTCGAGGACATCGAGCTCGATTCCAAGCATGAGCTCGGTGTGGATCCCGGCCTGGTGAAGGACGGCGTGGAGGCGCACCTGCAGGCGCTGCTGGCCGAGCACATCGAAACCCTGGGCCCGGGTTACACATTGATCCGTCGCGAGTACATGACGGCGATCGGCCCGGTCGACATCCTGTGCCGGGACGCGGACGGTTCGACGGTGGCGGTGGAGATCAAGCGCCGCGGCGAGATCGACGGTGTCGAACAGCTGACCCGCTACCTCGAACTCCTCAACCGGGACCCGCTGCTGGCTCCGGTCGCCGGCGTCTTCGCCGCCCAGCAGATCAAGCCGCAGGCGAAGACCCTCGCCAACGACCGTGGCATTCGTTGCGTCACCCTGGATTACGACGCCCTGCGCGGCACCGAGTCCGACGAATTCCGCCTGTTCTAACCTCGATACCATGCCCCGCCGGAAACCCCGACCCAAGGACTCCGCGCGCTCCCAGCAGGAGCCGCGGCCGATGGGTGACGTCTTCGGCCGCACCGAGCACGGCCCGGGTACCGACGAGACCTTCATCGTCCGTACGGTCCCCGGCACCCGCGCCACCAAGTCCTACCGCTGCCCCGGTTGCGACCAGATCATCCCGCCCGGCACCCCGCATATCGTGGCCTGGGCCGCCCACGACGGCGAGGACGACCGCCGTCATTGGCACACCGGCTGCTGGAAGGGCCGCAACACCCGAACCATCACCCGCCGCTGGTCCTGACCGCCCCGCGCCATCCGTTGCGGCCATGAAGGGCGCGCCCGCCGTCACCAACCCGGTGGTGCACGCGCTGAGCGCGAATGTCGACAAGACCGTCGGCGACGCGGGCCGGTCCGGCGACGCCGCAGGCTCCTTCCGGGTGGTGAAGGCGTTCGGCCGGTATCTCGGGCCGGATGAGATTCGGGCCGTCGTTGCCGTGCGGGAATGGTACGGCGGGCATCCCGAGATCCCGGACGATCAGCGGCCGAGGCAGTTTCGGCGCTGATCGCGGGGATCGGATCCGGTGATGGTCAGCTGCTCCAGAGGGTTCGGGTGCCGTCGGGGGACATCACCTTGACTTTGTAGTTCTGCCAGTCGATTTGGAGGTAGGCGCCCGGGTTGCCCTGGGTGCCGCTGGCCCAGACCGGGTTCTTGGCGGTGTGGCCGGCGTGGTCGTAGATGTAATAGGCGTAGGCGACGAGGTTTCCGTCGGTTTGCATTTGGCCGTCACAGCCGCCATTGGCGGGGACGGGGCGGTAGGGGGATTCCCATTTGTGGTTTCCGGCCGCATCCTGCAATACGAATATGCCGGGGGCTTCGAGCCAGAATTGGCCCTGGGTCGACACGATCGAATTCTGGTTGATGCCGAACCAATGGCCGGATTCGGCCTTGTCGGCATGCGGCGGGGGTGGCGGTGGGGGCGGGGGAGCCACGGGCGGACGGACCTGGCCGGGTGGCAGGAAGGGGTTGGTGGGGTCCGGGGGCGGTGGCGGGGCGGGCTCGATGAGAGTCAGTGCGCTGTAGGGGATTCCATTGAGGATCGGGCCACCGCCGACGGCTTCCAGGGCGTGGCCGTTCACGTGCGGCACGTTGTTGGTGTATCCGATGGATACGCCCATGACCTCGTATTTGCTGCCCTGATACGAGACGATGCTGCCGGGCTCGTAGTAACCCCGCTGTGCGGCAAGCGCATTGGCCTGATCGAGAGTCATGGCGGGCGGCGGCGCCGGGGGCGCGGGCGGTGCCGGGGGCGGGCTGACCAGCGTCAGTGCTTGGGTGGGAACGGAATTGATGATCGGACCGCCACCGACGGGCTCGATATCGTGGCCGTTGAGGGTCTGCACGCCATTGGGGTAACTGAAAGAAACCCCCATGACCTGATATTGCTGACCTTGATATAAGACGATACTGCCGGGTTGGTAATAAAGAATATCGCTCACAAATAAGGTTAGGCGCGGATTCGTCTCAGGGTCAACGTCTCTGGGCACACCGGCCGGTCGGAACAATAAGGAAGGCCGCTTCCGGATCGGAAGCGGCCTTCGAACGGCTTCGGGTTGTCGCCCGTTGATGAATTAGCTGGAGACGTCGGCGTTTTCGCGCTCGTCGACGTAGTCGTCGTCATCGCGGGCGTCGGAGATGGCCTTGCGACCGCCCTTGAGGGAGCGCTGTTCCGGTGCGCCGTCGAGCAGTTCGCTTTCGCGGTTGACGGCGGCGAGCATGGCCGGGACCGAGTCGAGCTGGCCACGGATGCCGAGCAGCTGGGCCAGGACGCGGCCGCGGAGGACACGCATTTCCTCGGCAAGTTCCTTGGCGTGCGCGATCTTTCGATCCGCGGTGTTGGTCGCCGAGGTGATGAGGCGGTTGGCCTCGTCGGTGGCGTCCTTGATGCGCTGGGCGGCCTCGGCGCGCGAGGTGGCCTCGAGCTCTTCCATGGCGCGGGTCAGCTTGGTGCGACGCTCCGCCATGGTGACCTCGAAGTCCTGCTGCGTCGCCTTGCGCTTGGCGTCGGACTCCTTGGTGAGGCGGTCGGCCTCGGCATTGGCGGCTTCGACGATCTTCGCCGACTCGGAACGGGCATTGGCGAGGGTCTGCTCGAATTCGATTTCGAGCGCTTCGCGCTTCTCTTTGGTTTCGGAGAGGAGCGATTCGTACTTCCCACGCATTTCGGTCGCCTGCTGTTCGGCGATCGAGATCATCTCCGCGGCCTCGGCCTGGGCCTGCGCGCGCACCTCGGAAGCCTCGTCGGAGGCCAGGCGCAGCATGCGGGAGATGCGATCGGACATGCCTTCGGCGGTGGTCGGCGGCACCGAAAGCCGGTCGACCTCCTTACGGAGCTCGTCGATCTCGTCCCGGGCGTCCTCCAGCTGGGCCGCCAGGTTGCGGGCCTGGGCTGCGGCGGCATCGCGATCGGTAGCGGTGACCCTTAGCTCGGCATCGAAACGGTCGAAGTAGTTACGCACCTCGTCACGGTCATAGCCCTTCCGCACAACGGTAAAGGGCAGTGCAACGAAGCGATTACGATCGGGCTCAGTGGACGACATGCCCCACAAACTACAGCGTGACGACCACTGATGGTGACCCGACCGCGAATGTTGTTACAGCCTCTTTAGGGTGCCGGATCCCGGTACTAGTGGGTAGTTTTCGCCGCCGGTTCGACCAGTTCTACCAGCACACCGCCAGCATCCTTGGGGTGGATGAAATTGATGCGGGAACCGGCCGTTCCACCGCGCGGCTCGGCGTACAGCAAACGCAAGCCCCGTTCACGAAGTTGCGCGGAAACCGCCTCGACATCGGTGACCCGATACGCGAGCTGCTGCAGGCCAGGCCCGTTTCGATCGATGAACTTCGCGATCGTCGACTCCTCGTTCAGCGGAGCCAGCAACTGCAGAGCAACCGAGCCTGTCGGCGTGCCGGGCACCGACAGCATGGCCTCGTGCACGCCCTGCGCCTCATTGATCTCGCGATGCGTCTCGACCATGCCGAGATTGTCCCGGTACCAGGCGACCGCCGAATCGAGATCGGGCACAGCGATACCCACATGATCGACGGCGACGATGTATTCGGAAGGGATGAATTCGGTCTTCTCGGTAGTGCTCACACCACGAACGGTAGCGCGCACCCACATACCCTCGCCGAAGTGCTGCGAGTTACCGTGGAGTACTGCTCCGATGGTTGGCGGAGCGGCACCCAAACGACGTAAGCGAGGCCCTCATCGTGTCCACCACCTCCGTCATCGTCTCCGGCGCGCGCACCCCGGTCGGCCGGCTGCTCGGATCGCTGAAGGACTTCAGCGGCTCGGACCTGGGCGGTATCGCCATCAAGGCGGCGCTGGAGAAGGGCGGGGTCGCGCCCGAGCAGGTCGACTACGTGATCATGGGTCAGGTGCTCACCGCGGGCGCGGGCCAGATCCCGGCCCGGCAGGCCGCGGTCGCCGCCGGCATTCCGATGGACGTTCCGGCGCTCACCATTAATAAGGTGTGTTTGTCCGGTATCAATGCAATTGCCCTGGCGGATCAGCTGATTCGCGCCGGCGAGTACGAGATCGTGGTCGCGGGCGGCACCGAGTCCATGTCCCAGGCCCCGCACCTGCTCGAGCGCAGCCGCGAGGGCTACAAGTACGGCGACGTGAACCTGCGCGACAGCATGGCCTACGACGGCCTCTACGACATCTTCACCGACCAGCCGATGGGCGCGCTCACCGAGCAGCGCAACGACGTCGAGCCGATCAGCCGCGAAGACCAGGACGCCTTCGCCGCCGCCTCGCACCAGAAGGCCGCTGCCGCTTGGAAGAACGGCGTCTTCGCCGACGAGGTCACCCCGGTCTCCATCCCGCAGCGCAAGGGCGACCCGATCGTCTTCGCGCAGGACGAGGGCATCCGCGCCGACACCACCGCCGATTCGCTGGGCAAGCTGCGCCCCGCCTTCCGCAAGGACGGCACCATCACCGCGGGTTCCGCCTCGCAGATCTCCGACGGCGCGGCCGCAGTCATCGTCATGTCCAAGGCGAAGGCCGAGGCGCTGGGCCTGAGCTGGATCGCCGAGATCGGCGCTGCCGGTGTGGTCGCCGGTCCGGACTCCACCCTGCAGGACCAGCCCGCCAACGCCATCGCGAAAGCCTGTGCCAAGGAGGGTATTTCGCCCACCGATCTGGACCTGGTCGAGATCAACGAGGCCTTCGCCGCCGTCGGCATCGCCTCGACCCGCAAGCTCGGCATCGACGCGGACAAGGTGAACGTCAACGGCGGCGCCATCTCCATCGGCCACCCGCTCGGCATGTCCGGCGCCCGCATCGTCCTGCACCTCGCCCTCGAGCTGAAGCGCCGCGGCGGCGGCATCGGCGCGGCCGCCCTGTGCGGTGGCGGCGGCCAGGGCGACGCCCTGATCATCCGCGTCAAGTAAGCGGATTCGGCTATAACCGACGGCCCCGGCTCGAAATGAGCCGGGGCCGTTCGGCTTTGGGGTGTTGTGCCGCGCTTGTGCGTTTTGGTGGGGGTTTGGGGGCGAAGCCCCCTGGAAAAAATCTCTCCACCCGCAGAAAGTGGGTGTGACCAGCTCCACTACGGAGCGTCGTAGCCGTCGGGCAGAATAGACCGCATGGGTGATCTCTTCGACCTGTCTACGGTCGCGAAGCGTGTGCGGTTCTTCGGTCTGCTGGAAGTGCCGTCCTGGGTGCTGTTGTTGGGCGTCGGGTCGGTGTTGAAGCGCGCGGACCAATTCGGCATCGCCGATCATCCGATCAAGTGGCCGGTCATGGTGTTCGGCCTGCTGCACGGCGTTATCTTCCTGGCCTACCTCATCAACTGTCTGCTCGCATCACGTGAGTTCGAATGGCCGGGGAAGATCACGGCGCTCGCGGTGGTCTCCTCGGCGGTTCCGTTCGCCTCGTACTTCTTCGAGCGGTGGGCGATCAAGTCCGGTCATCTCGGTGAACTGAGCGCAGCCGCGGCACCCGCCGCCGCGCTTCCGTGACAAACTGGATGTCGTGACTCGACCCGCACGCCGTCCCTCAGCCGCCGCAGCCGCCGCCATGTCGGGCGCGGTTGACCTGTCCGCCCTCAAGCAGCCCGCCGCTTCCGCCGCGGATGTTCCGGGTGATCACGCTGTCACCGAGGCCAATTTCGAGGAGCGAGTGCTGCGGCGCTCCACCCAGGTGCCGGTGGTGGTGGCGCTGTACTCGCAGCGCAGCCCGGGCAGCATCGAATTGGTGAAGCTGCTGGAGAAGCTGGTCGCGCAGAACGGTGGTGACTGGGATCTGGCCACCGTCGAGGCCGAGGCCAATATGCGCATCGCGCAGGCGTTCGGCGTGCAGGGCATCCCGACCGTGGTGGCCGTGGCCGCCGGTCAGCCGTTGGCGGACTTCACCGGCAATCAGCCCGAGGAGCAGGTCACCCAGTGGCTGGCCGCCGTGATCGACGCGGTGCGCGGCAAGCTCCCCGGGGTCGGTGAGGGTGAGGCCGTCGAGTCCGAGGTCCCCGAGGATCCGCGCTTCGTCGCCGCCGAAGAGGCTTTGGAGAACGGCGATTTCGATGCCGCTATCACCGCCTACCAGGCCATCCTGACCGCCGAGCCGAACAACGCGGAAGCCAAGGCCGCCCTGCGTCAGGTCCAATTCCTTTCTCGCGTCCAGGAACTCGACCCCGCCGCCACCGCGAAGGCCGACGCCGACCCGTCGGACCTGGACGCCGCGATCGCCGCCGCCGACCTGGACATGTTCAACCAGCAGCCGGAAGCCGCCTTCGACCGCCTCATCGCCCAGGTCAAGCGCACCGCCGGCGACGACCGCACCCGAGCCCGCACTCACCTCCTGGAACTCTTCGAACTCTTCGACCCCGCCGAGCCCATCGTCATGGCCGCCCGCCGCAAGCTCGCCGCGGCCCTGTACTGAGTTTCAAGATCAGGGAGCTCTCACCGCGGGAATTCGGACAGAATTCCGCAGTGAGAGCTCCCTGATCTTGTTCAGACCTTGGGGAGGGCGGCGAGGGCGGCGTCGATGCGGGGTTGGGGGAGTTCGAAGTCGGGGATTTCGCCTGCCAGGTAGCGCTCGTAGGCTGTCATGTCGAAGTGGCCGTGGCCGCACAGGGCTGTGAGGAGGACCTTCGGCTCGCCGGACTCCTTGCAGCGGTTCGCCTCTTCGATGACGGCCGCCAATGCGTGCGAAGGTTCCGGAGCGGGGAGGATGCCCTCGGTCTTCGCGAACAGGACTGCGGCGGCGAAGCATTCGCGTTGCTGCTTGGCGATCGCCTCGAACGAGCCGAGCTCGTACATGTGCGACAGCAACGGCGACATGCCGTGATACCGCAGCCCGCCCGCGTGCACCGGGTCGGGGATGAAGTCGTGGCCGAGGGTGTGCATCTTCATGAGCGGGGTGAAGCCCGCGGTGTCGCCGAAGTCGTAGGCGTAGATGCCCCGGGTGAACGACGGGCAGGCTGCGGGCTCGACGGCGCGGATGACGGGATCGGCTCGGCCCGCGAGCTTTTCGCGCAGAAACGGCAGGAACAAGCCCGCGAAGTTGGAGCCGCCGCCGGTGCACCCGACGATCAGGTCCGGCAGTCGTTCCCCGGCCGAAGCGAACTGTTTCAGCGCTTCCTCGCCGATGACGGTCTGTCCAGGGTGCGCCTGAGAACAGACCGGTGGTGTCGAATTCGCCGGATTTTCCCTCTGTTGCTCGACGGCTCAAGTTAGTAAGCTAGTGCGTATGATAAGCACGTACGAACAATTGCTGGCGTCGGGGACCGAGCTTCTCTCGTTCGACGCCCGGGCGGTACGCACCAGCATCGAGGTGGTGGAGGGCTTGACCGCCGCCGATCTGGAACGGCCTACCCCCTGTGAGGGATGGAATCTGCGAAACCTGTTGGAGCACTGCATCGTTCAGCACCGCGGCTTCGCGGCTGCTTCGCGTGGTGAGGATGATCTCGCGCTGTGGAAGCCGCAGCCGCTCAGTGATGATCCGGTCGCCGAGTACCGGGAGGCCGCCGAGGAGGTGCTCGCGGCGTTCGCGGAGCCGGGTGTGCTGGAGCGGCAGTTTCCGCTGCCGGAGGTCCGCGACGGCATCGTGATTCCCGCGCCGCTGGCCATCAGCTTCCACTTCATCGACTACATCGTGCACACCTGGGATCTCGCCCGCGCGCTCGGAAAGACCGTCGAATTCGATGACGACCTGCTGGCCGCGGGCCTGCCGGTGGCCGAGGCGGTACCGCAGGGCGAGCATCGTGAGCAGCCGGGTTCGTCGTTCGCCCCGGTCGTGGACGCGCCGGAGGCGTCCGGGCTGGATCGGATTCTCGCGGTCCTGGGGCGTTCGCCCGCTTGGCCGGAGTAACCGACGCCCGCGGTTCCCCACACTCCCCGCAGGGTGGGGAACCGGTTGTGCTACTTGGCCGGTCCGGCCTTATCGCTGCCGGTGAAGATGTCGGACAGACTCTTCACGATCTGGGAGGATCCGGTGCCGGTCGGGTCGGGCTCGCCCGGCGCGATGATCGGCGTGGCGCTGACGTGGTCGTCAGCGGCAGCGATGCCCGCGCCCGCGGTCAAGATTCCGGCCGCGGCCGCACCGATGAGCGCGAAGGTTCCCAGCTTCTTCATGCAGATTCATTCCTTCGGGGTGTAGATGGCAATTCGGTTGCGACGCCGCTGGTTCCAGTCGTACCCGCTTCCATTCGGAAATGGTTGACCTTGATTTCCGTGCCCCGATCGTCGGGGGCATGCTTCAGTCGTGTGCGGCGGGAGGGTTTTTCGACAACCAGAGAGCGCTGTGCGGTGCGAGGGTCAGGGCCACCGAGATCGGTCGGCCGTGCCACGGCAGCGGCTCCGCGGAGATCGCCGCCGATCGGCCGATGCCACTGCCGCCGTAGGCGAGGGCATCGGTATCGAGCACCGGGTACCACGAATCCGGTTCGGGCCCTGGCAATCCGATGCGATAGTCGTCGTGGCGGCGGCCCGAGAAGTTGTAGACGCAGGCCAGGATCGATCCGTCGGTGCCGTAGCGCAGGAACGACAGCACATTGTTGTCGCGATCGTCGGCGTCGATCCAGGCGTACCCGCCGGGTGAGGTGTCCTGGCTCCACAGCGCCGGGGACGCCACGTAGAGCCGGTTGAGATCGCCGACCAGCGACTGAATGCCTTGGTGTAGTGGGTTTTCCAGCTCGTGCCAATCGAGGCCGCGATCGTGGTCCCATTCCCGGAACTGCCCGAACTCCTGGCCCATGAACAGCAGTTGCTTGCCGGGATGCGCCCACATGTAGGCCAGCAGCGCGCGCACCCCGCTCGCCTTGGTGAAATCGTGGCCGGGCATGCGGGTCCACAGCGTGCCCTTGCCGTAGACCACCTCGTCATGACTGATCGGGAGCACGTAATTCTCGCTCCAGGCATACGTCAGCGAGAAGGTGATCTCGTTGTGGTGCCAGGTCCGGTACACCGGGTCGTGGGCGAGATACCCGAGGGTGTCGTGCATCCAGCCCATGTTCCATTTCATGGTGAATCCGAGGCCGCCGACCTCGGTGGCGCGGGTGACGCCGGGCCAGGTGGTGGACTCCTCGGCGATGGTCAGCACACCCGGATGATGCTTGTGGACAGTCGCATTCATCTCCTGGAGGAACGACACGGCCTCCAGGTTCTCGCGCCCGCCGTGGATGTTCGGTTCCCAGTCCGGACGCGAGTAGTCGAGGTAGAGCATGGCGGCGACGGCGTCCACGCGCAGGCCGTCGAGATGGAATTCCTCGATCCAGTACAGGGCATTCGCGACCAGGAAATTGCGGACCTCGTGCCGGCCGAAGTTGAAAACGTAGGTGCCCCAGTCGAGTTGCTCGCCGCGACGGGGGTCGGAATGCTCGTAGAGGGCGGTGCCGTCGAATCTGGCCAGCGCCCACTCGTCGCGCGGAAAGTGCGCGGGCACCCAGTCCAGGAGCACTCCGATGCCGTTGCGGTGCAGGTGATCCACCAGATAGCGGAAGTCATCGGGGGAGCCGAAGCGGGCCGTCGGCGCATAGTAGGAGGTGACCTGGTAACCCCACGAGCCGCCGAACGGGTACTCCGCCACCGGCAGCAACTCGACGTGGGTGAAGCCTTGGGCGACAACGTATTCCGTGAGCTGCTCGGCGATCTCGCGGTAACCGAGCCCGGGACGCCAGGAACCCAGGTGCACCTCGTAGACGCTGACCGGGGTGCGCAGCGGATCGGTGGCGGTGCGGCGGCGCAGCCAATCCCCGTCGCCCCAGGTGTATTCGCTCGCGGTGATCACCGACGCGGTCGCGGGCGGTACTTCGGTGGCGAAGGCCATCGGGTCGGCGTGATCGACGGTGCGACCGTCGGCTCCGTGCACGCGGTACTTATAGAGCGCCCCCGGGCCGAGTCCGGGCACGAACAGCTCCCAGATCCCGGAATCGCCGAGTTTCCGCATGGGCGCGGTGTTCCCGCTCCAGCCATCGAAGTCACCGATCACCGCGACGCCACGGGCATTGGGGGCCCAGACCGCGAAGGCCGTGCCGGTCACCTCGCCGTCGAGGGTCGGGTAGCGCCGCGGGTGCGCGCCGAGTACCTCCCACAGTTGTTCGTGGCGGCCCTCGCCGAGCAGATGCAGGTCGACCTCGCCGAGGGTGGGCAGGAAGCGGTAGCCATCGGCATCGACCACCGTGCGACCGCCGGGATAGGAGGTGACGATGCGGTAGTCCCACAGCTCCGGGAAGGGCACGACCGCCTCGAAGACCCCGTGCTCGCTGTGCGCCAGTGGATGATCCACCCCGCCGATCCGGGCCGCGACCGTCTCCGCGTGCGGCCGCAGTACCCGGATGATCGTCCCGTCCGGATGCGGGTGCGCACCCAGGACGGTATGCGGATCGGGATGGGTGCCCGCCGCCAGCAGCAGGAGGTCGCGTCTGTTCATCGGCAGACTCTGCGCATCTGAAGTGATCTACTCACCGGAACGACCGGCGATGGGCGAGCTCGGTGCGCGCGGCCGCCGGAACCGGCGGCAGCGCGACAATGTGTGCCACCGCGCGGGCCGGGTCCAGGCGCACGTAATTGCTCTGCCCCCAATGCCATTCCTCGCCGCTGATCTCGTCGTACACCACCGGCCGGTCGTGCCATTCGCGGCCGATGGCGGGCAGATCCAGCGAGACATGCCCCTGCTGCGCGCCGAACGGGTCGAGGTTCACCACCACCAGCACGGCGTCACCGGTGGTGGGGTCGAGCTTCGAGAACGCCAGCAGCGCATCGTTGTCGACCGCATGGAAATGAATGCAGCGCACCTGCTGCAGTGCCGGATGCGCGCGCCGGATCTCGTTGAGCCGGGTCAGCCACGGCTCCAAGGATTCCCCGCGCGCGGCCGCCTCGGCGAAACGCCGCGGGCGCAGCTGGTATTTCTCCGAGTCCAGGTATTCCTCGCTGCCCGGCTGCGCGGCTTGATGCTCGAACAACTCGAAACCGGAGTACACACCCCAGCTCGGCCCGAGCGTGGCCGCCAGCACCGCGCGGATGGCGAACATGCCGGGCCCGCCGTGCTGCAGACTCTCGTGCAGGATGTCGGGCGTGTTCACGAACAGATTGGCCCGCGCCTCATCGGCCTTGGCGGCCAATTCCCTGCCGAATTCCTCGATTTCGTGCTTGTGGGTACGCCAGGTGAAATACGTATAGGACTGCGTGAATCCGCGACGCGCCAATCCGTACATGCGGGCCGGGCGAGTGAATGCCTCGGACAGGAAAATAATGTCCGGACGTTTCCGGTGCACCGCCGCGATAAGCCATTCCCAGAAGTCGGCGGGTTTGGTGTGCGGATTGTCGACCCGGAATATGGTGACGCCCAAGCCGATCCAATGCCGTATCACCCGCAGCACCTCGGCATAGAGCCCGTCCGGATCGTCGTCGAAATTCAGCGGATAGATGTCCTGATACTTCTTCGGCGGATTCTCCGCATACGCGATGGTGCCGTCCGGCAGCGTGGTGAACCATTCCGGATGCGACACCACCCACGGATGGTCGGGCGCGCACTGCAGCGCCAGATCCAGCGCCACCTCCATACCCAATTCCCGTGCCGCCGCGACGAAATCGAGGAAGTCGGCCTCGGTGCCGAGCCTCGGGTGGATGGCGTCGTGACCGCCTTCGGCCGAACCGATGGCCCACGGCGAACCGACATCCGACGGTCCGGCCGTCAGAGAATTGTTGGGTCCCTTGCGGTTCACCGTCCCGATCGGATGGATCGGCGGCAGGTACACCACGTCGAAGCCCATGGCGGTGATGCGCGGCAGCTCCTTGACGGCGGTGGCGAAATTGCCGTGCACCGGTCGGCCGTCGGCATCCCAGCCGCCGGTCGAGCGCGGGAAGAATTCGTACCAGGCCCCGTAGAGCGCGCGCTGCCGCTCCACCTGGACGATATGCAGCGGGCCGTGAGTCACCAACTCGCGCAGCGGTGTTGCCCGCAGGATCGCGCCCACCTCGGCGCTGAACGCCGCGGCCACCCGGGCGGGCAGTTGCGCGTCGCTGCGCAGCGCGGCGGCCGCGTCACGCAGGATCTCCCACTGCTGCCGGGGCACCGCCTGCGCGGCCCGATCCAGCAGGCGCGCGCCGAGTTCCAGATCATTGGCCAGATCCGCGGCGCTCTGCCCCACCGCGAGCTTGGCCTCGACACCGGAGCGCCAGGTGGCGATGGGGTCGCCCCAGCCCTCGATCCGGAAGGTCCAGCGACCGGGCTTGCCGGGGGTGAAGACCGCGTTGAACACGTCCGGCTCGTACTCCGGGGTCATGCGAATGCGCTGTGTGCGAGCCGAACCCGGGCCGCGCACCGCGAGCGTGGCGGCGACCGCCTCGTGGCCCTCGCGCCAGACCACCGCCCGCACCGGGATCACCTCACCGACCACGGCCTTGGACGGCCGGCCGCCGGGGATCGCGGGGGCGGTGTCATCGATTGCGATGCGGCCGGTCACGCCCCTGAACTTACCGGAGCGACTACTGCTGGCCCGGCTTGAGGAGTACGAACAGGCCGTGCGCCTCGGCACACAGCCGGTCGCCGTCGTGCAGGGTGGCACGCACGAACACCTTGCGGCCCTCCTGCCGCTCCACCCAGCCGTGCACCTGCAGCTCGGTGTTCAACGGCGTGATCGACCGGTAGTCGACGTGCAGGAAGGCGGTGCGGGTGGCCTGCTTGGTGTAGACGGCCGCGGTCATGCCGAGCAGATCGTCGAAGCCCAACGCGATGTGGCCGCCGTGCGCGGCGGCATTGCCACCCAGATGGAAGGTGCGGAAGGTGATGCGCGCCCGCACCCCGTCCTTGCTCGCGGAGTCGACCAGGAACGGCGGCAGCGTCAGATTGCCGCGCGCGGGCAGGTCGTTGCGATGCCAGGACGGGGCATTCCACTCGTCGACCTGCGCCTCGTCGAGCTTGGCGTTCAGCTCCTTCAGCGTGGCGATGACATCCAACGCCAGGTCATCGGACGGGTCGGCGAGCCGCACCCGGTCCATCAGCCCGCGCACCTGCTCGATGAACTCCCCGTAGTGGACGCCACCCTTGGTGTTGTCGCGGCCCAGTTCTCGGATCGGCCGAAACCCGCCCTCGTGATGCTCCTGGGTGGGCTGGTCCTCGACCGCCTCGATCTGCTGCTCGCTCATATGAAACACGTTATCGGTTGCTTAGCGCTTGCTCACGTCGGGGCGGTGTTAGTGAGCTGCGGCAACACGTCCACAGGTAGGGTCTACAGGGGTGAAGGCACTGCGTCGATTCACCGTTCGCGCCCATTTGCCGGAGCGGCTCACCGCACTGACAGAGTTGGCGACCAACCTGCGCTGGTCTTGGCATGGGCCGACACAGGATGTGTTCGCCGAGCTCGATCCGCAGCTGTGGGTAGAGGTCGGGCACGATCCGGTGCGGATGCTGGGGGAGGTTCCCGCTGAGCGGCTCGATGAGCTGGCGGCGGACGATGCCTATATACGGCGAGTCGACGCTGCGGCTGCGGACCTGAGCGACTATCTGGCCCGCCCGCGCTGGTTCCAGAAGCAGCAGCGGGGGCCACGCGGAATCGCCTACTTCTCCATGGAATTCGGCGTCACCGAGGTACTGCCGAACTATTCGGGTGGGCTCGGGATTCTGGCGGGCGACCATCTGAAGGCCGCCTCGGATCTCGGGTTGCCGCTCATCGGCGTCGGATTGCTGTACCGCTCAGGCTATTTCCGGCAGTCGCTGACCGCCGACGGCTGGCAGGCCGAGCACTATCCGGCGCTGGATCCGATGGGATTGCCGCTGCGCATGCTCACCGAAGGCGGTGCGCCGGTACTCATTCACGTGGCCATGCCCGAGGGCCGGGTACTGCGGGCGCGGGTGTGGATCGCGCAGGTGGGCCGGATTCCCTTGCTGCTCTTGGACTCCGATATCGCCGAGAACGATCCCGAGTTGCGCGCCGTCACCGACCGGCTCTACGGCGGCGACCAGGACCACCGCATCAAGCAGGAGATCCTGGCGGGGATCGGCGGCGTGCGCGCGGTGCGGGCCTACACCCGCGCCAACGGCCTGCCGGACCCGGACGTCTTCCATATGAACGAGGGCCACGCCGGTTTCCTCGGCATCGAGCGCATTCGCGAATACATGTCCGCCGGAATGGATTTCGACTCCGCGCTGACCGCCGTGCGCGCCGGGACGGTATTCACCACCCACACCCCGGTCCCCGCCGGGATCGACCGCTTCGCCGGGGCGCTGGTCCGGCGATACTTCGGCGGCGCGCACGGGGAACGCGAATCGCTGGTGCTGCCCGGTGTTTCGGTGGACCGCATCCTGGCCATGGGCCGCGAGGCCGACCCCTCGGTCTTCAACATGGCACACCTCGGACTGCGACTCGCCCAGCGCGCCAACGGCGTTTCGAAACTGCACGGCGAGGTCAGCCGCGCCATGTTCGCCCCGCTGTGGCCGGGTTTCGACGCGTCCGAGGTGCCGATCGGCTCGATCACCAATGGCGTGCACGCCCCCACCTGGGCGGCGCGCGAATGGATCGACAAGGCCCGCGAACTCATCGGCGACGAACTCGTCGAGGAGGCGCGCGGCTGGGAGCGCCTCTGCGATGTGGATCTGCGCGAACTGTGGTCCACCCGAAATGCCCTGCGCGGCATCCTGGTCGACGAGGTGCGCCGCCGCGTGCACGCCTCCTGGCTCGAACGCGGGGCCGCCCCCGCCGAACTCGGCTGGATCGACCAGGTCTTCGACCCGAACGTGCTGACCGTCGGCTTCGCTCGCCGCGTCCCGACCTACAAGCGGCTCACCCTGATGCTGCGTGATCCCGAACGCCTGCGCGCCATGCTGTTGGATCCCGAGCATCCGGTGCAGCTGGTGGTGGCGGGCAAATCCCATCCCGCCGACGACGGCGGCAAGGCGCTCATCCAGCAGATCGTGCGCTTCGCCGACGATCCGGCCGTGCGGCACCGCATCGTCTTCCTGCCCGACTACGACATGTCCATGGCCCGCTACCTGTACTGGGGTTGCGATGTCTGGCTCAACAATCCGCTGCGCCCGCTCGAGGCGTGCGGCACCTCGGGCATGAAGTCCGCGCTCAACGGCGGCCTCAACCTGTCCATCCGGGACGGCTGGTGGGACGAGATGTACGACGGCGAGAACGGCTGGGCCATCCCCACCGCCGACGGCGTACGCGACGACCACCGCCGCGACGACCTGGAGGCCTCGGCGCTCTACGAGCTGCTGGAACGCGCGGTGCTGCCGCGCTTCTACGACCGCGACCACGACGGGCTGCCGGTCCGCTGGATGGAGATGGTCCGCCACACCCTGCAGACCCTCGGCCCGAAGGTGCTGGCCTCGCGCATGGTTCGCGATTACGCCGTCGACTACTACACACCCGCCGCCGCGGCCTTCGGCGCGGTGTCGGCCGACGATTTCAAGGGCGCGCAGGAGCTGTCGGTGTATCGCCGCCGCATCGAATCCGCTTGGCCCGGTGTGAAAGTCCTGCAGGTGGACAGCTCCGGCCTGCCCGACATCCCGGTGATCGGCGCGGAACTCGCGCTGCGCGCCCGCATCGATCTGGCCGGGCTCACCCCGTCCGACGTGAGCGTGCAGGCCGTGCTGGGCCGGGTCTCACCGACCGACGACCTCACCGACACCCACACCTTCCCGATGCGGCATCACGGAACCGATTCCGGGGCAGAGGTTTTCACCATCTCGACCCCGGTCCCGATCTCCGGCGCGGTCGGCTACACGATCCGCATCCTGCCGCACCATCCGCTGCTGGCGTCCGATGCCGAGTTCGGCCTGATCGCTACGCCCAGCCCGTAGCGATCAGGTCGGTGCGATCAGCGTCCGCTTCAGGATCTTGCCGGTCGGGTTGCGCGGCAACGAATCCAGGAAGGTGACGTCGCGCGGCACCGAGAAGCGGCTGACCCGGTGGCGGATGTAGTTGCGCACCATGTCGGAGTCGAGACCGGAGCCGGGCCGCTTCACCACGAAAGCGGCCAGGCGCTGGCCGAATTCGTGATCGGGGACGCCGACCACCGCCACCTCGGACACCTGCGGCAGATGTGAGAGCGCCTCCTCCACCGCGCGCGGGAAGACGTTCTCGCCACCGGAGATGATCATCTCGTCATCGCGCCCGGCCACGAACAACTTGCCCGCCGCATCCAGGAAACCGACGTCACCGGTGTCGAGCATGCCGTCGGCCTCATCGGGTGGGGTGGCATCGGTGTAGCCGTCGAAGAGCATGTGATTGCCGACGAAGATGCGCCCGGTCGCGCCGACCGGCACCGGCCGCCGATCCGCGCCCAACACACCGAGTTTCGTGCCCAGCGGCGGGCGGCCCGCCGTGGTGGGGGACATGCGCAGATCCGCCGGATCGGCGATGGACGCCCACGACACCTCGGTGGAGCCGTACACGTTGTAGAGGATGTCGCCGTAGGCGTCCAGGAACTTCAGCACCGTCGCACCCGCCAGCGGCGCACCGCAACTGGCCACGATGCGCAGGCTCGACAGGTCGTAGCGGGCGCGAACATGCGTGGGCAGGTCCAGGATTCGGTTCACCATGATCGGCACCACGATCAGTGCCGTCACCTTCTGCTCGGCGATGCGGCGCAGACAGTCCTCGGCGTCGAAGCGGTCACCCAGCAGCACCGTGGCCCGGATCGCCGTGGAGATCTGCAGCGCGCCCAGACCCCAGGTGTGGAACAGCGGGGCGGGGATGAACATGGTCTCGTTGGTGCCGAACGGAATTCGCGACAGCAGTGCCGCCACCGTCCCGAAACCCTTGGGGTGCGGTCGCCGCGCGCCCTTGGGTGTTCCGCTGGTCCCGGAAGTGAGCACCACCAGCCGGCCCGGCCGGGGCGGCTTGCGCGGCGGCTCCTGCCGCATGGCGATCAATTCCTCGATGGTGGTGCGGCCCGGATCCGGCGGGATGTCGTCGCTGGTGAAGCGGGGCAGTTCGGTGGGCAGATACCGCACCAGATGCTCGAATTCGCTGTCCACGAACAGCGCCGAGAGTTGATGCCGCGCCACGATCTCCTCGACCTGGCGCGCGGGCAGCCCGGTGTTCAACAGCACCGCGTCCGCACCCGACTTGCCCGCCGCCACCATGCACTCGACCATGCCGGTGTGATTGCGGCACAGCAGCCCGATCGCGGTGCCCGGCCCGAAGCCGAGCGCGGTGAACGCGCCCGCCAAAGCGCTGGTGCGCGCGTGCAATTGGTCGAAGGTGCTGGCGTACCGGTCGTCGATCACGGCCGCCCGCTGCGGTGAGTGCGCGGCCGCCGCCGCGTAGCCGCCGCCCAGGCTGAAGCCCCACTTGGCCAGTCCGCCGATCTGTTTGAGCCCGACATCGGGCCGGTAGGTGCGCACCACCCCGGAGGCCACCATCTGCTTGACCACGCCGGCCTGCAGCTTCATCGGCGAGTCCTCGCCATTGACGATGAGCGAGCTCGGCGTGCCCGCGATCAGATCGCCGACCCGTTTCAGACCGGCCTGTGTCCAGGCCACCACCGTCGAATTGGGCAGCTGGGCCAGGATCGGATGCACCTGTCCCGCCTTGAAATACGTGACGTAGACCCGGGTTCGCTCACCGTCGCCGCGCAGCCGGATCGCGACGAAGCTGCCGTGGTCGGGGCAGTGCAGCTCGAAGCCCTCGCCGGGCTTGGTGACGTGCAGTTGCACGCGCAGCACCTGGATATCGATGCCGTGGCCACCGACGCGCATGAGCAGGGTCGGATGGGTGTCGACGGTGTCGAGTTGTTCGCACGCGCCGATTCCGGAAAATAGCCGGGGGTAGGTCTGCGGGTCGAGCAGCGCATCCCAGATCGCTTTGCGGGCGGTCGCGAACTCCGCGACTGCGTCGATGACATCGGTAACCACTGCCGCACTACTTCTGCCTGGCCGGTTCCCCTGAATAACCCCGGCTGATTACGTATTTGTAACGTCCCAGACAGTAAGGGTCAAGAGGCTTAAATTACCGGCTGGTAATCATTTGAATAGCTCATTAATTGCGCAGGTAGGGCCGGGGAAAGAAGACTCTGGCGGGTGCGATAGCTCACGATTCGCCGGGTCGGTTCATGTGGGGACCTACAGAGCCAGTACGGTGCCTAGCGCAACCTTTGTACCTTCCTCCGACTGGAGACCTCCACACATGACCACCGACGTCCGCACGCGCACCAAGGGGCGCGTCGACGCGTACTTCGGCATCAGCGAGCACGGATCCACGTTCAGGCGTGAGCTCATGGCCGGAACCGTGACCTTCCTGGCCATGTCCTATGTGCTGGCCGTGAACCCGCGCATCCTGGGCGACGGCCCCGCGGGCGATCTGCACGACAAGGGCATGCCGCTGCAGGCGGTGTTCACCGCGACCGCCATCGCCGCCATCTTCGGCACCCTGGTCATGGGCCTGTGGGCCAAGTACCCGGTCGCCCTCGCGCCCGGCATGGGCCTCAACGCCTTCTTCGCCTACACCGTCGTGCTGCACATGGGCATCCCGTGGCAGGAAGCGCTCTCGGGCACCTTGCTCTCCGGCGTCATCTTCTTCGTACTGGCCGTCACCAAGGTCCGCGAGAAGATCATCGAGGCCATCCCCATGCAGATGAAGCTCGCCGTCGGCGCGGGCATCGGCATGTTCGTGGCCTTCCTGGGGCTCAAGAGCGCGGGCATCGTGACCAGCGACCCGAATACCTTTGTGCACCTGGGCAACTTCCATCAGGGCACCACGCTGCTGGCGCTCTTCGGTCTCGTCGTGACCGTGGTGTTCCTGGTGCTGGGCTGGCACGGCGCGGTGCTCTACGGCATCCTCGCCACCACCGTGCTCGGCATCGTCACCGGACTGGTGAAGCTGCCCAGCTCCGTCGCCGCCATGCCGCACGGGCTGGACAAGACCTTCGGCCAGGCCATCATCCATCTGCCCGACGCCTTCACCGGGAAAATGGTGGTCGTCGTGCTGACCATGCTGTTCGTCGACTTCTTCGACGCTTCCGGCACTTTGATCGGTGTCGCGAATCAGGCGGGGCTGCTGACCAAGGACGGCAAGCTCGAGCGCGCGGGCAAGGCGCTGGCCGCCGACTCGGTCGGCACCGCCGCGGGCGCGATCATCGGCACCTCGTCCACCACCGCGTACGTCGAATCCACCGCGGGTGTCTCGGCGGGCGGCCGCACCGGATTGACCGCGGTGACCACGGCGGGCTGGTTCCTGATCGCGCTGTTCTTCTTCCCGATCTTCGCCACCTTCGCCGACGTCTCGGCGGTGACCGCACCGGCGCTCATCGTGGTCGGCGTGCTGATGGCGCGGGCGCTGGGTGAGATCGACTGGAGCAAGCTCGAATACGCGGTCCCGGCGTTCATCACCGTGATCATGATGCCGCTGACCTACTCGATCGCGAACGGCATCGCCATGGGGCTGCTGTTCTACCCGATCGTCATGGTGGCCAAGCGTCGTGGCCGAGAGATCCACCCGATCATGTGGGTGCTGATGGCGATCTTCCTCTACTACTTCTGGTTCCTGGCGAAGTAGCTCCTGGGCACCGAAAAACGCGGGCGCGAGGCTGGAATAGCCTCGCGCCCGTTGTCGTTGGGGACCTCCTGTAGGCTCAAAGCGGACCATGGTCCGGTTGAAATCGCCCAAAGAGCCGTAAGACCCGAGAGACGAGGACCCCCGACATGACCGCAATCCTGAACGCCGCCGCCGAGCGCGAGACCACCGCCACCGGCGTCACGGGCACCGATGTCGGCCTGCTCGTCGCCCGCGTGGGCTTCGGCGGCCTGCTGGCCGTGCACGGCACCCAGAAACTGTTCGGCTGGTTCAACGGCTACGGCCTGGACGCCACCGGGCAGGCATTCGGGGGCATGGGCTACGACCCCGGCAAGTTCTTCGCGACCCTCGCGGGCCTGAGCGAGATCACCGGCGGTCTGCTGCTGGTGTTCGGTTTGCTGACTCCGCTGGCCGCCGCGATCGCGTTGGGCACCATGATCAATGCCGTCAACGCCAGCCGGGGCGGCGGCTTCGTGATGTGGGAGCTGCCCGCGGTCTACGCGATCGCATCGGTGACGTTCGCCTTCACGGGACCGGGCCGGCTCGCGCTCGATCATGGCCGCCCGTGGCAGCGTCAGGGTCTGGTGTGGGGTGCGGCGGCGGTGCTGCTGGCCGTGGTGGCCGCGCTCGTCACGCTCGCGGTGAAATAGGCGAAAGCCCTGGAAGTGTGAGTGTCCCCGCGCCGCGTGCAGGGCTTGGCGCGGGGACAACGGACACATCCGATGTGGGAATTGGGGGGTACACCGGAGTATCGAAAGCCAATTTAGTTCCGATCAGAAGTAGAAACCACCCCTGTGACTGTTCTCACAAACGTCATTTCATTTGTGCGACACTATTTGTCAGTCTTTCGAGAGCTTTTGTCACAACTTGGGGATCGGACGTTTCCCAATAGGGCGGCAAAGATGCTCGGAGATAACCGCCGTAGCGCGCCGTGGCGAGTCGCGAATCCAGAATTGCGATAACTCCGCGATCATCCACACTGCGCAGCAAACGTCCCGTTCCCTGTGCTAGCAGCAGCGCCGCGTGATTGGCGGCGACCGACAGAAAGCCATTCCCGCCACGCGATTCCACCGCACGTTGCCGCGCCACCAGCAGCGGATCGTCCGGTCGCGGGAACGGAATGCGGTCCAGGATCACCAGACTCAGCGACGGGCCCGGCACATCGACGCCCTGCCACAGCGAAAGCGTCCCGAAGAGTGAGATTTCCGGGTCGTCCGCGAATTTGCGGACGAGTGCGCCGGTGGCGTCGTCACCCTGGCACAGGATTGGCGTATCGAGGCGCTCCCGCAGAATTTCGGTGGCCGCCTTGGCCGCTCGCATGGACGAGAACAGGCCCAGCGTGCGCCCGCCCGCCGCGGTGATGAGCCGCTCGATCTCGTCCAGGTACGCCTGCGGCAGCCCGTCGCGCCCGGGCGCGGGCAGATGCTTTGCCACGTACAGGATTCCGGACTTGGCGTGGTCGAACGGCGAACCGACGTCGACGGAATTCCAGTGCAGGGCCTTCTCGTCCGACGGGGCTTCCTTGCCGGTGGCCAGCGCCGGATCCACGGTCGCCGCCGACCGCGGCGGCAGGCCCCAGGTCACCGCCAGATTGTCGAAGGAGCCGCCGATCTGCAGGGTGGCCGAGGTCAAAACCACGGTGGCCGTGCCGAACAGGCGGCTGCGCAGCAGGCCGCCCACCGACAGCGGCGCCATGTGCAGGGTGCGCCGCGGCACGCTGCGCACCTCCTCGGACGCCAGCCAGATGACATCGCGGTGTGCGGCCGGGTCGGGCTCCTCGAAGGTGGTGAGCACCCGCACGGCGGCATCGTGCACCTCCTCGACCGCGGCCAGCGCCTGATTGCGGGCCGCCGCACCCTCCGGATCGCTCGCCGCCGAGCTGCCGCCCTGCGGGGCCAGCGCGGTGCGCGCGTTCCAGGCGGCGTCTCGGATGAGGGCGAGCACCGGGGCAGCGCCGTCGGGCATGCGATCCCAGCGGCCGGGGTTCAGATCGTCGAGCAGACCGTGCCAGGCCTCGGCCGCGTTCTCCAGCCGGTCGACCTCGCGCTCGTCGATGAGCTTGCTGCAGCGCTTGGCCGCGGCGCTGATCGCGGCGGTGGACAGTTCGGCGGTGGCCACGCCGGTGACCCGGTCCACCAGTTCGTGCGCCTCGTCGATCACCACCACGTCGTGTTCGGGCAGCACCTGGATACCGCTGATGGCGTCGATGGCCAGCAGCGCGTGATTGGTCACCACCACATCGGCCTGCCCGGATTCCGCGCGCGCCTTCTCCGCGAAGCAGTCCTGACCGAACGAGCACCGCGACTTGCCCAGGCACTCGCGCGAACTCACGCTGACCTGCCGCCAGGCTCGATCGCTCACGCCCGGCGTGAGCTCGTCGCGATCCCCGGTCTCGGTGTCGGACACCCACTCGTTGAGCCGCTGCACCTCGCGTCCCAGTTTCGAGATCGCGAAGGCGTCGAACAGTTCCGCCTCGGGCTCTTCCGGAATCGCGCTATTGATCTTGTTGAGGCACAGATAGTTGTTGCGCCCCTTGAGAATCGCGAACTGCGCCACCCGCCCCAGCTGCGGCGCCAACGCCTCGGACAAGCGCGGTAGATCCCGATCCACCAGCTGCCGCTGCAAGGCGATCGTGGCCGTCGACACCACCACCGTCCGTCCGGTCCGCACCGAATGCCGCAGGCTCGGCACCAGGTACGCGAGCGACTTACCGGTACCCGTCCCCGCCTGCACGGCGAGATGCTCGCCGGTGTCGATCGAGTGCGCTACCGCGGCGGCCATCGTCTGCTGACCCGAACGTTCCTTACCCCCCAACGCCTCGACAGCGGTGGCCAGCAACTTCGGTACGGGAGGCAGTTCGGGCACGGCGGCCAGATTACTGCGCCGCGCTGACAGTGTTTGTTTGCGGCGGCTCCGCCGCCGCGGTTCGCGGCCCCGGAGGTCTCGTTCTTCCCTCCCTCCGCTCCTCCGCTTCGCTCCCCCGCTCCACTCAGTCCAGAACGAGACGGGCCGCGAACACTGGGTTGATCCGCCGCGGAGGTCAGGCTTTGCGTTTGTCCCTGCGGCGGTTACTTCTCCAACGTCCCGGCGAGTTCGACACCGGAGGCGCGGAGTTTGTCCAGCGCGGTGGCGAGGGTGGTGGGGGAGACGGCGGCGGTGAGGCCGAGCAGGACTCGGGTGTCGAAGCCTTCCGCCCGGGCATCCAGGGCGGTGGCGCGGACGCAGTGGTCGGTGGCGATGCCGCACACATCGACGGCGGTGATGTCGCGGGCGCGCAGCCAGTCGCCGAGGGCGGTCTCACCGTCGGTGGCCGTGCCCTCGAAGCCCGAATAGGCCGCGGTGTAAGCGCCTTTGGAGAAGATCTCCTGGATGGGCGCGGTGTCGAGGGCCGGGTGGAAGTCGGCTCCCGGGGTGCCGACGCGGCAGTGCGGCGGCCAGGTGTCGACGTAATCGGGGGTCGCGGAGAAGTGCGCGCCCGGGTCGATGTGGAAGTCCCGGGTGGCGACGATCGCGGTGTAGTCGGACACGTCCAGGTATTCGGTGATGCGCGCGGCCACCGCCGCGCCGCCCGCGACGGCCAGCGATCCACCCTCGCAGAAATCGTTCTGCACATCGACGACGATCAGGACTCGGCTCATGGGCTGACCTCCCGGAATCTGCTGATGAACCACGGCGGCATACCGCTCGTATTGCATTGTGCCGCCCGGTTGTCGGCCGGTCCACGCGGCACAGCTCGGTCCACGGGTATTACTGCTCTGTCCAGGGGTATTTCATGAGGCGTGCGCTCGTCATGGCGGTACTGCTGTTCGTCGCCTTCTCCATTGCCAACGCTCTCAGCGCGCTGATCGACGGGCGCGTGGCCGCGGGCGAGATGTTCCGCTACGCGTTGCACCATCCGGTACTTCCCGCGATAACAGCGGTGATCGTCGCGGCGCTCTGGTACGTGCTGACGCGACGGTTCGCCGCCCGGCGATAACTGCCGGCGGCGCATCCGCATCGGTAGGGAGGCCGAGCAATGAACCGTGTCATGTTCCGGAGGGCATGGCTTCCGAGGGCACTGGCCTGCACCACGATCGCGGCATTCGTCGCGACCCTGGTGTCGCTGGACGGCTGGGAATGGCTGGGGAATACCGCGCACGTCCTGGCCCACGTCAAGGTGTTCGCAGCGCTGGAGCATGTCTTCGGATGGCTGGGCACCGCCGGCAAGGTGGTGCTGATCACGGTGGTCACCGGGTCGATCGCGGTGACCAACTGGTGGAAGCGGCGGATCAGCCCTGGAACGTCGTCGGAATCGCCGGGTCACCCGCCGACAGTTTCAGGCCCTCCCACGGCAGGCTGATCAAGCCCTTGGCCACCAGTTCCCGGCTCTGCGCCAGCGTCGGCTGATCGGTCAGCACCTCGCCGTCGCGCACCAGCGGCACTTGCAGTTCGCGTAGCTCGAAGCCGTTGGTGTCGGGGCCGGAAGCGGAAGCGGGGTAGACGATTTCCTCGACGATGGTGCCGGTGCGCCGGGCCAGCCGGACCGCGCGCTTGGTGCCGCCGCGAGACTCCTTGTGGGAGCTGCGCTTCGCCACCGGGATGCCCTCCACCTCGACGAGCTTGTAGACCATGCCCGCGGTCGGTGCGCCGGATCCGGTGACCAGCGAGGTGCCGACGCCGTAGACGTCGACGGGTTCGGCGCGCAGCGACGCGATCGCGTACTCGTCCAGATCCCCGGACACCACGATGCGGGTGCGGATCGCGCCGAGCGCGTCCAGTTGATCGCGCACCTGCCGGGCCAGCACGCCCAGATCGCCGGAATCGATGCGCACGCCGCCCAATTCGGGCCCGGCAACCTCGATGGCGGTGTCCACGCCACGGGTGATGTCGAAGGTGTCCACCAGCAGCGTGGTGCCCACGCCCAGCGCCTGCACTTGGCTGCGGAAGGCCGCCGCCTCGTGGGAACCGTCCGCCCCGCTGTGCAGCAGCGTGAAGGCGTGCGCGCTGGTGCCCGCGCTGGGTACACCGAAGCTGCGGGCGGCCTCCAGATTGGAGGTGGCGTCGAAACCGGCCAGGTAGGCGGCGCGGGCACTGGCGGGGGCGGCCAGCTCATGGGTTCGGCGCGAACCCATTTCGATCATGCGGCGGCCGCCGGCGGCGCTCACCATGCGGGCCGCGGCGGCGGCGATGGCGCTGTCGTGGTTGTAGATGGACAGGATGAGGGTTTCCAGCAGGACGCATTCGGCGAAGCTGCCGCGCACGGTGAGGATGGGGGAGCCGGGGAAGTACAGCTCGCCCTCGCGGTAGCCGTCGATCTCGCCGCGAAAGCGGTAGCCGCGCAGCCACTCCAGGGTGCGGTCATCCAGGAATCGGGCCGCGACCGCGAGTTCCGTTTCGCCGAAACGGAATTCGCGCAGTGCGGCCAACACTCGCCCGGTTCCGGCGACCACGCCGTACCGGCGGCCGTTCGGCAATCTGCGGGCGAATACCTCGAAGGTGCACTGCCGCTGGGCCGAACCATCGGCCAGCGCCGCGGCCAGCATGGTCAGCTCGTACTGGTCGGTGAGCAGCGCAGTACTGGTCAGTCCGTCAGCGATCATCACGAGGACCACTCTAAGCACAGTCGGGCCGTGTCTTCAGGTCACGCGCCACGCCCGGGTGTAGATCACTCGAGACCGGCCGGACGGCGTGTCGCCTGGGCTGTTGTTTCTACGATGTCAGGTCGTACCCTGGACGTTATGGGTCTGTGTAATCACGACGTTGTTCTGAATGCCGCCGGTCCGGGCGGCATGAATGTGACACTGTCGGCTCCACAGGCGACACCGGAAGCCATCGAATACTCCGAAATTCTGGAGGCCGAGGATCGGCCGTGGGTCACCGTCGTTTGGGACGATCCGGTCAACCTCATGCATTACGTGACCTACATCTTCCAGAAGCTCTTCGGCTACAGCAAAGGCAAGGCAACCGAGCTCATGCTGAAGGTGCACAACGAGGGCAAGGCCGTGGTGTCCGCGGGGTCGCGCGACAAGATGGAACACGATGTGCAACGGCTGCACGCCGCCGGGCTGTGGGCCACCATGCAACGTGACAGCTGAACGGGACGACTACGGTTACCCCGTGCGGAAGTGGAGCAGGAAGAACTCCCTGAGCGGGCTGAAACTGCGTTCGGAAATGGACGCCCACGAAGCGGACATCTTGCGTTCGCTGGTTGGGGCGGTGACCGGACTGCTCACCGATCGCGCCCGCTCGGCGCCCGAGGACGAACTGGCCGCCCTCACCGGGCTACAGCTGGGCAACACCATCCCGCCCGATGATCCACGGCTGGCCCGGCTGCTGCCGGACTTCCACCGCCCCGAACCCGGATCCCCCGATGCCGAACGCGCGGACCTCAACAGCGCGCTGCGCAGCCTGCACGAGCCGGAGATCATCGAGACCAAGGTGGCCGCCGGGCTGGTCGTGCTGGAAACCCTGCCGCCGCAGGGCGGCAAGATCCTCATCAGCCCCGAACAGGCCGATGCCTGGCTCAACGCGCTCAACGATGTGCGCCTGGCCCTGGGCACGGCCCTGGAGATCGGCGCAGACACGCCCGAGCATTTCCCGGAGGACGATCCGCGCGGGCCGAGTCTCGAGGTCTACCACTGGCTCACCTGGATGCAGGATTCGCTGATCCAGGCGCTCGCGCCCTAACCGGTACCGTGGTCACCTCGAGGAGGAGCTGCTGTGAACAGTGTTGCGGGACCACGTAATTCGATCACCGATGTAGCCGGGGTACTGGTCGGCCATCATCACCTGCTGGATTCGGACGCCACGCTCGGCGCGGGTGCGGCCACCGGCTGCACGGTGGTGCGGGTGCCCGGCGGCGCGGTCGCCTCGGTGGACGTGCGCGGCGGCGGTCCCGGCACCCGGGAGACCGACCTGCTGGATCCGGGAAACACTGTGCGGCAGGCGAATGCGATCCTGCTCACCGGCGGCAGCGCCTACGGTCTGGCCGCCGCCGACGGGGTGATGCGCTGGCTGGAGGAGCACAAGGAGGGGATCCCGATGGATCCCGCCGATCCCTCCCGGGTGGTGCCGATCGTGCCCGCGGCGGTCATCTTCGACCTTCCGGTGGGGGCGTGGGACATTCGCCCGAACGCGGACGCGGGGTTCATGGCCGCCGAATTCGCCGCCGCCGATTTCACGCGCGGGTCGGTAGGTGCGGGCACCGGGGCGCGGGCGGGGTCGCTCAAGGGTGGAATCGGTAGCGCCAGTGTGCGTTTCACCGACGGTCCGGCGGCCGGGATCACCGTCGGCGCGGTGATCGTCGCCAATCCGGTGGGCTCGGTCTTCGACCCGCGCACCGGAATCCCGTGGGGTGCGGGCACCGACGGCCCCGAATACTTCGGGCTGGGCCCGGCCACTGCGGAGCAGTTGGCGGCCGCCAACGCACTGGCGGTGAAGGGCACCGTGCTCAACACCACCATCGGCGTGGTCGCCACCGATGCCGCGCTGGATCCGGCCGCGTGTAAACGGCTTGCCGCCACCGCGCACGACGGTTTGGCCCGGGCCATCCGGCCCGCGCATTCGCCGCTGGACGGGGACACGATCTTCGCGCTGGCCACCGGCACCGCCGAACAGCAGCCGAATTTCCCGCTGCCCCCGGCCTTTCCGGCGGATCTGCTGATTCTGGACCAGTTGTGCACCGCCGCCGCGGTCGTAGTCGAGCGCGCGATCGTGGACGCGATCCTGTCGGCGACCTCGGTGGCGGGCATTCCGGCCTACCGCGACCTGTTCGGGGTGTGACCGGTTCCACCGGGAATAGCCGCATATTGTCACCTTGTTGACGACAGCGTTTCGGCCGTTCGGCCGGGGTCGAGCGGAAGGATGCGACTGTGCTGGTGATCAGGGCCGATCTCGTGGAGGCGATAGTCGCGCACGCGCGTGCCGACCACCCCGATGAGGCGTGCGGTGTCATCGCCGGTCCCGAGGGTTCCGATCGTCCCGAGCGCTTCATCCCCATGGTGAATGCCGCGCGCTCGCCCACCTTCTACGAGTTCGATTCGACCGAGCAGCTGCGCCTGTGGCGGGAGATGGATGCCGCCGACGAGGAGCCGGTGGTCATCTACCACTCGCACACCGCGACCGAGGCGTATCCGAGCCGCACCGACATCTCCTTCGCCTCCGAGCCGAACGCCCACTACGTGCTGGTGTCCACGCGCGAACCGCACGAACACGAACTGCGCAGCTACCGGATCCTCGAGGGCGTCGTCACCGAGGAACCCGTCGAGATCGTCGCCACCTACCCCGCATAAACAAGGAGTCCCCCCTCATGTCGGTCACCGTGTCCATTCCGACCATCATGCGTCCGATCACCAAGGACCAGAAGCGAGTTCAGGCCGAGGGCGCGACCCTGGCCGCCGTCATCGCCGATCTGGAATCCAACTACCCGGGTCTCGAGGCGAAGCTGCTCAAGGACGGCAAGCTCAATCGCTACGTGAACATCTACATCGACGACGAGGACGTGCGGTTCTCCGGCGGGCTCGCCGCCGAGGTCACCGACGGCGGCACCGTCACCATCCTCCCGGCGGTCGCCGGCGGTTCGTGCGCCGCGGATCTCGACTGATCGTGGCGCGCTACGAGTCGCTGATCGCGACACTCGGCAATACCCCGCTGGTCGGGCTGAAGACGCTCTCCCCGCAGTGGGACGGTGAGAATCATGTGCGGCTGTGGGCCAAGCTCGAGGACCGCAATCCCACCGGATCCATCAAGGACCGTCCGGCGCTGCGCATGATCGAGGCGGCCGAGGCCGACCGGCGGCTCACGCCGGGCTGCACGATCCTCGAGCCCACCAGTGGCAATACCGGCATCTCGCTGGCCATGGCCGCCAAGCTCAAGGGCTACAAGCTGATCTGCGTGATGCCGGAGAACACTTCGGTGGAACGCCGTCAGCTGCTGACCATGTTCGGCGCCGAGATCATCGACTCGCCGGCCGCGGGCGGCTCCAATCAGGCTGTGGCGCTGGCCAAGCAGATCGCGGCCGAGCATCCGGACTGGGTGATGCTCTACCAGTACGGCAATCCCGCCAACGCGCTCGCGCACTACGAGACGACCGGCCCGGAGATCCTCGCGGACCTGCCCGAGATCACGCATTTCGTGGCGGGCCTGGGCACCACCGGAACCCTGATGGGCACCGGCCGTTTCCTGCGCGAGAAGGTCGCCGATATCGACATCGTCGCCGCGGAACCCCGCTACGGCGAACTCGTCTACGGCCTGCGCAATCTCGACGAGGGCTTCATCCCCGAGCTCTACGACGAATCGGTCCTCACCTCCCGCTTCTCCGTCGGCCCCTACGACGCGGTCCGCCGCACCCGCGAATTGGTCCTGGAAGAGGGCATTTTCGCGGGTATCTCCACCGGCGCGATCCTGCACGCCGCCCTCGGCGTCGCCAAGAAGGCCCAAAAGGCCGGCCACCGCGCCGACATCGCCTTCGTCGTCGCCGACGGCGGCTGGAAGTACCTCTCCACGGGCGCCTACGACGGCACCCTGGAAGAGGCCGAAGAAAAACTCGACGGCCAACTCTGGGCTTGATCAGAGCCAGGACATCTCGCGCCCGCTGCGATAACCGCAGCGGGCGCGCGGCGTTTCGGCCGGGATCTCGCCGCGCGCGGTGGATTCCGGGGAATGAAGGGGGGCGGGCGGGGCGCTGACATGCTCCGGGTCGGGGATTTCCCCGAGGCGGCGGGGTTGGGGCGGCGGTACGCTCGGGGCAGGGGCGCGCCTAGGAGGTTTCGCTATGAGCGGCGGCAGTGGGATGGGATCGTTCGATCCGGATCGGATCAAGCGGTTGCAAGGGCAGCTGGCGAAACCGGCGGGCGGGGTCGAGCGGGCGGGCGGGAATGCCGCGGTGAAGCTGCTGTGGCAGCGGGCTATTGTGCTGACGCTCGGATTCACGGCGCTGCTCTATGTGATCGAGGCGATCAACAGCGCGACCAACGGTGAGCTCGACAATGCGGGGGTGAAGCCGCGCAGTGAGGCGGGGCTGTCGGGGATTCTGTTCGCGCCTGTGCTGCATGCCAATTGGGGGCATCTGTTCGGGAACACGCTGCCGGTCATCGTGCTCGGGCTGCTCGCCCTGCTGACCGGGATCGGGCGGGGGCTGACCGCCACGGCCATCATCTGGGTGATCGCGGGGCTCGGGCAGTGGCTCACCGCGCCCGCGCACAGTGTTTCGGTGGGGGCCTCGGTGCTGGTGTTCGGCTGGCTCACCTATGTGATCTGCTGGGGCTGGTTCTCGCGGAATGTGCTGCAGATCGTGGTCGGTCTGGTGGTTTTGGTGTTCTACGGGTCGATCCTGTTGGGCGTCCTGCCCGGCAACCCGGAAATCTCTTGGCAAGGACATCTTTTCGGGGCGATAGGTGGAGTGGTTGCCGGGTGGGTACTCTCTGGGAATGAACGTCGTCATCGTCGCGGGGTTGAAGCCGGCCGTACCGCGTCGCAGGGGTGACGCTGAACGCGGTCGGCGATTTGGGGGATCCCTCCTTTGAGTGAGAATGCAGCGTGGCAGCATGGGGGAATGCGCCTCACCGTGATCGGGTGCTCGGGCAGCGTGTCCGGCCCGGATTCTCCGGCCTCGGGTTACTTGCTGACCGGCCCGGATATGACACCGACCGTCATCGATTTCGGTCCCGGCGTGCTGGGCGCGCTGCAGCGGTACCTCGATCCGGGTGAGGTCGACATCTTCCTCACCCATCTGCACGCCGACCACTGCCTGGATCTGCCGGGCCTGCTGGTGTGGCGTCGCTACCACCCGAATCCGCCGACGGGTAAGGCCATCGTCTACGGCCCCACCGACACCTCGCTGCGGATCGGCAACGCCTCCGCCGAGATCGGCGGCGAGACCGACGACTGGTCCGACGTCATCGACATGCGGGTGTGGCAGCCGGGCACGCCGACCACCTTCGGTCCCGGCCACACCGTCGAGGCGCGGCGCATGTACCACCCGCCGGAGTCCTACGGCCTGCGCATCAACACCGCCGCGGGCCGCACCTTCGTCTACACCGGCGACACCGCCCTGTGCGATGAGGTCTTCGAGTTGGCCAGCGGCGCAGACGTTCTGCTCTCCGAGGCGTCCTGGACCCACGACCCGGCCAACCGTCCGCCGGGCATCCACCTGTCGGGCCACGAGGCGGGCCTGATCGCCGCCCAGGCGGGTGTCGGCGAACTCCTGCTGACCCACATTCCGCCGTGGACTTCCCGCGAGGACGTCATCGCCGAAGCGAAGGCAGTGTTCTCCGGCCCGGTGCACGCGGTCTCGCCCGGCGAGGTCTTCGACATCTGAGCTGATTCCGCGCCCCCGATGTCGTTGCGCGGGGCGCGGACGGCGGCCGCTCGCCGCCCGTTACGCTGTGCGTCGTGTCGAAACGAGCCGATGGCAGGGCGGATGACGAACTCCGCGACGTACGGATCACCCGGGGCTTCACCTCGCACCCGGCGGGGTCGGTGCTGGTGGAGTTCGGTGGAACGCGGGTGATGTGCACCGCGAGCGTCACCGACGGCGTGCCGCCGTGGCGTCGCGACTCCGGATTGGGCTGGCTGACGGCCGAATACGCGATGCTGCCCGCCGCCACCCACACCCGCTCGGGCCGAGAGTCGGTGAAGGGCAAGGTCGGTGGCCGCACCCAGGAGATCTCGCGGCTGATCGGCCGTTCGCTGCGCGCCTGCATCGACCTGGCCGCGCTCGGCGAGAACACCATCGCCCTGGACTGCGACGTGCTGCAGGCCGACGGCGGCACCCGCACCGCCGCCATCACCGGCGCGTACGTGGCGCTCTCGGACGCCATCACCTACCTGGGCGCGGCCGGGAAACTGTCCGACCCGCAACCGATCTCCTGCGCCATCGCCGCGGTGAGCGTCGGCGTCGTCGACGGCCGGGTTCGCCTGGACCTGCCGTACGAAGAGGATTCGCGCGCCGAGGTCGACATGAACGTGGTCGCCACCGACACCGGCACCCTGGTCGAGATCCAGGGCACCGGCGAGGGCGCCACCTTCCCGCGCTCCACCCTCGACAAGCTCCTCGATTCCGCGCTGGCGGGCTGCGAGCAGCTGTTCGTGGTGCAGAAGGAAGCCCTGGCGCTGCCGTACCCGGGCGTGCTGCCGGAGCCCGAGGAATCCAAGAAGCGATGACCCGTCGCGTCCTGGTCGCCAGCCGCAATGCCAAGAAGCTCAACGAGTTGCGCCGCATCCTGGATGAGGCCGGTGTCGCGGGCATCGAGATCGTCGGCCTGAACGACGTGCCGGAGTATCCGGAGGCCCCCGAGACCGCACCGGACTTCGAGGGTAATGCGCTCGCCAAGGCCCGTGACGGTTTCGCCGCCACCGGATTGCCGTGCGTCGCAGACGATTCCGGTCTGGAAGTGGATGCCCTCAACGGCATGCCGGGCGTGCTGTCGGCGCGCTGGTCGGGCACCCACGGCAATGACGAGGCCAACAACACGCTGCTGCTGGCCCAGCTCGGCGACGTCCCCGACGAGCGGCGTGGCGCGCGCTTCGTCTCGACCTGCGCCCTGGTGGCCGACGGTGTCGAAGAGGTCGTGCGCGGCGAATGGCCCGGCGTCATCGGTCGAAAGCCGGTGGGCGACGGCGGTTTCGGCTACGACCCGCTGTTCTTCCCGGACGGCGGCGACGTCTCCTCCGCCCAGCTCACCCCCGCCGAGAAGGACGCCGCCTCGCATCGTGGCCGCGCCCTGCGGCAGCTCCTCCCGGCGCTGACCGCATTGGCCGAGAGCTGAGGGAACCCCGGAAACGACCGCGCCCCGCCGATTCCTCGGCGGGGCGCGGTTTTTCGTTCGTCCGGCGTTTTTCGTTCGTCCGGCGTCAGAGGCCGAAGGTGGCCTTCACTTCGCGGGTGCGGTAGTGCTCGAAGAAGAAGGACGCGAAGGGAATCGTGCCCGCCAGGCAGGTCAGGAAGGTGGTGAGCGGCTGCCAGCGCGCCTTGATCCCCAGGTCGATGGTGAAGACCAGGTAGATCATGTAGAAGATGCCGTGCACCTGGCCGATGTAGAACAGCCAGTGCGGGGCGGTGTGGCTGTCGTCGAGAATGACGTACTTGTAGATCATCTCGCCGCACAGCACCAGCAGCCAGACACCGGTGATGTAGGCCAGCACGCGGTAGCGGGTCAGCGCGCCGCGGATCTTCTCGGCCGTCGCGGCACCGAGCGGGCGGGGAGCCAGCGTGGTGGTCTCACCGGCGACGGGGGTTTCTGCGGAGTTGTCGCGGGTGCTCAACCGGCGCTCCTCTCGGTGTGGTGCAGCCCCGCGTCACGGACCTTGTCGTCCATGTCCTGGGCATGCAGATCGGCCAGGTATTTGTTGTATTCGGCGAGTTCGGGATCTTCGTCCCGGGCCGCCTTGGGGCGCTCAGGTAGCAGGCCCGCCGGAATCTCGCGCGGCGCGGCCGCTTTCGGTCGACGCGGCCGAGCATTGGGCGTGCTGTCCGCCGTGGACTCGCCGACCTCGGGATTCGGAGCGGCGTCCTCCACCGCTTCCTTCTCGAGGCGCACGAAGCGGACATAGGCCCAGATCACGAAGCCTGCGAACAACGGCCACTGCAATGCGTAGCCGAGATTCTGATAGGTGCCGCCACCGGATTGGAACCGGGTCCACTGCCAGTACCCCAATCCCAGGCACGCCAGGAAGGCCACGACCACGAAGACAATCAGGGCCGGACGGCGATGGGGAGCGGACACGACCTCCACGGTACCTGGGCACTACGCACTGCGTAGTAGGTGGGTAATAGAAGGTCCGCCGCACCGAGAGGTGCGGCGGACCTTCGTGAAAGGTGGGAGACGGGCGGTCAGAACTTGTATGTGACGCCGGTCAAACGCTCGGACTCTTCCCACAGGCGGCGCTGGAGGTCGCGGTCCTGGGAGGTCTTGCTCGACGGCGAGGCCTCGACCGGGCCCTGGCTGCCGAACCAGCGGGTCGGGCCCCAGTAGATGTTGGGGTCGGCGTCGGGGGAGGTGGCCGCGAACATCGAGGAGTAGGCCGCGTGGAAGGGCGACTGGCCGACGATGCGGATGAACGGCTTGGAGATCTTGTCGAGGGGGGTTTCGGTGCGGGCGAACAGATCGGTCGCCGAGACGCCCGGGTGCACGGCGTAGGAGCGCTTGGTCGAGCCCGCGGCTTCCAGGCGGTGCTGCAGTTCGCGGCCGAACATGAGGTTCGACAGCTTGGACTGCGCGTAGGCGAGATTGCGCTGGTAGCGGCGGTTCTCGTAGTTGAGGTCGTCGATGTACAGCTTCGGGGTCTGCTTGTGCGCGATCGACGCCAGCGAGACCACGCGGTCACCGATCTTGTCCAGCAGCAGCCCGGTCAGCGCGAAATGCCCGAGATGGTTGACGCCCCACTGGGTTTCGAAGCCGTCCTTGGTGCGCGAGAACGGAATGTTCATCAGGCCGGCGTTATTGATGAGGACGTCGAATTCGCCGGTGTTCTCGGCGAACTGCCGCACGGAGGCGAGGTCGGCCAGGTCCAGGGCCGCGACGCGGACGTCACCGTCGATGCGGTCGGCGACCTCCTGGGCCTTGGCGGCATTGCGGCAGGCCATGATGACCGTCGCGCCCTTGCTCGCCAGCACCTTGGTGGTCTGCTCGCCGAGTCCGCCATTGGCCCCGGTGATCACGAACGTGCGCCCGGACTGGTCCGTGATTTCGCTTGGCTTCCATGCCATGGCTGTTGACCTCACAATTCGAGTCGTTTGTTCGACCTTACTTCAGAGTAAGTTCTAGCGATAGCCCGGCGCTCCGCGGCTCAAACTTGTGACTGTCATAAAAAGATGATCATAATGATTTTATGACACCGTCGTCGACCGGCGCTCCGCAGGGCCTGCGTGAGCGCAAGAAGCTGCAGACCCGGCAGAACATCTCCGACACCGCGACGCGGCTGTTTCTGGAGCGCGGATACGACACGGTCACCATCGCCGAGATCGCGGTGGCCGCCGAGGTCGCCAAGATGACGGTGACGAACTACTTCCCGCGCAAGGAAGATCTGGTGCTGGATATTCGCGACGCCTTCGTTGCGGGTCCGGCGGATACGGTGCGTGAGCGGCAGCCGGGGGAGTCGGCGCTGGCCGCATTGCGCCGCGCGTACCTCGCGGGGGCCACGGCGAAAGATGCCGTGCTGGCGGGCTTCTCGGGTCCGGACTTCGTCGCCCTGATCACCGGCAGTCCGGCCCTGGTGGCGCGGATGCGGGAGTTCCACGAGGAGCGCGAACGACTGCTTGCCACGGTCTTGGCGGAGGAAACCGCCGCTCCCGCAGAAGATTTCACGGCACGGGTCGCAGCCGCCCTGCTGGGTGGCGTGCATCGGACGCTGTTCGAGGAGGTGCAGCGCCGCACGGTGGCGAGGGAGTCCAACGAGGCCATTGCGGTGGTACTGGCCGAGCGGGTCGCCGCCGCCTTCGAGATTCTCGAGCCCGCGCTCGGCGACTACGCGGTCCGGGCGAACTGATCGGTCGGCTGTCAGGAATGACCGGTTAGCCGTGTCGTTGCGGTATCTCGGCTGGTGAGCGCAACATACTGGGCCGATGACCGGTGCCAGCGTCACCGCCGAGAAGCCAGCCCCGCCGCAGCCGCTGAGCCGGGCCCGCAGAAACGTCGTCTTCGGAACCGTCGCCCTCGGCATGCTCATGTCGGCGCTCGACTCCACCATCGTCTCCACCGCCCTGCCGACCATCGTCGCGGATCTGGGCGGTGCCGGGCACATGGCCTGGGTGGTTACCTCGTATCTGGTGGCCGAGGCCATTGCCACCGCGCTGTCGGGCAAGTTCGGCGACCTGTTCGGCCGCAAGTTGGTGTTCCAGCTCAGCGGCGCGATCTTCATCATCGGCTCGATGGTCGCCGGGCTCGCGCACGGCATGACGCTGCTGATCTTCGCGCGTGCCATTCAAGGTCTGGGTGCGGGCGGGCTGATGGTCACCTCGATGGCCCTGATCGCCGATGTGATCCCGCTGCGTGAGCGTGGCAAGTATCAGGGCGCGCTGGGCGCGGTCTTCGGTGTCACCACGGTGATCGGACCCACCCTGGGGGGCTTGTTCACCGACCATCTGAGCTGGCGCTGGTGCTTCTACGTCAATGTGCCGATCGCCGTCGTCATGATCGTGGTCGCGGCCCGCACGATTCCGATGACCCGGTCCATCGTCAAGCCGATCGTCGACTACCTCGGCATCGCGCTGGTGGCCATCGGCGTCACCTGCCTGATCCTCGGATTGGAATGGGGCGGACAGGAATACGCGTGGGGCTCCTCGATGATCCTGGGCCTCTTCGGGGCCGCGGCAGTGGCGCTGGTGAGCTTCGTGTTCGTGGAGTTCCGCGCGGCCGAACCCATGCTGCCCATGCACCTGTTCCGCAGCAATGTGTTCACGGTGTGCTCGATCCTGAGCTTCATCGTCGGTTTCGCGCTGCTGGGCGCGATGACCTACCTGCCCGCGTATCTGCAGTACGTGGAGGGGGTTTCGGCAACCGCGTCGGGGGTGCGCACGCTGCCGCTGGTGGTGGGCCTGTTCTTCACCTCCATCCTGTCGGGCAATATCGTCGGAAAGACGGGGCACTACAAGATCTTCCCGATCCTGGGCTGCGCGATCATGGCGGTGGGCCTGTTCCTCATGTCGACCATGGGCCCGCACACCGGTTTCTGGCTGATGTCGCTGTACATGCTGATCCTCGGTCTGGGTGTGGGTCTGGCCATGCAGGTATTGACCATCGCGGTGCAGAGCAGCGTCCCGTACTCGGATCTGGGCACCGCCACCTCCGGTGTCACGTTCTTCCGGACCATCGGTAGTGCGTTCGGCACCACCGTGTTCGGCACGCTCTACTCCAATCAGTTGCGCCCGCACCTGGAAACGGCCCTGATCGAATCGCGGGTGCCGCCGCAGGTGGCGCAGAACCCGGCGGCCCTGCGTGACCTGCCCAAGGCGCAGGCCGCGCCGATCGTGCAGGCTTACGCGGACTCCATCGACTTCCTGTTCCGCTGGGTGGTGCCGGTGGCGCTGCTCGGCTTCGTGGTGGCGTTCTTCTTGAAGCAGGTCAAGCTGCGCGACAGCGTGCGGGCCGAGGCCACCGATGTGGGTGAGCAATTCGCCATGCCGGACTCCGGCGACCGGTTGATGCAGCTGGAACGTGCCATTGCCCGGGTGCTGCGCAAGCAGCGCGACAATGCGGTGCCGGATCCGGGAATCCTTGCGGCGGCGGGCAGTTCACTGGGCCGCGACGAAGCATGGGCGCTCGGGCAGGTCCGGATGTACAACCGCTTGCGCGGCACCGCGACTCTCGACGACATCGCCCGAACCCATTGGATCCCAGCGGAATTGATCGGCCCGGTCTACGACAAGGCCGAACGGGACGGGCTGCTGCTGCGTGAAGGCAACGAGCTGACGCTCACCGACAAGGGTGTGGCCGAAGTGGATCGGGTGCGCGGGGCGTGGAAGCGCTGGCTCGCCGGGCAGCTCACCGACTGGGATGCCACCGATCCGGCCGATCGTGCGCTGCTCGAGCAGGCCATCGACAATATCGCCACCAAGTTGCTCGACGAGGCCGACCATCCGGACCTGCTGCCGGCCCGTTGACGAGGTCTGGACGACACGCTGCCCGCCACGAGATTCTCGTGGCGGGCAGCGTTTTTCGATCAGGCGGAGACGGCCACCGGACGTACCGTCGCGTCCCAGTCGATCCGGAAGCGCTGTTCGCCGCCCAGCAACTTCTCCGGATCCATGCGCTTGAACATGAACGGCATCATGAGCTGCATGGCCTTGCGGGTGACCGGCCCGGCGGCCTTGGTCTGGTTCATCCGGGCGACCCGGGCCGCGACCCCCTCCACCCGCGGGCGCCGCAGCGCCTCGTAGGCGGCGAAAGCCCGTGCCGGATCGTCGATATCGCGCAGACAGCGGGCCAGCTCGATCGCGCTCTCGATGGCCATCGACGCGCCCTGCCCGGAGGTATTGCTGGGTGCGTGGATGGCGTCGCCGGTGAGCACCATCCGCCCCCGGTACCAGTGCGGCACCGGCGGCATGATGTGCAGCGCCCCGATCACCGCCAGTTGCTCGGCGGTGGTGCTGCGGGCCAGTAACTCGCCCGGGCCTTCCCCGGCGTAGGCGTCGGCCAGTTTGCGCAGCCACTGCTCCACTGGCACCGACCGGGCCTCGGTCAGCGAGAAGTACTGCTCGCTGGGCAGATTCGCGCCCCATGAGATCCGGCCGTCGGGCATCGCCCAGTACAGGTAGTAGGCCCGCTTGCCGAAGGCGAAGGTCATGGCCTCCGGTTCCAGTTCCAGGTCGCAGTCGATGTACGCGCCGAAGCTGAGCATGCGCAGATAGGTGGGGCCGGGGGCCTTCGGATCGACGAGGCCGCGGACGGTGGAGCGGATGCCGTCCGCGCCGATCAGGACATCCGCGGTGGCGCTGCCGCCGTCGGCGAAGAGGGCGGTCACGCCGCTCGCGTGCTCCTCGACCTCGACCAGTCGCTTGTTGTATTCGAAGTGCACTCCCGCGGCGACCGCACTGTCGTGCAGCACCTGGTGCAGGTCGGCGCGGTCGATGACCCGTAGGGGCTCGATATTCGTCATCCCCGGCAGTTCGAAACGCTTGCCGTTGACCGACATCGACGTTTTGCTGATCGGTACGGCGCGGGCGCGCACGGCATCGCCCGCCCCGACGATGTCCAGTGCGGCCACGCCATTGGGGGCGAGTGCCAGATTGGAGCCGATGCCGTAGGCGGTACCCGGATACGACTCGAAGACGGTGACGTCGATGCCCGCCTTACGCAGGGCGGCGGCGGTGACGGGTCCGGAGATGCCGCCGCCGATGACGATCGCGGAGTTGATGGATTTGGGCATGGTTCTCTCCCGAGAAGTGTTCGAAGGCTTACGAAAAACCCCGAACCGGCGCGCGTATGGAGAACCCAGTTATCCTGTAGTTGCCAAACTCGGTGCCGGGTTCGCCTGCACGGACGCGGTTCGAGACGGTGTGTTCCCGGGCTTCGGCGGTGGTGTTGCAGCACCTTCGCCGGGGCCCGGTTCATGGACCGACGGTGTTGATCAGTCGGTCGCGGTGGGTGTTTCGGGTGCCCCCCTTTCGGCCAGTTCGACGAGTTCGGGTGGCATGGCCCCGTCGCGATGCCAGGCCCGCCAGCCCTCGACATCCGGGAAGCTGCCGTCGGACAGCGAATCCCGCAGGCCGCGAGCCCAGGTGGATTCCGCCGCCAGCATGTTCAGCGCGTAGTCCTCTTCGACCAGGAAGAGCCACGGCACCGTGCCCTCCAGCGCTGTCAGTTGGGCCCGAGCTTCGGCGACGGTCTTGTCCAGCTTGGCGATTCGGCTGGTCAGCAGCTCGATGACCTCATCGGGCGGCAGCACCGCCAGCACCGAGAGTCCGGCGACGAAGCGCCGCTGCTCCGGTTCGGGTTCGGCGATGAGTTCCCTTGTCCAGTCGGTGAGTTCGGCCCGCCCCGCTTCGGTGATGGTGTAGATGGTGCGTTCCGGGCGCGCGCCGTCGCGCTCGCTGCCGGTGATCTCCAGGAAGCCGTGCTTGGTGAGGTTGTCCACCACCGTGTAGAGCGATCCCCATTTGATGCTCATATCGGTGTCCTTGCCCCAGGTGCGCAACCGTGCAGCGATCTCATACCGATGCATGGGTTGCACGACCACCGCGGAGAGCACCGCCAGACCCATGAGATTCGCGACCTTGCGCTTGCGGGCCATCCGGCACCTCCTTACTCGTCTACGAATATACGTCCACGAGTATTCGGCCGCAAGGACTCACGCGAATTAGACATAACACGCCGTCGTTGGCGGTTTCCGGGGCTCGGCGGCAGACTTGGGGAATGGCAGACGCCGAGATCGACGTGTTGATCGTCGGGGGCGGTCCGGTCGGACTCACCGCCCGCGCCCTACTGGAGCGCTGGGGCGTGCGGACCCTGCTGGTGGAGCGACACCACGAACTCTCACCGTTCCCGAGATCGCGACTGGTCAATGTGCGCTCGATGGAGATCTTCCGGCAACTCGGCATTGCCGAGACCGTCCGCGCCCGAGCCTTCGGGCCCGAGTTCGGCCGGGTGCGGTTCCGGGACACCCTGGGCGGCAGCGACTTCGGCACCGAGGCGATGGTCGGGGTGCGGGCACCGATCCCCGAGAGCCCCGAAACCGGCGCGATCACCTCGCAGGATCGGCTGGAACCGATCCTGCTGTCGGCGTCCTCGTCGCCGCTGCGATTCGAAGTCGAACTGGTGGATCTGATCGAGGAGAGCGAGTACGTCACCGCGGTGCTCACCGACCGTGACGGCGGCACGCAATCATGGGTGCGGGCCCGGTATGTGATAGCCGCCGACGGTGCGAATTCCACCGTCCGGCAACGGTTGTGCCTCGGAACCAGCGGTCCGGGCGCGCTCGGCGAGGTGACCACCGTGGTCTTCGACGCCGACCTCGGTCGCTGGTGTGCCGATCAGCCCGCCGGGGTCTACTTCACGACCTACGGATCGTTCACCCCGCTGTATCCGGAGGGCGGCTGGGCGTGGTTCGGTGCGACGCCGAAGCATCCGGACATCGACTGGTCCGCCCTGGTCACCCACGCCCTCGGACCCGGTATCGACACTCCGGTGGAGATACTGCGAATCCAGCACTGGGTGATGAACGCCTTTGTGGCCGACCATGTTCGGCACGGCCGAGTCTTCCTGGCGGGTGATGCCGCGCATGCGGTCCCGGTGCTCGGCGGCCTGGGTATGAACGCGGGCCTCGCCGACGTGCACAACCTGTGCTGGAAGCTGGCGGGCGTGCTGCGCGGCTGGGCGGCCTCGGAATTGCTGGAAACGTATGAGTCCGAACGACTTCCGGTCGCCCACCGCACTTTGCGGCAGGCGGTGGCCAATGCCGAGCGGGTGCGCCTCGCACAGGCGACGCGGCGAGCCCAGCGGGAGTCCGGCGATATCGGTACCGTCGTCGAACTGCCGTGGTCCGAAAGGTTTTTCGACCAGATCGAGCTGGTTCTCGGTGTCACGTACGGTCCCGATGGGATCCGAATGCCGCATCTCCCGCTCGATGACGGCCGTTCCACCCTGGACGCCGTCGGTGAGTGGTTCACCGTATTCAGTCCTGAACCCGAGGCGTGGGAAAAGCTGATCGACACCGGTTTTCCACTCCGCGTCGAGCGATTGCCCGCGGCGCATGCCGCCGGCTGTGGCATCGGACCGCACGGGGCGCTGCTGGTGCGGCCCGATGGGCACATCGGCGCACGATGGCCCGAACGCCCGGACGATCGGGTGAGTGTCTAAGTCTGCGAGAACCTTTCGCGCAGATAGTCGGAAGTGGCCTGGTCGGCGGGGAGGAAGGCTTCCAGGTGCAGCTCCGAGAGCGTGATGTCGGTGGCCGTCGCGAAGGAGGTGACGGTGGTGATCAGGCGCAGTTCCCCGGCCTCCGAGGTCAGTCGCAGCGGGACCGCGAAGCCGAGGTGGCCGGGGCCCGGATCCACCGGCGGGAGATAGCCTTCCAGCTCCGCGATGAGATCGTCGAGCAAGGGATCGGGGCTGCGGCCGGCCCGATTGCGCAGACTGTCGGTGACGTGGCGGCCCCACTCAGGCAGATTCAGCACCCGGCGCGCCAGGCCGTCCGGATGCAGTGCCAGCCGCAGCACGTTGAGCGGTGCCGCCAGCAGTTCCGGTGCGCAGCCCTCGGTCAGCAGCGCGAAGCCCGGATTGGCGGCCACCAGCACCCCGAACGGCCGGGTTACCACCGCCGGATACGGCAGATGCCCCTGCAGGATGGTGTCCAGCGCGTATCGCACGGCATCGAGTTCCGGTGCGTCCAAAGAGGATTCGGGAAAGATCGGCGCGTACCCGGCGGCCAGCAGCAAAGCGTTGCGCTCGCGCAGCGACAATCCGAGCACCTCGGCCAACCGGACCACCATGGTCCGACCCGGATGCGAGCGCCCCTGCTCCAGAAAGCTCAGATACCGCTGACTGGTCTCGGCGGCGATGGCCAGATCGAGCTGACTGAGCCGTCGCCGCGTGCGCCAGCCCTTGAGTTGCTGTGCGAACGGGGTGCTCGTCGTAGCCACGGCCATGGTCGTCATACCTCCACTCTGCGGCGGCGAGCGTTGCCCCGCGATTCCCTCCAGGGAATCGTCACACGGCACCGTTCTCATTCCCTGCGGGGAATCGCCACCGAATCACCCGCCGCGCAGACTCGTCGTCATGAGTGATGGACAGAAGCAGAACGCGAATGGTGTTGCCTACCAACTGGAGCCGCTGCGCGGGCTCGACGGTCTGAGCGCTCGGGTCCAGCCGGTTCCGGTCCCCGGGCCGAATCAGGTGCTGGTGCGGGTGCGGGCGGCGTCGCTGAACCGACGCGACATCATGCTGATGGAGGGCACCTACCCGCTGCCCGCCCGGCCGGGTGTGGTGCCGCTGGTGGATGGCGTCGGCGAGGTGATCGCCATGGGTTCGGATGTCACCCGGACCGCGCTGGGTGAGCGGGTGATGAGCACCTACTTCGTCGGCTGGGTCGACGGCCCGCAGACGCAGGCGCTGACCGGGCAGCAGTACGGTGCGAACCACGACGGCTGGCTGGCCACCTATGTGCTGCTGGAGCAGGAGTCGGTGGTGCGGGTACCGGCCTATCTCACCGATGCGGAAGCCGCCGCGATCACCTGCGCCGGGCTGGTGGCCTGGGCGGGCTTGATCAAGCCGGTGCCGGTCGGCCCCGGGGACACGGTCCTGACCGTGGGCACGGGACCGGTCGGATTGTTCGCTGTCCAGCACGCGAAAATGCTCGGCGCACGGGTCATCTCGATCACCTCCTCCGCGGAGAAGGGCGAGCGGCTGCGCAAGCTGGGCGCGGACGAAGTGGTGGATCGCAAGGTCACGCCGGACTGGGAGCACGCGGTGCTGGAGTTGACCGGCGGTCTCGGCGTGCAACGCGTCATCGAGGGCGTCGGCAAGCTGACCCTGCCGAAATCCCTTGCGGCGACGGCCTACAACGGCGAGGTGATCCTGATCGGCGCGTTCCCGGCCGGGCCCGGACAACAGCCCGCCGACCCGCTGGGCGGCAAGTATGTCAGCCTGCGCCGGGTCGCGGTGGGCAGCCGCGCGGATCTGGAGCTGCTGACCCGCACCATGACCGAGCACGGCGCGCGCCCGGTGATCGACCGGGTCTACCCGTTCGAGCGGGCACTCGAGGCGTACCGCTACTTCTCCGAGGGCGAGCCGTTCGGCAAGGTGGTGATCACCCTTTCCTGATTCACGCAACGCGGCATGCGCAACTTATTGGCAATCGGTTCGAATAGATATCCACCTGGAACTATTTCCTTACCGTGTAGCCCATTAAGGCAACCGGCAAATCTGTGTACGGTTCCTTGAAGGAGAAGCTTTTCGGATCGGCGGGCACGGTCTTCGAGTCGAAGGAGTTTCCGGGTGACGGTGGGTGCGGTACGCGAGAAACCCGACGCGGCGCGGGAACAGCCCGCCGTCCCGTCCGCCGACGGCACCCCCGGGCTGGCTGCGCCGGGGGAGATGTCGCCCAAGGTGCTCGCCGGTCTGGTCATCCTCTCGATGGGTGTCGTCTTCGCCTTGATCGGTGGCACGCTGCGGGCCGGGCTGGACAGCCCCGCCGGCACCACCGACGAGACCGGCGCCCCGTCCTCGAGCACCACCCAGCCGGTCAATGCCCAGCCGCCCGCCCCGGCCCCCGCGCCTCCGCCGCCGCCCGCCCCGGCCGCGCCCGTGCAGCTGCCCGCGCCCGCACCCCAGACCCAGCAATACGTGCCGGCACCGGCGCAGGTCGAGGTGGCTCCCGAAACCGCGGCCGCCCCACCGCCGCCGCCACCCGCGCCCGCCCCGCCGGCACTGCCCGACATCCTGGCCCCGATCCTCCCGTTCCTGCTGCCGCCACCCCCGCCCCCGCCGCCCGCCCCCTGATGCTCCGCACCGGCGGGCCCGGAAACCGAAGGAGGACAGCCATGCTCGGCACCGCCGACGAGATCCAGCGCAACGGAGGCGATTTCGATCCCGACACGGGGGATATCGACCCGCGCCGCCTGGGCCTGGTGCTGCTGGTGGCGGCCTTGATGGCCGTCGGCCTCGGAGCCGGCATCTGGCTCACCGCCTCCGGGGAGCGCCCGATCGCCGACACCTCGATCGTGAATGTGCCACGCCTGCGCCATGATCCGATCGTGCCCGGGCGCGGTGGTCCCGTGGTCGCGCCGGTCGCCCCGGTCGCGCAGGTTCCGGCCGATGCGCCTGCCCCGCCCGCACCGCCGCCCGCCCCGATAGCTCCGGTCGCCCCGCACGCGGTGGATGTTCCGGTCGTGATCGTGCCGGGCTACGCCGGTCCGGTGGACGTGCCGGATCTTCCCGCGCCGCCGGATGATTCGACCCCGTTCAACGACTAGAGGCCGGAGACACCCGCGAGCTGCCCGATTCCGTAGGTGACGGCCATGGCCAGCGCGCCGCCGATGACGACCCGCAGTACCGCACGGCGCGGATCACTGCCGCCGAGGCGGGAACTCACCGAGCCGGTGACGGCCAGCGCCACCAGGACCGCGGCGAAACAGACCGGGATGCGCCACTGGGTCGGGGGCAGCAGGATGGCGAGAATCGGCAGGATCGCGCCCAGGGTGAAGGAGACGGCCGAGGACAGGGCGGCATGCCACGGGTTGGTGAGATCGTGTGGGTCCAAACCCAATTCGGCCTCGGCGTGGGCGGCGAAGGCGTCGTGCGCGGTGAGCTCCTCGGCCACCACCCGCGCGGTCTCGGCGGACAGGCCCTTGTCCCGATAGATCTGGGTGAGCTCGGCCAGTTCGTATTCCGGTTCCTCGGCGAGTTCGCGGCGTTCCTTGGTCAGCAGGGCGCGTTCGGTGTCGCGCTGGGTGCTGACGGACACGTACTCGCCGACCGCCATGGAGATCGCACCCGCGGCCAGGCCCGCGATACCGGCGGTGAGGATGGCGTCGGTCTCGGTGGAGGCGGCGGCGACGCCGACCACCAGGCCCGCGGTGGAGACGATGCCGTCGTTCGCGCCGAGCACCCCGGCCCGCAGCCAGTTGAGCCGGGACGCGAGGCTCGCGTCGTGCGGCTCGTGCGGGTGCGTCGCGCCGGTAGTGTCCGCTGCGGGGGTGTCGTCCACGTGGGCAGCCTAGTTCACCGGCGGACAGTCATGCGGTAACGCGATCGGTGGAGGCATGCCTCCCATTTCCACGGTATGCGGACAGTTTGCTGCAACGATGGGGGTCATGGTGCGCTTCTGTAGTCAGTACTGGTCGGTCATCCTTCCGTTGGTCGGGGCCCTGGTACTGGCGGCGGCCTGGGGGCACGCGCTGAACCCGGGTCTGGCGGCACTGGTCGCGGTGTTCCTGATGGGCGCGACGCTCGCGGCGGTGCATCACGCGGAGACGGTGGCGCATCGGGTGGGCGAGCCGTTCGGATCGCTGATCCTGGCGGTGGCGGTGACCATCATCGAGGTCGGGCTGATCGTCACCCTCATGGTGTCCAGCGGTGAGAAGGCCGCCTCGCTGGCCCGTGACACCGTCTTCGCCGCCGTAATGATCACGTGCAACGGCATTTTCGGGCTTTCGCTGCTGGTCGGAGCGGTGCGCCGGCGGGTCGCGGTCTTCAATGCGGAGGGCACCGGCGCGGCCCTGGCCACCGTCGCCACCCTCGCGACGCTGAGCTTGGTGCTGCCGACCTTCACCACCAGTGAGCCCGGCCCGGTCTTCTCGGCCTCCCAGTTGATCTTCGCGGCGGTGGCCTCGCTGGTGCTCTACGGCGTATTCGTGATGGTGCAGACCATCCGGCATCCCGACGATTTCCTCCCCGTCGAGGGTGGCTTCCTGCCGGGCGAGGGTGGTTCGGCCCCGGCCGGCGACGCGCAGGACGAGCACGACGAGCCGCCCACCAAGCGGCAGGCGCTGCTGAGTCTGGGTTTGCTGCTGGTTGCCTTGATCGGCGTGGTCGGGTTGGCGAAGGTGGTCTCGCCCAATATCGAATCCGGGATCGCATCGGCCGGGCTGCCGCAGTCCGCGGTCGGTGTGGTGATCGCGCTGCTGGTGCTCGCGCCCGAGACCATCGCGGCCGTGCGGTCCGCGCGTCGCGATCAGGTGCAGATCTCGCTGAACCTCGCCCTGGGTTCGGCCATGGCCAGCATCGGCCTGACGATTCCGGCCATCGCGCTGGCCTCGATCTGGATCGAGGGCCCGCTCATGCTGGGACTGGGCGCGACCCAGATGGTGCTACTGGCGCTGACCGTGGTGGTGGGCGCGCTCACCGTGGTGCCGGGACGCGCGACCTTGCTCCAGGGCGGAGTGCACCTGGTCTTGTTCTCGGCCTTCGTATTTCTGGCCGTCAGCCCCTAGCGGGGGTCAGGAGTTCCAGCGGTAGATCTGGCCGTCGCGCAGTTCGTACGTGTTCGCGGCCTTTGTCGCGTCGTGCCGGGATAGCAATGCCATCACCTGGACGCGCCCACGGGTGGTGGCGCCCGCCTCGGTCCAATGCACGTAGGGGTGCACCAGTTTCGCGAATTCTGCCCAGTCGCCGGTCTCGATCGTGTGCAGGACCGCCGACACCGTGTTGTCCACAGCCACAGTGAACACGCCGCGTCCGGATTACGCGTGGGTTCGGTGCTAAACGGAATTTGCTGACAGATCACTCAATCTCGTGCCGGGTATGGCCAAGGCCATCGAAACGGCTTCGCGAGACGTTCGCCTCGGCGGTGCCCGATGTCGTATTCATAGCTGATCGATCTGATAACGCGTTCTAGAACCGCAGGTCACATGCCTATTCGTCCCACTGACCGGTCATTACCCGAGGTGTACCAGACGGTAACTTAGAGGCTCCGATCACACCCGCAGTCGATTTGTTGTAACTCGTCGTAACCATTAGCTTTGAGGGCGGGCAGTGTTGCCGATCACGGAGAAGAAATTTGAAGCTCGTCACCCCGCGTCGGTTCCGTCCCGATGAAAGAGTCCCGCGATGACCCGGGCCGTCAAGAGCCGTTCCGCCGCGCGCATCGTCCGTGACAACTTCTCCGGCACCACCGTCGCCTCGCTGCGCACCTTCGGCCGCGCGGTCGGCATTGCCGAGGAAGCGGTGATCGGCACCTTCACCGATATCGTGCGTCGCCAGTTCCAGTGGAAAGAGGCGATCCTGCAGGCGTGGCGGCTCATCACCGTCACCGCGATCCCGGCCGTGCTCATCGCGATCCCGTTCGGCGTCATCGTCTCGGTGCAGGTCGGCAATCTCATCCACACCCTCGGCGCGGACTCGCTGCTCGGCGCGACCGGCGGCCTGGGCGTCATCAAGCAGGGCGCACCGCTGGCCACCGGCTTCCTGCTGGGCGGCGCGGGAGCCGCGGCCCTGGCCGCCGATCTGGGCGCGCGCACCATTCGCGAGGAGATCGACGCGCTGAACACCATGGGCATCAACCCGATTCACCGGCTGGTGATCCCGCGCCTGGTGGCCATGGTCTTCGTGGCCCCGCTGCTGAACGTGCTCATCATCTTCGTGGGCGTGCTGGCCGGGTACGGCGTGGCCATCGGCGGGCAGGGCGTGACGCCCGGCTCCTACTGGTCCACTTTCGGGTCCTTCACCACCACCGCCGATGTCTGGATCTCGCTGTTGAAGGCCGTCATCTTCGGCTTTCTGGTGGTGATCATCGCCTGCCAGCGCGGGTTGGAGGCGAAGGGCGGACCGCGCGGTGTCGCCGACGCCGTGAACGCCGCGGTGGTGCTGTCGGTGGTGTCGATCGTGACGGTCAACCTGGTCGCCACCCAGCTCACCGATCTGTTCCTGCCCACGAGGCTCGCCTGATGTCGGCCACCTACATGCCCAAGGGGCTGGGCTGGGTCGCGCGCGCCTACCGCCGCCGGGGATTGATCCTGCGCCGGGTCGAAGGACTCGGCTTCATCCTGTCGTTCGTCTGGCAGGTGCTCTCGTCGATCCCGTTGACGCTCAAGCGGTATCGCGACGAGACCATGCGCGCCATCTCGGATATGACCTGGGGTCGCGGTTCGGTCATCGTGGGCGGCGGGACCGTGCCGATGATGATCGTGCTCGGCCTGGTGATGGGCGCGTCGGTCGCGGTGGAGTCGTTCACGACGCTGGACATGCTGGGTATGGGTCCGGTGTCGGGCCTGGTGTCGGCCTACGCCACCACCCGTGAGCTCGCGCCGATCGTCGCGGCCATCGGATTCGCGGCGCAGGCGGGCTGCCGCATGACCGCGGAGATCGGGTCGATGCGCATCTCCGAGGAGATCGACGCCATCGAATCCCTCGGTCTGCGTTCGGTTCCCTTCGTGGTGACCACGCGCGTGCTGGCGGGCGCGGTCGCCATCGTGCCGACCTTCCTGATCGCGCTGATCCTGTCCTACGCGTCCTGCCGCGGGCTGATCACGCTGGTGCACGGGGCGTCGGCGGGCGTGTACGACCACTATTTCTTCCAGTTCGTGTCCGGGTTCGATGTGATCGCGGCCGTGGTGAAGGTGGCCATCTTCGCGGTGGTCGTCATCCTGATCCACTGCTACTTCGGCTTTTTCGCGACCGGTGGCCCGGAGGGCGTGGGTATCGCCTCGGGTAAGGCGGTGCGGGCGAGCTCGGTGGCGATCATCGCCATGGACATGGTGCTGTCACTGTCCCTGTGGGGCTTCAACTCGGCGATTACGTTCACGGGGTAGGGGATGCCGAATTACGGAATGCCGGGTGTGGCCGTCGATCGCAAGCGTGCGATGACGGTCGGCGCGGTCGCGTTGACGCTGGTGGTCGCGGTGCTGGCGGGCTGGTCGCTGTACCGGTCGCAGCAGACCGAGGACGGGCTGGCGATCTCGCTGCGCACCGAGCAGATCGGTGACGGCGTGCTGGTCGGCACCGATGTGCGGGCCAACGGGGTAGTGGTCGGCAAGGTCACCGATATCGCCCCGGATCAGCATGGGACGCAGCAGATCTCGCTGCGCCTGGATGACAAGAAGCTGTTCGGGATCGACGACAGCCTGCAGGTCGACTACGCGCCCGCCAACCTCTTCGGCATCAGCGAGATCGAATTGCGTAAGGGCGCAGGCGGTTCCCCGCTGCGCGCGGGCACGGTGCTGGACTTCACGGGCGCACATGCCGCCGCGGTCTACGACGCCACCATGGGTTCGATTCTGCGCAGTGCCTCGCAGGTGGGCGGCTCGGTGCTGACCCCGCAGATGGCCTCGGTCATCGCGCAGGCGGCGGCCGACACCCAGGCGTTCACTCCGCTGGCGCAGGCGTTGATCACCGCGCAGCGCACCATCACCAATAACCAGAAGATGCCGATGTCGGAGCTGTTCGGTCAGCTCGGCCCGGCCTTCGACGGCGGCGGGCAGTTCGCGGGTGCGACGGTGCAGGTGGTGGATCTGATCCGCAGCATGCAGCGCTTGCAGACCGACCGCGCCGACTACGACAAGAACGTGGCCATCGTGACCGGGCAGCTGCTGCCGATCCTGGCGAACACCTTCTCGCAGGCCGGAACTCAGCTCTCGGGCACCACCGACATGCTGGTGCCGGTGCTGACCGCGCTGGCGCAGATGGTGCCGCGACCGCAGCAGTCGGCGGTCGAATTGCGGGAACTGCTGGCGCGTTTGAGCGCCGCCATGCCGGACAACGGGCAGGGGCCGGTGCTGAATGTGGAGGTCGACCTGAAGGGCGTTCCCGCCATCGCGGTGCCACTGCTGGGAGGTGCGCGATGAGTGTGAAAGCCGCGGCGTGGCGGCTGGCCCTGTTCGCGGGCGTGATCGGGGTGGTGCTGATGTTGGTGCTCACCGCGATTCAGCGTCCGGTGTCGGGGAAGACCGAGTCGCACGACGCCCTGTTCGTCGATGCCAACGGCCTCAAGGTCGGCGATGACGTGCGCATGTACGGCGTGCAGGTCGGCAAGGTGAAGGCCATCAACCTCGAAGGCGCGCAGGCGCGCGTCCAGGTGGCGGTCAAGACCGATGCGCCGATCTACGACAACTCCAAGCTGGCCATCCGGTATCAGAACCTCACCGGGCAGCGGTACATCGATCTGCAGCAGCAACCGCAGCCGGGCAACCGGATCGGGTCGGGCGCGCGCATCGGGACCGATCACACGGTGCCTTCGTTCGATGTGACGCAGCTGTTCAACGGTCTGAAGCCGGTGCTGCAGACGGTGTCTCCGGAAGCCATCAACCAGTTCAGCGCCAGTATGGTCGCTTTGATCGAGGGTGACGGCAGTGGTGTCGGCCCGGCCATGGACGCGATCGGGAAACTGGCGTCGTACGTGGACAATCGGCAGCAGGTGATCTGGACGCTGATCCGGAACATGTCGGATCTGTCGGACCGCCTCGGCGGGCGGGTGCACTACCTGGTGCCGCTGCTCAAGCAGCTCTCCGACATCTTCGAGGCGTTGCAGCAGAACATCGGCGGGCTGGCGCAATTCGCGATGACCGCGCCGTCGGTGCTGCGGCCCATCGACAATCTGCTCAACTCGCTGGGCATCAACAGCGGATCCGATGTGGACGCGTTGATCCGCCGGATCTTCCCCGACGCGAAGGAAGCGGTGGACACCTTCAGCCGCCTACCCGCGGTGCTGGGCGCGGCCGACGTGTCGCTGCCGTCGAGCCCGTCGGGCTGGAAGCCGGTGTGCAGCAAGGGCAGCGCTGATCTGCCCGCGGTGGTCAAGGTGCTGGTCTCGGGACAGCAGGTGGCGATATGCAACGGATGACATTGCCCCGCCTGTTCAAGCGTGACGACCGTGTGGTCGACGACGCGACCAAGCAGAAGCGGCACCTGCGCAAGGGCATTCTCGGCGCGATCGCGCTGGTGATCGGCCTGATCGCCGCCGGTGCGCTGTACGTGGTGCCGCTCGGCAAACACACCTACACCGCGGAACTGTCGGAGGCGCAGTCGGTCAAGACGGGCGACGACGTGCGCATCGCCGGAATCTCGGTCGGTTCGGTCCAGTCCCTGGATCTGAAGCCGGACAAGGTCGTCATGCGCTTCACGGTGAATTCCGATGTGTTCCTGGGTGATCAGACCTCCCTGGACATCCGCATGCTGACCATCGTCGGCGGGCATTACGTGGCGCTGTTCCCGGCCGGGACCAAACCCCTCGGATCCGCGGCGATTCCGGCGGACCGGGTGCGCCTGCCCTACAGCCTGGTCGAGACCTTCCAGGACGCGGCCGCGCCGCTGGCCAAGCTCGACGGGTCGACGCTCAACAGAAACCTGGCGGCGCTGGGCAATTCGATCGACGGCGCGCCCGACAGCCTGCGCACCACGCTGCAGACCGTCGCCACCTATGTGGACGCGCTGGACAAGCAGCGCACCCAGGTGTCGAACGCGGTCGCCGTGGCCGACGAGTACGTGCGCATGTACGACGGCGCGAAGACCGATCTCGGCAGGCTCATGGACAATGCCAACCTGCTGGTCACCGTGCTCGACGACAAGCATTCGGAAATGGCCGAGGCACTGCGGCTGCTCAGCGACATCCTCGACCGGCTCGGCGGCACCGAACCGACCTGGACGGATCTGAAGCCCAAGCTGACCGATGCGGTCACCGAGTTGCAGCAGCTCGGCGAGAAGTTCGCGCCGACGCTGACCGCCGCGCAGGATCTGCAGAAGAAGCTGTCGGACCTGGTGATTCCCGACGGCGGCGTCAAGGTCGATCAGTCGGGGCAGACCGTCACCCTGCCGCAGGTGTGCATTCCGCTGCCGGGGAAGGACTGCTGATGTTCAAGCGGATGCTCGGATCGCAGGCGTTCATGTCGGTCGCCGGCGCGGTGCTCGTGGTGGTGCTGGCGGTGGTCGGCTACTTCATCATCTTCGATCCGATGAAGAAGACCGTCGCCTATTGCGCGATCATGCCCGATGCTGTCGGTCTGTACGCGGGCAACAAGGTGACCATGCGCGGAATCCCGGTCGGCACCGTCGATTCCATCGATGCCGACGGCACCAAGGTCAAGGTGAAGTTCTCCGTCGACGCCCAGTACCCGGTGTACGCGGACGCAGCCGCGACGACGGTCTCGGATTCCATTGTGGCCGACCGTAATCTGGCGGTGCTCAACAGCGGTAAGAACCTGGCGCGCTGGGATTCCTCGCAGTGCATCACCAAATCCCTGACACCCAAGAGCATTACCGAGACGCTGACCGCGCTGGCCGACCTGTCCTCGCAGCTGCAGCAGGCGCAGGCCCCGGATGCGTTGGCGCACGGACTGTCCGGACTGGACACGGCCACCCAGGGCGCGGGCCCGCAGATCAACGAGATCGTCAAGAAGCTGGGTTCGGCGCTGTCGCAACCGGATGCCGATATCGGCCACCTGGCGGGCATCTTCGACGCCTTCGCCTCGGTCGGTGCGAAGGTCGAGGACCATTGGGGCGACCTGCGTTCCATGCTGCTGCGGCTGGGCCCGGCCCTGAACAATGCCACCACCGAATTGATCGGTCCCGGTGCGCAACTCATCGACCGCCTCGGCGCCGTGCTGCCCATGCTCAACGATCTGGTCACCATCGCGGGTGACCCGATCATGAAGGCCCTGGACGACACGCTGCCGCTGGTCCGCCTGCTGCGTGCCAATGTCGGCTCGCTCTCGGAGGTCATGCTCAAGCTTCCGGTGCTGACCAACGCCGCCCAGAACATCATGTCCAACGGCATCACCTACGGCTCTCCGCGTGCCGCGCTTCCGGCCCCGCAGGCCGAACAGGTCTGCGCCGCAGTGAATGCCGCTTCTCCGGGCGCCTGCACCGACGCCGCCAACGGCCTGGTGAACGTGCCGCTCGTCCCGCTGGTGCTCGGAATGGCAGGTGCGCGATGAGAATCGGACGCTGGAACCTCACCGTCGACACCGAGGGCTTCCGCATGCCGCAGGGCGTGGCCAAGCGAACCGGTGCGGTGCTGCTGGCCGCCGGACTGCTGACCGGGGTCGGTGGGTGCGCCTTCGATCCGTCGTCGGTGCCGGTGCCGGGCACGACCGTCTCCGGGCCGACCTATCGCATCCACATCGAGTTCGGCAATGTGCTGAATCTGCCCGCCAAGGCGAAGGTGATCGCCAATGGCGCGCAGGTCGGCTCGGTGGCCGGGGTGCGCGTGGTGAGTCCCGCCGACGCCGGTGGACGCGGCGGGTATGTGGTGGTGGACGCGGACATTTCGTCCAAGGTGCAATTGCCGACCGCCTCGGTGGCCGAGCTGCGGCAGAACACGGTGCTCGGTGATATCCATCTGGCGCTGACCACGCCGCCGGATGGTTTCACGTCGCTGTTGAAAGACGGCGGGACCATCACCCAGGACCACACCAAGCCGCCCGTGCAGCTCGAGGACACCATGGCCGCGCTGGCCGCCTTCACCCAGGGCGGCGCGATCAATCAGTTGCAGGACATCATCAATCGGTTCAATGCGGTGCTGCCGCAGGATCCGAACGAGACCAAGCGGATCGCGCAGAACGCGGCGGGCAATGCCGTGGATCTGGCCGCGAATCTGGACCAGGTCGACAGTCTGCTCAACGGACTCGGCGTGAATGCCCAAGTGCTGCACGATCGCGCGGACTTCCTCGATCACCAGCTCAGCCAGGAGTCGGTGGACGCCATGACCGGGGTCACCAACTCGATCAAGGGCGTCACGCAGATCTTCGCGGTGCTCGGGCAGCTCGGGCAGTCGCTGGTGTGGCTGGCCCCGCTGGCCGGCGCGCTGGATCCGGTGACGCAAGCCTTTGCACCGCTGGCGCTTTCGGGCAAGCCCCTGGACCTGTCGCAGCCCTCCAATTTGTCTGCCCTGGTCTCTCTCGTGCGGGACAAGCTGATTCCGTTCGTGGAGAACGGGCCGAAGGTGAACATCACCGGCGTCAAGGCGGATTCGGTCTCCCGCGACGACCAGGTCGCCAACATTCTGGCTGGACTGCGCATGATTGGGGCGGTGCGATGAGATGGGGTTCGCTGGCGTCGCTGGGCGGCATCGCGGTCGTCACCGTGGTGGGCGCGAGCTATCTGACCTTCGGTGTGGTGCGGGCGGATCCGTTCGCGCACTACACGAACGCGTCCATGGTGATGCCGAATTCCGGTGGCCTGAGCGTGGGTTCGCCGATCCTGCTGACCGGCATGAAGGTCGGCAAGGTCACCTCGGTGGACTCGACGGCGCGCGGCATCGAGGTGGGCATCCGCATCGATGGTGACCGCAAGCTGCCCACCAACAGCGATGTCACCATCGAACAGCTTTCCGCGCTGGGCGAGCCGTACGTGGAGTTCCGGCCCAAGGTCGCGGGCGGGCCGTACCTGACCGACGGGCAGCGCCTCGACGCCGCGTCGGTCAAGTCGCCGCTGTCGATTCCCGAGGTGTCGCGGCTGGTCAACAAGGTCATGAACCAGCTCGATCCCAAGGTGGCGGCCTCGCTGGCCAGTACCCTCGGCACGGCCTTCCACGACACCGATTCGGCCATGCCGAACCTCACCCGCGCGGGCGATCTGCTGGCAAAGGCGATCATGAGCCGCGAACCCAAGATCGCCCAGCTACTCAACAGCTTCCAGGCGGCGGCCTCGAATATGTCGGGCATCGGTGAAGCGACCGGGGCGGCCGCACCCGCATTCGTGCAGTTCGAGCAGTCGCTCGAGCAGCTCATCAATGCCGTCGGTAGACTGACGGACCGTGCCCCCGGCCCACAGGCCGATGTGAGCGGCAACGGGTTGGCACCCTTCCTGGCGAAGCTGACCGAATGGCTCCAGCAGGCCGGACCCGAATTGAAGACCCTCGCGCCCCAGCTGCAACCGCTCGCCGACGCGGCGCGCACGGCCGGGCCGCAGATCAACCTCAGCGACTTGATCTCGCAGGCGCTCGCGTCCACCGGTGACGGTGCCGTGCGTGTGCAGGTCGGCGTGAAATAGCAACACCAGCAAGGAGCAGACCATGTCTCAGGACACCGAACCGAATCGGCCGGTCGACCCGGAGACCACCGCCGTCTCCGAACCGGCCGCCCCCGCAGCCGCCGCCAAGACGGTGTCGATCAAGCTGTCGGCCCTGCTGACCGCGGCCGCCGGGATCGCGCTGATCGCCGCGCTGGTGACGGTCACCGTGCTGTGGCAGTCCGCCCGCAGCGACCTGAAGAGCCGCGACAACCAGGCCGCCGACGACAAGCACGCCGAGCAGGTGGCCTCCGACTACGCCATGGGCGCGGCCAATCTCAACTACGCCGACTTCAACGCCTGGACCGTGCGCCTGAAGGCCAACACCACGCCGGCGCTGGCCGCCAAGTTCGACGCCACCGCCTCGAAGCTGCAGGAGATCCTGGTCCCGCTCAAGTGGACCTCGAGCCCGACCCTGCTCAGCTCGCAGGTCGTCAACCATGACAACGGCGTCTACAAGGTCAATGTCTATCTGAACGTCAACTCCACCAATGCCCAGAACCCGGACGGCGTGCTGACCACCATCTACTACACGGTCAATGTCGATCCGAAGGGCGACTGGAAGGTCACCGACGTCGGCGGCATGGACCTCCCGCTGCCCAAGCAGTAATCGAGTCGAAAACCAGGCCGGATCGGGCAAACTGGAGTGCATGGAACTGGGGCTGCACTACTGGAACTACTCGACGCCGGCGGAACCAGAGCGGATCGCGTCCACCCTGGCGCACACCGCCCGCATTGCCGAACAGGCGGGGTTCGCGCAGTTCACCGTCATGGACCACTACTTCCAGATGGAGCACAGCGGGCAGCACGACGAGCCGATGCTGGAGGGCTACACCACCCTCGGCTATCTGGCCGCGCTGACCGAGCGCATGCGGTTGGGCCTGCTCGTCACCGGTGTGATGTACCGGTACCCCGGCCTGCTGGCCAAGATCGTCACCACGCTGGACGTGCTCTCGGGTGGTCGCGCCGAACTCGGCATCGGGGCGTCCTGGTACGAGCGTGAGCAGCGGGCGCTGGGCGTGCCGGTGGTCCCGATGGGCGAGCGGTTCGAGCGGCTCGAGGAGACGCTGCAGATCTGCCTGCAGATGTGGGGTCCGGACAACGGCCCGTACAAGGGCGAGCACTACCAGCTGGCCGAGACCCTGTGTGTGCCAGCGCCTTTGACCCGTCCGCACCCGCCCATCCTGGTCGGCGGCGGTGGCGAGAAGAAGACGCTGCTGCTGGTGGCGCGGTACGCGGACGCCTGCAATCTGTTCGCGAGCAGTGTCGAGGATGTGGCGGCCAAGCTGGAAGTGCTGCGCGCGCACTGTGCGGCCGAGCGCCGCGACTACCACGCGATCCGCAAGACCGCCGTCTACGTGGCCCCCGCACTCGCCGATCCGGACAAGGTGATCCGTGACGCCGAGCAGCTGTCCGCGCTGGGCATCACGCAGCTGGACTTCATGCCCAACGGCGATCCGGTCGCCTACGCCACCGAATTCGCCGAGCGCCTGCTGCCGCGCCTGACCTCTATCTGATCGGGCCTGGTCCCGATCCGAAAGTGCCCGACCGCCTTCGGGGATTCCGGGAGTTCGGTATCATCGCGCGCGCTTGCTCACCACCTGGAGGACCCGTGCCCGCGAACCCCACCGCCGCTGAACTACTGGCGACCGTCGAAGCTTCCCCGAAGGCGGTCGGTGCGCACGACAAGGCCGCGTGGGTGGGCCTGTTCGCCGACGACGGCAGCGTCGAGGACCCCGTCGGCTCGCGCCCGCACGTCGGGCGCGCGGCCATCGAGCGCTTCTACGACACCTTCATCGCGCCCAACGGGATTGCCTTCGACGTCACCAATGACGTGGTGTGCGGGATGACCGTCTTCCGCGATCTGACCATCGCCACCACCATGTCGACCGGGGTGACGCTGCACGTGCCCATGCACCTGCGCTACGACCTCGCCGACGTCGACGGCACGCTGAGAATCCGTGTCCTGCGCGCACATTGGGAGCTGGCGGGCATGATCGGCCAGCTGCTGGGCTCCGGCATGCAGGGCCTGCTGGCGGGGGCGAAGCTGGGGCCGCAGTTGCTGGGCAACCAGGGTGTCGGTGGCGCAATCGGTTTCATGTCCGGGCTGCGCGGTGTCGGCAAGCCGGGCAGGGCGGCGGCGGGGCGACTGCTGGACGCACTCGGACACGGCGATGCCGGGGCCGCCCGGGCCGCGCTGGCCCCGGTGCCGCGCCTGGAGTGGGGCACCGACGGCGTGATGTCGCTGGAGGACTTCACCACTCGGGTGAAGGGGCTGCGCTGGAGCAAGCCGATCGCCGCCGGGCGCACGGTGACCGCCACGGTGGAGACCCGGCAGGGCCGCGGCATCGCCGAGCTGGACTTCACCGCCGGACTGCGCATCGAGTCCGTGCGAATCTTCGTGCAGGCCGGTTAATCCCGGCTGCCGACGATCTCGGCCACCGCGTTGTTGCTGCTGAACGTGGTGCCCCCGGCCGCGCCGACCACCTTCCCGTGCACGCTGATCAGCCACTGGCCGCACACACAGCGCAGGTACTGCACACTGCGATGCGAGGATACGGCGGTCGGCGAGGGCCAAGCGCAGGACGGGCATTCGGCGATCATCAGCACATCCTGGTGGTGCGAGCCCTGGATGACCATGATCGACACGCGGCAACTCGCAAAATGATTGCGTGTTACGCGAGACTCGCCGTGTCTGATTTGCCAATGGGCCCAGCGAATCTCGAGACACACCGAATGAAACGCCGGAGATTCAGCCTGCTTTGCCGCGCCGCACGGCGGTAGGCGTAGCGCCCCACCAGCGTTGACAGCACCGGGTGAATACGGACTGTTCGGACAGCCCGATGAGCGAGGCCACCTGACTCATCGGCATGTCCGTGGTGGTCAGATAGCGACGGGCCTCGGTGCGGCGCACTTCGTCGAGAATGGCCGCGAAGGTGGTGCCCTCGGCGGCGAGGCGGCGTTGCAGGGTGCGCGGGTGGATGGTGAGCAGCCGTGCGACAGCGTCGATTTCGGGGGCGGTGGTGCCCAGCAGCTTCTGCAGGGTGGTGCGCACGCGCGGGGTGATGGCCGCGGCCGCGCCGCCGGACTGCTGCGCCAGGAAGGCCATGGCGAGCCGATGCAGGTTCTCGTCACCGCCCGACAGCGGCCGCTTGGCCAGACTGCTGGGCACCCGCAGCAGGGCGGCCGGGCGCTCGATTCGCACTGGCGCGCCGAAGAATTCCTCGTACGCCTGGATCGGAGCGGCGGGACGGTAGGGCAGTTCCACCGAGCGCAGGCCGTAGCGATCCTCCGCGAGGCGCTGAATCGTCCTGTGCACGAACGCCAATCCGAGATCGGTGCCCTGCACGGGTGTCGGCAGGCCGGGCGCGTTCGCCCCGTAGCGCAGGGCGATCACGCCGCGGTCGCCGTACGGGTCGGGTTCCATGGTCAGGCTCAGTGAGCGGGCGTGCACGAACAGGTAGCGCGAGGTGCAGTCGAGCACCCCGGCCAGGGTGGTGGCATTGCGGATGGCCAGCGCGAGTGGCCCGAGCATGTCCAGGTCCTGCCGCCACGCCATGCGCAGGCCCAGATCGGGGCAGTCGAGTTGATGCGCGGCCAGCTCCAGCACCGCGCCCACGGCCTGGTCGGGGACCAGTAGATCGTCGGTGTCGAGGGCCGCGACGGGCAGGCCGCAGACCGCGACCAGCTCCTCGGCATCCCCGCCGAGTTCGGCCACGGTGGCCCGGAATCCTCGCAGTCCGGCCGATCTGATCACCGACATGTCATTCAGTATCAAATACTTGTCGCGCAGAGTCAAGAAACCGGGTGGCGGGGACAACAGACTGGAAGTCATGAACGCCGCACCCGCCTCCGCCGAACACCTCGATGTCGTCATCGTCGGAGCCGGGCTCTCCGGCATCGGCGCGGCGTATCGCCTGCAGACCGAACAGCCCGGCCGCAGCTACGCCATCCTCGAGGCGCGCGCGGCGCTCGGCGGCACCTGGGACCTGTTCCGCTACCCGGGCATCCGCTCCGACAGCGACATGTTCACCCTCGGCTACCCGTTCAAGCCGTGGCGTGACGCCCTGTCCATCGCCGACGGGCCGTCCATCCTGCGCTACATCACCGAGACGGCCACCGAGAACGGCATCGACCGTCACATCCGCTTCGGCACCAAAGTCGTTGGCGCGGAATGGGACAGCGCCGCGTCGCGGTGGACCCTGACCCTGGAGCACACGAGCACCGACGGCGTCGAGCGCAGCACGCTCACCTGCGGGTTCCTCTACTCGTGCTCGGGCTACTACAACTACGAGCAGGGCCACTCGCCCGAGTTCCCCGGCATCGACGACTTCACCGGCACCGTCGTGCACCCCCAATTCTGGCCCGAGGACCTGGATTACACGGGCAAGCGCGTGGTGGTCATCGGCAGCGGCGCGACCGCGGTCACCCTGGTCCCGGCCATGGCCGAGCAGGCCGAACTGGTCACCATGCTGCAGCGCAGCCCCACCTGGATCTCGGCGGTGCCCGGCCGCGACAAGATCGCCGACCGGATTCGCGAGCTGCTGCCGCCGGATCTGGCGCACCGGGTCATCCGCACCAAGAACATCCTGTTCAATATCGGCTTCTACCAGTACTGCCGGCGTCGGCCCGAGGCCGCCCGCAAGCTGCTGACCGGGCTCACCACGCGAATCCTCAAGGACGAGAGCCTGGTTGCCGAGCACTTCACCCCCGACTACAACCCGTGGGATCAGCGCCTGTGCGCGGTGCCCAACGCCGACTTCTTCAAGGCCATGCGCAAGGGTCAGGCCGAGGTGGTCACCGACCACATCGAAACCTTTGTGCCCGAAGGCATCCGGCTGAAGTCCGGCCGCGTCCTGGAGGCCGACATCGTGATCACCGCCACCGGCCTGCAGTTGCTCGCCTTCGGTGGCATCGACCTGGTGGTCGACGGCAGCCCGGTGAAGCTCTCCGACGAGTTCGTCTGGCAGGGCACCATGATCTCCGGCGTCCCCAACTTCGCCGTCTGCATCGGCTACACCAACGCCTCCTGGACCCTCCGCGCCGACCTCACCTCCCGCCTGGTCTGCAAGGTCCTCGGCTACATGGACCGCAACGGCTACACCGCCGTCGTCCCCCAACCCCAAGCCACCCTGAACGAACGCCCCCTCCTGGACCTGGCGTCCGGCTACATCCAACGCTCCATCGGCGACTTCCCCAGCCAGGGCGACCGCCACCCCTGGCAGGTCCGCCAGAACTACCTCATCGACACCGCCACCGTCATGCGCACCGACCTGAGCAAAACCCTCCGCCCGGTGGATGCGGCCAAGACCCTCGAACGGGTGTGAGACGGCTCGTTAGCATGGCGGGCATGAGGTCGAAGCGGACAAATAGCCCGGTACGGTCGATTCGGGCGGCAGTGACCGTCGTGTGTGCGGCGGTGCTGGGAGCGGTGTCGGGGATCGGGTCGGTGGCCTCCGCTGCGCCGGTCGGTTCGTCCGCGCCGGGCGGTGTGCTGGTGAGCGAGCAAGGGCCGCTGGATCTTTGGGCCGTGCCGACCGCGCCTGCCGAGTCGGCCACGCTGATCGTGGCCTACAGCTTCGGGAATCGGATTCCGGCGGGAGTGGATCCGGCGCGGACGGTCGGTGAGCCGGGGCCGGTGAACGAGGCGCTGGCGGCCGCTGTTGTGGCCGCGCGCGGGGATCGGGCGGTTCCGGTCTACGCGCAGACGGAAATCGCGGAGGTGCTGAAGCAGCGGTACGGGATGACCGATGTGATCTCCATCGATCCGGAGCGCGCGGCGGACGGCACGCTGGTGTACCTCTCCACCGACGGCGTGGCCGCCCAGGTCGCCACGCTGCGTGGCGCATCGGTCGCCACCGACGCCGCCGCAGTGGTGGCGTTCCACGATCACCAGTGGCGGGCCACGAAAACGACTGCCAAGCACGGCTTCCGGGCCTTCGCCCCGGAGGGCGTCGCCATGCCCGATCAGTACGACCCGCAGTCCGGTCAGACCTGGACCACCAGCCCCCTCCTGTACCTCCCTACCGATTACCTCGGCCGCCTCGCCCTGCTGAGGTAGCGCGGGAGGGGTGCAGAGTTCTGGTTGTCCCTCCTCGGAGCCTCCGGTCGTGCCACGCTGTCGCGGCATTCGTAATCTCCGAGTCGAGGGGAGTGCCTGTGGCGTCCGAGGGCGGAATCCTGTTGCCCGCACCGCGGTTCGAGCCGCCGTTGGCGGCCTGTCCGCCCCGGCCGCGGGCGAGTGTGCCGCAGCCTGATCCGGCGGGTTGCCGGAATCGGGTGGATCGTTCGCGGTTGTCCTCGAATGCGAGGTCCCGGTCCGCGGGTTCGGCGGGGCTGCAACGGGTTTTGCGTTCTTCGCACGCTGTGAAAGCCACCGATAGTGATGAGCGCAACACCGCGGCAAGGGAATTCGCGGGCAAGGCGCTGCGGATGGCAATGGAGGTGCTCGACGGCCGGCGTTCCCCGGGGCAGTTAGCCCCGCTCGCCGAGCCGTCGGTGGTGGCCGCGGTGCGCACGCTCGCGAGTGCCGGGCGGCTGCCCGGTCGCGAACTCGGGAGTGCGACGCTCACCAGGGTCGATGTGATCATCGCCGAGCCCGGGAAGGCGGAAGTCTGCGCGAGTTACGACCGCGGCATGCGACATTTCGCACTCGCCGCCCGCATTGTCCGCGGTCGTTCCGGGTGGCGCTTGGCCGCATTCCGGGTGTGCTGAAGACCGTCTGGTCTCTGCGGTAATAGCAGAATAGTCTGGTCGCGCGTAATTCGATTCGCGCCTGGTTTGAATCCTGCTTCCCGCGGCATTAGCATTTCGGCGAATAGCGGCACCTCACACGTGGAAGGGCAGTCCATGGCGAAGAAAGTCACCGTAACTCTGGTTGACGACTACGACGGCGAATCGAAGGCCGACGAAACCGTCTTTTTCTCGATCGACGGGAACGACTACGAGATCGACCTGTCGAACAAGAACGCCGGTAAGCTGCGGGAGTCCCTCGAGTCGTGGACCGAGAAGGCCCGCAAGGTGGGCCGTTCGAAGCGGGGCAGCACCAAGGTCGCTCCGGGTCGTACCCGTCCGGCCGTGGATCGCGAAGAGAGCACCGCCATCCGGGAATGGGCGCGGGCGCAGGGGCATCAGGTTTCGTCGCGCGGTCGTATCCCGGCCGAGATCGTCGACGCTTACCAGCGTGCCAAGAATTAACCAGCACAAATCGCTGGGATGGAAAATAGCTGGGAGCCGATGGTCACAGACCATCGGCTCCTGACATATCCGGCCAATGGCCCGATTCGGATTCCGTCGGTTGCCGGTTGTGCTCAGGCGGCGCGCAACAGTGCGCTTCCGCACTCGGGGAGTTCCGCGCGAATCCTTTCCAGCAGGCGTTCGGCGCGGTCGCGATGCGCCGCGGCCGCGTCGTCGTCACCCCGGGCCGCGGCCAGTTCGGCCAGGATCGAGTCCATCGGACCGAACTCGGTCAGCCCGGTTTCCAACCCGATGAGCGTGCCGCCGTGCGGGCTCAGGAATTCATAGAGCCGGGCAATTGCTGGAGTGTCGCCGAGCTCGATGGCGGCTACCGCCCGGAATGCCGACATGAGGACCGGATAGAAGCCCGCCGCAATCGGATCCGAATCCTCGTACACCTCCCGGGCCCGCTCGCGCTGCCCGGCCTGCAGTAAGGCGAGGGTGTAGGCGGGTGCGGCCGCCGCGGGCAATGCCGCATAGGCCGCGGCGAGCCGCTCCAGCAGCCCGCCCAGTTCGCGGCGGGCCCAGCCGATCGAGAGCGCGCAGAACAGTTCCGACTCCGCGTGATTGGCCACGCCGGATTGCCTGGTACGGGTGGTGAACTGGGTATACAGCCCGTCGGCCCGGTCGATATCGCCGCGCAGCAGCTCCATCGTTGCCGCGAAGCAGCTGACCATATCCAGCAGCGGCCGCAACTGTCCCTCGTCGGCGAACTCCACCGCGGCCGCCACCCGCCGCCCGGCCTCCCGCAGATCGGCCCGCGCCACCGCCGCCCGATATCCCAGATATTGTGCGAGCGCGCGATACTCGGCCAGCCCGGCGGCCGTGGCCACCGCCTCCAGCTCATCGACCAGCGCCGAGAACTCCGCGTCGTAGTCGTAGGCCAGGTACGCGACCGCGTTGATGGCGGTACACAGCAATTCGGGATCTCCGGTGCGCCGCGCGACCTCGAGCGCCAGCGTCGCCAGTCGATGCCCGGTCGAATACTCCACCAACCCGGTCTCGAAGGTGGCGGTCACCAGCAGCAACACCAGCTCACCGTCCATCGCATCGGTCGAATCATGCCTACCCGCCAGCATTTCCGCCGCACCGATCGACTCGATTCCCGTGGCGCGGTCGGCCGCAGGCGGCACCCGGTCCCCCGATCCGGGTGGTGTCGAGTCTGTTGAACCGGGCGGTGCCGCGTGGGCCGAACCGCGCACTGCGGTGGCGGAGCCTTCGAGCAGGGCCAGCATCGCTGGGCGCACGCCGTGGCGGGCCAGGGCGCGCGAGAGCGCCCGGCGCATGTGCTGATCGGGATTGCGCCAGTCGCGGATCGCCCAGATCACCGGGGCGCGCCAGCAGGTCAGTGCTCGCGTCTCCAGGTCCGGGTCGTCGAGCTGTTCGGCGAGGGTGAGTGCACGGTCGCGCTCGGCCCGCGCCTCTCGGTGCCGGTTGTCGTAGGCCAGCGCGGTGACCAGCGCACATCGGGTGCGCAGCAGCCCGATTCGATCGGCGGCGGGCGCGTGATCGGCGTCGTGGCGCGCGAGCCGGTGCAGGTCCACCGCCGACCGCAGCAGCCGCACGCTGGCGCTGCGCATGCCGCGACTGCTGCGGCGTTCGGCCGCACGTTCCACGTATTCGATTGCCCGCGGCGCTGTTTCGGCGGTCGCTCCCGCAATCGCGTGCCGGGCGAGCACGTCCGGATCGCGTGCCACCGCGGGAAAGACCGCCGCATGGGTCTCCAGCAATTCCAATGCGGCCCAATGCATTCGGCCGCGTCGAAGAGGGGGAATGCTCAGGTAGACGGCGTCGCGGATGAGCGGGTGCGCGAATCGGATGCTGCCGCCGCTGCCGGAATCCACCAGCCCCACCGATTCGGCCGCCGCGACCAGGTCGATCACGGTGTCCTCGGTCAGTTCCGCCGCCGTGCTCAGCAGTGCGAGGTCGACACTGTCCCCCCAGATCGACAGCTGCCGCAGCACCTCGGTGACGCCGTCCGGCAGTTGCGCGATGCGGTCTTCGATCAACTCCCGGATCGAATCCGGCACGCCGTCCAAATTCCCGTGCGCAGCAAGCTCTTTCGCTACCTCCCGCACGAACAAGGGTCTACCGCCGGTCCGTCGATGCAACTGCTCGAGCACCTCGTCGTCGATTTCGCCCAGCCCGGTCGCCAGCGCGGTCCGCCGCGTGCCCTCGAGATCCAGCCCGGTGAGCTCCACCCACGCGCCCGTGTGCTGCGCCAGCGCGGCGACCGTATTGTGCGTCCCCTGTGTCGCTTCCGACCGCCGCAGCGTGACCAGCACGAACACCGGCTCGTCCCGCAACCAGCTCACCGCCTGCCGCAGCACCTGCAGCGTCGCCGCATCCCCCCGCTGCACATCCTCCAGCAGCAACGCCACCGGCCCGACGCGTGCTGCGCGCCTGCACTTCTCGGCAATAAGGCGGGCCAGTACGAACCCGTCCGCGCTCCCGTCCCGCGCTCCGGAACCCGCCGCCCGTGCGGAGAGAGACGCGTCCGGCACCGTCGGCCACGCGTTCGGGTCGCTGTCGCGGGCCCCGTTCGGTGCGGATGAGCCGGGCCGATCGCTGTCGAGAACCAGCGGTGGTGCGGCCGGTCGTTCGAAACTGCCGGTGGCGCTGTCCAGCACCGGTTCGTCAGCCGGGGAGGCCGGGTATCCGCCGGCCCGCCGTTCGTGGCCGTCGAGGGCGGCGCGGATCTCCGACCAGGCCCACGCGGTGGGCGCGCCGTCGATTTCCGGGCAGGTGCCGACGGCTACCGTCCAGCCCGCGGTCGCGAGGGCCGAGCAGGTGGCTTCGGCGAGTACGGTCTTGCCGATTCCGGCTTCACCGGCCACCCACGCCAGGCGCAATCGCCCGCCGCGGGCCGCCTCGGCGGTGCTCAGGAGCTCGGACAGTTCGGTGGTATAGCCGGTGGCGGAATGGGATTCGATGGTCGGGGCAGCTGTGGCCGATGTTTCCCCGCCGACCGCCGGGGCCATATCGGCGCTGACAATGACGGCCCCCGGCCCTGGCGTGGACTCTTCCGGGTCTGCCGGGGCAATGCTCGAGGTGCCCGGATTGCCGGTCGCCGCACCGGTGTCACTCGTCGTCCCGATCCGGCGGTGCCCGGGTTCCACGGCCGCGGTCAGGGTGGCCGAGTGGTTGAGGATGGCCATCTCGAGTTCGCGCAGCGCGGGGGTGGGGTCGACGCCGAAGACGGTAGCGAGGAAGTCCCGGGAGCGGCGAATGGTGGTGAGGGCCTCCAATTGCTGACCCAGCTGATATTGGGCCAGGGCCAGCAGGCGCACGATCTCCTCACGGCCGGGGTGGTCCTCGAAGAGCTGGCGGAGTTCGCGGACCACATCACCGGGTCGCCCGAGTTCGAGTTTGGTGCGGGCATTGAGTTCGACGGCGGTGAGGTGGAGGTCGGTGAGGCGGTCGGCTTCGGCTGCGGCCCACTCGGTTTCGGCGAACGCCTCCAGCGCGGGGCCCTGCCACAACGCGAGCGCGGCCTCCAGCAGGGCGTTGCGTTCGGCGGGTTCGGTTCGGATATCCGGATTGCTGACCAGTTCCTGATATGTGCGCAGCTGCTGTTCGAAATGCCATGCGTCGACGGCGTTCTCGGGGATCCGCAGGGCGTATCCGGAGGACTCCGACACGATGAAACGGGACGGCGCGCGACGCGGTCGCTGCGGTTCGAACAGCCGGCGCAGGGTGTGGATGTGCACCTGCAGCACGGCGGTGGCTTTGGGTGGCGGATACCCGGACCACAGGTCGTCGATCAGCCGCTCGGTGCTCACGACCTGGCCACGGGCCACGATGAGCCGGCCGAGGACGGCGCGTTGCATGGGGGTGCCGAGGGCGGCGTCGTGACCGTCGACGGACAGATGCAGGGGGCCGAGCACTCTCAGCTCCGCGCCTGCCATCGGGTCCTCCTGCGACGGGAAGCGAACTGGACGTTCGCCGCAAGAAGAGCACTATCCCTCAAAAACCTGGAGATGCCAAAAGGTTGCGGAATAGTTGTCGGATTGTTGCGACCGTCCGTGTCCATGAAGAAGACCATCTGGTACGGATATTTGTTGCCAATGCTAACAGTTTGCCGGAATCGCGCAACCGAACCGGAAGTGAACCGCAAGAGGCGGGGACAATACTTCTGGTTGGAAACAACCCGAGATTTAAGGGGATGGTTGGTGTGGCGAAGCGATTGGATTTTCCCCGGGGAATGGGTGACGTCGGTGTCGAGCCCGAGAACTCCGGCATGTACGTCGACCGCGACGGCGATATCTGGGAGAAGAACGACAGCGGCTGGCGACTGATGCTGCAGCGCGGTGTGGCCGTCGACCCGAACTCGTTGTGGGACTGGACCGAAGGCCACGTTCGCGACTACGCGCCGTTCATGCCGGTACTAGCGCGCCTTTGAGGTGGTCGTAGGCCACCTGTGCGTGTAGCCGCACCCCGGTGACGAGTGTGTCGTCGTCGGCGTAGAAGTGCGGATTGTGGTTCATGAACAGTCCCCGTCCGCCCGGCATCGGCGTCGGCATGCCTTCGGGGGTGAGCTGGGCATCCTGCACGCCGAGCGTCACGTACAACCCGCCGTACTTGTTGACGAACTCGGATACATCGTCGTATCCGAGGGTGGCGCCGGTCGCGACCACCCGATCTTCCCCCGCCACCCGGCGGAAGGTGGGCAGGGCCGCGTCCATCCACGCCTGCTCGTTGTGCACCGCGGGCACATCCTGCAGGAATTCGATGGTGGCCGAACAGTTGTAGGCCGCAGCGGAATTGACCGCCAAGGTCCGTAGCCGCTGCTGCACCTGGCTCATATCGCTCTCGACCGCGCACCGGATCGTGCCCCACAGCGTCACGGTCTGGCCGATGATATTGAAGCGTCCGACGTCCTCGACGTGTCCGATGCTCACGGTGACCGGATCGAAAGCATTGACCTGCCGGTAGATCTGGCCCACCCCGGTGAGGATCGCGCCCGCCGCCGGCATCGGATCGATGCCCATCCACGGGGTCGAGCCGTGCACCTGCTGTCCGGTGATGGTGATCTTGACCAGGCAGGACGCCGCGAACTGATTGCCGACCCGATATCCGATGTAGCCCTTGGGATATGGCGTCACATGAAATCCGAACGCCATGGTCGGCACCGGATGGTCGAGAGCGCCCTGTGCGAGCATCTCGCTCGCGCCGCCCTTTTCGGCGATCGGCGGCCCCTCTTCGGCGGGCTGGAAGACGAAAAGCACCGTGCCGGGCAGCTTTTCGCGCACGCCCGCGAGCACCGTGGCCGCGCCCATGAGCATCGAAGTGTGGCAGTCGTGCCCGCAGGCGTGCGAGACCGGGAACGGCCCGCCCGGATACTTCTGATCCACCACGTGCGAGGCGAAGGGCACCCCGCACAGATCCGGCACCGGCAGCGCGTCGATATCGGCGCGCAGTGCGATGACCCGTTCGCCCGGCTGCCCGCCGCGCAGCACCCCGACCACGCCGTGACCGGCGATCTCGGTGCGAACTTCGTCCAGGCTCAACGATTTCAGATGATCGGTGATCAGGGCCGCGGTGTTCACCTCGCGGTTGGAGAGCTCCGGATGCTGGTGCAGGTGGTGCCGCCAGCCGATCACCTGCCGGGCCACGGCCGCCGCGCGGGCATCGAGATCGTCGTAGATCGTGCTCATCGGACTCCGTTCGATCGAACGAAACAAAGTCATCACGGCCCCTTGCCGTCCGGGCCGAGGCTACTACTGTGGATGCCGAGTTCGCCATCAGTTAGCTGATACCCGAGCCGCGAGGTGACCATGACCCAGGGTTGGCCCAGTTCGATGGGATCCTTCGATTCCTTCGACGACATCTTCAGCCGCTTCTTCGGATCCGGAATGTCCCGCCAGCCCCCGGTGCAACGCATCGATCTGACGCGTTTGCTGAGCGAGAGCGCCAAACAGATCGTGGAGGACGCGCGGCAGGCCGCGCACGACTGGGGCAGCGCCGAGATCACCCCGGAACACCTGCTCTACGCCGCCGCCGCGGTCGAACCGTCCAAGAGCATCATCGCCGAAATCGGCAGGGAGCCCGAGCAACTGCGCAAGCAGATGCAGACTGCCGCGGGCAGCGGCGTCGGCGCGCACGGCGACGATCACGCGCTGGCCTTGAGCCCGGGTGCGAAGCTCGCCCTGCGCACCGCGCAGCGCAGTGCCGCCGAGGCGGGCAGCAGCTACATCGGTCCCGAGCACATCCTGCTCGGCATCGCCGGTGTGCACGAGAGTCCGGCCGCACAGGCCCTGGCGAGCACCAAGATGCCCGCGGCCGCCACCGCCGCGAAGGAGCCCTCGGAAACCCCGACCCTCGACGAGTACGGCCGTGACCTCACCGCCGAAGCCCGTGCGGGCAAGGTGGACCCGGTGGTCGGGCGGGCCGAGGAGATCGAGCAGACCGTCGAAATCCTTTCCCGCCGTCGCAAGAACAATCCGGTGCTCATCGGCGATCCCGGTGTCGGTAAGACCGCCATCGTGGAGGGCCTGGCCCAGCGCATCGTCAATGGCGATGTCCCCGAGACGCTCGCGGACCGCCGCGTCATCGCGCTGGATGTGAGCGCCATGGTGGCGGGCAGCAAGTATCGCGGCGAATTCGAGGAGCGGCTCACCAAGGTGCTCGACGAAGTGCGCGAGCACTCCGACGAATTGGTGGTCTTCATCGACGAACTGCACACCATCGTGGGCGCGGGCGGCGGTGGCGACGGTTCGATGGACGCGGGAAACATGCTCAAACCCGCGCTGGCCCGCGGCGAACTGCATGCCATCGGCGCGACCACCATCGACGAATACCGTCGCTACATCGAGAAGGACGCCGCGCTCGAGCGCCGCTTCCAGCCCGTCATGGTGTCCGAGCCGTCGGTGGCCGACACCATCGAGATCCTGCGCGGGCTCGCCGACGTGTACGAGGAGCATCACCAGGTGCGCTACCTGGACGAGGCGCTGATCGCGGCGGCCGAACTGTCCGACCGCTACCTGACCGACCGGTTCATGCCGGACAAGGCGATCGATCTGGTGGATCAGGCGGGCGCGCGGGTGCGGCTGCGCGAGCGCACCCCCGATCCGAAGGTTCGGGAGCTGGAAGACAAGCTCGCGCACCTGAATCGGGAGAAGGACGCCGCCGTCGCGGCCGAGGATTACGAGAAGGCCAACAAAATCAAGGCCGAAATCGCGAAGACCGAGCGCAAGACCGCCGACGAGGTGGACCGCACTTCGATCCCGACGGTGGAGATGACGGATATTGCCGAGGTGGTGTCGCGGCGCACCGGCATCCCGGTCGCCGACCTCACCACCGAGGAGCGCGCGAAACTGCTGAAGCTGGAACAGGATCTGCACAAGCGGGTGATCGGCCAGGAAGAGGCCATCGTGGCGGTGGCCGAGGCGGTGCGCCGCGCCCGCGCCGGATTGGGCGACCCCGGCCGGCCCATCGGTTCGTTCCTGTTCCTCGGCCCCACCGGCGTCGGCAAGACCGAACTCGCGAAGGCGTTGGCGCAGGCCGTGTTCGGCGACGAGGACCGGCTCATCCGCTTCGATATGAGCGAGTTCCAGGAGAAGCACACGGTGTCGCGGCTGGTCGGCGCGCCGCCCGGATACGTCGGCTACGACGATGCCGCCCAGCTCACCGACAAGGTACGGCGGCAGCCATATTCGGTGATTCTGTTCGACGAGGTCGAGAAGGCGCATCCGGACGTGTTCAACGTGCTGCTGCAGCTGCTCGACGACGGCCGTGTCACCGATTCCAAGGGCCGCACCGTCGATTTCAAGAACACCATCGTCATCCTCACCAGCAATATCGGCTCCGACCTCATCCTGAGCGCCAAAGACGGTGAGCTGGAATCGATCACACCGCAGCTGGAGGAGCGCCTGCGCAAGCAGTTCCGCCCCGAATTCCTCAACCGCCTCGACGAGCAGATCATCTTCCACCGCCTCGACAAGGCCCAACTGCGCACCATTGTCGACCTGGTCCTCGACGGCACCCGCCGCCGCCTGCACGCCCAGGACATCGCCCTCGATGTCTCCGACAAGGCCATGGATTGGCTGGCGGACAACGGATATCAGCCCGAATTCGGTGCCCGCCCGCTACGCCGTACGGTCCAGAAGCAACTCGACAACGCCCTGTCGCGCAAGCTGCTCGAGGGCTCGCTGGCCCCCGGCGACACGGTCCGCATCGACGCCGACGACAACGGCCTGCAGATCGAGGCCATCCACCACACCGGCGGCAAGAAGACCGACGCCACCATCACCGAGGAATCCATCCTCAGCGTCGGCAAGGACAAGTCCAAGCCGAATGCCAAGAGCGCCAACGGCAATGGCCACGGCAAGAGCAAAGCGTCCAGCGGCAAACGCTGACCTCGCTCACTGCTGGGCGGTCACGGTCATCCGGGCGTAGCCGAGGATGCGGTGGTAGAGCGCGAACGCGGCCAGGGCCGGCGGCGTAGTGGCGGGCAGACCGAGAGTCGGAGTGTCCAAGGCCAGCACCGTGATCCAGTAGTGGTGCAGGCCGTCGCCGGTGGGCGGGCAGGGGCCGAGGTAGCCCGCCATGCCGAGGTCGTTGGTGCCGGAGACGGCATTCGGGGCGGCGGTCAGGTCGGTGGCGGTCGCGGGGATATCCCAGGTCAGCCAGTGCCACAGGCCGCTGCCGGTGGGCGCGTCCACGTCGAACATGGTGACCGCGAAACTCTTCGCGTCGGCGGGCGCGCCCGACCATTGTACTTTCGGGGCCTGATTGCCGCCGGTGCAACCGTTCGAGTTGGCCCATTGGCCCTGCGGCATGGCCTGCCCGTCCTTCAGGTCCGGGCTGACGACCTCGAACTTCTTGGCGGAATTCGGGATGCCCGATCGAACCGTGAGAGCGGCCGGTGTCGTGGTGGAGTGGTCGGAGCCGCAGGCCGTGGTCCCGGCTGCGATCAGGATGCCGATAACGGCGGCCATGCGGCGAGCGATGCGGTTCATGACGTTCTCTCGGAGTAGATCCGATGTCTGACCCGGGTATTCTCGCACCGCTGTCAGAATGTGGAACCGAATTCCCAATACATGGAACCCGGTCGGTTATTCGACCCGTACCGATGCCTCACCCGGTTTCGAATCTGGGTTAACTTATCGGTATGGAGAAAGATCGCGCCGTCGCGCCGCTGCCCCTGGGGGACCTGCTCGCCGAGGGCCCTTTCCCGCCGCACCACGCCCACTGCTACGGCTGCGGACCCTCGAACCCGGCCTCGCCGCGGATCGCCTTCGAGCGTCGCGGTGACACCGTCCGTGGCACTTTCACCATGGATGAGCGGCATCAGGGCGCGCCCGGCGTCGCGCACGGCGGCATTATCGCGGCGGCCCTGGACGAAGCCTCCGGCTCGATCCTGATGCCCCTGCGGTTGTCGGCCGTCACCGTGAAACTCGACGTCACGTTCTCCGCCCCCGCCCGCCTGAACCGGGAATTGGTGGTCACTTCGCTGCTGCGTGCCCGGGAGGGCCGCAAATTCTTCATCGACAGCACGCTGACCGATGGCGACACCGTCATCGCCACCGGCCAGGCCATTTTCGTCGAGGTCGGCCCCGAGCACTTTCACCGTCTGGGCGCGACCCCCGGCGAATTGTCCAGCGTAGGAGCCTGATCCGGCCTGCTCAGCGCAGCTTACGGATGTCGCCGCGCACCCGGTAGAACCCGCCGCGCGCCGACTCGGAGACCGCGTCGACCACGTACCGCACCCCGGCCTCGCGAATCTCGCGGGGGAACTGCACATTCCAGCCGCGCTGGTAGCCGTCCGACACCACGTGCACGCGCAGGTGCGTACCCTCCTGGACGCATTCGACCACGATGCCGTTCCCGGCGTCGGCGGTCACCTCCACGGTGGCGCTGGGGGCCACGGCCGACATCTCGGGGGCCTTGATCGACAGGGTCTCCGGCAGCACACCCTGCTCGGCATTGCCGATGGCGGGCTGACTGACATCCAGGCAGGCGAGGGTGCCGTTGGTGGTGACCAGATACAGCTTCTCGTCGTGGTACTGCATGGAATACGCCGACCCACAGCCGGTGGCCAGCTTCCACAGCCGCTTGCCTTCGGCATCGAAGCAGTACACGGACGAATGGTTGTCACCGGCGAAGACGTATCGACCGTCCGGTGAAGTGGCACAGGAGAATACGGCCGCGTCGCACTGATAGGTCCGCTCGGCCTGCCCGTCCTTGGCCACCATGCGTACCTGCCGATGCGCGGTGCCCGCGTACACGGCGTCGGTCTCCTGCCACCCGAACAGCACCGAGCCGGCGGTGCCGACATGCCATTTCTGGTCGCCGGTGGCCAGCCCGTAGGCGGTGACACCGTTCGAATGCCCGTGGTACACACCGTCTTTGTCGATGCGCACCATCCATCCGGCATTACCGCTGGAGCGTCGCGTCCACAGCGACTCCTCCTCGTGGTCGATGACCGTCAGCCCACCCTGCCGATCGGCGACGCCGAGGATGCCGTCGTGGATGTCGAGCCAGTAGATGTCGACGTCGGCGGCGATATCGTAGGCCGCCCGCGGCACCTTCCCGGACAGGTCGTACACGCGCCCGTCGTCGCAGCCCGCGTAGATCCAGAAGTCGTCGGCCACAATGCATTTCACGCCATCGGGCAGCTTGAAATGCCCGGTCACCTCGCCGCCCGGGGTCAGCGTGAAGACGTCTCCGCGCTGATTGCCGACCAGGCAGCGCTCGGCGTCGGCGAAGATTCCGAACGCGGGCGCACCCGAATCGAAGGTCCACAGCACGGGGGCCTTCTTCGCGGTCGAACGCTGGCTGACGATGGCCCGCCGCGTGATCGGCCGCTTTCCCCGCACTCCCATCACCGCCGGTGCGTAGCCCTTGCGGGTCTTCTCTGCGATCTTCTTGGCCGCCGCCGCGCGTGCTTTCTCTTCTGTCGCATAGTTACTCGACGATTTCTGCCCCGCATCCCCGATGCGTCCGTACCGGACCGTCACGCCGGTCCCCGCGACGACGATCTCGTAGAACTTGTGTGCCGAACCGCTGTCCTCCGACAGCTCCAGGTAAGTGGTTTCCCCGCCGCTCATATCTTGCTCCCCGCGTCGAACTTGGTATGACGCGAAAACTAACAAGGCCCACCGACATTCGGCGTTCGCCGAGGTCGATGGGCCTTGGAGGGGGAGGGGACTACATGTACCACTGGGCCACGAGGCCCGCGAGCGCGCCGCCGACGAGCGGACCGAGCACGGGGACCCACGCGTAGGACCAGTCGGCGTTCTTCTCGGTGGAGGAGACCGGGTCGCCCGGGTTCTCCTCGATGACGCGCTGGGCCGCGCCGCCCGCCGCGACGGTCGCCGGAATCCGTTCCGGTGCAACGCTCGCCGCGCGACGGGTGGGGAGCAGGGCGTAGGCAATGCGGGGCCCGAGGTCGCGGGCCGGGTTGATGGCATAGCCGGTCGGGCCGCCGAGCGACGCGCCGATGCCGACCACCAGCAGGGCCGCCGCCAGCGGGCCGAGGCCGCTGGGGGTCTTACCGAAGGCGAGGATGACGAAGACCAGCGCGAAGGTGGCGATGACCTCGGTGAGGAAGTTCCACTTGTAGGAGCGGATGGCCGGGCCGGTGGCGAATACGCCCAGCTTCTTGCCCTCGTCGGGCTCCTCGTCGAAATGCTTCTTGTAGACCACGTACGCGGCGCACGCGCCGAGGAATGCGCCGACCAGCTGACCCGACAGGTAGGCAACGGTATTGGTGAAATTCACCTCGATACCGGGGGCGTATTCCTTCGCGCCCGAGAACAGATTGCCGATGGTGACCGCCGGATTCAGGTGACCGCCGGTCTTGTAGGCGACATACACGCCGCCGAAAACGCCCAGGCCCCACCCGAAGGTGATGAGCAGCCAGCCGCCGTCGAAGCCTTTCGATTTGGCCAGCACCACATTGGCAACCACGCCTGCGCCCAGGAGTATCAGTACCCCGGTGCCCAATGCTTCACTGACAAAAATAGAGCTGAAGCCCATTGATTCGCCTTCCGATCGGCGTCCGATGCCACTCTGAACCGGATTCTCTTATCCACCGTTCAGCAAATATCTAGAAACACGCTAAAGGGTGAGGGACGTCGGACACAAGTCCAACAGGCCGGTAATTTCGTGATTCCGAAAACGCCGACGCCGTGCCGGAAATGCTTCCGGCACGGCGCTTTTCATGAATCGGGAGACGGCTTCGACGCCGCGCGGCAACAGGTCCGCGCGACGTCGAAACGCCTTGCTATGGAGTTCGGAAACGCCTTGCTATGGAGTTCAGGCGGTGGCGATCAGGCGAGCGGTATTGGCCGCCTCGTCGTCGTTCTCCTCATTGGCGGCCAGCTCGGCGTGCACGCGATCGAAGTACCGGTTGATCTCGGTGTTGGTGCGCTCGTCGGTCCAGCCCAGGTGCGGGGCGATGAGCCGGGCGATCTCCGGGGCCGCCTTCAGGCCGCGGTCGGGCACCTCGATGGAGATGCGGGTGCGGCGGGTGAGCAGGTCGTCCAGGTGCAGCGCGCCCTCGTGGGTGGCGGCGTAGACGGCCTCGGCCCCGATGTAGTCCTCCGCGCCCGGAATCGGTTCGCGCAGTGCGGGAACCGCGGCGATGAGGTCGAAGATCTCCTCCGACAGCGAGCCGTAGCGGCCCAGCAGGTGCTCCACGGTCTCGACCGGAAGTTCGGCCCGCGCGGCCACATCGGCGACGGTGTCGAGCATGTCCTGGTAGCCGACCGCGCCCAGGATGGGCAGGCTCGCGGTCACCGACGGCGCGACATCGCTGCCGAGACGCTCGGCGGCGGCGTCGACCACGTCGGCGGCCATCACCCGGTAGGTGGTGTACTTGCCGCCCGCGATCACGAACAGACCCGGGGCCGGCTCGGCGACCGCGTGCTCACGCGAGAGCTTGGAGGTCTCCTTGTTCGCGCCGGTCATCAGCGGCCGCAGGCCCGCGTAGGTGCCGACGATGTCGGCCCGCGTAAGCGGTTCGCGCAGCAGCGAATTGACGTGGTCGAGGATGTACTGCACATCCCCGGCGGTGGCGGTCGGGTGGTTCTTGTCCAGCGACCAGTCGGTGTCGGTGGTGCCGATGATCCAGTGCTCGGCCCACGGGATCACGAACAGCACGGACTTCTCGGTCTTCATGGCGATACCGCTGCCCATATCCAGCTTCTCGCGCGGCACCATGATGTGCACGCCCTTGGACATGCGCACGTGGAACGGGAAGTCGACGCCGGTCATCTTGATCATGTCGTCGGTCCACACGCCGGTCGCCGAGATCACGGTCTTGGCCCGGATGCTGTGCTCCAGACCGGTTTCCAGATCCATCACCTTCGCGCCCACGACCTTCTCGCCGTCGCGCAGCAGCCCGGTGACCTTGGTGCGGGTCAGCACGGTCGCGCCGTGCTGGGCGGCGGTGCGGGCGATCGTCATGGTGTGGCGCGCGTCGTCGACCTGCGCGTCGTAGTAGCGGATGGCGCCCGTCATGGCGTCTTCCTTGAGCGCCGGGGCCAATTCCAGTGCCTTGGAACGGCTCAGGTGCCGGTGCATCGGGACCGAGCGCGCGCCGCCCAGGGTGTCGTACAGGGCGATGCCCGCGCCGATGTAGAAGCGCTCGTAATGCTTCTGCAGCGGGAACAGGAACGAGACCGGGTGCACCAGGTGCGGGGCCAGCTTGTTGAGCAGCAGCCCGCGCTCGCGCAAAGCCTCACGGACCAAGGCGAAGTCGTACTGCTCGAGGTAGCGCAGGCCACCGTGGATGAGCTTGGAGGAACGGCTGGAGGTACCGGCGGCGAAGTCGCGCGCCTCGACCAGGGTGACGGACAGACCGCGCGAGGCGGCATCCAGGGCCGCGCCCGCTCCGGTCACTCCACCACCGATCACGAGCACGTCGATTTCGGTGTCGCCGAGCGAATCAATCGCCCGGGCGCGGTAGGCGGGATCCAATTGTGCGGACACGAAATACTCCTTGTGATCGGTGATGTGAGTCTGTGGGGACCGCTCAGCGGTGCTGGTCGTCGTCATCGTCGAGATCGACCCAATCGAGGGTGCGCGAGACGGCCTTGAGCCAGCGCGCGTAACCCTTCTGCCGTGCCTGTTCGGTCATGGTGGGCTGCCAGTTCTTGTCCTCGTGCCAGTTGGCGACGAGTTCGTCTGTGCTGGACCAGAATCCGACCGCGAGACCGGCGGCGTAGGCCGCGCCGAGCGCGGTGGTCTCCGCGACCACCGGGCGCGAGACCGGGACGCCGAGGAAGTCGGCCTGGATCTGCATGGCCAGTTCGTTGGAGGTGACACCGCCGTCGACGCGCAGCGTGTCGAGCTTGACCCCGGAGTCCTGCTGCATGGCCTCGACCACGTCGCGGGTCTGGTAGCAGATGGATTCCAGTGTGGCCCTGGCGATGTGGGCGTTATTGCTGAAGCGGGACAGGCCGACGATCGCGCCGCGCGCGTCCGCTCGCCAGTACGGGGCGAACAGGCCGGAGAAGGCGGGAACGAAGTACACGCCGCCGTTGTCGGGCACCTGAAGCGCAAGGGCCTCAACGCGTTCCGCGCCCGAGATGATGCCGAGCTGGTCGCGCAGCCACTGCACGGCCGACCCGGTGACGGCGATGGAACCCTCCAGCGCGTACACCGGCTTCTCATCGCCGAACTGGTAGGCGACGGTGGTCAGCAGGCCGTGCTTGGAGTGCACGATCTCCGTACCGGTATTGAGCATGAGGAAGTTACCGGTGCCGTAGGTGTTCTTGGCCTCGCCCGGCCGGAAGCAGACCTGACCGACGGTCGCGGCCTGCTGGTCGCCCAGCACACCGGTGATCTTGACCGCGCCCTTGAGCGGGCCGTCGGGGTAGCTGGTGCCGAAGCCCTCCGGGTTCGAGGACGGCGCGATGCGCGGCAGCATGGCCTTCGGCACATCGAACAGGGCGAGCAATTCGTCGTCCCAGTCCAGGGTTTCGAGATCCATCAGCATGGTGCGCGAGGCATTGGTGGGGTCGGTGACGTGCACGCCACCGTGCACACCGCCGGTGAGGTTCCAGATCAACCAGGTGTCGGGGGTGCCGAAGAGGGCGTCGCCGTTCTCCGCGTCCGCCCGTACGCCCGGGACATTGTCGAGGATCCACTTGAGTTTGCCGCCGGAGAAGTACGGCGCGGGCGGCAGACCGGCCCGCTGACGAATGAGATCGCCCTTGCCCGCCTTGTCGATCTCGGCGACGATGCGATCGGTGCGGGTGTCCTGCCAGACGATGGCGTTGTAGTACGGGACGCCGGTGCGGCGGTCCCAGACGATGGTGGTCTCGCGCTGATTGGTGACGCCGACGGCGACCAGATCCGCTGCGGTGAGGCGGGCGCCGGCGAGGGCGCTCTTGATGACGGTACGGGTGCGCTCCCAGATCTCCGCCGGGTTGTGCTCGACCCAGCCTGCCTGCGGAAGAATCTGTTCATGCTCGAGCTGATGGCGGGCAACCACATTGCCGCCGTGATCGAACACCATGAATCGCGTGGAGGTCGTGCCTTGGTCGATGGCTCCGACGTACTGCGTCATCGCGGTCCTTTCCACCAAACTCGTCGTTGAGTCCGTCTGCGCTGGTGGGCCTGGGTTCAGCAAGCCCGACGTCCACGCTACGAAGTGAAAGGGCGCTAAGACAGGCGACGCGTTCGACAATGCCGAACGGTTTGCTGATAGGTTACGGGCATGCCGGGACCGATTCAGTCGATCGAGCGTGCCGCGGCCATTCTGCGGCTACTCGCCCGCGGGTCCGGGCGCATGGGAGTGGGGGAGATCGCCGCGGCTCTCGGACTGGCCAAGCCGACCGCGCACGGCATTCTGCGGACGCTGCAGGGCGTGGGGTTCGTGGATCAGGACGCGGGGAGCGGCAAATATCAATTGAGTCCCGCGCTGTCCGATCTCGGGGCCGGGCGGCTGGACGCCAACGAACTGCGCTCGCGAGCCATCAACCGGGCCGACGCGCTGGCCGCCCGCAGCGGGGAATCGGTGCGGATCGCCGCGGACGTGGACGGGGGAGTCGTGGTGATCCACCACGTGTTCCGGCCCGACAACACCGAACAGGAACTGACCGTCGGCGAGGAACTGCCGCCGCACGCCACGGCGCTGGGCAAGGTGCTGCTGGCCTACGACACGGAACTGGCGGACGCGGTCGAGGACAGCGGGTTGCCCGCGCTCACCCATCGCACCATCACCGATCCGATCACCGTGCGCCGCGCCATTTCCGAGGTGCGGCGTACCGGCTGGGCGGGGGAGATCGGCGAATACCGTTCCGGCGAGGCTGGAGTCGCCGCGCCGATTCGCTCCCGAGGTGGTTTGGTGGTCGGTGCGATAGGCATCAGCGGGCCGATAGATCGGCTCTGCGACGGGCAACTGCACTTCCGGCCCGCGCCGATCGCCCAGGTTCGCGACGCGGCGGCCGCTGTCTCACGCGATCTCGGAGGCTCACAATGACGCAGAAGTACGTGCTGGCCATCGATCAGGGCACCACCTCGACCCGGGCCATCCTCTTCGATCAGCGGGCCCGATTGACCGGGGTGGCGCAGCGCGAACACAAGCAGCACTATCCGCGGCCGGGGTGGATGGAACAGGACGCGCTGGAGATCTGGCGCAATGTGGAGCGCATCGTGCCTGCGGCACTGCGGGATTCGGGGATCACCCTGGAACAGGTGGCGGCCGTCGGGATCGCGAATCAGCGCGAGACCACGGTGGTGTGGGATCGGAACACCGGGACGCCCATCGGCCGGGCCATCGTGTGGCAGGACGTGCGCACCGAGGAGCTCGTCGAACAGATGCGGGAATCGGCTGGGGCGGAACGGATCCGGGAACTGTGCGGGCTGCCGCTGGCCACCTACTTCGCCGCGCCGCGGCTGCGCTGGCTGCTGGATCGCACGCCGGGGCTCCGTGAGCGGGCCGAGCGCGGCGAGGTGCTGTTCGGGACCATGGAGACCTGGCTGATCTGGAATCTCACCGGGGGAGCCGATCACGGGATCCACGTCACCGATGTCACCAATGCCGGGCGCACGCTGCTGATGAACCTGTCCACACTGGAGTGGGACGCGGAACTGTTGCGGTTCTTCGATATTCCGCGCGCCATGCTGCCCGACATCCAGCCTTCCACCGGTGAATTCGGGACGGCGCGGCGGGTGCTGCCGGGGGTGCGGATCGCGGCGGCGCTCGGCGATCAGCACGCTGCGCTGTTCGGTCAGACCTGTTTCGCGCCGGGGGAGACCGAATGCACCTATGGCACAGGCGGATTCCTGCTCATGAACACCGGGCGCGAACTGGTGCGCTCCGAGCACGGGCTGCTCACCACCATCGGCTATCAGGTGGGGCCGGAACCGGTGTACGCGCTGGAGGGGCCGATCGCGGTCACCGGGTCGCTGGTGCAGTGGCTGCGCGACAATATCGGGCTCATCGCCAGCGCGCCGGAGATCGAAACCCTCGCGGGCACAGTCGAAGACAATGGCGGCTGCTACCTGGTGCCCGCCTTCTCCGGCCTCTACGCACCGCACTGGCGCAGTGATGCGCGCGGCCTGCTGATCGGGCTCACTTCGTATATCACCAAGGGACACATCGCCCGTGCGGTGTTGGAGGCGACGGCCTGGCAGACCCGCGACGTCCTCGAAGCCATGAACGCCGACTCCGGACTGCAGGCCCAGGCCCTGCGGGTGGCGGGCGGCATGACGTCGGACAACCTGCTCATGCAGATCATCGCCGATGTCCTCGATATCCCGGTGATGCGGCCCATCGTGGCCGAGACCGTCTCGCTCGGCGCGGCCTACGCGGCAGGCCTCGCGGTCGGTTATTGGCCGGATCTCGAGGGCCTGCGCCACAATTGGCGCGTCGCCGCGCAGTGGGTGCCGCGCATGGACCCCACCCTGCGGGCCGAGGAATACGAGAACTGGACTCGGGCGGTAAAGCTTACCTACGGTTGGCTGCGGCCCCGGAAGTCATTGACATAATGTGACAGGTATGCGGCTTTTTGTCGGTTGCGCAATGTGGCAACACCCGGACTGGCAGGAGAAGCCGCTACCCCCGGCCGAGCGCCTGCGCGACTACTCCTCGCACTGCAACGCGGTGGAGGGCAACACCACCTTCTACGCCGTCCCGCAACGCCGCACCGTCCAATCCTGGGCCCGCCAAACCGATCCCGACTTCCGCTTCGTGATGAAGCTGCCCCGCACCATCACCCACGACCGCCGCCTCACCGGCATCGACGACGAGATGGCGCACTTCCTCGACGCCATCGAGCCGCTGGGCCGCCGCCTGCACGCCCTGTGGGTGCAGCTGCCCGCTTCGTTCACCAACCTCCCCGCCCTTGCCGAGCTCTTGGAGGGCCTGCCCGCGCACTATCGTTGCGCCGTCGAGATCCGCCACCCCGTCTTCTTCGAAAACCCGCGCGCCACAGCGCAGCTGGAGTCGATGCTGGAGGCGGTCAACGCGGAATGGGTCAGTTTCGACACCACGGTCCTGTTCACCGGGCCCGCCGCCAGCCCCGCCGAATACGAGGCCCGGGTCAAGAAACCCAACAACCCCCGCCGCAGCCGGGCCCTCACCGAATTCCCGATGGTCCGCTACCACGGCCGCGACGACCCCGCCGCCACCATCGCCGGCTGGCAGCCCTGGATCGACACCACCGTCGCCTGGCTGCGCGAGGGCCGCTCACCGACCATCTTCATCCACACCCCCGACAACGCCACCGCCCGCACCCTGGCCCGCCGCTTCCACGCCGAAGTCCGCTCCCACCTCCCGCAACTCGACCCCCTCCCGGACCCCCTCCCCACCGATCCGATGACCCTGTTCTGACGCGGGACGGTTCGGCCGGTGCCGAAATGTTCGAGCGGCAGACTGGACCCATGGAACCGATCAGAGACGGCGACGTGGATGTCTCCGCTGTCGCACGACTGCTGGCCGACCCGGCCCGGGCCCGGATGCTGACCGTGCTGGCCGATGGCCGAGCCCAGCCCGCCGGTGAGCTGGCACGGGCCGGTGGCGTGAGTGCGGCCACGGCGAGCGAGCACCTCGCGAAGCTGGTCGACCAGGGCTGGCTCACAGTGGAGAAGGCAGGCCGCCACCGCTACTACAGCATTGCGCTGCCGGAGGTAGTCCAGGTCCTCGAGGCGATGGCCCTCATCTCCCCGGTCCAACCCGTCCGCTCGCTACGTGGCGCACGCGTCCACCGCGATCTCCGAGTCGCTCGCACCTGCTACGACCACCTGGCCGGTGCGGTCGGGGTGGCGGTCTTCGACTCGCTGAGCGGCAGCGGAACCCTCGACATGATCGGCGGTCGCTGGACAGCGGCGGGCCCGCACCCCCTCCTGAGCGAGTTGGGTATCAGCGCAACGGATTCCCACCGGTTCGGTCGCCGAACGGCGGTCCGCATCTGCGTGGACTGGTCCGAGCGCCGTCACCACCTGTCAGGCGGCCTGGGCGCTCTGCTGCTCCAGCGAATGATCGACGAAAAGTGGTGTGCCCCAGGCAAAACCCCGCGCGCTATCTCTTTCACCCCCCACGGCTGGCAAGCCTTGCACCGAACCCTGGGCGTCGACACCACAACCCTGCGAAGCGCCTAACCCCCTCTCGTGCCGTGGGGATGGTTCGGTTCGGGCCGAAGGGATTTCGCACCAGGCTTGGGGCATGACCCGGACATTGGAACCGACCCGCGCCGCGAGCGGAGGGCTCGCGTTGACCGCGATCTCGGCGGGGTATTTTCTCGTCATTCTCGACACCACCATTGTTGCGATCGCGCTGGATCGGATGGCGGTCGGGTTGCACACCACGGTGGCGGGGCTGGAGTGGGTGGTGGACGGGTATACCGTCACGCTCGCGGCACTGCTCATGGCGGGGGGTGGGCTGGCCGATCGGTTCGGTGCTCGTCGTTCGTTTCAGGTGGGGTTGGCGTTCTTCGGGGTTGCCTCGTTGGCTTGCGCTGCCGCGCCCACCGTCGCGGTGCTGGTGGCCGCCCGAATTCTGCAGGGAATCGGTGCGGCGCTGCTGATTCCGGCCTCGCTGGCACTCATCCGCCACACCTACCCCGATCCGAAGGACCGCGCCCGCGCCACCGGGATCTGGGGTGCGATCGGCTCCACAGCGGCCAGTTGCGGGCCGGTGCTCGGCGGTGTGCTTTCCGAAAACATCGGCTGGCCTGCGATTTTCGCTGTTAACGTGCCCATCTGCGCGCTGGCGGCGGTGCTCCTGAATCGCACCGTGCCGCCGGTTCTCGGTGCCGCACAACCAATTCCGGTGTTCGGTCAGGCTGCCGCCGCCCTTGCGGTGGCAGGTGTCACGGCGACCGCGATCCTTGCGGGCGCGCGTCCGGTACCACCGGGGCCTCTGACGGTCGCCGTGGTGGCCGCGGTCGCTGGGCTGCTGCTGGGCGTGCACGCTGCTCGTTCCGGAAAAGGATTGCTGCCCAACAGTCTTCGCCGTTCGCACGCCTTCGTCGGCAGCTCGCTGATCGGCTTCGCCCAGAACTTCGGCTTCTACGGTCAGCTGTTCGTGATCAGTCTCTTCTTCCAGCGGTCCCTGCACTATTCGCCTACCACCGCAGGTCTCGCGCTGCTTCCGGAGATGGCGATCGGGATTGTGGGCTCCGCGCTTGGTGGCCGGATGACCGCGCGCTACGGGCCGCGGCGGGTCATCCTGATCGGCATGTCCACGGGTGCGGCGGGCCTGTTCGGCCTGGGCTGCGTCGGGCCGCACACCCCGTACCCGGTCATCGCGATCGCTTTGTTGCTCACCGGATTCGGGATGGCCTTGACCATGCCTGCCGCGACCAGCCTGACCGTCTCGGCCGCCGGACCCGCGCACACCGGCCTGGCGGCGGCAGCCTTCAACGCCGCCCGTCAGTTCGGCTCGGCCTTGGGCGTGGCAGTTCTGGCGTCTCTGATGACCCTTACCACCGGCCTCGCGCTTCCCTTGGCGACCGCCGCGCTGGTCTACCTGACCGCAGCGATCTGCTCCCGCCGCATCCCTTGACCCCGGAATGCCGAGTGGCGGCTAGGCCGGGGGGGCAGCCCCCAACGCCGACAGGGGGGAAGAA
>NZ_JBHZAC010000004.1:777539-813986 GCF_042753865.1 Nocardia sp. NPDC059240 | reverse complement strand
GCTTCACCACCCCCCCTGAGCCCCCCCCCCCCCCCCCACCCCTCCCCCCGCTGCGGCGGGCGGCGCGGGCGGCGCGGCCCCCCCCCCCCCCCGCCACTGGGTGATTCGTCCGAGGTCAGCCGACCAGGACGGGGGGTTGTTCGGTGCGGCGGGCATCGCGGGCGAGGGCCTTGTCGCGTTGTTCTTCGAAGCGGACGACATCGCCGCGGAGCTTGTCGAGGAACTGGCCGAGTTCATTGCGGCGCTGGTCGCCGAACGCGCCGAAGTCGGTGCGTTCGAAGATGTTCCACTTCTTGAGGTTGGGGAGCAGGACCTCTTCGAGGTGCTGGCGGAGGTCGTAGATGCCGTGCTTGGCCATGAGCACGCCGTTGCGGCGGAAGTTGGGCATGCCCATGCCGGGCATCTGGAATCCCATGACGATATTGGTAATGGCGTCCATGGCCTGGTCGGGTGAGAGGTCCAGGGCGGCACCGCACATATTGCGATAGAAGATCATGTGCAGGTTCTCGTCGGCGGCGATGCGTTGCAGCATGCGGTCCGCTATGGGGTCATCGCACACTTTGCCGGTATTGCGGTGTGAAACTCGGGTCGCCAATTCCTGGAATGTCACATAAGCGACGGAATGCATAAATCCGGCATCGGCGTTCAGTTGCCGATCGCTGTGCTTCTTGATCAACTGCGCGGCGTTGTAGCCGTTGGTCATGTGAATCATGCGCGCCTGTTCCAGCGCCACCGGATCCACGCCGCGGGTCACCACCAGGTAATCGCGAATCACGATGCCGTGCCGGTTCTCCTCGGCCGTCCAACGTCCGACCCAGGTGCCCCAGGCGCCGTCCTGGGAGAAGTTCTCGGCGATCTCTCGGTGATAGCTGGGAAGATTGTCCTCGGTGAGCAGATTGGTGATCATTGCCGCCTTGGCGACCTCGCTGAGCTTCGACTGCTCGGGATCCCAGTCGACCCCATCCATAGCTGCAAAGTTGCGACCGAGATCCCAAGGCACATAGTCATGGGGGTGCCAGTCCTTGGCCATCGATAGATGACGGTCGACATTCTGCTCGGCAATCGGCTCCAGCTCGATGAGCAGCTCCAACTGCGTGAGACTCCTGGCCACTGTCGTGTGCCCTCCCTCGAAATGGCTCGGCCTGCGAGAATGATGGTGGAGAACAGAATGCTGGAGATCCGGCGATCACCGCCGCGGCGCAGGGGATCCGGCTTGGAAACCGATACCCGCGTGTCGTCCAATGAGACTGGTCGGCGTCGCCTCGGATAATCTAGCCCAGTTCGCCGATGATTGGCTTCACACCCCGCCGATACGTTCCTGGCCGGGCCCGCTCGCTAGTTCCAAACCAGTCCTTGACAGCCCACGCGGATCGATCAAGGTTCGCCGAAGCATTGCTACGGAGAGTGAACATGCAGACGCCCAACCACAGGAAATACCCCAGCGTCGTGGTCACCGCGCTCGCGGCCACCACCTCGATCGCGGGTGACGTCGACTCGACGTGGAAGGGACTACTCAACGGCGAGAGCGGAATCGACGTTCTCGAGGACAGCTTCCTGGACGACTTCGGCCTGCCGGTCCGCATCGGCGGTCACCTCAAGGTCTCGCCCACCGATCAGGTCAGCAAGGCCGAGGCCCGCCGGTGGTCGTACGTCGAGCAGATGGCGGTGGTGCTGGGCCGCGAGATCTGGGCCAATGCCGGGAATCCCGAGGTGGACAAGGATCGGCTGGCCGTCTCCATCGGCACCGGTCTGGGCGGCGCGGAGATGCTCATGTCCGCGCGCGACAAGCTCGTCAACGGCGGCTACCGCAAGGTGGTCCCGCACACCGTGCAGGGCGTCATGCCCAATGGCGCGGCGGCGTGTGTCGGCGTGGAATTACAGGCGAGGGCCGGTGTGTCCACGCCTGTTTCGGCTTGTTCGTCCGGTTCGGAGGCGATCGCCAACGCCTGGCGCATGGTCGTCATGGGCGATGCCGACATGGTGGTCACCGGTGGCGTGGAGGGTTCCATCCAGGCGCTGCCCATCGCCGGGTTCTCCATGATGCGTGCCATGAGCACCCGCAATCACGACCCCAAGGGCGCGTCACGACCGTTCGACAAGGACCGCGACGGTTTCGTTTTCGGTGAGGCCGGGGCGCTCATGATCATCGAGACCGAGGAGCACGCGCTGGCGCGCGGCGCCACCATCCACGCCCGGATCATGGGCGCGGGCATCACCTCCGACGGTTTCCACCTGGTCGCACCGGATCCCGAGGGAACCGGCGCGGCGCGCGCCATGAGCCGCGCCATGGAGTACGCGGGCATCTCGAAAGCCGATGTGTCGCACATCAATGCGCACGCCACCGCCACGCCGATCGGCGACACGGCGGAGGCCAACGCCATCAAGCAAGCTGTCGGCAACCATGCAGCGGTGTACGCGCCCAAGTCTGCCCTCGGGCATTCCATCGGTGCGGTCGGTGCGCTGGAGTCGGTCATCACCGTGCTCAGCGTGCGTGACGGAATCATCCCCGCCACACTGAATTTGGAGAACCAGGACCCCGAGATCGACCTGGATGTGGTGCATGGCCAGGCGCGACAGGGCAGTTTCGACTACGCCCTGAACAACTCCTTCGGCTTCGGTGGGCACAACGTGGCCATCGCGTTCGGCCGGTACTGAGTCGGTGTTATTCGTTCGTACCCGGTGACGCGGGAAACCGGCACCTGCTAGAGTCCCCAAGCCCCCAGCTACATTCGGGCTTTCGGTGTCGATCTTTGTTCGGTGTCACTACACAGTTCTCGACTGTGAGTTGAAGAAGGATAGGGAATGATCGGCGAGACCTTCGAAGACGTTCTGGACGAGCACGGCAACATCAAGATCCCTGAGAACCAGACCATGGTCGACCTGGTCGACAAGCACGCCGCGGTCAACGGGGACGAGCTCGCCTACCGCTATATCGACTATTCGCGTGAACGCGACGGTGAGTACCACGACCTCACCTGGAACCGTTTCGGTGTCCGGCTGCGTGCCGTGGCTGCCCGGCTGCAGCAGGTCACGCAGCCCGGCGACCGCGTCGCCATCCTGGCGCCCCAGGGCCTGGACTACATCGTGGCCATGTATGCCGCGGTGTACGCGGGCAATATCGCGGTGCCGCTGTTCGATCCGGAGGAGCAGGGCCACAGCGATCGGCTGCACGCCGTGCTCGACGACTGTGCGCCGTCGGCGATTCTGACGGTCGGCTCGGCGGCGGTCGGGGTGCGCGAGATCTTCAAACACCTGCCCGCGCCGCAGCGTCCGCGCATCATCGCGGTCGAGGCGATCCCGGATAGTGTGGGCGAGAGCTGGGTGCGTCCCGATCTGCAGATGGACGATGTGGCCTATCTGCAGTACACCTCCGGTTCGACCCGCACCCCGGCCGGCGTGGAGATCACGCACCGGGCGGTCGGTACCAACCTGCTGCAGATGATCGACGCCATCGGCATCACCGAGATGGCGCGCGGCGTCACCTGGCTGCCGCTGTTCCACGACATGGGATTGCTGTGCGCGATCCTGCCGACCATCGGCGGCAAGTACATCACCATCATGTCGCCCAGCGCCTTCGTGCGACGGCCGCACCGCTGGATCAAGGAGCTCGCCGCCCAGGAGGACGGCGCCGAGATCTTCGCCGCCGCACCGAATTTCGCCTTCGAGCACGCCGCAGCCCGCGGATTGCCCAAGCCCGGTGAGGAATTGGACCTGTCCAATGTCATCGGCCTGATCAACGGCAGCGAGCCGGTGTCGGTCACCTCGATGCGAAAGTTCAACGATGCCTTCGCCCCCTACGGCCTGCCCAAGACCGCCATCAAGCCCTGCTACGGCATGGCCGAGGCCACGCTGTTCGTCTCCGCTACCAAGCGCGAGGACGAGGCGCGCGCGGTCTGGGTGGATCGCGTGCAGCTCAATGCCGGGCATATGGTGGAGGTCGACGAGCACGCGGAAAACGCTGTGGCCCAGGTGTCCTGCGGTTACGTCGCGAATTCGCAGTGGGCGGTGATCGTGGACCCCGACACCGGGGCGGAGCGGCCCGACGGTGAGGTCGGCGAAATCTGGTTGCACGGCGCGAACATCGGCCGCGGCTACTGGGGCCGGCCGGAGGAGAGCGAGGCCACCTTCCACAACCGGCTCACCGCGCGGCAGTCCGGTAGTCACGCCGAAGGTGCTGCGGCGGAAGCCAACTGGATGCGCACCGGCGATTTCGGCGCGTACTACGACGGCGAGCTGTTCATCACCGGCCGGGTCAAGGATCTGGTGATCGTGGACGGCCGCAACCACTATCCGCAGGATCTGGAGTACTCCGCCCAGGAGTCCAGCACCGCCCTGCGTCCGGGTTTCGTGGCCGCCTTCTCGGTGTCCGCGAACCAGCTCCCGGTCGAGGCGATCGCCGCCGACGCCACCGAACAACTGGTCATCGTGGCCGAACGCGGTACGGGCGCAGCCAAACTCGATCCCGAGCCGATCACCGAAACGGTGCGCGCGGCCATCGCCAAACGCCACGGCGTCACCGTTCGCGACCTGCTGCTGGTCCCGGCGGGCTCCATCCCGCGCACCTCCAGTGGCAAGATCGCGCGTCGCGCCTGCAAGACGGCCTACCTGGAAGGCACCCTCCGGGGTGGCCATCGCCAGCAGGCCTTCCCCGACCAGGTCGACTGAATCGCTCTGTAGCGCAACCGATCCACCGAATGGCACACCTGCCGGTGTGCCATTCGGCGTTTCAGGGTGCGATCGGCGGGATGGAGAGGCGGTGCAGGGGACCGTTGGGCTCCAGCGCGGTGCTGTCGGTGATATTGCCGATGATGATCGGCACGAAGCCGGTGGTCTTGATCAGGTCGGCCACCCGGCACAGCGCGGCGGGGTGGTCACCGGCCATCGGGGCGACGATGCGGCCCAGCGAGGTCAGCGGGCCGGAGCGGAACATGGGGGTGGTGAAGTTGTTGAAGGCCTTGACCAGTTGCGCCTTCGGAAACAGTTCGGCCACCACCGCGCTGGTGGGGCGGCCGTCGGTGGACAGCAGGGTGACCGAGCCGTCGTCCTCCCGGACATAGGGGTTGGCCGGGTCGACCCAGATCTTGCCCTCCAGATCGGGGAGTTCCTTTGCCAGGGCCGGTAATTGGAGCCAGGGGACCGCGCCGATGAGGATGGTCGAGGAGTCGGTCACCAGGTCGATATCGCCGGGGTGGGTATGACGTAGCCCGCGGTCGGCCACTGCGGCCGACACCTCGTCGATGTGGTGGCTGGCGATGTGCACGGTGTGCCCGGCGCGGTCGAACAATCCCGCCAGGCTCAGGCCGAAATAGCCGGCCCCGAAGATTCCCACGTCCATGACCCGCACACTCCTGTGTCCGGAGGGGTGTTCTCTCGATAGCTCAATTATCGAGGTGAACCGAGGTGGCGGCCGCGGCGGGGTGGGCGGCGTGCTCGGCGAGGGCGCGGGCGGCGGCATTGAGCCTGGCGCGGGCCTCGGGCGCGGTGACCAGGCCGTCTGGGCCGATATCGCTCTGCTGCACGGTGATCCGGCCGCTCGCGGCCTCCACGATCTCGGCCCCGGCATAGCCGACCACGGTGCGCAGGGTGGCGACGGCGGCCTCGCCACGGCCCGCGTAGGCCACATTCACGTAGGCCACGGGCTTGTCGCTGAGATCGGCGTTGCCGATGGTCCATTCGAGGAGGTTCTTGAGGGTGCCGGGGATCATGCCCGCGTACTCGGGGGTGCAGAACAGCACCGCGTCGACCTCGGCGAGCTGCCGGTGCAGGGCCAGTACCGCCTCCGGTTCGTCCGTTTCGCCGGGGATGAACGGCGGCAGGCCGAGCAGGCCGTCATAGAGGCGGACGTCCAGGTCCGGGCCGGCGTCGGCGGCGATGGTGCGCAGGGCGGCACTGTTGGTCGAGCCGGCGCGCGTGCTGCCGGAGACCAGCAGAATGCGGGGAATGGTCACGACTTCGGCAACGTGGCTGGGGCCGGGAGTATTTCGGGCCGGTGTGACCGTTGTCTCGGATGTGCCATCCCAATAAGTGGGAGTTGTTGTGACAAGAAGTGTCGTTATCTTCCATTCTGGGTATGGTTTCGAACAAGCAGGACTGTCCGGGACAGCTGTAACGCCCGGATCAGGTTGTGCGACAACTGCATAACGCGAGTTTGTGCGAGAAGGGCAGGCAACGATGACTGCGAACACCAACCGCTTCGACGAGGCGGCGGTCGGTGCCGGACATCCCGGTACGTTCGGACCCGGACGGCTGCTGGCCGCCGAACCGATGACCGCGAGGATGCTGCCCGGTCTGAAACTGCCTGCTCGCGCCTGGCGCATCACCTACACCACGACCACCGCCAAGGGTGACCCGACGCAGGTCACCGGCACCGTGCTGGTCCCCAATACCCCGTGGCGCGGGCCCGGATCGCGGCCGCTGGTCGGCTATGCGGTTGGTACCCAGGGCCTGGCCAATACCGTCGCCGCCGCGTCCTGGCAGCTGCGCTACGGCATCGAATACGAGTCGGTGTTCCTGCGTGTCGCCCTGCGTCGCGGCTGGGCGCTCGCCATCACCGATTACCCGGGGCTCGGCAGCCCCGGCCTGCACCCCTACGTGATGGGCCGGGCGCTGGGACCCGCGGTACTCGACAGCATGCGGGCCGCGCGCCGACTGCCCGAGGCCGGACTGGATCCCGAGGGCCCGCTGGGCATCTACGGCTACTCCGAAGGCGGCAACGCGGCGGGCTGGGCCCTGCAGCTGCAGCCCACCTACGCGCCGGACCTGCCGCTGGTCGGCGGCGCGGTCGGCTCGGCTCCGGCTGATCTGGTCGACATGGTGAAGTTCCTGGACGACACCCCGTACGCGGTGCTGCTGTTCTACGGCGTGCTCGGCATCGAGGCCGCCTATCCGGAACTGAATGTGCTGCAGCACCTCAACGCGGGTGGCCGGGTGCTGGCCGCGCTGGCCCGCCGCACCCACGCCGGAGTCGCGGCGGTGGTTGGCATCGGTGCGGGCCTGGTCGTGCCCACCAAGGTCTCCACCTACACCCATCGCCCGCCGTTCGAGGTGCCCGAGGTGAAGGCGCGGCTGCTGGAGAACCGGCTGGGCGGAATCGCTCCCGCCGCACCCGTTCTGGTGGCCGGTGGCACCAGCGAACAGATCATTCCGTATCCGCAGGCCGTGCGACTGGCCGAGGAATGGAAAGCGCTGGGCGCGGACGTCACCATGCTCACCATGCAGGGCCGTGAACACATCGGCGGCGCACTGGCTTTCGCCGGTCCGGCCATGCGGTTCCTGGCCGACCGCTTCGCCGAGTTCCGCACGCTCGAACTGCAGCGCGGGGCCTGATACGACGAAATCCGGGAATCCGAAGGGATTCCCGGATTGTCGGTTCGGAACTCAGTTCCCGATGCCCCAGTGCAGGACGCGGGAGGTGAACAGCACCAGGGCCAGCGACACCACGGCCACTGTCACCAGACCGACCACCGCGACCACCAGAGGACGCCAGCCCGTGCGGGCCAGCTCGCGGATGTTGGTGTTGAGCCCGACGCCTGCGAAGGTCAGCAGGAACGCCCACCGCGATACCGCGCCCAGATTGGCGACCTGCGCCTTGTCGATCCAGTGCACGGTCGCCAGCGCCGACACGGCCAGGAAGCCCAGCACGAACTTCGGGAACTTCGACCACACGAACAACGCCTTGGCGCGCAGGCCCGGTGCGATGGCGTCGGCCTCACCACGCGAGGCCCAGTAGGCCGCGAAGCCCAGCACCACGAACCCGATCAGCGCGTTGCGGGTCGACTTCACCAGTACCGCGATCTTGCCCGCCTCATCGGAGAACAGGTAGCCGGTGGCGGTGGTCTCGGCGGTGTTGTCGACGGCCAGACCCGCCCACAGCCCGAACTCGTGATCGCTCAGGCCGATGGCGTGACCCAGCGGCGGCAGCGCGAACAGCGCCACCGCGCCGAGCGCCAGAATGGCCGCGATGGCATAGGAGACATCGGAATTGCGGGCCCGGATCGCACCCTTGCCGGCGATGATCGCGGAGACGCCACAGATCGAGGTGCCGATGGCCAGTAGTGATCCGAGCTTGCCGGACAGGCCGAGATAGCGGGCCACCACCAGGATGATCGCGCCCGACACCGTCATATCGACCAGGATCTGAATGAAGCTGGTCCCGCTCAGCTTGGCGACATCGCCGAGGATGAAGCGCGCGCCCAGCGCGATGATGCCGATCTTGAGCCAGAACTCGTAGGTGCCGATGCCCGGTTTGAAGATCGGGTGCAGGCCGACGGTATTGGTGATCAGCAGGCCGATCAGGATGGCCCACAGCACGTATTCGATATCGGGGACGGTCCAGTGCTCGTGCTTGGCGATCTTCAGCCACCAGATCTCGGCGTACTTGCCGAGCAGGCCGACCGCGATGAGCAGCAGGACGCCGGGCACGTAGCTCAGCAGGCGGGCGAGGGTCAGGGGACCGGAGGGTTCGTCGAAAGCCTCGTCGTCGCCGCTGGTTTCGGTCGAGGTCTTGGTCAGGTCGGGGGTGCTGATATCACTCATGAGGTCACCACGGAATCTTCGGCAGGACGTCGAACACGGCGAGCGCGACCACGACGCCGGACACGATCACCGACCACCAGTCGGCGCCCAGACGCCCGAGGGCGTCCGGCCACGAAGGTCGGGCACCGGATGTCTCCGGCGCGGGATCAGGACTGTTCACCAGGGGCCTCCAGGTATAAACGCGCAGTACAGCACGTGAATGATGGGGCCCTCGGCGGAATTCGGACAGCGTTGGAATCGGACTGATTTCAGCCGTGACGTTGCGCGCGGCGGTAAGCGGCGGGGGTGGTGGCGGTCCAGCGTTTGAAGGCGTGGATGAACGGGGTGGCTTCGGCGTAGCCGAGGCGGATCGCGATGTCGTCCACCGAGAGTGGGGTGGCGGTGAGCATCTCCTCGGCCAGCGTGTGGCGAACCTCGTCGAGGAGCGCCCGGTAGGAGGTGCCCGCGGCTTCGAGGTGGCGGCGCAGGGTGCGGGCGCTGACATTGAGATCGCGGGCGACGGCGTCCAGAGTGGGTGGGGTTGCGAAACCCGTTGCGCCGGATCCGGGTAGCAACCGGTCGCGGACTTCGGCGGCGATGCCGGTGCGCGCACTGCGGCGGTGCAGCAGGTCGCGGCACTGGGCCACGCACACCGCCCAGGTGGGCTGGTTGGCCTGGGGGAGTGGGCGGGCGAGCAGGTCGGGGTCGATGCCGAAAACGGTGTGCGGGCGGTCGAATCGGGGCTGCGCGCCGAAGAGGGATTCCAAGCGTGCTCCGGAATCGCGGTCCGGGTAACCGAATTCGGCGCGGCTGAAGTCGACACGCGCCCCCAGCAGATCGCTCATCACCCGGTGCATGGCGACGATGTCGCGCTCGACCAGGAAGTGCTGCACGTCGGCGGGCACGGTGTCGTGGTGGATCCAGGTCACCACCTCGCGCGGTCGTGACTCCACGATCGGTGTGCAGAAGGCGAATCCGAGCCGGTAGTAGCGCAGCGCCAGCGAGATCGCCTCGCGCAGTGTGGGACTGGTGACGCAGGCGTAGCCGAAGATGCCGAAGGTGCTGATCCGGTAGCGGCGGCCCACCTCCACACCGAGCGCGGGCAGGCCGGGTAGCTCGCGCAGCAGGTTGCGCACCACGGCGAGTTCGGTCTCGGCGGGAATCTGGGCCTCGGCGTCGGTGAGCTGTCCTTCGGTGAGGCCGGTACCGGCGAGCATGCGCGCGATCGGCACGCCGTGGTCGGCCGCGAACTCGGTCATGACCGCGACGCTGGCGGTGCCGCGCGGGAAGTTCCAGGTCCGGACGTCCGGCTCCTCGACCGTGCTCATCCTGCCATTATGGCCGAAAGTATTGATTTTCTGGCCGTCGCTCTTTCATGGTCGGATAACCCCAGGTCGTAGCGTCGAATCCGATCACATCGCAGTGAGGAGAAGGACGCATGAACGGCAGCCCGTCGATCGTCATCATCGGCACCGGGTTCGGCGGCATCGGCATGGCGCTGGAATTGCGGCGCGCCGGCATCGACGACTTCGTCATTCTCGAGCGCGGCGACGACGTGGGCGGGGTGTGGCGGGAGAACACCTACCCGGGCGCGGAGTGCGATGTGCCCTCACCGCTCTACTCGTTCTCCTTCGAACCGAACCCGTCCTGGTCCAAGCGGTGTGCGCCGCAGGCCGAGATCCAGCGGTACCTGCGCGGGCTGACCGAGAAGTACGGGCTGCTCGAGCAGATCCGGTTCGGCTCCGAGGTCACCGCGGCCGAATTCGACGATGCCACCGGGCAGTGGACGGTCCGGATCGCCGACGGGACCGAGTTGACGGCCGACCTCGTGGTGTCGGCGGTGGGCCAGCTGTCGCGTCCGGCGGTACCGAATATCCCCGGGGCCGAGAGCTTTTCGGGCGTAGCCTTCCATTCGGCCGACTGGGATCACGGCGTCGACCTGCGCGGCAAGCGGGTGGCGGTGATCGGAACCGGCGCCAGCGCAATCCAATTCGTGCCCGCCATCCAATCCGAGGTGGCCGCGCTGACGCTGTTCCAGCGTTCGGCCACCTGGATCCTGCCCAAGCCCGACACCGACTACGGCCCTATCCGCCAGGCGCTGTTCGATCGTGTGCCGTCGGTGCTGCTGGCCGAGCGGCTGGCCTGGTGGGCGCTGTGCGAAACGGTATCGCTGAGCATCGTGGACATTCCGGCCATCCGGCCGATCGTCAGCCGGATCAGCACCCGGCATCTGGAGAAGCAGGTCACCGATCCGGTGTTGCGCGCCAAGCTGACTCCCGACGCCCCGCCCGGCTGCAAGCGCGGATTGTTCTCCAACGACTACTTCCCGGCGCTCGCGCAGCCCAATGTGCACGTGGAGACGGGCGGCATCACCGAGATCACCCCGACCGGCGTGCGCAGCGCCGACGGCACCCTGCACGAGGTCGACGTCATCATCTACGGCACCGGGTTCAAGGGCACCGAATTCCTGTGGCCGATGACCGTCACCGGCAGCCAGGGCCGCAAGCTGCACGACGAATGGGCCGACGGCGCACGGGCCTTCAAGGGCATCACCGTGACCGGGTTCCCGAATCTGTTCCTGCTCTACGGGCCCAATACCAATCTGGGTGCGGGCTCGATCGTGCACATCATCGAATCCCAGACCCGCTACGTCCGACAGGCCGTGGAGCTGCTGGCGCGCCGCCCCGGGCGGGTGCTGGAGGTTCGTCCCGAGGTCGAAGCGGGCTACGACGCGAGAATCCAAGGCCGCCTGGGTCGTTCGGTGTGGAACTTCTGCACCAGCTGGTATCGCAACGACGCCGGGCGCGTCACCAACAACTGGCCGGGCACCGTCACCGGCTACCGGCTCGAGACCCGCCGCCTGAATCCCTCCGACTACCGGCTCGTTCCGGTCGCCGCATCCCAGGAGTAGCAATGCGATTCGACTACGACGTCCTCGTCATCGGTTCCGGCTTCGGCGGCAGCGTGAGCGCGCTGCGACTGACCGAGAAGGGTTATCGCGTCGGCGTGCTGGAGGCCGGCCGGCGCTTCGAGGACCACGAGTTCGCGCAGACCTCGTGGCGGCTGCGGCGCTACCTGTGGGCGCCGGCGCTGGGCTGCTTCGGAATTCAGCGGCTGGCATTGCTGAAGGACACCTTCGTGATGGCCGGTGCGGGCGTGGGCGGTGGATCCCTCGTTTACGCGAACACGCTCTACGAGCCGCCGGAGAAGTTCTACGCCGACCGCCAGTGGGGGCATATCACCGATTGGAAGGACGAGCTCGCGCCGCACTACGACCAGGCCAAACGCATGCTGGGCGTGACCGCGAATCCGGCCACCACGCCCACGGACCGCGTGCTGCGGGAGGTGGCCGAAGACATGGGAATCGGTGACACCTACCGACCGACTCCGGTCGGCGTCTTCTTCGGCGGGCCCGGCCGCCGCCCGGGCGAGGATGTTCCGGATCCGTTCTTCGGCGGTGTCGGCCCGGATCGGCGCAGCTGCACCCACTGCGGTGAATGCATGACCGGTTGCCGCCACAATGCCAAGAACACCCTGGTCAAGAATTACCTGTACCTGGCCGAAAAGGCAGGTGCCGCAGTGCATCCGCTGACAACGGTCACCGACGTCCGGCCGCTGTCCGGCGGTGGCTACGCGGTGGAGTCCGTCCGCACCGGCCGATTCCTCCGCAGACAGCGCCACGAATTCACGGCCGAGCACGTGGTTTTCGCGGCTGCCGCGCTCGGGACCCAGCGGCTGCTGCACCGGCTGCGCGACAAGGGCTCGCTCACGGGGATCTCCGACCGGCTGGGCTATCTGTCGCGCACCAATTCCGAGGAGCTGCTCGGCGTGCGCAGTCGCGACGAGCACGCCGACTACACCAAGGGCGTGGCGATCACCTCCTCCATCCACCCCGACCACGACACCCATGTCGAGCCGGTGCGTTATGGCAAGGGCAGCAATGCCTTCGGCGTGATGAGCACCCTCATGGTCGACGACGAAGGCGACATTCCCCGCTGGCGGCTGTGGCTGCGCGCGGCCCGTCGCCGCCCTCGAGACGCTGTCCGCGTGCACAATTCGCGCCACTGGTCCGAACGGACCATCGGCCTGCTGGTCATGCAATCGGTGGACAACTCCATCACCACTTACACCAAACGTGGCCTGTTCGGCCGCCGCATGACCACCAAACAAGGTGAGGGCCAACCGAACCCGACCTGGGTCCCCGCCGGGCACGAGGTCGCCCGCCGCGTCGCCGACGCCATCGACGGCATCCCCATCGGCGCCAGCTCCGGCATCCTCAACATCCCCATGACCGGCCACTTCATCGGCGGCTGCGTCATCGGCGACACCCCCGACACCGGCGTCGTAGACCCCTACCACCGCCTCTACGGCCACCCCGGCCTGCACATCATCGACGGCTCCACCATCTCCGCCAACCTCGGCGTGAACCCCTCCCTCACCATCACCGCCCAAGCCGAACGCGCAGTCTCGTTGTGGCCCAACAAGGGTGAGCCCGACCCCCGCCCGGATCTGGGCGCGGCCTACCAGCGCATCACCCCGACCGCACCCCGCAGTCCGGTCGTACCGCCCACCGCTCCGGCGGCGTTGCGGCTGCCCTTGGTCGGCTTCAACGAAAACCTGAAGACGTCCGCGGACTCCTGAAAAGCGAAGGGCGGGCGCGGAATGCGCCCGCCCTTCGCGGTGGTTCGGTCCTGCCGGTCAGAGCGCCAGCAGGCGAGCCTTGGCCTCGTCGTATTCGCGGATCAGGCGTTCGACCAGGTCGGCGGCCGGGCCGACGCGGTCGACCGCGCCGATGCCCTGGCCGGAGCCCCAGATGTCCTTCCACGGCTTGGCGCCGGGGGTGGACGGATCCGATTCGCCGGTGCCGAAATCCATGGCGGTCGGGTCGGACTGGGCCAGGTTGTCGGGGTCCATGCCGGCGGCGGTGATGCTGCCGCGCAGGTAGTTGCCGTGGACGCCGGTGAAGAGGTTGGAGTAGACGATGTCGGCGGCGGCAGAGTCGACGATCATCTGCTTGTAGCCGGGTACTGCGTTGGCCTCGTCGGTGGCGATGAACGCGGAGCCGATGTAGGCGAGGTCCGCGCCCGCGGCCTGGGCGGCGAGGATATTGCGGCCGTGGGCGATTGCCCCCGACAGCAGCAGCGGGCCGTCGAACCATTCGCGGATCTCGGACAGCAGCGCGAAAGGGGACTGGGTGCCAGCGTGGCCGCCCGCGCCCGACGCCACCGCGATGAGGCCGTCCGCGCCACGCTCGACGGCCTTGTGCGCGAACACATTGTTGATGATGTCGTGCAGCACGATGCCGCCGTAGGAGTGCACTGCCTCGTTCACGTCCGGCCGCGCGCCCAGCGAGGTGATGACGATCGGCACCCGGTGCTCGACGACCGTGGCCAGGTCCTCTTCCAGCCGGTCATTGCTCTTGTGCACGATCAGGTTCACCGCGTAGGGCGCGGACGGCTGCTCCGGATTGTCGGCGTCGTGCTTGGCCAACTCCTCGTTGATCCGCACCAGCCACTCTTTGAACAGCGACTGCGGCCGCGCGTTGAGAGACGGGAACGAACCGACGATGCCCGCCTTGGACTGGGCGATCACCAGTTCGGGCCCGGACACGATGAACATGGGGGAAGCGACCGCGGGCAAGCGCAGGCGAGAGGACAGGATGGGTGGCAAGCTCATTGACCGAATTCCTTCATCAGGGGGCTACCCGGCGAACGTTACCCGCCGGTAAGAAACTCAGGCCGCGTGGCCTATGTAGTTCACGGACCCGCCGATCGCCCCGCCGTCCTTCGGCCCGATCAGGGTCGTGATGAAGGCGTGCTGGGCGCGCAGACCCGCGCGGGCCTGCCGCGTGCGCCAGCCCGGGACCAGGATGCCCACGCCCGAACGGACCACATTGACCGGGAACTTGGCCACCGGATACCAGGGCGGCATAAAGCCGGGCAGCCCGAGTTCGCGCATGCGTCCGCGGCCCAGGAAAGCCGTGCTGATCGAAAGGTGCTGGGCCCAGGCGATTCTGCGGCGCAGCGCCGGAAGATGCTGGTAATGCCAGGTCAAGGGGTCCTCGGCCATGGGCCGGGCCAATTCCATGCTGGTCTCGTCGGGCGCGGTGAGGACGGTCAGGTAGTGGTAGAGCTGCTTGGTGGCATCCAGGAAACCGGTTGGCAGATAGCGCTCCTCGATGCCCATGACCCAGCCGACGTAGCGGGTCAGATGCACGATGGCATCGAGTTCCTTGGGCGTGAAGACATTGCCCATCATCATGCCGGTGAGCGCCGGCGCGTAGAGCGCGCCCAGCATGGTGACCGCCATATCCGTCTGATTGACCGGCACGCCCCATTCCTCGGCGTTCCACTCCGGCAGGTTCGCGACGTGGCGGCGCACGAACGTGTGGATCAGCCGCACGTGCAGGGTGGAGCGGAAACCCTTGCCGCCGGGTCGCATTCCGCCGTCGGAGATGACGTCGAGCGCCCACTTCATGGTCTCGGCGAAGCGCTGCCCGCCGCCGGTCGCGCCGCTCTTGCCGGTATTGGTGAGCATCAGGGTGCGGTTGATGCCGGAGGCCACGAATCCGCCGAGGAACGGAACGTCGCGCGCCATGTAGATGCCGTCGAGCCCGGCGGCCTGGAAGATGCGCTCGCCCAAGGCAATCCGTTTCCAGTCCACCCACGCGGGCGGGTTCTCCACCTGGGAGAAGAAGGCCCGCAAGGGTTCCGGTGCGTCCGGAACGCTGTCGATCCCGCGTTCCAGCGCCTGATCGAACAGCGGCCGCACCTTCCCCATCCCGGCCGTGTACATCCACTCCACCAGCTCGTCCATGGGTCGATCCCCGACGGTGAGGGCCTCGCCCATGGCGGCCCATTCGGCATCGTTGGGCGGCCGCATGCGCATCATCCTGGCCATCGGCCCCAGCACCGGCACGGCGGCCGGATCCTCGGGGTGGCGAGTCGGAATCGTCGAGGGTCGAGTGCGCGTCATCGGGCAGCTCCTGTGTGTGCCTAGTCTCTGGTGAAGGTCTTCACCAGAACTTTGGTGATAGTCTTCACCAAACTGAGCGGCAAGGCAACAGACAGGGCGGAATCGTGGAAACACCCCGTGGCCGATACGCCGGACTCAGCGCCGACGAGCGCCGGGCCCAGCGGCGCGAACAACTGCGTGAGGTCGCCCTCGAGGTCATTGCCGAGGAGGGCATCGCGGGCCTCAAGGTGCGTGCGCTGTGCACGCGCGCGGGGCTCAACGACCGCTACTTCTACGAGGCTTACGGTCATGTCGACCGCCTGCTGTACGAACTGGTCGCCGAGCAGCTCGCCGAGGTCGTGGCCGCCGTTATGGGCGTCATCGCCACCGCGCCCGCTGATACCCGAATCCGCCTGCGCGCCGTCGTCGAGGCCGGGGTGACCGCCATCGCCGATTACCCGGCCCGCCGCCGCCTGGCCATTGACATGCAGACCACCGACGAATTGCGGCAGCGCAGAACCGATCTCGTCGGAGTGGTCGCCGAGGTCATGCTGGACCAAGGCCGTGAGCTGCTCGGCGACGCCGCCGTCGAGGGCATGCATGCCCGGCTCGCCGCCCGCACGGTCGCTCACGGCGGCCTGGAGATCCTCATCGAATGGCTGCGCGGTGAGCTGGACATCGACCGCGCCCAGCTCGTCGACTTCCTGGTGGCCATGATCCTCACATCCGCGCAGATCACCACCACCGTGCAGCGTGAAATGGCCGCTAGCTGAGACCCTTTTCGGCGGCCCGGATCTTGCGGTAGACGCGCGGGTCGTAGCGCAGTCGCCGGGGTAGCAGCGGCCAGGTCGTCCGGACCGCGCCCGCGAGGGCCCGGAAACCGAACTCGTCCAGTCGATTCCATTCGAGGCCCAGGATTTCGCGGCCGCGTTCGGGCATCAGTGCCGCGAGCAGCCAGACATTGAATTCCATGAACGGACGCCGAATCACCGCCCAGGCCCATTCGGGGATGCCTGGCACCGGCGGGATCGGGGTGGTGGCGGCGTTCAGGGCAAAGTCGGTGGTCGCGTTGGATTCGAGTTCGTGCGCGAGCATGTGGTCCCAATACGCTTGGAACTCTTCGTGAGTCCCGAACACCGGTTGCATCGACAACCCGTAGCGCTCCCACCAGGTGATGCCCTCGGCCCACAGCTGCTGCTTCTGATCGGGCGTGAGTGGCGTCCCGAAGACCTCGTTCATGGTCATCACGCTCTCGACGAAGGTGACGTGCGTCCACCAGAAGATGTCGGGACGCAGTGCGTGATAACGGTTTCCGTGGCTGTCGATGCCCTTGAGGTCGCGGTGGTAGTCGCGTACCCGGACGGCCGCCTCGGATTCCGGCGGATCGTAGATGGAGTCCTCGATCTTCGGCACCGAACGCAGCAGTCGATCCCATGGGTCGTCGAAGAAGTTCGAATGCTGTTGCAGCGCCGCGGAAACCGCCGGATGCATGTTCTGCAGGGTGCCGGAGCGTCCGAAGAACAGCTTGAGCCGCTGATCGCCGAAGTATTTCCACAGCAGTGAGCCGGGGCCCAGGGGTGCGCCTTGGGGCGGGGTTGTCGGCTGTTCGGTTTCTGCGGCGCTGGTCATGGCTCGGCCTCCACGTCATTGGGAACTCCTGCGTGGATAGTGCAACACATTATCTCTCTTTGTCGCAAGACTGTGCGACAAATTGTGTCGCACTGTTGCGTACGGCTAGACTCCGATCAGGAGGTGCGGTCGGTGGAATCACCCTTGTCGCTACAGGCCCTGCTCACGGTCGCCGAGCCCGACGATGCCGTGGACACACGCATCAAAGAGGCCGCGCTGGAACAGTTCGCACTGGTCGGCATCCGCCGCACCAGCGCCGACGACATCGCCAAACGCGCCGGGGTCAACCGGGCCACGCTCTACCGCCGGATGGGCGGGCGCGACGAGATCACCCGGGCCGCCTTCTCGCACGAGGTGCGCCGGACCCTGGCCGAGATCGAGGAGCGCATCGGCGATATCGCGGATCCGCTGGAGCGGCACAGCCGCGGCTTCGTCGTGACCGTCACGACCCTGCGCGACCATCCCTTGCTGCGCAGGCTTTTCGTGGTGGACAAGGACGAGGTGCTGAGCTGGCTCACCCTCGAGGCCGGGGACATCCTGCGCATCGCAACGGTTTTCGTCACGGCCCAGGTTCAGGAGGGCCGTGCGCAACTCGGCCTGACCGGAAGCGATCAGGCCGAGTTCTACGCCTCCACCATCGTGCGGCTGATTCATTCGCTGGTGCTGACGCCCGATGCCCCGCCGCGACTGGATTCCGAGGATCAGTTGCGCGACTACGCGATTCGGTATCTGCAGCCGCTGCTGACCGCGCCCTGAAACCCGTCAGACGGCCGTCAACTGCTTGCGCCGCCACACGATGGCCGCGCCGACCACCAGACACCAGGCGGGCATGACCCAGGCGATGTGCACCGAGGCCGTCACCGCGACCAGCAGGAAAACGCCGGTGGCCGTGGACAGGACAGTCAGCCATTTCGGGAACGCGCCGGTCAGGCGGCCCAGGTTCGACAGCGAGAGCATGAAGACCGCCGCAATGCGCGGTGCGACGATGGTCATCAGATTCATGCCCAGCCCGTAGCAAAGCGGATAGGCGTGGGCGGCGGTCTCGGCGTTCACTTGTTGAGCGAGGGTGGCCGGGACCGCGAAGACGGCCAGGGCGGTCAGCAGGACGGTGATGAAAATCAGTCCGCTGCCGAGGAATACGGTCGCGAACAGCCGGTCCTCGTGCGGTCCGATCCGGCGTCGGATCGCGCCGATGAACCACAGCAGCGCGATCGAGGCCACGGTCGCGATCAGCACCATGGCCATCAGCCGAGTCCGATTGCCCGCCACCCGGAACCATTGTTCCAGGGTGGCGGGTTCGGTTCCCCAGCCCGGGATACCGCGCAAGAGGGCCAGTGAGACGAATGCCAGTAGTGCGAAGGCGATTCCGGTGAAACCCGTGGCCTCGATGGAACGCTTGCGACCGGTGGCCTCGGTATTCGGGGCGGGGTTCACGTCTGCGGGCCTACGGGGTGACGATCGCGAAGTTCGGGTCGGCCTTGTCGAGCAGGCCGGTCAACCGCTGCCATACCCCGGTGTCGCCGCTGGTCTGCAGGCCGTCGAACGAACCCGTGGCCATCAGTTGCAGCAGACCGAGTTTGGTGAGGGTGATGTCCAGGTCGGTGTCCCGCTTGCGGGTGGCCGGGTGGTGGATGAGCGCACCGTTGCTCAACTCCATGTGGTAGTTCTCGCCGCTGTCGGTGAAATGCCAAGCGATGCTGAACTTCTCCGCCCACGCCCGGGAACCCACCACGTTCAGTGAGAGTGTGTCGAACAGCTGCGTGATGCTCATGGCCAGCGCCACCGCCTGACTCGCGGTCAGCGGCGTCGAGGCCACGGGATGCAACAGCTCCTGTGCGCCGGTGAGGAAACAGTTGCGCCAGGTGGCGTTCTCGGAGCCGAAGCCCAGCCGTTGGTAGACCTCGGCCAAGGTCTGCCTGGCCCCGGTGTGGGACGGATCGGCGAAGACCGCGTGGCTGCCCAACTCGGCCGCGAAGCGCAGATCGCCCTGGTCGGCGAATTCCTTCACCTTGGCCACGGTGGCATCGACACCGCCGAGCAGTTGCACGTAGCGGGTGGCCTGCGCCTGCGGCGGATGCTGCCACAGGTGTGCCGGATTGGCGTCGTACCAGCCGAGATAGCGCTGATAGATGGCCTTTACGTCGTGACTGATCGAGCCGTAGTATCCGCGGTTGTTCCACTGGGCCGCGAGCTCCGGGGCGAGCGGGAAGTCCTCGGCGATCTCGGTGCCGATCTCGCCCTGGTTCATCCGCCGCACCGTCTGATCGTGCAGGTAGGCGTACGTATCCCGTTGCTGGGTAAGGAATTCCAAGATGTTGTCGCGGCCCCAGGTGGGCCAGTGGTGCGAGGCGAACACCACATCGGCGCGGTCGATGAACATCTCGAGCGCCTCGGCGATGTAGCGCGACCACATGCGGGAGTCACGCACCTGAGCACCGCGCAGGGTGAGGATGTTGTGCAGTGTGTGGCAGGCGTTCTCGGCCATGCACAGCGCATTGCGGTCGGGCAGCAGGAAGTTCATCTCGGCGGGGGCCTCGGTGCCCGGCGTCATCTGGAAGATGAACCGCACCCCGTCGATCACTTCCTCCTGGCCGGTGGCGGTGATGTCGAGAGTCGGTGCGAGCAGGCCGAATTCGCCCGACGAAGCCACCGGTCCCAAGCCCATGCCGACCAGGCCGCGTGGATCGCGGGGCAGGGTCGATCCCGAGTAGTAGCCGCCGCGCCGCAGCATGGCGGTACCGGCGTAGACGTTCTCGGAGATCGCGTGCTCCATGAAGTGCTCGGGTGCGATGATCGGGACCTTCGTATCGGCGTCGACCACCCCGAGCACGCCACCGAAGTGGTCGGCGTGCGGATGGGTGTAGATCACCGCGGTCACCGCGCGCTCGCCGCGATTGTCGCGGTACAGGGCCAGCGACGCGGCGGCGGTCTCGGCGCTCACCAGCGGGTCGACCACGATGACGCCATTGTCGGACTCGATCAGGGTCATATTCGAGATGTCCAGGCCGCGAACCTGATACACGCCCTCACACACCTGGTACAGGCCGTGGATGGCGGTCAGCTGGGACTGCCGCCACAGGCTGGGGGTGACGGTGTCGGCACCCTCGGCCTGCAGGAAGTCGAAGGAGTCGGCGTCGTAGGCCACGCCGCCGTTCTTGCCGGGAATGACCGCGGGGGAGAGCCGGGCGATGAAACCGCGTTCGGAATTGTCGAAATCGGTGCGATCCACGGGTGCTGCTGTCATGACCACCTCACTGTTGGGTTTGTCGACTGTTGATCCAGTTGGTTCCGAGTTCGACGGCCTTGGTGACCGGCCCGAAGATCTCGGGCTCGGTCTCGATGACGCCGTCGGGTCCGAGCTCGTCGAGGAGCCCGGTGTGTTTCATGACTTCCGCGAGCTCCGGTTGCACGCCCGCCAGCACGAGTCGCCCTCCGGCGTCGTGCAATTCGCGGTTGTAGCGCTCGAGCAGGCGCAGGATGGCCGAGGACGGGATGTCGGGCATGGCGCGCAACACCAGCACGAGCACCGCGTCGCGGGCCCCGGACACGTCGGGCAGCGCGGATTCCAGCCGGGGGAGCTCGGCGAAGAAGCTGCTACCGCGATAGTCGATGACGGTCACGGTGTGCGGCGGAAGCGCTTGCGGCACAGTGGTGGTCCGCCAGTTCCCGGCTGCGTCGCGGGCGAGGCCGACCAGCTCGATCTGCCGGGCCGCCTGCACGCAGTACAGCAGTAGCGACAGCACCGCGCCGATCACGATGGCCTGCTGCAACGGCAACTGGGTGGTGGCGGCGAAGGTGGCGATCAGGGCCGCGGTGGACAGCTTCGAGGTGCGCCACACCAATTCGATGTCTTTGACCTTGCCCCACACCAGTTCCGCGCCCACCACCAGGATGAGCCCGCCGATGACCGGCATCGGAATGCGCTCGGCCAGGCTGCCGCAGGTGACCACCACCAGGGCCAGGAACACGCCGGAAACGACTCCGGCCCAGCGGGTTCGGGCTCCCACCCCGGCCGCGACACCGGTTCGTGACAGCGAGCCGCCCGCGGGCAGGGCCGAGAACAGGCCGCCACCCAGGTTCGCAATGCCCTGCGCGGTGAAGTCCGCGTTCACCGATGACCGGCTACCGTCCGGGTTCGGCATGGAGGGCGCGACACTGGCGGCCTGGGCCAGCGCGACCAGCGCCACCGACAGCGCGCCGGCGGCCAGGTGCGGCATCGCACCCCAGTTGGGCAGTGACAGTCCGGGCAGTGCGCCGGGAATGTGGGCGATATCGGAGACGAGTTCGACATCGGTGCCGAGGATCGCGACGGCCACACTCACCACGACCATGGCGACCAGCAGGGCCAGCGCCTCGATCTTGGGGATCAGCCGGGCGACCGCCCATACCGCGACGGTCGCGATGGCGACCCAGGTGGCCGCGGACTGCCAGTGCGAGATCCCGGTCAGCCAATTCCATACCTGGACAAGCTTGTTGTGCCCCGGCGGCTTGTACCCGGTGGCGTCCTTGAAGACACCGGTCATGATCTGCAGCGCGATGCCGGTGGAGAACCCGACCATGACTGCGTTGGAGACGAAGCTCATCACCACGCCGAGTCGCAGCACACCCATCAGCACCATGACCACGCCGACCAGCAGGGTCAGCGCGGCGATATTGCCCGCGTCGTGCGGGTCGAGTCCGGCGGTGGCGATGGCGGATTGGCCGGTCAGGGCTATGGCACTGGTCAGCGTCGTGATCATCAGGACGGTCGAGGCGGTGAGTGAGCCCAGGATGGGCGGCACCACGCCCGCGTACAGCCCCGCGACCGGATTGAACCCGGCGATGGAGGCGTAGGCCATGCCCTCGGGAATGCTGAACAGGCCGGTCGCCATGCCTGAGGTGATGTCCTTGGCCGTGGGTTTGCCGAGGCGGCGACCGAGTCGCGCCACACTCTTCTCCACGCGATGTCTCCTCTATGGCAGATCTGCCGTCGAATTGCTCGAGCCCGTGAATGCACGGTGCCACGCATGGTCTTTCTAGAGCCTCACACGCAGAGGGTGAACTTTCAGCAATTCTAGATATGCGTGTTGACTAGCGGAATTAACGCTGAATTGGAATTTCCTTAAATCTGGCTATCGGCCGGGACGCTCGCTGTCCGGCCACTCGCCGCGCAATCGCCACTGGACGAATCCAGCCTCGCATCTCAGGATGAGACCGGATCTTCGCCAATGAGGAGTGCGTATGGTGGCCGAACCTGTCGGGCCGAGCGGGCAGCGGGTGGACTGGCTGGCGGGCGGGGTCCGGCGTTCGATCGCCTCGGACCGGATCGTCGGCATCGCGGCGGAGCTGTTCCAGACGCGCGGATTCGATCATGTGGGAATGGATGAGGTGGCGGGCGCGGCGGGCTGCTCACGCGCCACGCTGTACCGCCACTTCCCGGGCAAGGCCGCGCTCTTCGACGCGGTGATGGCGAAATCGGCGGTGGCCGTGGCCGAGCGGGTGACCGCGGCGGTGCGGCGCTACGAGGGTTCGCGCCGGATCGTGGAGGCGATCCTGGCGTCGGTGCTGGCGGTGCGCTCGGACCCGGTGCTGGCCAAGGGGTTCGCGGGCAGTCGGGCCGGCGGCAGCGACGGGGCGTTCGCGAGCTCGCCGGAACTGGGGCGGATCGCGACCCTGCTCACCGGCATCGCGCCCGATGACGAAGCGGCGCAATGGATTGTGCGGATGGTGCTGTCGCTGCTGACCTGGCCGCTGGCCGACGCCGCGAGCGAGCGCCGGATGGTGGAGCGCTTCATTCGCTGAGCCGGCTTATTCGCTGAGCTGGGGGACCGGCAGCAGGGGCGCGTTGGGATCGAGGGTGAGGCCGCGAGCCTCGGCGGTGGCCGAGAGCGCTCCCCAGGCGAAGGCGGTCAGTTCGTCGGTGAGTTCCTTTGCAGTGATGACCGGTTCGTTGAGCCAGCGCAGTACGCCCAGACCGATCGCGCCGAGCATGGCGTCCACCGCGAACTGGGTGTGATCGCCGTTCGCGCCGCGCAGTCGCAGCACCCCGGAGAAGAACTCGGCGACTGTATCGGACAGTGGGCGGCCGTCCTCGATCAGGCGGGCCGCGCCGAAGGCCGTGATCACCTGTGAGCTGACGATGAAGTGAAAAAGGTTGGGGCGCTCGGCGACGAGATCGATGTACGCGGACAGGGCGGTGTGCACCGCATCGCGGATGGGCCCGGTCGGATCCAGGTGTGGGGTGACCCGTTCGACGATGAGTTCCTGTACCCGGCCGCTGACCGCGGCCATCAACTCCACCTTGTCGCCGAAGAACCGGTACAGCTTGGGACGCGGTATACCAGCGGTTTTCACCACATCGTCGATGGAGAGCTCGGCCCCGTGCGTGTCGATGGCGCGGATGGTGGCCTCGATGAGTTCGGCGCGGACCGAGGCGCGATGGGTATGCCAGCGGTCGCTGCGGGCATCACCCTTCATTTCGGCCGGGCGGTCGCGACGGGAGGCCATGCGCCAGATTGTAATTCGATTCGATACGGCCCACCCCTTGTGTGGTGTCTGGGACAATCCTACACTGACCTTACATCGAACACGTAGTACTAGGTACTCAGTGTTGCACCAAGGATGGTCAGATGACGAATACCCTTCCGGCGCAGGCCTATCCGAAGGCCCGTCGCATCAAATTCCGCTTCGATCAGCGCGATTCGCACGACAAGTACTTCGTCGAGAACGACATGGTCTACAGCCATTTCGTGGCCGGCATGTCCGGCGGCTTCCCGGCCGGCGAGGAATCCTTCATCCGCTCGGTCCGCCGCGTGACCGACCGGATCACCGATCCCCTGCTGCGCAAACGGGTCACCGGATTCGTCGGGCAGGAGGCCATGCACGGCCAGGAGCACCGCAAACTCAATGACAAGCTGGTCGAGATGGGTTATCCCATCAAGTGGCTGGACTCGCCGCAGGCCATCGAGCGCATGCTGCAGATCGAAGAGCGCATCTCGCCCGAAGTGCACCTGGCCATGACCGCGGCCGCGGAGCACTACACGGCGGTGCTCGCGCAGCGGGTGCTCGGCAGCGACGAGATCCAGAACATTCCGGGTGACCCGGAAGTGTGGAACCTGCTGAATTGGCATGCGCTCGAGGAACTCGAGCACAAGTCGGTGGCCTTCGACGTCTTCCGCGCGGTCGGCGGCAGTGAACGCACCCGCATCGGCGTCATGCTCGCCATGTACGCGCTGACCCTGCCGCTGACCTACGTCAGCCTGGCGGTGGCGGTCGGCCGGGACGAGAACGCGCGGCGGCAGCCGGTGCGCGTCGCCCGCGAGACCTATCGGCTGTTCACCGGGCCCATCTTCCGTGGCCTGATGCCGGAGCTGGCCAAGTACCTGCGCCCCGGCTTCCATCCCGACGACATCGACACCTCCGAGCTGCTGTCCCGTTGGCAGCGTGAGCTTTTCGGGAAAGACGGTCAGCTCGTCGACCACCTGAAGTAAGTACAACTCCATCGCAAGAAAGGACCGACCAATGGCGATCGGTCGGCAGGAAAACACCACTCTCGCGCCCTACCCGAAGGTGCGGCGCATGCGATTCCGGTTCGGCGAGCCCGAACCGATGGCACATCACTTCGTCCAGGGCGATATCCCGCTCACCCATTTGATCGCGGTGCTCTCGGGCGCGTTCCCACCGGGCGAGGAATCCTTCATCCGCTCGGTGCGCAAGTTCTCCGGTGAGATCACCGATCCCGTGCTCAAGAAGCGGGTGGCCGGGTTCATCGGCCAGGAAGCGGTGCACGGGCAGCAGCATCGGCGGTTGAACGAGCAGCTCATCGTGAACGGCTTTCCCATCGTGCGGATCTTCACCTTCGGCAGCGACGCGCTGCGGGAGAAGGGGTTGATCGCGCTCGAGAACGCGGTGCCCCGGCAGGTGCATCTCGCGGTGACCGCGGCGGCCGAGCACTACACGGCCACCCTGGCCAAGCGGGTGCTGGGCACCGACGAGATTCAGGACATCCCGGGTGACCCCGAGGTGTGGAATCTGTTGAACTGGCACGCTTTCGAGGAGCTCGAGCACAAGTCGGTGGCCTTCGACGTGTACCGCAATGCCGGTGGGCCTGAAACGGTCCGCATCGGCGTGATGGCGGGCATGTACGTCTTCACCATCCCGGTGGTCGCGCTCGGCGTCTTCGCCTCCATCCTCAGTGATCCGCGCAGTTGGCGGCCCTTGAAGGTGCTGCGGCAGTCGATCCGGCTCTACCGCGGGCCCATCGTGAAGGACCTGCTCAAGGAGATGCGGCCGTATATGCGGCCGGGATTCCACCCCGACGACATCGACACCAACGCGCTGCTCGAGCAGTGGCGGCAGGAGCTGTTCGGCGCGGACGGCGAACTGCTGGACCGAATCGGCTGAGCCGGAGGCAATGACAGTGGGAAGAAACGGTGGCAGTGGTGTGCCCACCGCCCGCCCCGACCACGAGATCATCGTGGTCGGGGCCGGGTTCGGCGGCATAGGCACAGGGATCGCACTGCAGCGCAAAGGCATTCACGACTTCGTGATCGTCGACAAATGGGATCGGGTGGGCGGCACCTGGCATGCCAACACCTATCCCGGGGTGGCGGTGGACATCCCGTCGTTCATCTACAGCTTCTCCTACGAGCAGCGTGGGGACTGGTCGCGGATCTTCGCGCCCGGCACCGAACTGCGCGATTACGCCGAGAGCATGGTCGACAAGTACGGGCTGCGCGACAAGCTGCGGTTGAACACGACCATCGTGGCGGCCGAGTTCGACGACCGGAACAGCCTGTGGCAGTTGAGCACCGACGGCGGAGAGCGCCTCACCGCGCGATACATCGTGTTGGCCATCGGCGGGCTGGAACGGCCCAAGATGCCCGACATCGAGGGACTCGACGACTTCGGCGGCACCCTGATGCACACCGCGATGTGGGATCACGACGTGTCGCTGGCCGGTAAGCGAGTGGCTGTCATCGGCACGGGAGCCACTGCCCTGCAGTTGATTCCGGCGATCGTCGACGAGACCGAACACTTGACGGTGTTCCAGCGGACACCGATCTGGGTGTTCCCGAAGAACGATGCCGAAGTCGGCGCACTCGGCCGTCAGGTGCTGAGCAACCGGCGGATCCGGTCCGCGCTGCGACTGGTCGGCAATATCGGCACCGAGGTCGCCATGAGCGGCATGGTGGTCGGGCCGACCTGGCTCACCAATTCCGGACGGAAGCTGGCCGAAGCGCCCATCCGGCGCTGGATGCGGTCGCAGGTGGACGACCCGGAACTGCGGGAGAAGCTCACTCCACGTTATGGATTGGGCTGCAAGCGTCCGTCGATGTCCAACGACTACCTGCGGACGTTCAACCGCTCCGACGTCAGCCTGGTCACCGATTCCATCGCGCGGATCACCGATCGCGGTGTGGTCACCGTGGACGGGACCGAGCACGAGATCGATGTGCTCATCTGCGCCACCGGATTCAAGCTGTGGGACAAGGGCGCGATCCCGCCGTTCCCGGTGCGCGGGCGTGGCGGCAAGGATCTCGAACAGTTCTGGGACGAGCATCGCTACCAGTCCTACCAGGGTGTTTCTGTGCCGGGGTTCCCGAACTCCTTCACCATCACCGGTCCGTACGGGTTCGTGCTCGGCTCCTACATCTGGATGATCGAGGCCACCTCGGCGCACCTGGCGCGGGTGATCGCGGAGTCGAGGGAGCGTGGCACCACCGAGGTCGAGATCCGCCAGGAGGTGCACGACGAGTACTTCCAGCGGTGTCTGCGCCGGCAGCAGAAGAACTTCCTGTTCACGCCGGTCTGCGACGGGTCCAACACCTACTACCTCGACAATCACGGCGATTCCCCGTTCCGCCCGTCCACCCACGGCGAGATGTATTGGCAGAACCGGCATTTCGATCTCGACGTGTATCGCTACACCGTCGGCGCGCCCGTCGTGGCGGAGCCCGTCGTGCTCTCCGAGGAGGTCTCGTGAAACTCAACTCCATCGACCCGAAACTCGTCGTCGTCACCGGTGCGGGCAGCGGGATCGGGCGGGCGACGGCACTTCGGTTCGCGCGCATGGGATCCCAGGTGATCGTGTCCGACATCGACAAGGACGCGGCACTGGGCACGGTGGCACTCATCCAGTCCAAGGGGCAGCGGGCGGTCGCCATGCAGCTCGATGTCACCGATCCGCATGCCTGGGCGGCGTTCACCCGCGACGTGCATGCCGACCATGGCGTGCCCGACGTGCTGGTCAACAATGCCGGAATTCTGGTCAGCGGCGCGTTCCTGGACCTCGAACCCGAGGACTGGGAGCGGCAGCTCAGCGTGAACCTGCTCGGTGTCGTGTACGGCTGCCGGGCCTTCGGACGGCTCATGATCGACGAGGGCAAGCGCGGGCACATCGTGAACATCGCCTCCGCGGCGGCGTTCACCCCGACCCCGGTGATGGCGGCGTACTCGGTGTCCAAGGCCGGGGTGAAGATGCTCACCGAATGCCTGCGGCTGGAACTCGCGCCCAAGGGCGTCGGGGTGAGCGCGATCTGCCCCGGCGTGATCAACACCAGCATCGGCGAGCACGCCATCGCGGTCGGCGTGGACCCGGTGCTGGTGGAGCGTGGCAAGCAGATCGCCGCGCAGGTCCAGGAACTGGCCGAACGCCTGCCGTTCTCGCCGATGAGCCCGGATCTGGTGGCCCGGGCCGTCGTCCGAGCCATCCGCTTCGATCTGGCGGTCGTGCCGGTGCGGACCGAGGCGTGGTTGGGCTACTTCATGCTGCGCATCGCGCCGGGCGTGAATCGCCGGATGACCCAACCGCTTTCGATGGAGCGGATCCAGTCGCTCGGTGAGCTGGTACTGGGCAGAGGGGGAGGCCCGCGGTGAATGCTCGCGCCCACGAACTCAAGGTGCGCGAAGTCATCAGCGAGACCGCCGACGCGGTCTCGCTGATCTTCGATATCCCCACCGACCTGACCGGCCGATTCACCTATGCACCGGGTCAGTACCTGACGCTGCGCGTCCCCAGCGAGCGGACGGGTTCCGTCGCCCGCTGCTATTCGCTGTCGAGCAGTCCCGACGGCGACGAACGACCCACCGTCACGGTCAAACGCACTCCCGGTGGCTACGGCTCGAACTGGTTGTGCGACAACGTTTCCGCAGGTGATGTCCTCACGGTTCTGGAACCGGCCGGCAACTTCACGCCCCGCTCGTGGAACCGCGATCTGCTGCTGTGCGCGGCGGGCAGCGGCATCACCCCGATCATGTCGATTCTCAAATCGGCGCTGCGCCTCGGCCGGGGCGATATCGCGGTCCTCTATGCGAATCGGGATCGGCCATCGATCATCTTCGCCACGCAATTGCAGGAGCTGGTCCGCCGGTATCCGCGTCGCCTGACCGTCGTGCACTGGCTGGAATCCGAGCGCGGACTCCCCACCGCCCGCGGCATCGCCGGGCTGGCTCGGCCCTACCGTCGGAACGATGTATATCTCTGTGGCCCAGCCGGTTTCGCCTCGACCGTCAAACAGGGGCTGGGTCAGCTGCGAGTGTCCGAGCGATCCATTCACGAGGAGAAATACCGCTCCCTCACCGACAATCCCTTCGAGCACGCGACCATCGCGCATCCCGATCCGGTCGGCCCGGTCCCGGTGGCCTCTGCCGAATCCGCCATCGTCACCGTCGATATCGACGGCGAGACACACACCCTGCCCTGGCCCAGAACCAAGAAGCTGCTCGACGTCCTGCTCGACCACGGAATCGACGCGCCGTACGTCTGCCGCGAATCCGCCTGTGCCACTTGCATCTGCTCGGTCAAACAGGGTCGCACCCGCATGCTCATGAACGAATCCCTCATCGAGGAGGAACTGGCGCAGGGACTGACCCTGGCCTGCCAGACCCTGCCCGAATCCGATTCGCTGCACATCTCCTTCGACCAGTAGCCGTAGGGCGCGCGCGAATCAGGCGGCGGGAGTGAGCAGTCCGTCGATGATCCGGCGCGCCATGGTCACGCTGTTCTCGTCGTCGAGGCGTAGCTCCTGATTGACCGTGGTCAGCAGGGCATTGACCTGGAAGGCGGCCAGGTCGGGATCGATCGGGGCGATCTCACCGGCGGCGAGGGCCGCGCGGAACTGGGTGGCGAGAATCTCGACCCACTCCCGTCGCTGCCGCCGCAACTCGTCCCGGATCGGGCCGGTGCGGCTGTCGAAGATCGGGAGGTTCGCACCCCAGAAGCAACCGCCGGGGAACAGCGGTGCGACGACATAGTCCATCCAGCGATCGACGAGCGCGCGCAGCCGGGCGACGCCGGCGGGGGAGTCCTGCGCGGGCCGCACGACCGCGTCGAGGAACTCCGCCCGCGCCGCCTCCACGGTCGCCAGCTGCAACCTCTCCTTGGTTCGGAACAGCGTCTGGATACCGGCCTTGCTGACCCCGAGATCATCGGCCAGTCGCCCGAAGCTGAGTCCGTCGAGGCCGTCGGTCGAGGCGATATCGACCGCGCGCTCGGTCACCGCGAGCCGTGAGCGCGCCCCGCGCAGCAATCGCCGATCACCGCTTTCGCCGGTCGTCTCGGCCTCGGAAGTGTCCATACAGCCGATCGTATGCCGTTTTTCGATCCGATGGTCGCATCCCTTGCTATATACATACGCCCGACCGTATTCTTTTTTTGTACGACGAGAAGGGGAGCCTGATGGATGGCGTAACTACCGCACGGGACGTGACCGCGGACGAATCGGCGGGCTCGCCCCCGACTCGCGATCGTTCGACGGCGATCGTGTGGATCCTGTGTTCGGCCGCGTTCATGGCCATGCTCGACGTCTTCGTGGTGAACGTGGCCTTCACGAAAATCGGTGAGTCCTACCGGGGTTCGTCGCTGGCGGATATCAGCTGGGTGCTCAACGGGTACGCGATCGTCTATGCGGCCTTGCTGATTCCGGCGGGCCGATTCTCCGACCGGTTCGGGCGCAAGGCCGGATTCCTGGTCGGGCTGGCCGTTTTCACGCTGGCGAGCCTGGCGTGCGCGGTGGCCCCGGCGCTGTGGGCGCTGGTCGCGTTCCGGGTGGTGCAGGCGGTCGGCGCGGCCGCCTTGACCCCGGCCAGCCTGGGATTGCTGCTGACGGTGCTGCCGCCCGCGCGGGTGTCGGGGGCGGTGAAGATCTGGGCGACGACGAGCTCGTTCGCCGCGGCCGTCGGTCCGGTGGTCGGTGGAGCGCTGGTCGAGGCGTCCTGGCGGTGGGTGTTCCTGATCAACCTGCCGGTCGGCGTGGCAGCGGCCGTCGCGGCGGTGCGGGTGGTGCCGAATCGGCACGAGCGCATGGCTTCTCGCATGCCCGACCTGTTCGGGACGGCCATGCTGATCGTGGCGATCGGTGCGCTGTCACTCGGGTTGGTGAAGAGTGGCGACTGGTCGTGGCACGGCGGTGCGACGATCACGGCACTGACGGTCGCGGTGCTCGGGGTGGCCTGGTTCGTGATCCGGATTGTGCGGCAACCGAATCCGGTGGTGTCGCCCGCCCTGTTCCGGGTGCCGACCTTCGTCTGGGCGAATATCACCGTGCTGGCGTTCTGCACCGCCTTCGGGGCGTGGTTCCTCAGTATCGCGCTGTGGCTCGAGAATTCGGCCCACTTCAGCACCATCGCCACCGGGCTGGCCATTCTGCCGGGGCCGAGCATGGTGCCGATCTTCGCCATCGTTAGTCAGCGGCTGGTCAAGCGGATGCCGGTGGGTGTCGTTGTGGCCCTGGGGAACCTGCTGCTGGCGGCGGGGGTGCTGCTGGTGCTGGCCACCGCCGCCACACCTGTGCACTACGCCACCGATGTGCTGCCCGGCTGGGTGATCTCCGGTGTCGGGATCGGGCTCGCGTTGCCCAGCATGATTGCCTCGGCCGCCGTCGATCTGCCGCCGGACCAGTCGGCCACCGGGAGCGCGGTGGTGAACACCGCCCGTCAACTCGGCTATGTGCTCGGTGTGGCCGTGCTGATCGCGGTGCTCGGGTCGCTCGACACCGCGGCCGACCGAATGTTGATCGCCTTCCGGCACGGGTGGGTGTTCGTCGCGGTCGTCGCGGTTGTCGGTGCCGCAACAGCATTCGGCATCACGCCCCGGAACCGTCGGTCGGAACAGGAGTAGTGGGATGCTGAAAACGGCAATGACCGAACAGAGCGACCCCTTCTGCCTCTCCGAGATCACCGCCGCCGGACTGCTGTTCGACGCACCCTGGCGACGATTCGGTGTGGTCGGTGACAGTCTGTCGGCGGGCGTCGGGGATCCGACGCCCGGATATCGGAACCAGGGCTGGTCGGATCGAGTCGCGGCGATACTGCGACGGGTTCACCCGGATCTGTTGTACCTCAATATCTCCGAGATCGGTGTCACCACGCATCGGACCATGTCGGAACAGTTCGACCGCATGCTCGAGTTCGGGCCGGATCTCCTGCATCTACCCAGCGGTCCGAACGACATCTTGCGGCGGGAGCCCGATTTCGATGCGATCGAGCGATCCATGCGGCGCATGTATCGGCTCGCGGCCGACACCGGGGCTCTGCTGACCACCTTCACCATGGGACGGGCGTTCGTCGTGCCCGCATATCCGGACTGGGACAAGCGAATTCGAACGATGACCGACATCACCCGCCGAGTCGCCGCGGACTTCGGGGCCGTCGTCTTCGACATGTGTGATCACCCGTTCAACGACCGCGACAATCTGGTCAGCGCGGATCGAATCCACTTCTCGACCTCGGGTCAGGCGGTGATGGCGAGCGTGGCAGTGCAGGAGTTGGCGCACGTGCTCTCCGCCGGTGGGAAGAGCTGAGCTGCCGGTGTCAGGCAATGCGGGAGAGGGCTCGGGTCAATCGTTCGAGCCACTCCCGTTTGTCGCCGGTCACGTGGGGGTTGGTGTGCTGGAAGGCATCCCAGTGCACCTTCCACCCGAGGATGTCCTCGGACTCGAAATCCGCTGCCTTGTCGCCGAATACCTTGCGCAGCAGGGAGCGGGTGAGCCGGGTTCGGGGCGACTCCGCCAGCATCACGGCGTCGTAGAGATCTTTGCCTGCGCCGCCCTCGAAACCGTCGCCGTAGATCTCCGCGTCATGAGCATCGGTGTAGAACCACAACAGTTTCCAGGCCAGTGACAGCTCCGGTCCGGCTGTGACGCACGGGGTGGGCGCGCGACCGTCACCGCGGGGGATCAGGGTCCAGACCGGGGAGTCGAAGACGGCTTCGTCGGCCGCGAAATCCAGTTGGATGCGGCCGGACATCGCCTCGGGACCGACCGTGTACCAGGGCACTCGCAGACGCAGGCCCGGAGTGCCGCCGTAGTCGAGGGCATAGTCCAGTTCCGACCCGTCCTCGATGCCGTCGGCGCTCAGGACCACACCCGCCGGAGTCACCGGTCGCTGCCGAATCGTCTCGATCAGACAGTCCTGCAGGGAGGTCCAGGTGTGGTTCTCCAGGTAGTCGGTGAGATCGACCCACTGCAGGCCGTCCGGGGGCAGCACCGGCCGCAGCCCGAAAGTCTCGAACTGCTGCTCGTCCTCCCACATTTCGCCACCGGCCGCCCCGAACACCGCCTCCGGCCAATGCTGCACCCAGGACAGGTCTTCAACGAACGGGAACGGATCCGCCGCGTCGGTGAACCCGATATCGGTCGGCTCCGGCACGATCCAGTCCAGATCCGCCGGTTCCCGGGCCTGCTCGCCCACCCAGGCGGCCATGGTCATACTCCCGCGCAGCACCAGCCCACGCCCCCACGATGATTCGGCGATCAAGGCCAGTACATGATCCAGCGCGGACCGGTGCGCGGCGCGAAACCGCGGTGTGCTCTCCACATCTCGCGACGCTAGGGCAGGGGTGTGACAGCCGAGCGAATAACCAAGGTGCGCAAGGGCATCTCGAACGGGCCGTCGGCTGTCTCGGGTCGGCTGCGCAGGTAGGCCGCGATCCGATCGAGCAGGGCGGCGCGATCGGCCGGCGAGATGACGAGGGCGTGGGAGTGGGTACCGATGGTGGAGGTCAGGGATTCGACGGTGCGACGATGTGAATGGGGGAACGTCGCCGTCTCGAACGCCGAGAAGCGGGCATGGCTGGGCAGATCCGGTTGCTGCGCCGGTGGGAACGACGCATCCGACCGCGAGACCCGTTCCAGGCCCGCCACCCACTCGACGGAGTCGTCGGGTTCGTTCCAGAACGCCGCCAGCACACCCCCGGGCCGCAACACCCGCGCGATCTCGGGAAACGCGCGCGACAGATCGAACCAGTGCAGCGCCTGTCCCACCAGCACGGCATCCATCGAATCATCCGGCAGCGGAATCGATTCCGCGGTTCCCGCGAGCGCCGTCACCTCGGGATAGCGGTCCGCCAGGACCGCACGCATCCCGTCGTCGGGCTCCACCGCGGTCGGCTGCGCCCCCGCGGCGAGGATCACGCCGGTGAGCTTGCCGGTCCCCGCCGCCAGATCGAGCACCCGCACCTTGTCAGCGGCCACCGGTTCGAGCGCCCACCGCACCCCGGATATCGGATAGTCCGGCCGATGCTCGTCATAGGTGGTCGCCGCCGCCCCGAACGACCGCGCTCGCCGCCCTCGAAGTCCCTGATCGACCGTTCCCCAATCGAATTGGCTCATCCGGCAAGGATATGAGCCCCGAGCCGGCGCAGTGGCAGACCGAGTCAGCGGAACTCGTGAACGACCTCGATGGGGCCGATCAGATGGGCATTGAATTCGTCCAGCTCTTCGGCCGGAACCCACAACTCCAAGATCGTCTGCCCGCCGGCCTGCTGCACCGGATAGCGTTCCAGAAATTCCGTCTGCACCCGGAACCGAGTCACATACCCGACCCCGTGGTGCGGCACATTCCACTCCCGCGCGATCCGGATCGCATAGTCCTCATTCAGCACCGGATAGAAGATCGGCTGCTCGGGAAGCCTGGGCGGCCAAGCCCGCCAACCCGACTCCCGAACCAACTCCATCTCTTCCGGACCGGTCGGCCGCCACAAGACGGTGCCCGCACCGTCGTCATCCTGCACCATCGCCTACTCCACATTCCCCTCGACAACCCGCGCACCCTAACACCGGCTGTCGACCACAGCCGTCCCGCGCGGAAGCTCGGCCGTCATAAAGTTAGGGGCATGGAGTACGAAATCCGGTTTCACGGAAACTCCAGGCTGGTGGCCGCGAATCCCGCATTGCCGATCGAATTCGGAAACTACACCAACATCACCGCCATCACAGACGGGCCACCCATCGCCCACGCGGTAGCCGCCGGCAGCAGCCGCCCCGAATGCGGTGCCGAGGTTCGAGTGTTGCCCCACGGATTCCCGTGGTCGCACCCGATCCCCGACTGGTGGAATCGCTGCACGAAATGCGTTGCCCTTCACCCGATCTGAATGGTCAAGCCCGGAATTATATTGCAATACAGGACATTTCGGGTTCCTTGCCCTTGAATTCAGCGGTAGAATTAGCACATGAATTCGAAGGGGGAATCACTCGACAACTGCGGCATCACCGCCCTGGTGACCGCAGTGCAGAACTTTTCGACCACCATCCTGCACGACACCCTCGCACCCATCAGCGACCCCGATTTCGTGGCGATGCTGCAGCACCTCGAATCCTGCAAGCGTCAACTCTCCGCCCTGGATTCACGCCTGATCATCGAAATCGGCGAGCGTGGTCTGTCGCAGTCGAGTGGTGCTGGTGCCGTGGTCCCTTTCCTGCGTGAAACCCTGGGCCTGTCCCGTTACGACGCGGCCGGTCGTGTGAAGATCGCCCGCTCCTGCGGTGAGCTGCTCGACGCCACCGGCAAGCCACGCGCAGACACCCTCTCCGCGACCGCCGAAGCGTATGAAGCAGGCGACATCTCGCGCGACCACGCCCGCAACATCGTGGAGGTGATGACGCACCTGCCCGCCGACCTCCCGGCCGAAACCTACGCCGAGACCGAACAGCACCTCGTCGAGCACTGCCTGACCGGTCAGCCCGATGATCTGCCCAAGATGGGCCGTGAAATCCTCGCCCGTCTGGATCCGGACGGCACGGTGATCTCCGATGCCGACCGTCGTCGCCGTCGTGGTCTCACTCTGGCGCGTCCGGGTGTGGACGGCATGTCGAAGGTCGAGGGTTGGCTGACCCCGGAGCTGCGCGCCTATCTGGATGCGTTCTTCGCCAAGTACGCGCGTCCGGGTATGTGCAACCTCGACGACATCGAACCGCTTGCCCTGTCAGCGAAGTCGTTCGACTCGAAGACGCTGGAGGCCGCCGCCCGCCGTGATCGTCGTGATACCGCTCAGCGCACCCACGACGCCCTGTTCGCGCTGCTGCAGCCGGTCCCGTCCACTGGCAAGCGTGTCGCCATGCCCGGCATCTCGGTGGCTGTGGCTGGTACGCGTGGCCACGTGGTGGCCGCGTCGGGAACATCCGGCAACGCGGTGGCCGCGACTGCTGCACCGGGCACCTCGGCTGTGCCTGGCGCGCCCGGTAACTCGGTGGCTGCGACCGGTGCGGCCGTCGGCATGATTGCTGCGGCCGGTGAGCCTGCGACCTCGGCTGGCGTTGTCGGCGCGACCGATATCTCCTCCGTCGTGGAATGGGGCGAGTCCGTGGGCGCAACAGCCGCATTCGGTGAATCCTTCGGCGCTGCAGCCACGTTCGGTCACCACCGTGGTCTCAAGACCCAGGTCATCCTCACCATGAGCCTCGCCGATCTCGAGCGCGGTGCGGGCGTGGCGTCCACCGCCACCGGCGGCCACGTCTCCATCAACGAGGCGTTGAGGATGGCCGCAGGCACCCGCCCGGTGCTGGCAGTCCTTGACCCGCAAGGCATCCCGTTGTTCCTTGGCCGGGGCAAGCGCCTCGCCAGCCCTGGTCAGCGGTTGGCGTTGATCGCGCGGGACAAGGGCTGCACCCGCCCGGGCTGTGATGCGCCTGCCTCGATGTGCGCGGTCCACCACATCACCGACTGGGCCGACGGCGGCCCGACCGATCTGTCGAATCTCGCTCTGGCATGCGATCACTGCCACGCCCTGGTCAACGATTCGGTCGACGGCTGGAAAACCGTGGTCATGGGCAAGGATTCGGCTCACCCGGGCCGCTGCGGTTGGATCGCGCCCCGGCGTGTGGATCCGACCGGCACGCCGAAGGTCAACCAGCGTCATCACGTGGCTGAGCAAGTTGGCGCGGCGGTGGATTCCAGTTGCCAACAGTGGGGTTCACGGGTGGCGTGAACCCCGGACGGCCGGTGCGGCCCTGGCGTTCGCAGGGCAGGGGAGGTGTGGTTACGTCGCCTGCCCTACCGGACCAGGGCTGACGCCGAGCCGCCTACCGTCGGCCGCCGATCCCGGCCCACGGACTGCACGCATCACCTTCTCGAGACAAGACAAGACAAAACACC